>JBAWYL010000001.1:0-159261 GCA_037143555.1 Chlorobiaceae bacterium
TAATGGGACTTATGGGAGTTATAGGAGTTATAAGGAAAGAGGGGGGGGGAGGATGGCTTTGCGGAGGCCTCGGACGGAGTTTGCTATGTAGATGGTGTCGGCGGTGAGGAGATCTTGAAGGGTGAGGGTTTTTTGGTGTGCGAAGGGGCGGGTTTTGAGGAGGTATTGGCGGAATATGCCGTTGAGGAGGCCGGAAGTGAGGGGGGGGGTGTAGAGGTGGCCGTTTTTGCTGATAATGAGGTTGCTTATGGCGCCTTCGGTGAGTTCGTCGCGTTCGTTGAGAAAGAGGATTTCGTCGTAGCCGTTTTGGCGTGCGGTGGTGTAGGAGCGGTCGTAGAGGTCGCGGGCGGTGGTTTTGTGGTAGAGATGGGGTTGTGAGGAGTCGGTTTTTTGGGTTGCGAGGCAGAGGCGTGCGGGGATGTTTGGATTCTGGACCTCGATGGGTTGACGGGTGAGGGTAAATGTGCCTTTGGGTGAGAGGGTTAGCTTGACTTTGAAGCGGGTGGTGCTCTGTTGGCGAAGCTCTTCTTCGAGCTGCATCAGGAGGAGGGTGGCTTCTTTGTGGCTGAAAGGATAGCCTAATGAGCGGGCTGATGTGGAGAGGCGGCTGAGGTGTTCCTGAAGCCAGATGAAGCTGCCTGCCCAGAGGATGCTTTCGAAGAGTTGTACAGGCGGGGTGGCAGTTTCGGTTAGAATTTTGGTTTTGAGCTGGCATTCCCGGTACTCGTCGTGCGGGTCGGAGTCCCAGACGATGCCGCTGCCCGTGCCGTAGATTGCTTTGCCTTGAGAGATTTCAATTGTCCTGATTGCGACGTTGAAGAGCATGTCGCGAGCGGGGGTGATGAAGCCGATTGTGCCGGTGTAGATGCCTCTTGGTTCGGGTTCAAGGGTTTGGATGAGTTTCATTGCTTTTATTTTGGGGGCTCCTGTTATTGAGCCGGAGGGATAGAGGGCCTTGAACAGGTCATATAAGCTGATGTTTTCGCGCTGTTCGCCTTTGATTGTTGAGACCATCTGGTGAAGGGTGGGGTAGGTCTGGATGGTGAATAATTTTTCGGCGATGATTGAGCCGGGTTTGCAGATGCGGCCAAGGTCGTTGCGCAGGAGGTCGACAATCATAAGGTTTTCGGCGAGGTTTTTCTGGCATCGGGTGAGGCCGTCTTTTAGATGAAGGTCTTCGTGATCGCTTCGACCGCGCGGGGCGGTGCCTTTCATGGGCATTGTTTCGATGACCGGGCCGCGTTTGGCAAAAAAGAGCTCGGGGGAAAAGGAGAGGATGGTGTGGGGGCCGGTGTTGAGGAAAGCGCTGTATGATGAGGGTTGCGTGCTTCTCAAGGCAGCATAGAGAGCTGATGGGGGGCCGCTGTAGGTGAAGCGGCTGCGACCGGTGAAGTTGACCTGGTAGAGATTGCCGGCGGCGATTTCGGCTTTGATTGTCCTGATTTTTTCTTCGTACTGGTTTGGGGTGAGGTTGAAGGTGATTGGACCAGGGGTGGCCGGTGCAGTTGCGGAGAAGAGCTGCTGGACTTCGCTTTGTGAATAGAGTCCGGGTTTTTTGTATACGCCGAACCAGGCAAGTGGTGACCGGGTGTAATTAGAGGAAAAGAGAGCCGGTTCAAAGCCGTATCCGGCTTCGTAACTGAGCCATCCGGCGAGGTAGTGCCCCTGGGCGAGTTTTTGGTCGAGCGTTTGGAAATATTGTTTGAGGCCGGAGAGTGTGGTGAGGATGAGTACCTCCTCAGGGTCTGAAAAGAGCAGTGCTTCGCCGTTATACCCCCTGCAGAAGGCTGATTCGAACCAGAGTGAACCTTGCCGGGAAAGTGGTTCGGCGGGGGGGGCTGTTTTTGCCGATTGAGCCATGTCAGGCAGCTTGAATGATGATTATTTTTTGCAGGACTGTTTCTATCCATGATTTGAGCTGTTCGGCTGCCCAGATTTCAATGTCGGGTTCGTAGAGCGGTTTGAGGAGGAGGGTTATGACATTTCCTTTCAGGGTAACGTTTATGTTCTGGATGTTTTGGCGGTGGCCGCGTTCGAGGCCGTTGGCCAGACGGAGAATGCCTGAGAGTACGTCGACGGCCCGTTTGTGGGTTGGTTTTAGAAGTGCGTATGCCGCGTGTTTGTCGGTGGGGGGGGATTTGCGGTGGTAGCGGGCTACATGGGCGATGATTTCGATTTCAGTCGGGGAGAAGCCGCGAAGTTCGCCGTTCAGGATGATGTATTGACTGTGTTTGTGGTGTGAGGAGATGGATATGAATGAGCCGATGTTGTGGAGAAGTGCGGCACATTCGAGCAGTTCGCGATAGGGTTCCTGAAGCTGGTGCAGGGGGGCCAGGCTGTCGAAGAGCTGCAGGGAGAGACCGGCGACATGCTCTGCGTGTTTGCTGTTCCAGTCGCAGCGACAGCCGAGTTCATAGACGCTTTCTTTGCGGATGTCGAGCTCAAGGTCATGATTGTTCGCGGTTGTTGAGTTAACGCGCTGCTTGAGATTGTGAAGCACCATGCCTTCGCGCAGGGAGTAGTCGGAGACAACGATTTCGTTGAGGTTGAATAGCCGGAATATCATATCGATAAGAATCAGGCCGGGGATGATCAGATCGACCCTGTTTGCGTCAAGGCCGGTACATTGCCTGCGCTCGAGTGAGCTTTGAGGGATTAAGGTCATATAGAGGGCGTCAAACTCTTTGCGGGTAAAAATGCTGTTGTTGAGGGAGGCTTTGGTGGAGCGGCCTTGCATTGAGCTGATCATGCGGGCGATATTCTGGGCGGTGCCGGAGGAGGCGATTGCCCGTGTTACCTTTAAAGCGGATGCTTTTGCAATGGCGGTGACCATCTCTGCGGAAAAGAACTGTTCGAGCATTTTGATGTCGGAGCGGGCAATGGGGTCTGTGAAGACGAATCGTTCGTGCATTCGGGCGACGCCGATTTTACGGCTTTCGAGGAGTTGTACGCCTTTGTTGTTTGCAATGATAAATTCGACCGAGCCACCGCCGATATCGAAGAGGAGGTCGAAGGTTTTTCCGATTTTAACGGCGTTGCGTACTCCGTAGTAGATGAATTCGGCCTCTTCCCTGCCGGATATGACCCTGACTTTGAGGCCGGTTTCGTCTTTGATCATGCGGAGAAATTCGAGACGATTTTTGGCTTCGCGGATGGCACTGGTTGCAAATGCGATGACGTTTTCGGGTTTGACGCCGTGGTGGGCGGCAAGAACAAGAAAGTTTTTCAGGGCGGCAATACCGGATTGCATTGCCTCTTGATCGAGCATTTTTGTTGAAATGCTGCCGCGGCCGATGCAAATCATGTTTTTGACACGGTCTATCTCTATAATGCCCTTGCCCCTGCTCTCTTCGACGATGATCATGTGGAAGGAGTTGGTGCCGAGGTCAATTGCTGCTACTCTTAGTTTTTCTGTGGTCATTTTTGTTTTCTTGAAGCGGGTTTAGGGTGTTTGTTAACATACGTGTTTTGAATATGGTTTGAAAGAGCGAGGGATAGTTCTGAGTGCTGAGTCGTAGATAGGGATGAGAGGGGGAAACTGTACGTTATGAATGTCGTCCCCTAGTTGCTCCCCTAGTTGCAGTTCCTGAAATTTTTTGGTGTTTATGCCGAGCTGGGGCTCGGCGTTCCCGGGTTGGGGGGGAAAACTGTACGTTATGAATGTCGTCCCCTAGTTGTATATTGGGGTTTTGGGGGGGATTTAGACTTTTTTTTTATGAGGAGATATGATCGGTTGCGGTTGCGGTATGAGGTGGCGAGGAAGGTTATTCATCTTTCGTCTTTGTCGATTCCGGTGATTTATTACTTTATCAGCAGGGAGATTGCTTTGTTGCTGCTGGTGCCGATTTTTTTGGGGTTTTTTCTGGTGGATTTGTTGAAGAATTTTTATCCGCCGGTCGGGAGCTGGTATCATAGTACTTTTGATGCGATGTTGAGGACGCATGAGCTGGAGAAGAGGCCTTATTTGAATGGGGCTACTCATATTACGTTGGGGGCGCTGATTCTGGTGCTGTTTTTTCCTAAGATTATTGTGATTGCGGCGTTTTCGATGGTTTCTGTTTCGGATACGTTTGCGGCGATTGTGGGGAAGGCGTTTGGGAAGCATCGGTTTGGGGAGAAGAGTGTGGAGGGGAGTGTTGCTTTTTTTGCGTCGTCGCTGGTTGTTGTTGCGGTGGTGCCGGAGCTTAATGTGTTTGTTGGTTTTGTTATGGCTGCAGCGGCTACGGTTACTGAGGCGTTGATGGTGCGTGTCGGGAGTTTTAAGGTTGATGATAATCTTTCTATTCCGGTTGTGAGCGCGTCGGTGGGGATGCTTTGTTATTTTCTTTTGATGCCTGATCAGATTCCGTTGCTTTCTATTTGCCGGTAGATGTTTTTTGTGATTGATAATGCAGACTATTGTAACTGATTCAGCCGGGATTGCCGCGGATTTTCTTAATTCGGGGGGGGTGGTTGCTTTTCCTACAGAGACGGTGTACGGGCTTGGTGCGGGGATTTGCTGTGCTGAGGCTGTTGATAAGGTTTTTTGTGCGAAGGGGCGGCCGGGGGATAATCCTTTGATTGTTCATATTCACTCGGTTGAGCAGTTGGGTGAGGTTGCCCGGGAGATCAACGCGGATGCCCGGGTGCTGATTGACCGGTTTTTTCCGGGGCCGTTGACGCTTGTGTTGAAGAAGAGTTGTGGGGTGCCTTATTCTGTTACGGCTGGGCTTGATACTGTGGGGGTGCGGTGGCCGTCGAACAGGGTTGCGCGGGAGTTTTTGAGTCGGTGCTGCTGCCCGGTGGCTGCTCCGTCGGCTAATCTTTCGGGGCTGCCGAGTGCTACGAGCTGGGAGGCGGTGTATGAGGATCTTGACGGGAAGATTGAGTGTGTGCTTCGGGGTGAGCCAAGTGATATCGGGCTTGAGTCGACTATTGTGGATTGTTCGGGTTCTGTGCCGGTGCTGTTGCGGGCTGGCGCCATTTCTTTGGAAGTGCTGCAGGGTGTTTTGCCTGATGTTGTTGTGTATGCTGCAAAGGGTGAGGGGGGGGCACCGAAGAGTCCTGGGTTGAAGTATCCGCATTATGCTCCTAAGGCTGCGATTTTTCCTGTTTGTGCCAATGAGAGGGCGGCCGTTGAGTCTGGTTCGGCTTATATAGGGCTTTCGGTGCCTCCTGAGGGGGTTTCTTTGTTCAGGGTTTGTGTTGATCTGGAGGAGTATGGGCGGGAGCTTTTCAGTTTTTTCCGGTATTGTGATGCCCGGAAGATAAGGGTGATTTATTGTGAGCTGCCTGCTGATGCGGGGATTGGAAGAGCTATCAGGGACAGGGTGTTGAGGGCGGCGGGGAGCCGTTGAGCTCCCCTTTCCCCCTCCTCTCTCCCCTGCCCTGGCCGGGTTTAGAAGGTGAGTGCGCAGCCGAGGTGGAATGTGCCCGGGGAGCTGGTTGCGCGTTCGTCGTTGCCGCTGCTGTATACGGTTCTGTCGGAGTACCATGTTATTTCGTATCGGGCGGCGAGGGTGAGCTGCTGCAGGAGCTGCCATGAGGCGAGGAGAAAAAGTGATTTGCCGTGTCCGTTGCAGAGTGCGAGGGTTGAGGTGAGGGGGAGGTCGTCTTCGTAGGCGTAGAGGGCGGCGTCGTAGTCGTCGGTGTTGAAGAGGGTGAAGCGTCCTTTGATGCTGAATTTGCCTGTATTGCAGCCTGCCTGCTGGTAGAAGAGCCATCCTGTGCCGGGTGTGTCGCCGGTAAGATATTTATCAATTAATTTTTTTACTTCTCCGCGGGTTCTCAGGTGAGTGCGCCGGGAGAGGTTGATGTCGCAATCGAGCCTGCTGCGGGTGCTGATTTGCGGGAGTGCGGTCCAGAGGGGGGTGGAGGAGGTGCCCTGGTTTGACTGTACTTCTTTGTATTTGTGCTGCATTTCGAGATTCCAGGTTATGAGGGGTGATTGTTTCCATGTCATGAACAGTCGGATGTCGTTGCCTTTTGAGGGGTATGGGCAGTGGTCGTCGAGCAGGGGGAAGAGGAATACGTCGTAGTAGGCGCCGAGTGAAATCCGGTCGCTGAGTGCTGCTTTGATGCCTACGTAGTCGCCTTGTTCGTTTGATGCTCCTGATCCCCTTTCGGCGAAGGCGCCTGCAAAGGGTGAGTAGTAGCTGGTTCCGTAGCGGCGGAGTGAGGCAATGGTGCTGACTCCGTGGACAATTTCGTATTCGGCGGCGGCGGTCCAGGAGGCGTCGTTCGGGTTTTCGGAGAATGCGGCTTCGGCGAAGATAGTTATGGGGCCGAGGGAAGACTCGGTTTCGAGGCTGTATAGTGCTGAGTTCTGAGTGCTGAGGGTTGAGAGTACCAGGGGTTGGGAGTTGTTGTAGTAGAGGAGGGTGGCTCCGAGTTTGCTGGTTATGTTGTCGGTTTTGTAGTGGTAGAGGAGGTTGGCGCCGGTCAGGGTTTGCTGGAGGTTGTCTTTTCGGCTTATTTCGAGTTGGGTGCGGTGGTTGCCGGATGTATCGAAGCTGGTGATCTGGCCGGTGGTTTTGTTGATGATGGCGTCGAGGTGGTTGAGTGAGTAGAATGTGGTTATTTCGAAGGGGGAGAGGTTGAGTGTGGTGGCGGCTCCCTGGAGAAAGCCGGTTTCGGAACTTGATGTGTAGGTGGATAATTGTTTGGACCAGAGCTGGACGCTTTTGATGGGGTCGGCCCCTTTTGCGAAGTAGCGGCTTTGGCCGATGAGGAGGCCCTGGCCGAAGTTGAGGCGGTAGTTGCCGATGACGGCATTTTTTATGATGCCGAGGTCGCTGGCTTGTATGCTTAGTGAGGTAAAGTCGGCCAGGTCGGGTTCGCCGATGTCTTTGTCCTGGACGAGGCTTGCCTGGATGTGGGGGGCTGTGTACTGCAGGTGATGTGAGAGTTTGTAGTTGTCGCCGGCGTAGGTGCCGGTTAAGATGCCTTTGCGGGGGGGAGTTTCGGTGAAAAGGCGGGTGTAGAGGGAGAGGGAGGAAGTGGGCTGTGGGGAGTTGGCGGGGGAGATTAATATGTAGGGGGTTATGGCGGTGGTTTTTTTGGTGCCGATGATGGGTTGCAGTTCCTGAGGGGTGGTGATTTTACCTGTTTTTGTGCGGTATGCTGTAATGGCGTGGGCGTCGTAGGCGGTCAGCCATGGGAGTTGCTGGAGGTCGTCGGTGGTGGCGGTGTTGAGGTCGATCGGGTTGGTTTTTAGTTGGTCTATCAGTTCGACGAGCTGCTGAAGGTTGGATTCGGATTCGGCGGTGTCGAAGAGCTGCTGCAGTACCTGGGTGTCGGCGTGCAGCGGGGGTTGGGGGCTGATGAGGGTTGTGAGGAATAAGAAAAACGTCATGACTGTTGGGTGTGCATGACGTTTGTGTGGTGTGAAATGGTGGTGCATAGCCATTTGGGGTTTTGTTTGTTTACAAAACCGGTGGATGGCTTATTGGCTTTCGGTCAATTTGTAGAGTTCCTGGACCTCGTTGCGGCTCAGGTATCGCCATTCGCCCCGCCGGAGTTCTCCGGCTTGAAGACCTGCATAGGCAACTCTTTCAAGCCGTTTTACTTCAAAGCCGAGGGTTTCGAACATTCTCCGGACCTGGTGGTTCTTTCCTTCATGAATGCTCAGCAGTACCTGCATGCCGTCGTCGAGCAGTTTTGCCCTGCAGGGACTGACTTTTTCCCCGGTGTCTTTCAAACGCATCCCTCCTGTAAGCTGCTGCAGGAGATTTGGCGTAAATTTTTCAGCAAGCACCGCAATATACTCTTTTTTTACGTTTGACGAAGGGTGCATTAATTTATGTGCAAGTGTTCCGTCGTTGGTTAACAGAATGACGCCTGTTGTTTTTCGGTCGAGCCGGCCTACGGGGAAGACGCGTTCTTTGACGTCGATGTAGTCGAGCACCATTTCGCGGTTTTTTTCGTCGCTGTTGGTGGTGATGACGTTTCGGGGTTTGTTGAGGAGAATGTATACTTTTCGTGCCTCGGGCTGGGCAAAGCGTTCGCCGTCGACGATGACTTCGTCGCGGGAGGGGCTGATCATTATGCCTGGTTTGGTGACAACGGTGCCGTTGACCATGACGCGGCCGTCGAGAATATACTGGTCGGCTGCGCGCCGTGATGCTATGCCGCATGATGCCAGAAACCGGTTGATTCTGACTTCATCATTTTTATCGCTATTCTTCATTCTTTTTTATCGTTTCGTCCTGGTAGTTATCGAGTGGCTGCATCTCTTTGCCGTCGTGCCGGGTCAGGTATTCCTGTTCTTCGTGTTCTTGAAGAATTTCTTTTATTTCGCGAAGTTTCGGCAGGTCTTTCAGTGATGACAGGTGAAAGAGATCTAAAAATTCTTTTGTTGTTCCATATTGTAATGGTTTACCGGGTGTGTCGGCTCTGCCTTGTACCTCTATGAAGCCTCGATGGAGAAGGCGGTCGATTGCGTAGTCGGGGCTGACACCTCGGATTTGCTGAATTTCTCCCCGGGCAACAGGCTGATTATAGGCAATAACGGCAAGAACTTCAAGAAGAGAGTGTGAAAGCCTTTTGCGGATGGTCGGGGCAAGCAGTTTTTTGAGGATGTCGCCGAATTCGGGGTTGGATAGAAAACGGTAGCCGCCGGCAATGCGGTGGATTTGAAATGTCCTGCCGGTTTCGGCGTAGTGGGCATTGAGGCCGTCAATAATTGTCTGCACCTCTGCGGTGTCGAGGCTGCAACCGGTAACCTGCCGGATGGTCTGGAGGGTAACGGCTTCTTCAGAGGCAAAAATGATAGCCTCGATGTATTGGCGCAATTGTGTGTCCTGCTTCTGCACCTGTTTTTTTTTGATGTTAGAGAAGAGGACTGCCGCTGCCAACGGAAAAAAAGGGATAATTATTTTGACGGGGCAGTCGAGAAATTATGGTCCAGGCAGATGCCCTCTTCATAATTATACCATAACTGCTGACAGGGGAAGTTGTTTTCGTAGAGGGCTTTGCCGATAATGACAGAGTCTACGCCGCAAGATTTGAGTTCGTCGAGCCGTTTTAAGTCGCCGGAGTTGGTGACGCCGCCTGAAGCGGTAATTTTCATGCCGGTTTTTTCGGCAAATCTTTTGGTGCTTTCGTATCCGAAACCCTGCATCATGCCGTCGCGGGATATGTCGGTGTAGATGACCCTTTCAATGCCCATTTCTTTCATCCGGAGGCCAAGTTCGTAGTCTTTCATGCTGCTGCTTTCGGTCCACCCTTTAATTTTGGGAATGCCGTTTTCGGCATCTATGCCGACTACAATCTTTGAGGCTCGATATGTTTTTAAGAGTTCTTTGATGAGATCGGGATTGGTAACGGCGGCTGAGCCTATGACGACGCGTCCGACGCCTATATCGAGATAGCGTTTGACGGCATCGAGAGAGCGGATGCCTCCTCCGACCTGGACTGGAATGTCGAGGTTAATGACGATCTGCCGGATTTTTTCGAAGTTGACCATTTCTCCGGTAAGGGCGGCATCGAGGTCGACAATATGCAGCATTTTGGCGTTCTGTTTTCGCCAGATGATTGCCATGTCGAGGGGATTGTCGAGGTAGATTTTTTTCTGGCTGAAGTCGCCACGGGTCAATCGTACACATTTCCCGTCTTTTATATCTATAGCTGGAATAATCAACATAGGGAGTAACAAAAAGTCTTTTTTAACATCCGGCAAAGTTTTTCAGTATCTGAAGCCCTGCATCAGAACTTTTTTCCGGGTGAAACTGAACTGCAAAAATACCATTTTTTTCTATAGCTGAACAAAAGTTTTTTCCGGCGTACCAGGTTGTTGCGGCTATTGCGTCGTGTGATTGTGGCTTACAGTAGTATGAATGGACAAAGTAGAAGAAGGAGTGGTCGGGAATTCCATGGAAGAGAATACTCTCTTTTTGCTGGTCGACTGAGTTCCAGCCGATCTGGGGAATTTTTTCGGTGTCGCTTTTGAAGTGGAGAACATGGCCTGGAATAAGGTTCATTCCTTTGTGTTCGCCCATTTCTTCGCTGTCGGTAAGGAGGAGCTGCATGCCGAGGCATATGCCGAGAAGATGGCCTCCTTTGTCGACATGCTCTGCTATTGCCTGGGTGAAGCCTGATGCGTTGAGTGTGTCGATGGCATGGCCGAATGCTCCAACTCCTGGAAGGATTACTTTTTTATAGCCTTCAAGTTTGGCGGGGTCACTGCTGACAACGGCCTTGATGCCAAGGTAGTCGAATGCTTTGAGAACAGAACGAAGATTTCCGGCTCCGTAATCGGCTATAAAAACCATAACTACTTTTTATAAGATCAGGAAAAAAACAAAATAAACTGCCGTATCCAGAGAGGCAGATTTCAAGCTTATTTTTTTATTTGATATTCATTGCTTATTATAATGACTTTTTCACCTTACCAGAAAAGCCGAAAGGTCTCCATTATCATACGAAATCGAAAAGCAAATGCATACTATTGTTTCTACAATATTTTTAGCTGAAAATATCAAAAAAATTGAAATAGAGGCACCTCGCATTGCTAAAAAAAGAAAAGCAGGCCAGTTTGTCATGATCAGGGTGGGCGAAACGGGGGAAAGAATTCCGCTGACTATTGCTGATTCTGATCCTGAAAAAGGTACGATTACTCTTATTGTACAGGGAATGGGCAAGTCGACTAGGGAGTTGAATGCCAAGAAGGCCGGTGAGAGCGTGAGCGATATTGTGGGCCCGCTTGGAACTCCATCGCATATCGAGAAGTTCGGTACGGCGGTGAGTATTGGCGGCGGTGTGGGTACGGCGATTGCTTATCCGACTGCGGTTGCCCTGAAGGAGGCCGGGAATTATGTTATTACCATCAATGGTGCCCGGTCAAAAGATCTGGTTATTCTTGAGGATGAGATGAAGGCGGTGAGTGATGAGGCTTACATTACAACTGATGATGGTTCGTACGGGTTTCACGGGTTTGTTACCCAGAAACTTCAGGAGCTGATAGATTCCGGGAAGAAAATCGATTTTGTGCTTGCGATCGGGCCAATTCCGATGATGAGGGCGATTGCTGAAGTGACGCGTCCGTACAAGATCAAAACCATGGTCAGCCTTAATCCTATTATGGTTGATGGTACCGGTATGTGCGGCGGGTGCAGGGTTTCGGTGGACAATCAGGTTAAATTTGCCTGTGTTGACGGTCCGGAGTTCGATGCTCATCTGGTCGATTTTAAAAATCTTACTGACAGGAATAAGGTCTACCTTCTGGAAGAAAAAGAATCGGCTGAAGCATTTGCTCATAAATGCAACCTGCAATAGGCAGGATTGAGAGCAGCTGCAAGATTTTACAGCACGGTCACGATGATTTTCCTGCCTTTACGCTATGCAGGCATGGCTTTTTTTGCATAAACAACTCTTTTGTTATTAAAAGATTAAATAATTATGGATCCACAACATATCACGACCAAGGAACGTTTTGCCATTCCACGCCAGGAAATGCCTGCCCAGAGCCCGGATGTACGGAATAAAAATTTTATGGAGGTGAATCTTGGCTATACGTTAGAGCAGGCTCAAACGGAGGCGCTTCGATGTATTCAGTGCAAGGATCCTGCCTGCATCAAGGGGTGCCCGGTTAACATCAAGATTGATGAGTTTATCAAGCTTATTGCTGAGGGGAATATTCTGGGGGCTGCCAGAAAGATAAAGGAGGATAATGTGCTTCCGGCTATTTGCGGCAGAGTGTGTCCGCAGGAGGATCAGTGTGAAAAGAGCTGCATTTTGACGAAGAAGCATAAGTCGGTCGCTATTGGTAATCTGGAGCGGTTTGCGGCTGATTATGAGCGGGAAACGGGTAGTGTTGAATTGCCGAGCGTGAAGGCTTCGACAGGGAAAAGAGTTGCGGTGATCGGCAGCGGGCCTGCGGGGTTGAGCTGTGCCAATGATCTTGTGCAGCTTGGTCATTCGGTGACGGTTTTTGAGGCGCTGCATGAACTTGGCGGTGTTCTGGTTTATGGAATTCCTGAGTTCAGGCTGCCTAAGGAGATTGTTCGATCAGAGATTGAGGGTTTGAAAAAGCTTGGTGTCGAGTTTATCACCAATGCGGTGGCAGGACGGTCGGTTACTGTGGATGAATTGCTGAAAGATGAGGGGTTTGATGCGGTGTTTGTGGGCGTGGGAGCGGGTCTGCCCTGGTTTTTGGGTATTCCTGGAGAAAACCTTATCGGGGTGTATTCGGCCAATGAGTTTTTGACCAGGGTTAACCTGATGAAGTCGTATCAGTTCCCTAATAATGATACGCCGGTTTTTAACTGCAAGGGAAAAAATGTTGCGGTGTTCGGTGGCGGCAATACGGCTATGGATGCGGTTAGAACTGCAAAAAGGCTTGGCGCTGAGCATGCTTATATTGTTTATCGACGTTCGGAGGCTGAAATGCCTGCGCGTCTTGAGGAGGTTCATCATGCCAAGGAGGAGGGCGTTGAGTTTTTGATGCTTATGAATCCTCTGGAGTTTGTGGGCAATGAGCAGCAGTGGCTTACAGGGGCGAAATGCCTCCGGATGGAGCTGGGCGAGCCTGATGAGTCGGGGCGCAGACGTCCGGTGCCGATTAAAGGGTCTGAGTTTATTCTGCCGGTCGATATGGCTGTGATTTCCATCGGTAATGGTTCGAACCCGCTTATCAAGCAGACGACACCGGATATTGAGGTGAGCAAGCGTGATACGATTGTGGTGGATATGAATACGATGGCGACTTCTAAGGAGGGTGTTTATGCGGGTGGTGATATTGTGACTGGTGGTGCTACGGTGATTTTGGCTATGGGTGCCGGGCGTACGGCGGCGGCTGCTATCCATAAGAAGCTGATGGGTATTGATGGGGATGAGTGAGGTTTGCCTTTGATTTTTAATGGCACAATGATTAATTTTACGGCTGAGAGTCGGGCCGTAAACGCCACATTGAAAAGAAGGAGGCAATTATGCATATGGCGGATGCGTTAGTGTCTCCTTTTGTTGGTGCTGCTTTCTGGGTTGTGAGCGGGAGCCTGATCGGCTATTCGGCTAAAAAAATCAGTGAGGAAAACGATCCGGTCAAGACGCCGCTTATGGGTGTTTTGGGGGCGTTTGTTTTTGCGGCTCAAATGATCAATTTCAGCATTCCGGGAACAGGGTCGAGCGGGCATATCGGTGGCGGATTACTGCTGGCGGTGCTGCTGGGCCCTTATCGGGCATTTATTACGCTGGCTTCTGTGCTGATTGTCCAGTGCCTGTTTTTTGCTGATGGCGGGTTGCTGGCTCTTGGCTGCAATATGCTGAATCTTGCTTTTTTTCCTGCTTTTATTGCCTACCCTTTTGTTTACCGGATTATTGCGGGTGAGAGTCTCTCCCCTGTCAGACTTGGTGCGGGCTGCATCGCTGCGGCTGCTGCAGGTTTGTTCTTGGGTTCGTTTTCGGTTATTGTGGAGACCGTTCTTTCGGGGATAAGTGAGCTGCCGTTTATGACGTTTGCGAGCTTTATGCTTCCGATCCATTTGGTGATTGGCGTTGTTGAGGGGCTGGTTACGTGGGCGGTGCTTTCTTTTATTGCTAAAACTGAGCCTGGCATATTGCGTGTGCAAAAGGGATCGGGGATGCCCCGTTTTACGTTGGCGGCATTTACCCTTGCGGCGTTGATTGCCGGGGGGATTGGCGGGTGGATTGCTTCGACGCATCCGGATGGGCTTGAGTGGTCGATAGCAAGGTCGGGCGGCAGGGAGGTTCCGGGTTCGGCGGTTAATGCGGAGATCAGCGCCTGGGGCATTGCCGGGGTGGTTTCGGTCCTTTTTGTTGCGGGTACGACCGGTTTTGTGCTTGGGAGAAAACAATCGGCCGCTGTAGATGAAGAGGTTTAGCGAGAAGTCGCCTGGTGTTTTTGGTGGTGACCGCAGTGCGTTGGTGGTGGTGGTGCTGTTTGTTTTGTTTGTGCTTTCGATACCGAAATTCAATTTTTTGGCGGTGGTTGTTTTTGCGGCTTTTCCTGTGTTTGTGATGGGGGCGGCAAATGTACCGGCTGGAATGATTGCCAAGCGGCTGCTGCAGGTTTCGCCGTTTGTGCTGTTTATGGCTGCGGGGAACATTTTTATTGACCGCACTCCCCTGCTGCGGTTTTTTGGCGTTACGATTACTGGAGGAATGGTTTCGGGTGGTGTGATTGCTGCCAAGACATTGGTTACGGTTGCGGGAGTGCTTTCGGTGATGTATTGTATCCCGTTTTACCGGATATGCCGTGCGCTGGAATCGTTTCGGGTTCCGGAGGTGCTGGTAACTCAGCTTATGCTGCTGTACCGGTACAGTTCCGTTTTGGGCGAGGAGGCGGTTTCGATGCAGAAAGCCCGGGATATGCGTTCGTTTGGCACGAGGGGGAAGGGAATTTTTAGGACTGCGGCTCTTATCGGGTCGCTGCTTTTGAGAACGATGAACCGTGCTGAAAGAGTGTACAGGAGCATGAGTGCGCGGGGGTTTCAGAGCCGGATGTCGGGGCGGAGTGCGACGGGATTCGGGTATGGGGAGTGGGTGCATATCGGAGTGTGGTCTCTTTGCTTTTTGGCACTTCGACTGATATTTTAAGTTATGATTTTAATTGACGGCCTTAGCTATTGGTATCCTGACGGCACAAGGGCACTTGACCATCTCAGCTTGCGTATTGCCAGGGGCAGCTCTACGGGTATTGTGGGGGCTAATGGCGCGGGGAAATCGACGCTGGTGAACCATCTGAATGGATATTTTCTGCCTCAGGAAGGGAGTGTGTCTGTCGGGGGGGTCGGTATCGGGAAAAAAAGCCTTGAGGGGATCCATCGGATGGTCGGGCTTGTTTTTCAGAATCCGGATGATCAGCTGTTTACGGCAAGGCTCTATGACGATATTGCGTTTGGGCCGGAAAACCTCGGGATGGAGCCTTCTGCTGTGCGTTGCGTGGTTGAGAGAACGCTTAGGGAACTGGACCTTTGGGAGTTGCGGGATAAGCCGCCATGCCATCTTTCGCAGGGGGAGAAGCGGTTTGCTGCGTTTGCAACGGTGATGGTGATGGAGCCGGAGGTGATTGTTATGGATGAACCGACGTCGGATCTTGATTTGAAACATCGGAGAAAACTTATTTCGCTGGTCAATTCTTTTGGGGCGACAAGGGTAACGGTGTCGCACGATCTTGATTTTATCTGGGATACGTGCCAGAGGGTGTGCATCATGAAGAAAGGCCGCATTGCTGCTGATGGTGCCGCGAGGGAGATCCTGAGCAACAGGGAGTTGCTGGAAGATAACAACCTTGAGCTTCCACTGCGGCTTCAGGGTTTGTGAGTGGCTTTGTTGAGCTGTTTATCCTGGTATTCTTGAGGAGAGCTCTTCGACCATTTTTTTGTCGACAAGTTTAACGGTTATTTCGGCAATTTCATGGGTGGTGTTGACGTGGAAGACGGAGACCTGAAAAAGGTCAGTCATCCGAACTATTGCGGTCAGGTCTTTGATGTATTTGCTGATGCCGAGAAAACTGAGGGGAAGGAGGCATTTGACTCGAAAGGGGTTGCTTAAAAATATGCCGTATGGCTGGACTTTAAGGACAGTACCGGTGAAGATTTCGCCAATGTCGGGAAGGCGAATCGGAAATTCCTGATCGATGACTGTAGAAGTGCCTTCACTGCGGGTGGGGTCTCCTGGCCTGACCTGCTCAATACGCTCTTTCAAGAGAGCAATATCACCGTACGCAATGCCGGGTTCGGCAAGCAGTTCCCGTGCGCTTAAGCCTTGGGTTGAATAGACGATAACCTCTTTCCCTTTTGCTTTTAACGCCCTGAGCAATGGGAGAAAGTCACTGTCGCCGCTGAAGAGTATAAATGTATCGTAGTGGTCGATACTGATTAATGCATCTACAACAAGTTCAACATCGAGGTTGCCTTTCATGACAATCACTCCTGTTTCCTTGTTGACAATTTTTTTTACGGATTTTGAGGTGATGCGGTAGCCGTGGGCTGTGAGCACTCTGGTGAAGGCCGCATTTTCTTCGGAGACCGGTTCGGATGCCGGTACGTAATAGTTCGCCTGAACTGAAGCATAGGAGGACATGAAAAATGCCATTAGCCGGGAAAAATCTATATGCCATCCAAGATGACGCTGGGTATAAAAAAGGTTTGCCCCGTCAATGAAAACAGCTGCACGACCCATGATATCTGTTCCTCTTCTTGTTGTGTTTTTCTGTTGTGTGTCTTGAAGGATTAAACATCAGGATTGCATTAACCATTCATTTCTTTTGCGAAAGAGATTGAGATTATGGGTCGGGGGGGCAGTGGGCTGGGCTGAGCGGATGTTGAGTAACTTCACCTATTGAACAAGGTTACTTTTTTTCCTGTAGGGGGAGGATTTTTACGTCCTGGCCTTCGTGGAGGTTTTTGTTGGGGATCAGGGCTATTTTGTCGCCGTTTTTCAGGCCTTGGAGGACTTCGATGTAGGTCATGTCGCTGGCGCCCTGGCGTATGGGTTGTTTTTTGAGGTGACCGTTTTCAATTTTCCATACGTAGTTCTGATGGTTTTCTTCGAATACGGAGCTTTTTCGTACGAGGAGGGCGTGCTGGCGGGTGTTGTATATGATGTTGGCGGTGGCGGTCATTCCTGCCTGGATATTGCCTTCGGGCTTTTCTATGGTTAAATATATTTTTGAGGTTTTTGTGATTTTGTCTGTCTGGGGGACTATACGGGAGACGGTTGCCGAGAGGCGTTTGTCGGGGTAGGCGTCGAATGCGACCGTGGCTTTTTGTCCGTTGCGGATTTTTGGAATGTCGAGTTCATCGACTTCGATACTGACGAGGTAACTGGATGTGTCGACCACTCTTGCTACAAGGGTGCTGGCGTTGACGTAATCACCTTTTTTTACGTTCTGCAGGGTGAGGGTGCCGGAGAATGGCGATTTGACGATCAGTTTTTTGAGATCGTCCTGACGCATTTTTAATAAGTATTCTTTCTGGCGGAGCAGTTCTTCGGCTTGAATGAGGTTTTTTTCGGCGTCGTCTACTTCCTGGCGGGACACTGCTCCTTCTTTGAAGAGGTTTTTCTTTCTGATGCTTTGCAGTGCGTTGTCTTTCATCAATGCTTCCTGTTCGGCAAAGGCGGCCTTTGCCTGACGGCAGGCAAATTGAGGACCGGGGCTGTCGAATTCGAGAATTTTTTGGCCGGCAGTGACGTTCTGGCCTTCGAGGGCGCCGACATAACTGACGGTGCCGGAGTATTCGGCACTGAGGCTGGCTATGGCGTCTGCTTCTACAAAGCCTGTGCCGTAGATGGCCTGAACGAGTTCGGCATAGGTGACTTCGCTGGCTTCGATGTCGACGGTGTTGCCTTTGGTGATGAGGAATACAACTGTTGCAATGAAGACAACTGCAAGAGCGATGGAATATTTAGGGAGAAATTTTTGAAAGGACTTCATGGGTACTGTTATTATGAATTCAGCTTTTGGAAGTTACATGTTTTGCACTTTTTATCCATTCTGACCTTGGTTTTTCCATAATTTTATCAATCTTTAATGTCGTTTTTCTTTCCCTGACAATTCCATATAGAGCGTATTGCATAAAAATCACTTAATCTACACCTTCAATGGGCGATAATCAAGGTTTACAGAAAAGCTTTCTTGAAACGGTCAAGTTCGATGAGAAGGGACTTGTGCCGGCAATTGTGCAGGATCATGAAACCGGAAAGGTTTTGATGATGGCATGGATGAACAGGGAGAGCCTGGAGATGACGTTGGAGAAAAAGAAAGCGTGTTACTGGAGCCGGAGCCGTAAGGAGCTGTGGCTTAAGGGTGAGTCGTCGGGTAATATGCAGGCGGTTCATGAGATTCTGATTGATTGCGATGGCGATACGTTGCTGTTGAAGGTGTCGCAGATTGGCGGGGCGTGCCATGTTGGGTATCATTCGTGCTTTTATCGCAGGGCTAAGGATGACAGTTCGCTGGAAATCTGTGATACCCTGATGTTTAATCCGGATGATGTTTATGGTAAAAAGAGCTGATATGGCAGTAAATCAATCGAAAGAAAATGCAAAGTCCCTTAATCAGACGAAGTCGAGGGATTCGATTCAGCGGATGTTTGATGAGGTTGCTCCGACATATGATTTTTTGAATCATTTGCTGAGTCTGGGTATAGATAATTACTGGCGGGCTAAGGCTACGGGTAAGGCAAAAAAAATTCTTGAGAAAAATCCTGCGCCGAGGATTCTTGATGTGGCTACGGGGACCGGTGACCTGGCGGATTCTATGGCTAAAATTTCGGGGGCAGAGGTTACTGCGCTTGATTTGTCGCCTGAGATGCTTGCTATTGCAAGGAAGAAGTATCCGAAGATTACGTTTTTGGAGGGTTATGCGGAGAAACTGCCGTTTCAGGATGCGAGCTTCGATGTGGTGAGCGCAGGGTTTGGGGTGAGAAATTTTGAGGACCTTCGGAAGGGAATGCGGGAGTTTTATCGTGTGCTGAAGCCGGGGGGGTATGCGTTGATTATTGAGCCGATGATTCCGCGAAATGAGGTGATGAAAAAGCTTTATCTGATTTATTTCAAGAAGGTATTGCCTAAAATTGCGGGGTTGTTCAGCAAGTCGAGTTTTGCTTATGATTATCTGCCTCACTCGGTTGAGCAGTTTCCGCAGGCTGAGGCGTTTACTGATATTCTGAAAAAAGAAGGGTTTAGCCGTGCTGAGTTTTTTCCGATGACTTTTGAGACTTCTATTCTTTATGCAGCAAGGAAATAGTTGCAAGGGGTGAGGGGTGAGAACTGTACGTTATGAATGTCGTCCCCTAGTTGGGGTGTAGGCGGCGATGGCGAGGAAGTGGAGAATCTTGTCGCCGTTTGCAATGGGGGGGGGCTTGGATGCCGTTTCGGATTGTGGCCTGCCAGCTTATAAATGCCAGTGCAGTGGCCTATATGAGGCGGAATGCAATGGTGATTTTTTGGTTTTTTTCTTTCATGTTTGTTGTTGTGGTTTAATGATTTTGCCTTTCTGCTTTTCAGAGCATTCCTTCGAATTCTTCTTCTGAGACTATTTTTACTCCGAGTTTTATGGCTTTGTCGAGTTTGCTGCCGGGTTCGTGGCCGGCAACGAGGAGGCCTGTTTTTTTGCTGATTGATGTAACTACCCTGCCTCCCCTTTCAAGTACCAGTTCTGAGGCTTTTTGACGGTCGTAGCGGTCGAGGCTTCCGGTGAAGAGAACGGTGATTCCTTCAAAGTTGTTGTTGAGCTGCTCTTTGGGGGTGGATGCCGTGATGGGCAGTGCGGCGCTTTCGAGCTTTTGAAGGAGGAGTGATGTTGTGGGTTTTGAGAAGAAGTCGCTGATACTGCGGGCAACGACGGGTCCGATGTCGGGGACGGTTGAGAGGTCGTCTTCGGTTGCATGGCGAAGTGCTGTGAGTGATGGGTAGGCGTTGGCGAGTTCGCGGGCTGTGGCGCGGCCTACGTGGCGAATTCCGAGTGCGTAGAGGAGGCGTTCGTAACTTTTTTGACGGCTTTCGTCGAGGGCTCGCAGAAGATTTTGTGCTGATTTCCGGCCCATGCGGTCGAGCCTTTCGAGTTGGGGTTCCTGGAGGAGGTAGAGGTCGGCGACATCTTTGACCAGGTTGAGTTGAACGAGCTCTGCGACGAGTGCTTTGCCGAGGGTTTTGATGTCCATTGCATCGCGGGATGCGAAGTGCAGGAGCCGGCCTCTGATTTGGGCTGGGCATTCTTCCTCGTTGGGGCAGTAGAAGCTGACTTCGCCTTCGGGCTTTTGAAGTGGTGTGCCGCATTCGGGGCAGTGGGATGGCAGCAGTATTGGCCGGGCATCTGAGGGCCTTTCTTCGAGTATGACACTGATTACCTTGGGGATGACTTCGCCTGATTTTTCGATGATGACGCGGTCATGGAGCATGATGCCGAGGCGCTGGATTTCGTCGAAATTGTGGAGGGTGGAACGGGAAACGGTTGAGCCGGCAAGGAGTACCGGGTCGAGCTCTGCAACGGGGGTGATGGTGCCGAGGCGACCGACCTGGAAGAGCACTGCATGGAGAACGGTTTTGGCCTGCCGGGCAGGGTATTTGTAGGCGATTGCCCATCGTGGGCTTTTTGCTGTGGCGCCGAGTTTTTGCCAGAGGCTGGCATCGTTGAGTTTGAGGACTACGCCGTCGGTTTCGTAGGGAAGATTCCAGCGTTTTTCGTCCCACTCTGTTATAAATGTGGTGATATCAGGTAGTTCATGGCAGAGGCGGTAGTGGCCGCCGGTATAGAAGCCGAGTTTTTCGAGATGCCGGAGTCTGTTGAATTGGGTGGAGCCCTCTTCGCTTGTTCCTTTGAGGTAGTATGCGACAAAGCTCATGCTGCGGCGGGCAACTTCGGCGGAGTCCTGGAGCTTGAGGGAGCCGGCTGTGGCGTTGCGGGGATTGGCAAAGCGGTCTTCTTCGGGGCGGCTGTCGTTGAGCTGCTGAAAGTCGTCTTTGCGCATGAAGACTTCGCCGCGCACCTCTATGTCGGTCTCTTCATTTTGAGTGAACAGGTCTGGGATGTCAGGCAGGCGAAGCGGGATGGAGGGGATGGTTTTTATGTTCGGGGTGATGTCGTCACCCTGAATGCCGTCTCCGCGTGTGGCTCCGCGAAGAAGAATGCCTTTGCGGTATAGCAGGCTGACGGCAACGCCGTCGAACTTGAGTTCGGCAACCATGTCCTGCTGGTGGACATTTTCGAGAAAAAGCAGCTTTTTGACGCGGTTGTAAAATTCTTCGAGATCGGTGAGGGAGTAGGTGTTTGAGAGGCTGAGCATTGGTTCGCGGTGCCGGACAGAGGGAAATACCCTGGTAATGGTTCCTCCGACCCGCTGGGAGGGGCTGTCGGGGGTGAGAAGTTCGGGGAACTGCCGTTCGAGGGTTATAAGTTTTTCGAGAAGCTTGTCGAAGTCGTAGTCGGAGAGTTCCGGCTTTGCTTCGATATAGTAGAGATGGTTGTGACGTTCAATCTCTTTTTGAAGGTGCGCTATTTCTTCCCGGGCGCTTGTGATATCGGTCATTGATCAAGATGTTGTTAACGGACAGGTGAGAGTGCCCATCCTGCAATATTTTTCAGAAAGCCTAAAGAGCCTTGAACGCCGAGCTTATCCCATGTTGCCATGAGTATTTTGGGGTAACGGATGGCAAGACGAAGCATGACTATCATTAAATCTTCAATTTTCATTTCGTCGCGGAACATGGCTTGACGGTAGTATTCGGGGAGTTCGTCGAGGACGATCATGACTTCGTTCATCAGATCGTTGACAAAGTCGGGGTCGTCGGTGGCGGAGTTATAGCACATGTATTTCATGAGATTTGCCATCGATGCGACGTTGGGTTCGTAGGCACTGATTTGCTCAAGGTGTTTTTTTGACAGGTTGTTTTCGGTTATTGCCCGGTCAAGGTCGGCGGTAAGATGCGGGAGGTTGCGTACCATGGATCCAAAGCCGCAGAATGTAAGGGGGGAGGCAAGGGATGCTGCGTCTCCAAACAGGAGAATGCGGTCGTCGGCAATTTCGCGTGTGCGGTTGTAGCCGTTATGGCAGTAAGCTGGAATGATGCCGTAAACGGGGCGGTGGATGATAAAATCCTTGCCGGGCTTTTTGTATTCGGGAAGCTTTTTGAAGTAGGTGTCAAAAAGGGAGAGCAGGGATTTGTCGTTTGGAGAGTCCGCTTCGTCGTAAAAGAAGAGGTAGGTGATATATTGCGTGCCTTCGGCTGGAAATCCTTCCCAGATGAGCTGCCGGCCTTTTCCTGGAACTCTTTCGGCGGGTTCCAGGCTTGCGAGAATTTCGCCGGTGTCGTAGTCGATGTTTTGAAAACCGCTGGCGATGGTGCCGACCGTGGGGCAGACGTGGGTTTGTGGATATCCTTCGTTGAGCTGCATGGCGATGGGTGAGAGTATGCCCATGACATCGACAAGGAGTTTCGATTTGTAGTAGAATGCGGTGCCTGTTGTGTCGTCGACTTTGACAATGATATGGTCGTCAAACTGGTAACAGCAGGAAAAGGATGTTTCTGCAAGAATTGTGCTGTCTGTCAGCTCGAGCACTTTCTTTTTTGCCATGCCAAGGAGTTTGTCGGCATTGACGGCGCAATCGAGCACGTTTTCCATGTAGAGCCGTTTCTGGCTGCCGTCGGGTTTGTGGAACTCAACCCAGCCGGTTTTGTAGCGACGGACAATAACTGAGTCGATTTCGGTTTCGGTAAACAAGCCGGAAGCGGAGAGGTTGAGAAGCTCGTTTCTTGAAATGTTCCAGTCTCTTGTGGATTTTGCGGGTGTCTGGCGATCAAAGATCATGACTTTGCGGCCGTACTTTCCGGCCATGACTGCGGCGTGGAGCAGGCTGAGCGTGCCACCGGCATAGATGAGATCGTAGTGGCCGCTGATAACTGCGTCTTTGGGCAGGCTCGTTCCGGGCTTAATGACCTGCTGAACGGGCCGGGTCATCATGTCCCAGTAGCGGTCGAGCTCTTTGATACGGGCGATATGCTGCTCTCCATCAGGAAGAGATGAAAATGCCTGGTAAAGGTTAGGGTGAGTCTGGCGGATCTGGTTGAGTAAGGATGACATGATGCGTATGGTAAAAAAGTATTAGTGTCGGGCTTGCATCGGGTGTTGAGCTGAATTTTCTGCCAGTGGCCGTAAGCGGATGTCACTTTCAATCATGCCGTCTACAAGATTGATCCGGCGGCCTGCGCGGTTGGCAAATTCCTCATCGTGTGTAACAACAATGACGGTCTGACGGAGCTCCCGGTTGAGGCGGTCAAAAAGAGTATAGACATTATTGGCTGAGCGGGAGTCGAGGTTGCCGGTCGGCTCATCGCCAAGGAGCACTTTGGGTTCGTTTGCCAGAGCACGGGCAATGGCTACTCGCTGCTGCTGGCCGCCGGAGAGCTGGCTTGGCTTGTTGGTGTATTTGTTTTGCATTTCGACCATGTCGAGGAGCAATTTGGCTCTTTCTGTGATTTCTTTGCGGCTGCGACGGCCATTGATCATCATGGGCATACTGACATTGTCGACTGCATTGAATTCGGGGAGCAGGAAATGAAACTGATAGATAAAGCCTATTTTTTCGTTGCGGATGTGGTTCATTTCCGTTTCACTTTTTTCGCTAATCGCTTCGCCATCGAGCCAGACTTTGCCTGCGGTTGGTTTGTCGAGGCCACCCATGATGTAGAGGAGGGTTGATTTACCTGAGCCGGATGGGCCTGTGATAGCAACAAAATCTCCGGCCATAATTTCTACGGAAAGATTTGGAATGATGGTCTGACGGATATCGCGGGAAAGTTCGAGCTCTTTTCGGATACCTTCTAGTTTGAGAATGCCTGCGGCCATCTGTTCGTGTTTCTGTATTGCCGGTTTATCAATCGTGCCGTTAACGTTATAAACTTTTGACACATAAGTCCTGTATGACATTATATAATAAAAAAGCCTCGAAAGAGGGAAAGATTATTGTAACAGGTATCGGCTTACCTGGAGAGTGAAGATGGGTTGGCGCCTTGACTTTTGATTCAGGGTGATTGTGGTCGAATTGGATTTAAAAGATTTTACTCCTTTGCAGCGTATCATTGTGCTTATTAATGACGTATTTATAGGTTTTTTTCTATAACAGCTTTATCATTTTAAGAATAAATACCTTTATTACATCATTACGTATTTAGAGTCGAGATTAAGGACGCATGAAATCTACTCCCATTAGTAATGTCATTTCTGAAAGAGCAGAACCTTATTGTCTCTGAGAAGGTTCATTGGAAAAGCCATCATCCGGAGGCTGGATATACGAAGCGGGTCCGTCTGCTTGACGGCGATATTGTGCATACGTGGATTGAAGCTGATCAGGATATTTTGATGGATTTTATGGATGTTGAACTTTTGAAGCTTGTACTTTGGGAGTCGGACCTTGTAAACAGGCAATTCCATATCATATTCGATCTTACGAACGTCAGTAATATTTCGTATAACTACAAGCGGGAGATTACTGAGCTTCTTTTTCATTGGCAGCCTTTTATCGGCGTTGTGTGCTTCTGTAATGCCTGCCCCTCAATGATTATTATGGTTGAGTCTTTTTCGGCAGTTGCGCCTGAGAATTTTTGTGTCATTCTGACTGAAACATATCAGAGCTCGTTGAAAAAAGTACTGGCGTTCAAGGCAAATGAGCGGGTGGATGAGTGCATGAAAAGGGATGATACTGTTGAGAGTCAGGGTATAAAACAGCAGTTTCTCGGGGCTATAGCCAGAATGTCGTGGCTTAATATTTATGATTATCCAATATATATGCCTGCACCTGACAGTCAGTATTACCTGTTTTTTCAGGCTGTTGACGGGCTTCGCATTGACCTTAAGGCAAAAGCGAGAGAGAAGGAGGGTGAAATAAAACAGATTAAACAGGATTATGAATATCGAATAACTCAATTGACCATAAAAATGAACGCACAAGCAGAAGCAGGCAAGAAGTCTATTCATGATTATGAGGCTCAAGTAGCCGCTCTTGAATCAAGAATTACTGCTCAGGATATGGAGCTGACAAGGATTGCGACGGCTATTTCTGAAAAAACCAATGCGCTGAGGGATCTTCTTGATCAAATTTATGACCTTACGATCGATAACGATATTAAAAGAGCAATGACCGACACCTGTCTGAGACTTTTAGAAACTGAGACTATTGAGCGGCGCCTGAACATTGAATTGACAGAATCTGATTCTTTATTTTTGTCAAAACTTCAGAAGAAGCATCCAAATCTCAATCAGCGTGAAATGAGAATAGGGCTGATGGTAAAACTGAACTACGATACCGTTGAGATTGCGCGTACTGTCGGTATATCGACAAGGGGGATGGAGAGTATACGTTACCGGATGCATAAAAAACTTGGTCTTGGAAAACATGAGTCCATTAAGACCTACCTTACAGAGCTGTCGGCGTAGTTTAAAGCAAAGCGCACAAAATACTTAAGATCAGGCAAAACCCCGGAAGAGACCGGGGTTTTGCGTTTTTACTCAATCATTCATATTAAAAGCTTACCATTGAGGAATTTTTATACGATATATATGATTTATATATCTTCCATTGAGTACATGCAGAATTCAAAGTTATTACAGCGGGGAGGTCATAAGCGAAATATTTGAGAAATAGTCTGCACGAAAGATTGGAAAGACAATTACATTTAATTATGGATTGATTGAAAACAAACATGAGGTAATGCTATGGAAATAGTATGTGAGGTGTGTGAGCACTTTTTTTCCTTCCCGGAATACAATAACGAGATGGGGCAGTGCCGTATAAAATCGGTATCAATGGTACCGATGCAGCAGCCTGACAGGCATGGCGAGGAATTTATAGCTCTGTTTAATAAAGGACGCTGGCCGGAAGTTGACCATAGGTCATGGTGCGGAAATTTTAAAGAAAACAGTGAGATTAAACATGATGAAGTAGAAGAGCTGTAAGTTCCGCATTGAATAACCATTTGTATCCACAACCCTCGGCTGCTTCGCCGGGGGATGTTGTTTTGTTCTTCAAAAGAAATACCGAAAGTCAGGGCAATTATTGCGTGTACTGATCCTTTTGCTGCAAATCCTCACTTCCGTCATTTGCTGAACAGGGGGCGTGGCGTTATTACGGCCGGGAGCGGGGTGGAACGTTGTAAACTACACGATATGAATGTCGTCCCCTAATTGGGATTTTTGAACTTAATGGTTTTATGTGATGAGAACTATTATTTTTACGGGAAAAGGCGGGGTGGGGAAAACTTCGATTGCGGCGGCTACTGCTGTTAAGGCGGCTTCGATGGGTTTTAAGACGCTTGTGATTTCTACTGATCCTGCTCACAGTCTTGGGGATTCGTTTGATATTGAGCTTGGACCGTCTCCTGTGAGGATTGCTGATAATCTTTTCGGGCAGGAGGTTAGCGTGTATGGGGATCTTACGTTGAATTGGGAGGTGGTGAGGGCACATTTTGCCCACTTGATGGAGGTGCAGGGAATCAAGGGGATTTATGTGGAGGAGATGGGGGTTCTGCCGGGTATGGAGGAGCTTTTTTCGCTGTCTTATATTAAGCGATATAATGAGTCAAAAGAATATGACCTTCTTGTTGTTGATTGTGCTCCTACGGGGGAAACTCTCAGACTGCTCTCTTTGCCTGAAACGTTTGGGTGGATGCTGAAGATGATAAGGACGCTGGAAAAGTATGTGGTGAAACCGGTTATTCGGCCGTTGTCGAAAAAGATAGGCAGGCTGCATGACCTGGTGCCTGAGACGGAGGTTTATGACCAGATTGAGCACTTGTTTACTTCGGTTGATGGGATTATCGGTCTGCTGTCGGATGGGACACAGACAACGGTGAGGCTTGTGATGAATCCTGAGAAAATGGTGATTAAGGAGTCGATGCGGGCTTTGACGTACCTTAACCTGTATGGGATTACGGTTGATCAGGTGGTGATTAACAGGGTTTTTGCTGATGAGATGGATGGGAAGTATATGGATGAATGGAAGAGCATTCAGCATAAGTATATTGAGCAGATTGAGCGGTCTTTTGCGCCAATTCCGATTACGAAGGTGCCGCTTTTCAAGCGTGAGGTGCTTGGACTTGAGATGCTGAAGGAGGTGGGTGAGGTTGTTTATGGTGACAGGAATCCTCTTGATATTTTTTTTCGTGAGGAGCATACGGTTATTACAAAGATCAGCGAGGGGCATTATGTGATGAAGCTGCGTCTGCCGTTTGCGTTTGATAACAAGATGGAGACTAATGTTCTGCAGTTGGGTGAGTCGCTTACGCTGAGAATAGGTAATTATCAGAAAGGGGTCATTCTTCCTCTGTTTCTGGCCGGGATGAGGGTTGCTGAGGCGATTTATGAGGATAAATGGCTGAAGATCGATTTCAGAAAGAAAGAGAGTGCAGAGGGAGGATAGTGGGCAGTTGGCAGGTGGATATCGGCCTCATGTTTCATGGAGAGTGCCTACTGCTTACTGCCTACTGCCTACTATTTTGTAAAGAACTGTACGATATGAATGTCGTCCCCTAATTTAAAGTGGAGTGGTATGAGTGGTATGGGGTTTGCGCTTCGGGTGCTGGGGGTGCGGGGGCATAGCCGCAGGGAGCTTGAGGTGAAGTTGTTGAGGAAGGGGTTTAGTGTTGAGTGTGTTGAGGAGGTGCTTGAGAGGTTGAGTGTGCTGGGGTTGGTTGATGATGTGCAGTTTGGAAGTGCGTTGATACAGAGCCGGTCGAGGCGGAAGCCGTTGGGGAAGGTGAGAATGCGGGCGGAGTTGAGGAAGAAGGGGGTTTCGGAGTCTGTTATCGGTGGGCTGCTTGAGGGGTATGACAGCGGGGAGCTGTGTTTTAGGGCTGCGGAGAAGAAGTTTGTTTGTCTGCATGGGAAAAATGAGGCTGAGAGGAGAAAAAAGCTTGAGGTTTTTCTTTGTAACAGGGGGTTTGAGTGGCATGATATTCAAAAGGTTGTCATGCATTTTTTCGGGGCTGTCAGCAATGTGGATAGTTTTGTTTAGGGTGCGTCTTTGTGTACGAGGGAGCCGACCGCTTCTCCGCGTAAGAGTCTGGTGAAGTTTCCGGGTTCGTTCATGTTCATGACGACGATGGGGAGCGTGTTTTCACGACAGAGGGTGATGGCGGTCATGTCCATAACTCTGAGGTTTTTGCGGAGTACGTCGAGGTAGGATATTTTTGGGAAAAAGTGTGCTGCTGGATTTTTTTCGGGATCGGAGTCGTAGACACCGTCTACTCTGGTGCCTTTTACAATGACGTCGGCTTCGATTTCGATGGCTCTGAGGGCTGCTGCTGTGTCGGTGGTGAAGTAGGGGTTGCCGGTTCCTGCGCCAAAGATTACTACTCTGTCTTTTTCGAGATGGCGAATGGCTCGGCGACGGATGAAGGGTTCGGCCATCTGTTCCATCTTGATGGCTGTCTGAAGACGGGTATGGATGCCTTTACGTTCGAGAACGTCCTGAAATGCTATGGCGTTGATGACTGTTGCAAGCATGCCCATGTAGTCGGCCTGGACACGATCCATTTTGGCTGCAGCTTCTGAGACTCCACGGAAGATATTGCCGCCGCCAATGACGAGGGCGATTTGGGCTCCTAATTGATGTGCTTCTTTGATTTCTTCGGCGTAGCGTTCGAGCATTTCGATGTTTATGCCGTAGCCGTCATGGCCGGCAAGTGCTTCGCCGCTTAATTTGAGCAGGATGCGCTTATATTGCAGCATTTCTTTTGTCTCCGAACTTATGGATTATTAAAGCTATCCGGTCTTTCAGTTTTATTTAAAAAAAAAGCCTCGAATAACGAGGCTTTTTTTTGTTTTACTCTCCCAGCTGATAGCGAACAAATCCTATGACGTCGACCTTGGCCTGGTGCTTCTTTCGGAATTCGTTGAGGACTTCCGATACCTTTATGTTGTTGTCCTTGATGAAGGACTGTTCTGTGAGAACTACCTCCTGGTAGTACTTTTCAAGACGGCCTTGTACAATTTTGTCGACGAACTCTTCTTTTTTGCCCTGGGCAAGTGCCTGCTGTTTGTAAATTTCTGATTCGGATGCGATATAGTCGGCTGGTACAGCTGAACGGTCGGTGACTATGGGAGCTGCAGCGGCTACCTGCATTGCGAGATCTTTTGCGAGGTCGGTGACGAGGTCGGGTTTGTCGGTGGCAACGTGGATAATTGCGCCAAGCTGGGCACCGGGATGGGTGTAGGCTGCAACTAGACCGTCGGCAGCATCGCAATAGACCAGGCGTTTGAGATTTATTTTTTCGCCAAGCTTGCCGGTCATGGTTTTGATGGCGCTGTCGACTGTTTCGCTATCGTAAGCGGCAGGGAGTGTAAGCTTTAAGAGGTCTTCAGTGGTGGTGGTGCGATGTGCAAGGGCAAGATCGCCAAGGGCTGCGGTGAACGTGGTGAATACATCGCCTCGTGCTACGAAATCGGTTTCGCAGTTGAGTTCGAGTATAACGCCGGCTTTGTGGTCGGGTGTTATTTTAATGCCGACCATGCCTTCACGGGCTTCTTTGTCTGCGCGTTTGGCTGCGAGTGCCGCTCCTTTTTTGCGAAGATACTCTATAGCTTTCTGCATGTCGCCGCCTGTTTCGTCAAGGGCTTTTTTGCAGTCCATCATGCCTACACCTGTTATATCACGAAGACTTTTTACGTCTGCTGCTGAAGTCTGGCTCATTGAAAATCCGGTCTTGTTGAAATTATAAACTTTTTTTTATTCGCTGATTTCTTCTTTGTCGCCATCGGCTTCTGCTTCGTCAAGGTCGGCGAGGACTTCCTGTTCGACTTTGAGTGCGCGGGCGTTTATGATGGTATCGGCAACGGCTGTAACCATGAGCTTGATGGAGCGGATGGCGTCGTCGTTTGCAGGTATGACAAAGTCAACCAGTTCAGGATCGCAGTTGGTATCGACCATTGCGATGATTGGAATGCCGAGTGAACGGGCTTCTTTGATGGCAATATGTTCTTTTTTGATGTCGACAATAAAGAGTGCTGCTGGAAGCCTTGTCATTGTGGCTATACCGCCAAGAATTCTCATGAGCTTTTCTTTTTCGCGGGCAAGCATGAGGCGTTCTTTTTTGGTGATCATATCGAAGGTGCCGTCGGTTGCCATCCTGTCGATGGAGTTCATGCGCCTGATGCTCTGGCGAATGGTCTGGAAATTGGTGAGCATTCCTCCGAGCCAGCGTTCGCAAACGTATGGCATTCCTGCACGTTCGGCTTCTTCGGCTATAATGTGTTTTGCCTGTTTTTTTGTACCGACGAACATGACTTCCCTGCCGGTCTGGGCAATTGCTTCAAGGGCCTTGAGGGCTTCGTCGGCAAGTACAACTGTTTTCTGGAGATCGATAATGTGAACACCGTTCTTTTCCATGAAAATGTACGGTTTCATTTTCGGTGACCAGCGGCGTGCAAGGTGACCGAAGTGGACTCCTGCGCGGAGCATCTCTTCTAACTGAAAGTGTGACATAGCGGTGTTGGTTGTTGTTTAGTTATTCCTCTACCATGTATCTACTGTCCGGTATCCGGCGCAAGTGGCCGGACACTTCCGGAAAGCTTCATCTGAAGTGTGTTCAGAATGACATGGTATGCGAAGTTGTGTTCTGAAATACAATAAATCGATATAATACCGTCTTAACGTTTTGAGAACTGGAAACGTTTGCGGGCTTTTTTGCGTCCGAATTTTTTCCGTTCAACCATTCGGGGATCTCTGGTCAGAAGCTTTTCTGTTTTCAGGATTGCTCGAGCGGCGTCGTCAAATTCGGTAAGAGCACGGGCAATTGCAAGACTGACTGCTCCGGACTGACCGCTTACGCCGCCACCGTGAACATTGACCTTGATGTCGAACTCTTCTGATTTTTCGGTAATCGCAAGAGGCCTGAGTGCCTGCTGACGCTTGAATTCGTCTTTGAAGTACTCTTCAACCGGCAGCTTGTTGATAATAATCCGGCCTTTTCCCGGAGTGACAAATGCTCGAGCCACCGAGGTTTTACGGCGACCTACTGTATCGATAACCTCTTTCATTCCCAATTCTTTATTGTTTAGTTGACTTTCATTTCAGCAGGAGACTGGGAAGCATGCGGATGTTCCGTACCTGCGTAGACTTTGAGTTTTCTGAAAAGCTGGCGACCGAGATTGTTGTGCGGCAACATTCCCCATACTGCATTTTCGATAACCTGTTCGGGCCTTTTTTTCCGAAGGTCTTTGACATGATCGATTTTGACACCACCAGGGTAGTGTGAGTGGGAGAAGTAGCTTTTCTGCTCTTCTTTTTTACCCGACAGTGCGACTTTTTCGGCGTTGGTTACTACAATGAAATCACCGGTATCAATATGAGGGGTGTACTGTGGTTTATGTTTGCCTCTGAGGACGTTGGCAATTTCTGATGCCATTCTGCCCAACACCTGACCATCGGCATCGATGACATACCATTTACGATCAACTTCTGCTGGCTTTGCCGAATATGTTTTGAAACTTATCGTCTTGCTCATGCTCTTACTATAGGATTAACTGGACTTTTGCTGAAAATAAAGTTCATCAATGTAAATTATTCCACTTAATTCTACAAATTATACCTTATATCTAACCAGGAATTCCAAAAGGGTCCGGATCTACTTTTATTACCAAGACTGTATTTGTTCTTATGAAGCCTTTAATTGCTTTGGTTGGCCGCCCGAATGTGGGCAAGTCGACTTTATTTAACAGAATTTTGCGCCAGAAAAGCGCTATTGTCGACAGCACTCCGGGTGTTACTCGCGACCGGCACATTTCGGAGGGTGAATGGCAGGGGAAAGAGTTCCTTCTGATGGATACTGGAGGGTATAATGCCGATGGTGATGTTATCAGTATGGCAATGCTTGAGCAGACGATGATGGCGATTCGTGAAGCTGATATTGTCATTTTTCTGACTGATGCGCGCGCTGGCCTCGCGTATGAAGATCTTGAACTGGCAAGGCTGCTGCAGCGGACGTTTCAGCATAAGCAGCTTTTTTTTGCGGTCAATAAGGTTGAAACACCGCAGCTTGCCCTGGATGCTGAGTCGTTTATAAGCACCGGGTTCACGAACCCTTATTTTATATCTGCCAAGGATGGCAGTGGTGTTGCTGATATGCTGGACGATATTCTTGAGGCTCTGCCTTCGCTGGAAAAAAAAGCCGGTGAGGAAGATCCTGCTATCAAGCTTGCTGTTGTGGGCAGGCCGAATGTCGGGAAATCGAGTTTTGTGAATGCCCTGCTTGGTTCAAACCGCCTGATTGTATCGAATATTCCGGGTACGACACGGGATGCCATCGATAGCCGGTTTATCCGTAACCAGCAGGAGTTTACGTTGATTGATACTGCCGGGTTGCGGAAACGGACAAAAATTGATGCCGGTATAGAGTATTACAGTTCGTTGAGAACTGAGAAGGCTATTGAGCGATGTGAGGTTGCGCTGGTGATGCTTGATGCTGCTCCGGGCATTGAGAAGCAGGATATGAAAATTATCAATATGGCGGTTGAGCGAAAAAAAGGGGCGCTGCTTCTCATCAACAAATGGGATCTGATTGAGAAGGATTCTAAAACAAGCAAGGTTTATGAGGAAAACCTGCGAATGAATATGGGTAACCTTTCGTATGTGCCGGTGCTCTTTATTTCGGCTTTGACGAAAAAGAATCTGTACCGGGCAATTGATACTGCTCAGGAAATCAGCCGGAACCGGTCGCGCAAAATTGCTACGAGCGTGCTGAACAAGTTTCTTGAGGAGGCACTTTCGCAAACGCATGTTTCAACAAAAACGGGTAAAGAGCTGAAGATCAAGTATATGACGCAAATTAATGCGGCATGGCCGGTATTTGCTTTTTTCTGTAATGATCCGCTGCTGGTTCAGAACAATTTCAGAAAGTTTCTTGAAAATAAGCTGCGTGAACATTTCAGTCTGGAGGGAGTTCCGATTTCGATGCGGTTTCTTCAGAAGTAGCTGGGCTTCGGGTTTTTTTTAATCAATATCAACGTAATCATTCGTATGTCAAGAGTAACAGAAGCGCATATCATAGAGGCGCTGAGCTCCGTTCAGGAGCCTGATTTGAAAAAAGATCTTATCACGTTGGCCATGGTGGAGGATATCTGTATTGATGGCGATAATAATGTGTCGTTTACGGTGGTACTGACCACACCGGCCTGCCCTTTGAAGGAGCAGATCAAGCAGTCGTGTATTGATGCTGTAAGGGCTCATTCGGCTGATGCCGCGAATGTAACGGTGACTATGAGTTCTAAAGTAACGTCATCGTGCGGCCATCATCATTGCAGTCATGAGAGGCCGTTGAAGGAGGTGAAAAATATTATTGCCGTTGCGTCCGGAAAGGGGGGGGTCGGAAAATCGACTTTTGCGGTCAACCTTGCTGTGAGTCTTGCTAAAACGGGGGCAAAGGTTGGATTGGTTGATGCGGACCTTTACGGGCCGAGCATCCCGACGATGTTTGGCATGCAGCATGAAAAACCGGAGATGTCGGGGAAAAATATTGTTCCGCTTGAGAAGTACGGGGTGAAACTTATGTCGATCGGGTTTCTGGTGGAGCCTGATACGGCGCTTATCTGGCGTGGCCCGATGGCTTCGAGCGCTATCAAGCAGTTTATCAGTGAGGTGGAGTGGAAGGATCTTGATTACCTGATTTTTGATATGCCTCCGGGTACGGGGGATATTCAGATTACGATTGCGCAAAGCGTTGGGTTGAGCGGTGCCGTTATTGTGACTACTCCGCAGGATGTGGCCCTTGCTGATGTTTCGAAAGCTGTGAGCATGTTCCGCAAGGTTAACGTGCCTGTTCTGGGACTGGTGGAGAATATGAGTTATTATGAACTTCCGGATGGAACGAAAGACTATATTTTCGGGCATCATGGAGGAGAAATATTTGCAAAAACCCATGGGATGCATTTCCTTGGGGCAATCCCGATTGACAGGGCGGTACGTGAGGGTGGTGATCATGGAACTCCTTATGTGCTTGACCATCCTGATTCTGCGTCGTCGATTGCTATTGATCGGGCGTCAAAGGAGATTGCTCGAAGGGTTTCTGTTACCAATGCCGCGGAAGAGGAACTATCGTCACTTTGATATTGTTTTTTTGCGCGAGAGGTTTGATATTATGAACGGCCCAGTATAGAACACGTAACATCATTTTTTTTCATTGTAAACCAATTATACCATGAGTACCAGTAAGGATTATCTGCCGAAGAGCGATTCGATTTATGACAGGGTTATTGCTGCACTTGAAACCGTACGGCCTTATCTGCAGGTTGACGGAGGAGACTGCCAGCTGGTGGGCATTTCAAAGGATTTTGTTGTTGATGTGAAGCTGCTTGGTGCATGCGGTTCATGCCCGATGAGTACCCTTACGCTGCGGGCGGGAGTTGAACAGGCTATTAAAAAGGCAAATCCTGAAATTGTACGCGTTGAGTCGGTTTAAGTTACCGGTCAAGATTTGTTAATAAACATTCCAGGGAGTCCTCATCGGTTATGAGGACTTCTCTTGGTTTACTGCCGTCACCCTCACCGACAATCCCGTGGAATTCAAGCTGGTCCATAACCCTTCCTGCTCGGCTGAATCCAAGACGCAGGCGTCGCTGCAACATTGAGACACTGGCCTGCTGATGGAGCACGACAAGGCGGGCTGCATCGTTAAACATTTCGTCGAGTTCGTCTTTGTCCTGGGTTCCTGATGCTTGAAGGCCGTTGCCTTTCTGCTGGTCGGGAACGGGAAGGACGTACATGGTTTTCAGGGCCTGCTGTGAGCCGATAAAGGAGGTAATTTCTTCAACTTCGCCGGAAGAGACATAGGGTCCCTGAAGACGCATGGCTTTGGGTTGGTCGGATGGCTGGTAGAGCATGTCGCCGCTGCCGAGCAGCTGTTCGGCTCCGTATCCGTCAAGGATGGTGCGGGAGTCGACTCCGCTTGCAACCTGAAAGGCAATGCGAGCCGGAAAGTTGGCTTTGATAATGCCTGTGATGACGTTAACGGATGGGCGCTGGGTCGCGACAATGAGGTGAATGCCGACGGCGCGGGCAAGCTGGGCAATTCGGGTGATGGGTTCTTCGACTTCCCTTCTGGCGGTAATCATGAGATCGGCGAGTTCATCGATGACAACTACAATGTAGGGAAGGGCTGCGTCGGGAAAACGACGGTTGTGATCTTTGATGTTGCGGACTCCGGCTTTTTCAAGGGTTTCGTAGCGGAGTTCCATCTCTTTTACGACACATTTGAGTGCGTAGACTGCTTTTTGGGAGTCGGTGATGATTTGCTCTTCTATCCCTGGAAAACGGACAAGGAAGTGGTTTTTGAGGTGCTGGTACTGAAAAAGTTCGACTCTTTTGGGGTCGACCATGACGAATTTTACTTTGTCGGGGCTGCAGGCGTAGAGGAGGCTTGAGATGATAACGTTGATGCAGACTGACTTTCCTGCTCCGGTAGCACCGGCTATGAGCAGATGGGGCATTGATGCCAGGTCGGCAATGTAGACTTCGTTGGCGATGGTTTTGCCGAGTACAATCGGCAGCATCATGGTGCTGTTTTTGAATTTTTCAACCTGGAGGACTGAACGGAGCCATACCGTTTTGGCTTTTGCGTTTGGAATTTCAACACCGACTGCGTTTTTGCCGGGAATAGGAGCAATAATGCGGATTCCTCTGGCTGAAAGAGCCATGGCGAGGTCATTTTCGAGGGATTTTACCCGGCTTACCTTGACGTCTGGTGCAAGCCCGAATTCAAAGAGCGTCACTCGCGGACCGACAGTGGTTGCTATCCGTTCTACATCAATGCCGAATATTTTGAGTTTTTCAAGAAGTTTGCGCTTGCTTTCGGAGAGATGGTGCTCATCGATGCCGTCATCGTCATCAGGTACTTTTTCGAGCAGGTCGATGGAGGGAAAGCGGTAGGCTTCGCGGTCTTTGGTGTGGACTTTCAGGCGGCGTTCGTCGAGGTCGGCTTCCTGTTCGTGAACGGCTTCCTGAATGATCATTTCAGGTTCGCCGGCCACCCTGGATTTCTGTGCCGGTTCGGAAGCAGGAACGAAATCAGGTTCCGGGGACATCTGATTTTCAAGTCCCGGTGAAGGTTTTTCCTGGATCAGCTCTTTGTATTGTGATGTATGGAGTGTTTTTTTCTGGTCTTTCAGTTTTTGTTTTTCCTCTTTCAGCCTGTGTTTTTCATCTTTTTTTTTGGATCGCTCATACTGCCATTGCTTTATAATGGCAATGGGTTTTTTCAGGATGCTGTTTATTGCTGTCAATACCCGCTGGAGATCGGGCAGGAGGCTCCGTCCCATATACATGGTCAGCACAACTGCAAGAACGATGAGCATAACCCATGCTCCTGCTTCGCCGATAACTTTCAGTTTTTCGGCAAGCATTCTGCCTATTGTACCGGCCATGATGTCACTGAAAGGTGAGGCTGTGAGACCAAACATGGAGGCGAGGTCGACTGAAATGGTTGAGCAGTATAGAAAAAACAAGAGAGCCGGTTTGAGGCTTTTTGCCCGGAAAAGCGACCAGCCCCAGAAGAATATGGCCGTCAAGGGAAGGATAACGGGGTATCCGTAGGTGCGGATAAAGAAGGAGGATAACTTTACGCCTAAAGGTCCGAAAGGGTTATGGATGGTTTCAGCTGCATCTCGTGCGGCCTTACTGAAGATTTCGTGCCAGGCGATATTGATAAATTGAGTTTCGTCTTCGGTATGAAAACTCAGGAGAAAGCTGACCAGCAAAAACGAAATCAGCATGAAGGAAATGCCGATCAGCTCTCTTTTAAGCGATTCTCTGTCGTGTGTCTTTCCCCTTGTTCCTTTATTTTCTTTTTTCATGTTCTGTTATGCAATCGGCCCCGGGCACCGTTTTAGCTTCAGCTCAAAGATGTTGTAACAAATGGCAGTGTCTTGATTACGCCGGTATGGCAGGTTCCTCGAACCTCAACAAGAATGGCTGTTCCTGGAGTTGTATATTCGCGGACGATATTGCAGGTACCTATGGGTTCCTGCAGCGTCGGTGAGAGGGTACCGCTGCATACCCAGCCGATTTCCTGCCGGTCGGTATTATAGACCTTGAATCCCTGTCGGGGAAGAACCCTGCCATCGAGACTGAAGCCTGCGACTCCACGAGTCAGGTTGAGTTCGACCTGCTGGCATGCTTCTTTACCTATAAAATGTCCTTTTTTCATTTTTACCACCCATTGGAGTCTTGCCTCGAGTGGATTTGTGTCTTGATCAATTTCATGACCGTAGAGTGAGTATCCCATTTCGAGACGGAGAGTGTCCCGAGCACCAAGTCCTACAGGCTGGATGCCGAACTCTTTTCCTGCGTCCATCAGGGCCTGCCATAAGGGTAAGGCGATATCATTCGATAAACAGATTTCTACGCCTTTTTCACCTGTATAGCCGGTTTTTGCAATAATCAGATCGGAACCCTGAAAAGAAGCGTTGCAAAACTGAAATGAGCGAAGCGATTGTATTGCAAGAGAAGGAAAAACAATGTTGAGAATGTCGAGTGCAAATGGGCCCTGAAGTGCAATCAATGAAAGCTGGTCGGTATGATCTTCGAGAATAACACCTTCGAAAGCGGTGATGTGCTGCTGCATCCATGCGTAATCTTTCTGGGCATTGCTTGCGTTGACTATGAGAAAATAGGTGTCGCGATCAATGCGGTAGATGATGAGGTCGTCAACAATACCGCCGTGGGTGTAGAGCATGAGGTTGTATTGCGCGTAACCCTCTTCGAGCTTTTCAAGGTCGTTGGTTGTAAGGTATTGAAGAAATTCTTTGGCCCGGGTACCTTTTACGTAAAAGTTGCCCATATGTGAGACGTCAAACAGCCCTGCTGCATTTCTTACCGCATTGTGCTCGGCAATAATTCCGGAGTATTGTACCGGCATCAGATAACCGCCAAAGTCGATGATTTTTGCTCCGGCCTGTTCGTGCCAGGAAAATAATGCTGTTTTTTTCATAACTCCTTTGTACTAGGTTGATTGAGCGGCAGAACAAGTGACTGTAAAAAAACATTTAAATAGGATAATCAAAGCGTTTTTCCGGGGCGATGATATTTTTTTTACCTGGCATAAGAGAGCAATGGGGTGGTACGTTTTCTTTTGCTTATGACTCATCATGTTCAGCTTATAAGACGCTCAACAGTAAAGACTCCCTGAACTTTTTTCACTTTGTCCATAAGCGTGCTGAGTTTGTCGGCGTTGCGAACGTAGATCATGATTGTGCCGATAAACATGCCATCGCGGGCATGAAGCGAAATGCTGCGGATATTGGTGTCGAATTTTGAGATGACCGTTGTAATAAGGTTGATAATGCCAATGCGATCTTCACCGACAATCTTTATGCCGGCAAGGAAATCGGTCTCAACTTTACGGTTCCATGATACTGAGACGACGCGCTCGCTTTTCTGAAGATTTTCATTGCTGACATTGACACAGTTTTTGCGGTGAATTTTTACAACTCCTTCTGTTGTAACAAATCCGAGCACATCGTCACCGGGAACCGGCTGGCAGCATTTGGCATACGAGTAGGCAATATTGCTCATGCCGGCAATAACCACCTCGTCTTTTTTGGCGGTCTCACCTTCCTGTTCCTGCTCCTGACGGGCTTGCTGAAGATAGGCCGCAACTTCACGGGCTTCGTCAGTGAGCGTTTTTGCGACTGGCTCTTCTTTTCGGGCGTTTGTTACCCGTTCAATGACATCTTCGCCGTTGATCTGCTGACTGGCAAGGGCACTGAAGAAATCTGCAGGTGTTTTAATGCCGTATCGCTTGACCTGCCGGATAATGTCGTTGTCTGAAAAAAGCTTTTTTGTGCCGGTGAGCATTTTTTCCCACATGCCGCGTCCTTTTTCGATCTGTATGCGACGTTCTTCATTGATGGCAGATCGAATTTTGAGCTTTGCGCGCTGGGTAACAACTATTTTAAGCCAGTCGGATTTCGGTTTCTGGTTTTTTGAGGTGATGATCTCTACCCTGTCACCTGATTTGAGCTGTGCGTTCAGACGGACAATTTTGCCGTTGACCTTGGCTCCGATACAGCCGTTGCCTACTTCGGTATGGATGGCATAGGCAAAGTCGATAGGGGTTGCGCCTGCAGGCAGGGTTTTCATGTCGCCTTTGGGAGTGAAAATGTAGATCTCGTCATGGTAGAGATTGAGCTTGAATCCCTCCATAAATGCTGCCGCTGAATCGGCATCTTTGATCAGTTCTCTGGCCCAGCGCAGAAAGGAGTCGATGTTGACATCGTCTCTTGATATTTTTTCTTTGTATCGCCAGTGGGCGGCAACTCCAAGTTCGGCAAACTCGTGCATGCGTTTCGTGCGAATCTGCAGTTCAACCATGTGACCTTTCGGGCCGATGATGGCGGAATGAAGTGACTGGTATCCGTTATGTTTGGGTATTGAGATGTAGTCTTTGAAATGTTGCGGAATAGGTGGATATTTCTGTGTAATGAAGCCATAGACTGCAAAACAGTCGGCAATACTTTCAGTATCGATGATGACACGGATGCCGTAGAGGTCGTGAATATCTTCAAAGGTCTTGTTTTTGCTGCGCATCTTGTTGTAGATCGAAAAGAGATGCTTGGCGCGACCATCGACCTCAACTTTGAAGCCTTGTTTTTCAAGGTCAGCCTTTATGGGGGCTATCATTTTGCCGAGATAGCTGACCCGCTCTGCCTTGCTCATGCGGACTTTCTTTTGCAGAAAATCGTGCATTTCCGGGTCTATGTACTTGAGCGCAAGGTTTTCAAACTCAACCCTCATCTTTCCGAGACCGAACCTGTGGGCCAGAGGAGCGTAGATATCCCTGGTTTCGAGCGCAATCTTGAGGCGACGGTGTTCAGGAAGCGATTCGAGCGTTCTCATGTTGTGCAGGCGATCGCAAAACTTGATGAGAATAACCCGGATATCTTTTACCATCGAGAGCAGCATTTTGCGAAAGCCTTCTGCCTGGGTCGTTTCCCGGTTGATCATGATTCCGGAAATTTTGGTGAGGCCTTCAACAATTTCGGCTACTTCTACGCCAAGTTCAGCGACAATGTCTTCGAAGGTATAGCCGCTGTCTTCTATAACATCATGCAGCAGTGCTGCCGCAACGGATACATCATCGAGGGGAAGTTCATTGAGCAGAATGGTGGCAACTTCAACCGGATGAAAAAAAAACGGTTCTCCTGATGCTCTTTTTTCTCCTTCGTGTGCCCGGTAACACATAAAAAAGGCACGCTGAATCAGTGATTCATCAAAGGTTTTGAGATTCCGGCGGGCAAGCACAAGTATCTCATGGAGTTTGTTGTAATGATCCTTTTCTATCTGGGCTAACATTGCTTAAGAAACTCCAGAAAACAACTTGTTAAAAGATAAGGGGGCTGTCATTCGTCTTTGTTAAATAACGTATTTCCGGATAACTATACAAACTGTAGCAGCATTCTATTCGCCGGCAGGCAGGCGTTGTATGGCTTGTTCAAGTTTTGAAATTTCGTCGCGAAGGTATGCGGCTTTTTCGTATTCCATCTGAACAGCTGCTTCCTGCATTTCAATGCGGAGTTCGGCGGCCATTGCGTAAGTTTCCTGGGGCGTGAGCGTTTCGATGAGGCCGGCAAGAAGCCTTTCGGGTTTTGGCTCAAGGCCAAAGCGCTTTCTCCGATAGCGTTCTTCGGCGTCGGCAACACTGGTTGTATCAAGAATCTGGTCAACAGATTTTATGATCGATTGCGGAATGATGCCATGTTCCTGGTTGTAGCGGTGCTGAATGGCTCGACGCCGTGCAGTTTCATCGAGCACTTCGCGGATGGAGCGCGTTAGAACATCGGCATACAGTATGACAAATCCTTCAACGTTGCGGGCGGCTCGACCGGCGATTTGCATGAGCGAACGGGTGTTGCGTAAAAAGCCTTCTTTATCGGCGTCAAGGATGGCAACAAGGGAAACTTCTGGAAGATCAAGCCCTTCGCGAAGGAGGTTAACTCCAACAAGGACATCGATATCTCCTACCCTGAGTTCGCGGAGAATCTGTATGCGCTCGAGACTTTTGATCTCTGAGTGCAGGTAGCGTGAGCGGATACCAGTTTTTCTAAAAAAGTCATGGAGGTCTTCGGCCATTCTTTTTGTCAGGGTCATGACAAGCGCTTTATGACCTTTGGCGGTATGGATACGTATTTCTGCAAGGAGGTTATCGATTTGTCCTGCAACAGGGCGCACTTCTACGGCAGGATCAAGCAGGCCTGTGGGCCGGACAAGCTGTTCGACAACAACTCCGCCGGATCGCATGAGTTCGTGTTCACTGGGCGTGGCACTGACACAGATAACCTGCGGTACCATCTCCTCGAACTCTTCGAAGCGAAGCGGGCGGTTGTCGAGCGCTGAGGGAAGACGGAATCCATGTTCGACGAGAATGGTTTTTCTGGAGCGGTCGCCTCCGTACATGCCTCGTATCTGCGGCAGTGTTACATGGGATTCGTCTATGACAACAAGGTAATCCGAGGGGAAGTAGTCGAGAAGGCAGTATGGGCGTTCACCCGGCTTGCGTCCGGATAGGTGGCGTGAATAGTTTTCAATGCCGGAGCAGTAGCCAAGTTCTTTGATCATTTCAAGATCGTAGCGGGTCCGTTCTTCAATTCTGCGGGCTTCAAGAAACCGGTTTTCTTCGCGGAAAACGTTCAGGCGTCCTGCAAGCTCGTTTTCAATGGCCAGCATGGCGTCGCTGAGCTTTGCGTCGTCGGCAACGAACTGCCGGGCCGGATATATGAAGGCATAGTCTTCGATACCGAGGACTTCCCCGCTGTTTATTTCGAAGGTCTGAAGGCTTTCTATAGTGTTTCCGAAAAATTCGATGCGGAGAGCGAGTTCTTCATGCGCGGGGACAAGATCAATAATGTCGCCCCGTACCCGGAACCGGCCTGACACCGGCTGGATATCGTCACGGATGTAGTGAAGGGCTATGAGCTCCTTGAGAAAGGCGTCTCGATCTTTTTCCATGCCGGAGCGCAGTTCAATAATCTGGGCTTTCCAGTCTTCAGGTGAACCAAGGCCGTAAATGCAACTGACGGAACTGACAACAATAACATCGTTCCTGCCGCTCAGGAGTGCACTGGTGGCTTTGAGGCGTAAGCGTTCAATCTCGTCGTTTATACGGAGGTCTTTTGCAATGTATTTGTCGAGAGCCGGCAGGTAGGCTTCGGGTTGGTAAAAGTCGTAGTAGCTGATAAAGTATTCAACGGCATTGTCGGGGAAAAACTGTTTGAGCTCTCCGTAGAGCTGAGCTGCGAGGGTTTTGTTGTGGCTCATCACCAGGACAGGTTTATTGACCCGGGCAATGACGTTGGAAATTGTATATGTTTTTCCGGAACCCGTAACACCAAGCAGGGTCTGGTATGGATTGCCTGATTGTACGCCGTCAAGGAGCGCTTCAATGGCTTTCGGCTGGTCTCCGGCCGGATTGTAAGGACTGACAAGCCTGTATTTGCCGCTCCCGCTTATTTGCATATCCTGTTCTCTCCTCTTGATAGTGTTTCATTGTGGTACACCTGACGCATACAAGAACTCTTAATGCTATTTGTTAGTTCTTTTGGAAGATCATATGCTGGCATAAACTGAGCGTCTTTCCTCTTTTAGAAAAGCGTTATTCTTCAAATCGCGGTCATCTTTGTGATGTGTCGCCTGTAAAGATATTGATTGACAGAGTAACATTTTAATTCAAAAAGGTTATTGATGCCGGTTGCATTTATGCGCTTTATATCACATTATTATATTTTTCAGAGGTGTGAAACATTTTTAACGTTTCGGTAACAGCCAGTCCCGATGTTTGTCGTCGGGTTACTCTTTTTTACATTTTCTATCTTGTAAGCCCATGAGCAACGAGTTTAAGCATTATCCATACACGACAGTTCCGGGAGACTCTCTCAATACAAGAATCTATACACTTGATAACGGCCTGACCGTTTACATGAGCCCTCACCGTGAAGAACCAAGAATCTATACGTCAATTGCTGTGCGGGCCGGAAGTAAAAATGACCCTGCCGAGACAACCGGGCTTGCTCATTATCTTGAGCATATGCTTTTTAAGGGAACTGATTCTATCGGCTCTCTTGACTATGCAAAGGAGTCTGCCGAGCTTGAAAAAATTACGGAGCTTTTTGAAACGTACCGTGTAACGGTGGATCCGGTGAAAAGGGCTGCGATTTACAGGGATATCGATAGTATTTCGAATATAGCAGCCAGTTATACCGTCCCTAATGAGTATGACAAGATTCTGAACTCTATCGGAGCTCATGGAACGAATGCTTATACCTGGGTCGAGCAGACCGTTTATGTTAATGATATTCCGTCGAATAAGCTGGATCAGTGGCTGACGATGGAGGCTGAGCGGTTCCGCAATCCTGTTATGAGACTTTTTCATACTGAGCTGGAAACTGTGTATGAAGAGAAAAACATGACTATGGATAGCGACAGCCGTAAAATATGGGAAAGTCTTTTTTCCGGACTGTTTAAAAAACATACGTATGGAACTCAGACGACGATCGGTAAAGCTGAGCACCTGAAGAACCCTTCTATAAAAAATGTGATTAATTACTATCGCACCTATTATGTGCCTAACAATATGGCATTGTGCATAGCGGGTGATTTTGATCCGGATAGTACAATAGAGCTTATTGATCGTAAGTTTTCGGTGCTTGAGTCTAAGGAGTTACCTGTTTTTACACCGGCTGTTGAAGAGGAGATTACTGAACCATCTGTGGTGAAGGTGAAAGGCCCGGAATCGGAAGAAATTGTGCTTGGATTTCGTTTCAATGGAGTCAACACGTCGGATGCCGATTACCTGACCCTTGTTGATAAAATATTGTATAACCAGACTGCAGGACTTATCGATCTTAATCTGAATCAGCAGCAGAAGGTTCTTGATGGGGGATCGATGCTGATTATGATGAAAGATTATTCCTCGCATATTGTGAGCGGAAAACCGAGGGAGGGTCAAAACCTTGACGAGGTGAAGGAACTGCTGCTTGATCAGCTTGAGCTTCTGAAAGAGGGGAAATTTCCTGACTGGCTGCTTGAAGCTGCAATCAATGATTTGAAAATTGAAGAGCTTAAACTTTACGAGAGCAATAAGGGGCGAGTTGAGTCATATGTTGATTCGTTTGTCTGGGGGATGTCATGGGAGGAACATATCAATCAGTTCAAGCGGTTAGAGCTCATTACAAAAGAGGAGGTTACTGCTTTTGCAAAAACTCACTACAAGGATAATTATGTGGCGGTTTACAAAGAGCACGGGCGAGCAGTAAGTGAAGCGAAAATCCAGAAGCCGCTGATTACTCCTCTAAGGGTGAATCGGGATACTTCGTCATCTTTTGCAGAAAAGATTCTGGCGCAGATATCTGAAAAAACTGAACCATCTTTTCTTGACTATGAAAAGGATATCAAGTTTTTTGATGTTAATGCCGGCATAACGCTGCATTATCTCCAAAACCATGAAAACGAGCTTTTCGCCCTTTATTATGTGTTTGATATCGGGAGAAATGACAGTAAAAGAATAGAGCTTGCGCTGGACTATCTCTCCTATCTTGGTACGTCTGGTTTGAGTCCTGCAGAGTTCAGCATGGAGCTTTATAAAATCGGGGCCAGCTTTTCTGCGTTTACTTCGGATCAGTATGTCTATCTGAAGCTTTCGGGACTGGAAAAAAACTTTGCTGCGGCAATTCGACTGCTTGAAACTCTTCTTGTTGATTGCCGGGCTGATGAAGATGCTTTGGAGAAACTGAAAGCCGGAGTCATTAAGGAACGTGAGGATGACCAGCTTTCAAAGAAAAAGATATTGTTTGAGGCCATGACCAATTATGGAAAGTATGGCCCTGTGTCACCGTTTACCAACGTTTTGAGCAATGAGGAAGTTGAGAACGTGTCGTCAACTGAGCTGATTTCAGAGGTGCAGAACCTGCTGCAGTACAGCCATCGGGTACTCTACTATGGACCTGCCGTTTCGGGTGAGGTTGTCAGTGAACTGAAGTCTGTGCGGCATTATCCGGAAACGTTCAGGGCACTGCCGCCATCGTATAGATATAAGGATCTTGAACAGAGTGAGAATCTGGTCTATTTCGTTGATTACGATATGACACAGGCTGAGGTTCTTTTGCTGACTAAGGATGATGTGTACGATTATTCAATGGCTCCTCTGGTTACGCTGTTCAACGAGTATTATGGCGGGGGAATGTCGTCGGTCGTTTTTCAGGAATTGCGGGAGGCGAAGGCTCTGGCTTATTCTGTTTTTTCAGTCTATAAAGCGCCAAAAGAGAAAAACGAGCATAATTATATTGTCAGTTATATCGGTACGCAGTCAGATAAGCTGCCTGAGGCTCTCGATGGGATAAGCAGCCTGATGAATGAATTGCCGAAGTCACCTGAGCTTTTTGAGTCGGCTAAAAACGGGATTCTGCAAAAAATATCTACTGAGCGTCTGACCAGAACTGAGGTTCTTTTTAATTATGAAGAGGCGATGAGACTGGGGCACCCGTATGATATCAGAAAGGATATTTTTCGGGATGCGGCTACTTTGTGCCTCGGAGATATTGAAAAATTCCACAGGGAGCATTTTGTCAATAAAAAACATGTCATGCTTGTCCTTGGTAAAAAGGAAAATCTTGACATGGTGACCTTGCAAAAGTATGGCCGGGTGAAGGAACTGACTCTTGAGGATATTTTCCGTTATTGAATAGTCTTTGCATCTGCATGACATGAGCAGGAGTGAGGGTGATTACTGATAGAATTTTATGAAGATTCTGAATCGTTACATATTCAGGAAGTTTGCAAAGGCATTTTTGTTTACGTGCCTGGCCTTTGTTTTTCTGTTTGTTATTATCAGTATGGTTGAGAAGCTTGACAAGTTTATGGACAAGCATATCGGCATGTTGGAGATTGGCCGTTATTACTTGCTGTCGGTACCGTCTACCCTTCTGATAACATCTCCGGTTAGCGCTTTGTTGTCGTCAATACTTGTTGCGGGAGGGCTTTCGGGGTCAAACGAGCTTTCTGCTATCCGTTCTGCCGGGGTCAGTATGCGTCAGCTGCTTTTTCCGTTTTTTGCCGGTGGAATGCTTATTTGCGGCATGAATCTCGTAAACGCCTGCTGGTTGGCTCCGGCGGCGTTTACTGGGATGAATACTTTTGAGCAAATTTATGTATTTGACAAATCGCCGCTTGCACAGAAAAACAGAACGCTTCATATTCTTGAACCGGAAAACCGTATTGTGTCATTAGGTGCCTCGGGTGTTAACCGGTTAATGGCCGGTGCTGTTTCGATCGAGGATTTCAGCGGGGCTCAACTTAGAATGCGAATAGACGCTGATTCAATGCGTTATGACCAGGCAATCGGCAAGTGGATCATGAAGAATGCTATAACCCGTGTTTTTTCGGGAAGCGGTGAACAATTGAGCGTTGAGCAGTTGAAACCGATAAAGCTTAGCCTGACGCCGCACGCTCTTGAGGAGCTGAATATGCAGCCGGATGAAATGGATATTGCAAGGCATTACCGGTATCTTGCTGAGAAAGAGAACGCCGGTTTTTCGGGACTTGAGCGAGCTTTGGTAAAGTTTCATTCGAAGATAGCGTTACCGTTCGCATCGCTTGTGATCATTATGATCGGGGTGCCGTTGTCGGCTAAAAAGAAGCGCGGGGGACTTGCGTCTGAAATAAGTATTACCCTGTTTATCGGTTTTCTTTATCTGGGGCTGCAGAAAACGGTTGCAATTGCGGGATATCAAGGTGCCATGAACCCAATGCTGGCAGCATGGCTTCCGAACATTCTTTTTGTCTGCATTGGCTACGTGATCTATAAAACTGCAATCGATTAGAAAAATAATCAATGAGCAAACTCCCCCAATGTATTGTGATGATGACTGATTTCGGCCTGCATGATGTCTATGTCGGCCAGATGAAAGGAGTCATTCTTTCAGTTGCTCCTGCTGTCCAGATTATTGATTTGACTCATGGCGTATCTCCTCAAAATATTGTGCAGGGTGCTTTTTATCTTGCCAAGTCGCTTCCTTTTTTGCCTGAGAGATCTATTGTCGTTTCGGTGGTTGACCCTGGTGTAGGTTCGGCGCGGAGGGCTATTGCTCTTGAAACAGATAACCATACGTTTCTTGCACCGGACAACGGGCTGCTTAGCGCTGTTTTTAATAGCCAGAAGATAAGGCAATGCGTAGCTATCACAGAGGAGCGTTACCTGCGCGTTGAGAGAAGTGCAACCTTTCATGGACGGGATGTTTTTTCTTGTGCGGCAGGGCATCTTGCTTGCGGGGTTTCGGTTCAGGCACTTGGGGAAGTTATTGATCCGGCAGATTGTATCAGGATTTCAATGCCGGAATGCAATAGCTTTGATAATGGAGAGTCTTGGGTGGGCAGTATCATGTATAGCGATCATTTTGGAAATCTGGTGACTTCGATTGACTCAAAACTTTTTGATAACAGAAATAACCGGGTGGTCAGCGTGGGTGAGTGGCAAGGAATTCCGGTTGTCTGCACCTACAGTGATGTTGCGGATAAACAGCTGCTGGCCTATACGGGGAGCAGCGACATGATTGAGATAGCAGTTAGAAACGGGCATGCCGCTCTCACTCTCGGAGTGAAAGAGGGTGATCGGGTAATTCTGACAATCAGGTGAAGAGGGGGATAGTGAGAGGGCAGGCTCGGGAGCCTGCCCCAACATGAATCTGGAATCAGCTTCCGATGTACTCTTTGAGAATTTTGCTGTATGCCGATTGCCTTAACCGACGGATTGCTTTTTCTTTGATTTGACGGACACGTTCTCTGGTTAACTTGAATTTTTCGCCGATCTCTTCAAGGGTGAGCGGATTGTCCATGCCGATTCCAAAATAGGATTTGATGACGTCGGCCTCCCGGGGTGCGAGAACTGATAGAGAGCGTTCTACCTCAAGGGTCAGGGAGTCGCGGTTAAGTCCATAATCAGGCAGATGGCCGTCATTTTGAAGAACATCGAGCAGGCGGTTGTCGTCGCCCTGGGCGAAAGGTGCATCAACTGAAACATGCCGTCCGGCAATTTTGAGCGTATCGGCAACATCCTGAGAATCCATCTCGAGAAGGGTGGCGAGTTCGCGTGTATTAGGGTCGCGTTCAAATTCCTGTTCTAGCTGACTGTAAGCCTTGCTGATTTTATTGAGCGTACCAACCCTGTTCAAGGGAAGACGTACAATTCTCGACTGCTCTGCCAGTGCCTGAAGGATGGACTGGCGAATCCACCAGACCGCATAGGATATGAACTTGAATCCCCGGGTTTCATCAAAGCGTTTTGCCGCTTTTATAAGACCGAGGTTGCCTTCATTGATCAGATCTCCAAGGGTCAGACCCTGGTTTTGATATTGCTTGGCAACGGAAACAACAAATCGTAAATTTCCTTTAATCAATTTATCAAGGGCTCGCTTTGCCCTTTTGTATTCAGTCGTATCAACCGGCATATCAAAGCCTTCTTTGATTGCTTTGGTCAATTTGACTTCATCTTCGGCTGTCAATAAATCATATTTTCCTATTTCCTGCAGGTAACGATCGAGAGAAAGACTTTCGCGATTTGTTATCTGTTTGCTTATTTTAAGCTGCCTCATGTATATCTTCTCCTTGCGAACTTCAGCGGTTTAACCCTGCCCTGACGGCTGACGTGATACTGAAAAAACGACAAAATATCATTTCAGGCTGATTAAATCTAAAAAAACGTTTTTTTTCTTCTCTCTTATTTTGTAAGAGAGGTTAGAAAGCCTATGAATTCAGCAGTTCTTTAATCATTGAGAACCGTTAAATTGCTGTTGAGTTTTGAAAGGTTGTCTTCAGCTTCCTTGAGTTTTTCACGTTCTTTGTCTATGACGTCCTCTGGAGCATTGTCAACAAAACCTGAATTTGACAGTTTTTTCCGGAGCGCAACGACATAGGATGAAATATTTGCAATTTCTTTCTGAAGGCGTGCGCGCTCTTTATCAAACGATATTAACCCTTCAAGCAGTACAAATAGTTCATTTCCATCAACAACCGAGCCTGCTGCGTGGCGTGGACGTTCTGCGTCGGTCATGATTTTCGGAATGCATTGACCGAGTGAGGCAATGAGTGGAAGATTGGACTGAAATACATGGCGATGGATATCGCCGGACGGCCTGAGAAGAATTTCGGCTTCGCTGTTGTGGGGAACTCCGAAGAGTGAGCGTAGACTTCTAACCTCGGTGACCAGCTTCTGAATCAAGGTAAAGGCAAGAACATCAGTTTCGCGGAACTCCGGATCGGAAATCGGCATGGGCGAAAGTGCAATACTTTCAGCGGAAGAACGCTGAAGAATTTGATGCCATATTTCATCGGTAATAAATGGCATGACCGGATGGAGTGCCTTAAGAAAACCTTCAAGAATGTGAACCGCAAGACAAACGGCTTGCTGGGCTTCCTGCCTTGTGAGATCGCCTGAAAGCTGCACTTTGAGAGATTCAAGATACCAGCCGCAATAGTCACCCCAGAAGAAGTCGTAAAGTAAACGGACAATGTCGTTGACCTTGAATTGAGTGAACGCAGTGTGATAGCGGCTGAGCATGTCGTGATAACCGGCGAGAAGCCACTGTCCGGCCAGATCATGGGTTACTGAGTGGGGTTCGAAGTTCTGGTAGATGGCTGAAAATTCTTCATGGCTGCCAAAATATTTTTCACGCTGCATAAAGACAAGACGTGATGCATTCCATATTTTTGTGGCAAAATTCCTACCAAGTTCACATTTTTCTTCGCCGAACAAAACGTCTTGGCCGAGTGGTGCAATGTAAATTATGGTGAAGCGTAGAGCATCGGTGCCGTAGGTATCCATTACCTTGATCGGATCGGGAGAGTTGCCAAGGGATTTTGAAAGTTTCCGGCCTTTCATGTCGCGGATGATGCTGGTGAAATAAACATCACGGAATGGAACCTCGCCTTTGAAGTAGAGCCCAGCCATGATCATTCTGGCAACCCAGAAAAAAATGATGTCGGGTCCGGTTACCAGCGTGTCGGTTGGATAAAATGATCTGAGATCATCATTATCACTATGCTTATCGGTCCATCCAAGAGTTGTGAGGGGCCAGAGCCATGAGGAGAACCATGTATCGAGTACGTCATCGTCCTGGACAAGTTTGTCGGAACCTGCCAGATGGCATGCCTCTTCATAGGTGGCGGCAACCCATACGTTGCCTTTTGTGTCGTACCAGGCTGGAATACGGTGCCCCCACCAGAGTTGACGGGAGATGCACCAGTCTCGTATATTGCCCATCCAATGGCGGTAGGTGCTGATCCAGTGAGGAGGATGGAAGCGGATTTCGCCTTCGTTGACTACCTGGAGAGCCCGCTCAGCCAGAGGGGCCATTTTGACAAACCACTGCTCTGACAGATATGGCTCAACGACGACGTCCGCGCGTTCGGAATACCCTACATTGTGTTCATATTCTTCAACTCGAACGAGATTGCCAAGTTCTTCGAGATCTTTGAGAATTTTTGTGCGTGCTTCAAACCGGTCCATACCTCCATAGCCGAACTCATCGGTCATTCTACCGTCTTTTCCTACAACCGATATTGCCGGGAGATTGTGTCGTTTGCCAACTTCATAATCGTTTGCGTCGTGTGCCGGCGTTATTTTCAGGGCTCCGGTACCAAACTCTCTATCGACATAGTCGTCTGCAATGATCGGGATGTGCCTTCCTGAAACAGGGACAATGGCAAGCTGGCCTATGAGATCGAGGTAACGGGGATCGCCGGGATTAACGGCAATTGCTACATCGCCAAGAATGGTTTCGGGTCTTACGGTGGCAATGGTAATGTATCGTCCGGGGTGGTTGACTAGGGCATACTGTACATAGACAAGGTGATCACGACGGGGTTTCATGATGACTTCTTCATCGGAAAGAGCCGTCTGTGAAACGGGGCACCAGTTGATGATTCGGGTACCACGGTATATCAGTCCGTCACGATAAAGAGTAATGAACGCATTGATAACAGCTTGTGAGGCACGTTCATCCATAGTGAAGAGGTTGCGCCGCCAGTCGCAGGAGATGCCGAGGCGTCGAAGCTGCTTGAGAATAAGCCCGCCGTACTCGTCCCTCCATTGCCATACATTGTCGAGAAATTCCTTGCGTCCGAGGTCGTGACGTGTCACGCCTTCGCGTTTGAGCTTTTTTTCAACGACTGTTTGTGTTGCTATGCCGGCATGATCGGTACCTGGAAGCCAAAGGGCCTCATGACCCGTCATTCGGCTGTAACGAATAAATATGTCCTGCAGTGTGTGATTCAGTACATGTCCGAGCGTCAGACTTCCGGTAACATTGGGAGGAGGCATCAGGACAGTGTAGGGCGTTTTTGCGTTGTCCTGCACTCTGGAGCTTTCGGCATGAAAACTCCCCAGTGCTTCCCAGTGTGAACTTCTCCATCGATCTTCGACGTCGTGATGGTTGTAGGTTTTTTCCAGATTGAATGATACCGCAGAATCGCTCATGATAAAATATTCGGTTACAGCTGATAAGTAAAAAAACGTGACTAAACGGGTTGAGCCGGGTCAGTCTTTCTTTTCCGGCATGGGACGTTTTTCGAAAATAGAGTCGATAAGACCATAATCAAGCGCTTCCTGGGCGTTCATCCAGCGGTCCCTTTCGGAATCCTCCCTGATCTGCTGTACGCTTTTGCCGGTGTGACGAGCGAGCAGTTCATCAAGCAAATGCCGGATTTTTTCTATTTCACGCGCCTGAATGATGATGTCGGTTTCCTGCCCATGAGCACCACCGGAGGGCTGGTGGATCATTATCCTTGAGTGGGGCAGCGATGCCCTTTTGCCTTTTGCTCCGCTTGCGAGAAGAAAGGCACCCATGCTTGCGGCCATGCCGACGCAGACTGTCGAAACATCGGGACGGATATATTGTATGGTGTCGTAAATGCCGAGGCCTGCAGCTACGCTTCCGCCCGGGGAGTTCACGTATATGTAAATATCACGTTCGGGGTCTTCGGACTCGAGAAATATAAGCTGGGCCATGATCAAGCCTGCTACATGTTCATCTATCCCGCTGCCTAAAAATATGATACGTTCACGTAAAAGCCGTGAAAAAATGTCAAAGGCTCTTTCGCCGCGTCCTGAAGTTTCTATAACCATTGGAACAAGAGTGTTGGTTATCCCCTGTTCTATGGCTCCTGAATACATTTTTTTTGCATGATGCTCAAAACCAAAGTTAATATTTGCCATGAGTGCCTTTTCGTTTGAATTTTGAAAGCCTTTATTTTAAAATGAGACCGGAACCGTGCTGGTTTTGCTCATATAACCCACGTGCCGCATTCCGGATTGAAAGAGTTAAAATACGTAGTGATAACAACAAATCAAGTTATCAGGTTCCAATTAGCAAAAAAGGATGGTTTTGACCAAAAATGGAACTGTAAAAAAAAATGTGTTACATTTGGGGTTTTGAAATAATCAATGATTATAAATTTCGTGAACTATGCAGGTACGCCTCATTGCCGTTACGGTTCCACTTATACAGGTTGAAAATAAGCCTCTTTCTGCGGAAGGCCTTATTGCTTACTGCGCAAGAGTATCGAGCCCTCATCAGGAAACTGCTGATTATGAAAAACTGCTTGCCTATTGTATTAAACACAAGCATTGGAGTGTTTTTGAGATGGTGGATATGAGTGTTGAAATTGTGACGTCACGAGCTATTTCACCACAGATATTGCGGCATAAAAGCTTTCAGTTTCAGGAATTTTCACAACGGTATGCTCAGGCACAGGAAATCGAACGATACCTGCCAAGACGCCAGGATAGCAAAAACCGGCAGAACTCTCTTGATGATCTGGATGATGCAACGAAACAATGGTTTGAGGATGCCCAGGAGCATATTGCCCGTGAGGGGCTTGAATATTACAACAGCGCTCTTGAGAAAGGAATTGCCAAGGAGTGCGCAAGAGTGCTGCTGCCGTTGGGAACCCGAACAAAACTTTATATGAAGGGGTCTGTGAGAAGCTGGATACATTATCTGGAGGTACGAACTGATAAAAGCACACAGAAAGAACATCAGGAAATCGCCATAGAAATCAGGAAGATTTTTATGGCACAGTTTCCTGTTACTGCTGCGGCTTTAGACTGGCTCTAAACTTTCAGCATACTGAGCAGACTGACCAGTTGCTTTTTTAATTCCGTCCGTGGAATGATTCGGTCAAGGAAGCCATGATCATATAAAAATTCGGCTCGCTGAAACCCTTCGGGTAAATCCCTTTTTATGGTGTCGCGTATGACTCTGGGACCGGCAAAGCCTATAAGGGCTTTCGGTTCGCTGATATTGATGTCGCCCAGCATGGCAAAGGAGGCTGTGATGCCTCCCATGGTGGGATCTGTCAAGAGGGAGATGTAGGGCAGTTTTCTTTCACTGAGAAGGGTGAGTCTGGCTGCGGTTTTAGCCATTTGCATGAGACTGAAGGCTCCTTCCATCATTCGGGCTCCCCCGGACTGGGATATGACGAGAAGCGGAGCATCGAGTTCAAGTGACTTGTTGACAGCTCGGGCAATTTTTTCGCCGACAACTGAGCCCATGGAACCACCAATAAAACCGAAATCCATGGCTGAAACAACCAGGGGATGACCTCCTACATTGCCGTAAGCGTTTCGACATGCTTCAGTTTTTCCGCTTTTTTCAATAGTATCGTAGACGCGGTCCGGATATTTTTTGGTATCAGTAAATCCAAGCGGATCGGCTGTCCGAAGATTATCGTCAAACTCAGTATACTTGTCGTCGTCGAAGAGAATCGAGAAATATTTATAAGGAGATATCCTGAAATGGTGAGAGCATGCCGAACAGGTAAAAACATGGTCTTCAAGCTGTTTTTTGTGAAGCATCGCGCCGCATTTTTCACATTTCCACCACAGTCCTTCCGGCATATCACGCTTGTCGGTCGGATGTATTGAGGGTTTTACCCGTTTGAACCAAGCCATTTTTACAATGAGGAGTAAAGGTTATACATTAAAGCTTAAGATAGAAAGTCCACATGAGATGACAAAAAATAGCCGATAGAGACCATTTTATCATAGGCTTTTGAATAAGGAGCACTACAATTGTTGAACGTAAGAATACTTTTATACATAACCACACTTTTTGCTGCTTTTTTGCCGGTAATTACCGTTCCGGCAACGGCCGTCGCCTCGACGATCGTTTATCCCGATACGCTTGAACTTCCACAGCACCGTTATGTTTTGCGACCATATATGCGGCCGGCGAGAAAAACTGTGGGCCTTGCGCTCTCTGGCGGAGGAGCCAACGGCCTTTCACAGATTGGTGTTTTAAAGGCTTTTGAGGAAAAGGGGGTTCCTGTTGATTTTATTGCTGGAACAAGTATAGGCGCAATTATTGGAGGCCTTTACAGTTGTGGTTACAGTCCGGATAAACTGGAGGAAATTGCCCATACCTTGCCATGGCAGTCTATTATTTCTTTTAATAATGATTATGCACGGTCAAATATTTTTCTTGAGCAGCAACGAATCCGTGACCGTGCCTCGATTGCTCTCAGATTCGAGAAGCTTAAGCTTCTTATGCCGAAATCGCTGAATTCCGCTCAAAAGATGACTGAAACCCTCGATCTTCTGACTCTGAACAGTATTTATAAAAGTACTGGAGGTTTCTCTTCTCTTCCGGTGAATTTCAGGGCGGTATCGACCGATCTTGTTTCTGGCAAGCGAGTCACTCTTTCTGAGGGTTCACTTTCAGAGGCTATGCGGGCAAGCAGTACTGTGCCGATTCTTTTTGAACCAGTCATGCGTGACGGTTATGAGCTTGTTGATGGCGGACTTGTTGCAAATCTACCTGTCGATGAACTTGATACATTCAAGGCGCACTTTAAAATTGCGGTCGATACCCACGGTAGTATGTACACGAAAGGCGAGGAGCTTGATGTTCCATGGAAAGCTGCCGATCAGACCATGACTATTCTGACAAAATTGCAGTATCCTTCACAGCTTGCAAAGGCAGATATGGTCATTACCCCTGATTTGAATGACCATAAGGCTACGGATTTTTCTGATATCAGCTCTCTTGTTGAGGCTGGCTATGCCAAAGGAAAAGTTCTTGCTGAAACCATAAAACAGGGACTGGAACAGGAGATTCCCGTCAGCTCGTCTCTTGGAGGATATGCAAAAACAGTCCTTTTTCCTGAAGAGAGACCAGAGTTCAGGGAGCATTACCTTATTGTTTCTGGAATTGTCAGAAATGCGGCCGAGCCAAAGAAAACAATGCAGAACCTGCTGGCTACGGATCTCTTCTCAAGAGTATATGCTGAATTGGATAGCCGCCGCAAGAGAGTGACCTTTCACCTTGACCCGCTGCCCAGAATAGACAACATAACCGTGACGGGAGGACCATCCGGGTCTCTTAGCTCAGATGAAATTAATTCATGTTTCAAACCGATAAGAGGAACAGTCTATACTAACGCCGCTGGAACAAAAGCTCTTGAAGCACTTATCAACAAGTATCGGAGTAAAGGATTCTGCCTTGTCACTCTTGAAAGTACAACGTTCAATGGCAGTACACTGCAAGTAAAGGTGTCTTCCGGAAAGGCTGATGGTATTGAGTTTCAACGTAACAAGAGCATCACTGGAATCACTTCGATAAAACGGGAAATAAAAATTGACACAACTCGAACCCTGAGTTTTAGCAGTGCAGAAGAGTCTGTCGATAACCTCTACGAAACAGGGGCTTTTAATTGTGTTTCGCTTTCAGCGGCAACTGACACCAGCAGAAATACCCTGCTGAAGTTTTCGCTTGAAGAGAAGCCTCCGTCTGTTCTCAGACTTGGATTACGGTATGATGAAACAAATAACGCTCAATTTCTTCTTGATTTCAGAAATGAAAATCTCGCTGGAACAACCAGCTCACTCGGCGGGTGGATAAAAGAAGGAAAAAGGAACAACCTGGTGAATATTGAGTTTAATATTCCACGTATAGGGTCGTCTCACTTCACCATGTCGTCTCGTGTTTATTATGATGAACATCTGTTTGATAACCGCGTCATAACATTTTCCAAAGCACTTTTTGATTCTCACCCTAATGAATCAAGTACCTATGGGATCCAGAAGTACGGAATCAGTTCGGCGTTCGGAACAAGAATCAATAAAAACGGGCAGTTTGTTGTTGATTTCGGCATCCAGAACTCCCTCTCCTATGCTGATAGGGTAAATGGCGTGACGCTGCCGACAGATAATGTCAATATGGCTACGATTGGAACTCAGCTTACCCTTGATTCCAGAAATGATCCACTGCTTCCTACTGCAGGCAACTATACAAATTTGAGATATTCGAATTCTTCGAAATCGTTTAATTTCCATGATATTTACTGGCAGGTATCAGGAAATCATGAGGAAAATATACGGCTCGGGAAAGAGACCACGTTGCAGCTTTCGGGGTTGTTCGGACTGACCAGCGGATCAGTGCCGCTTTCTGAAAAATATTTTCTTGGGGGACCGGGTACTAGTTACAGCCAACAATTCATCGGACTGAAAGAAAGTGACCTTCCTGGTAACGATATCGCCGCGGCAGGAGTGCATTTCCGATACAAGCCCTCTTTTGCGCTGGTCTTTCCAGTTTCGGTTGTTTTCCATTACAATGTCGGGAATGCCTGGGATGATCGGGATGATATTTCCTGGGGCAATCTTATTCACGGTGTCGGAACCAGTCTGATATGGGAGACGCCTCTCGGACCGGCAAGGTTCACTGTTTCCAAGGCTTTCTCTTTTCTTAAAACTGCGGATAATGCCAGTACTTCGTCGCTTGGATTTTCAGATACCATCTTTTATTTCAGTCTCGGTCATGACTTTTGAGCAGGACTTTTTTGTATTTTCAGGCTCTTTACCTCTCTCACTGGAGAACCATGCTCATAATCGAGGGAAAAATGTAGTTTCAATATCATGCAAAAACCTCACATATTAGTCTGTAATGACGACGGGATTGAAGGCGAAGGTCTTCATGCTCTTGCGGCTGCGATGAAGACATTAGGCAAGGTTACGGTCGTTGCGCCTGCGGAACCTCACAGCGGGATGAGTCATGCGATGACACTCGGCGTTCCGCTGAGAATTAAAAAGTTTTTAAAAAATAACCGTTTTTTCGGGTATACGGTTTCCGGAACTCCGGTAGATTGCATCAAGGTGGCGCTTAGCCATATTCTGCCATCAAAACCTGACCTTATTGTGTCAGGGATCAACTACGGAAGTAATGCGGCGATGAATACGTTATATTCGGGGACAGTAGCTGCGGCTCTTGAGGGTGCTATCCAGGGCATTCCTTCTTTGGCATTTTCGCTGACCACTTATGAACATGCCGATTTTACTTATGCGGCAAAATTTGCACGCAAACTTGCAAGAAAAGTGCTTCTTGAAGGACTTCCAGCGGATACAATTCTTTCAGTGAATATCCCGAATGTGCCGGAATCGGATATTGCGGGTGTTGTGGCAACTGAACAGGGACGTTCACGATGGGAGGAAGATACCATTGAACGACACGATATGTTTAATAACCCCTACTACTGGCTGAGTGGCACGCTACTGCTGCAGGATGAGGATATAGGCAAGGATGAATTTGCGGTGCGGCAGAATTATGTAGCTATTACCCCGCTTTCGTGCGATCTGACCAGCCATGGATTGATCGGTACGGTTAAACAATGGAACCTCCAAAAATAAAAGTGTGAATACGTTTCTGCTTGATTACAAACATATTCTGACGCCAAAAAAGGGATTTTCCAAGCTTTTTCGTGATTATGCGGCTGAAGGGGCGGAGCGTTCAGAGTTGATTTCGGAGTGTTTTCACCTTGATTACCAAAAAGAGGCGGATTATTACCGACAGCTGAGCATGCTTGGCTCAAGAACGTTTGATCGGGAAACCATTACGCGAATTCTTTTAAGGCAAAACCGTCGTTACGGATGCAGTGAGATTCATTTGCGCGAGATTGAAAAGCTGAAATCTCCTCGATGTATGGCTGTCGTTACCGGACAGCAACTTGGACTTTTTACCGGACCGGCCTATACCATCTATAAAGCTCTTACGGCTATTATTTTTGCCGAACACCAGAAAGCGATCTTTCCCGAATATGATTTTGTACCGATTTTCTGGCTCGAAGGTGAAGACCATGATTATACCGAATCGGCTCATACGGCAATTTTTGCTGAGAACCAGATCGTCCACTTCAACCAGGAGCCATTTAAACGACTGACCGACCAGATGGTTGCGACAACCTCTTTCGGGGAGGAAATAAGGCAGAGTGTTGAAGATTTTATTGCGCTGCTGCCGGATTCTGCTTACAAGCAGGGTATCTCGACTCTTCTGAAAGAGTGCTATTGTCAAGGAAGTACCTTTGAGTTGAGCTTTGCAAAAACAATGATGCAGCTTTTCAAGGAACAGCCGCTGATTCTGCTTTCGAGCCATGACCGGGAGTTCAAGCAACTTTCAGCCGGTATCTTTTTGCAGGAGCTCTCATCTTCGCCAGCGTCGTCTTATAATGTTGTTTCGCAGAGTTCCCGTCTGGAGGAACTGGGTTATAGTGCACAGACAAAGCCCAGAACAGTTAATCTTTTTTATATCAATGAGCATGGACAGCGTCAAAAAATAGAGCATCCTTCTGAGGACTCTTTCTCTATTGTACCTGACAAGCAACTCTATTCTAAAAACCAGATGCTTGAGCTGTGTCAGGATCACCCTGAACGGTTCAGCCCAAATGTTGTTCTCAGGCCAATCGTGCAGGATTACGTATTGCCAACGTTTGCCTGTATTGCGGGCCCAGGGGAAATAAGCTACCTGGCACAGTACCGGAAAAATTATGAGCATTTCGGCATATCCATGCCATTTATTGTCCCGAGAGGAAGCTTCACTCTGATTGAACCGAAAATAAGCCGGATCATGGATAAGCTCCTGAAGGTTATTGGAAAACCGGGATTTTCGCGTAGACAGATTTACCTTGCCGTATTCGGCGACCTTCAGCAGGTGAAAAAAAATGCGGTCGGCATTTCTGAAAACCCTCAACTTGATGCGTTGTTTGAACAGGTGAGAGATGAAATCCGTCGTTCTTTTGAGACTCTCGGGCCTGCACTTTCAAAAATCGACCCAACACTTGAACCGCTGATAGCAGCTTCATCGGTTCAGTCAATAAAGATTGTTGAAGGTATTGAACAGAAGGCATGGAAGGCAAGCCGGCGAAAACACGAGGAACTGCTTGAGCAGATCATTAAGGCTGAAACAGCACTTTTCCCGGAAGGAGTGCCTCAGGAGAGAATGATCAATATTTTTTATTATCTCAACAAATACGGATTGGATCTTATCGATACGCTTAAAAACCTGTTAAGCGGTCAGTCATCCGAGTCGCATATTATTGTTGAGTTGTAGCGGTAAAAGAGAGTCATGGACGGTGAGTGGTCAATGCTTATCCTGTTTTTTTTCGTCGTCCTTTTGCAGCATGTGGCAACAGCTGCACACAATAAGGCTAAGGTCAGCATTTGAGGCATCATCACAGATTTTTTTAACTGCTGTTTTTATTTCCTGACGGTAAATCCTGCTTTTTGGTGTTTGAATGCCTCGTTTTTTATGGATATACTGCGATACTGCGGCAGGTGTAACGCCAAGTTTTTTTGCAGCCTGCGACTGAGTCATTCCCGTTTTCACCAGCTCTATAGCAAGATCAGCCCTGATTTGTGGAAGATAATACCATACGGCTTTTTCACAGGGAAATATCACGATAACACGTTCTTTTGAGATTAACGGAATACGAAGGAATCACCTTACGAATTTTGCGAAAAACAATGACTTTTTCTTTAAAATCCATGGTCAGCTGGACTCTTCTTGTGCTGATGCTTATGCAATTCATACCTTTGAACCGAATCAACCCGCCTGTCAGTGATGACGTACAGACTCCGTTCATCATTAAAAGCTTACTGAAAAAAGCCTGTTACGACTGCCACTCCAATGAAACCAGGTGGAGAGGTATAGCCTATATTGCTCCAATTTCCTGGGTGTTATCATCGACAGTTGCTTCGGGACGCAATGTTGTGAATTTTTCACTATGGAACAATAAAAAAAAGGAACAGATCAAGGTGCAACAAGCTGAAATCAGAAAAGTTATTGCTGAAGGCCCAGTTCACCAGCAACTTTATTATTTCTGGAACTCCGAAGCGCAGTTAAATACCCGAGAAACACAGGTTCTTATACAATGGATCAATGAGTCATTAGATGAACAATGACTTCAACTTAAAAATTCAGTGAATAGCCATCAGGATAAAAACCCTTGATGATATCTATGGCTTTTTCAGGTGTGTCTTCCAGATAAATAAATCCAAGATCATCTGCTCCGATATATCCTTTTTCCTCAAACATGGTATCACGAATCCAGCGATAATACCCTTCCCAGTAGCTCTTTCCAATCATGATTACGGGAAAGCGCTGGCTTTTGCCTGTCTGAATAATTGTAATGGCTTCCGATATTTCATCCAGAGTACCAAATCCGCCGGGCAATGCAATGAATGCCTGGGCGTATTTTAAAAACATTACCTTGCGTACGAAAAAATACTGAAAACTGATGAGCTTATTGTGATCGATATATTTGTTCGGTTCCTGCTGGTTTGGAAGTTTGATATTAAAGCCGATTGAAGGGCCACCTGCAGCTTGGGCGCCTTTGTTGGCCGCTTCCATTACACCAGGGCCGCCTCCGGTTATCACTGAAAAGCCCTCAGTTGCTAGTAAACGGCCAACCTTTTCGGCAAGGAGGTATTCAGGACTTCCGGCATGTATTCTGGTGGAGCCAAAGACAGTTACGGCGGGACCTGCATCGGACATCATTTCAAATCCACTGACAAATTCTGCCATTATCTTGAAAACCCGCCATCCATCAGCCATAAAATCACTTTCTCGGTCGACACTGATGTGAGGGGGTACATGCTTACCGGGATCCGGTTCCCCTTTTTCTGAAGCTGGGCGATATATATCCATGTACGTTAGATCCTTTCAAAACAAAAGACTACAGTTCAAGAAAATTTCTGATAATTTTTTTGCCTTCACTGGTCATGATGGATTCGGGATGAAACTGAACACCGTAAAGCAGTAGTCGCTGAGAATCCATTCCCATGATCACCCCGTCTTCAGTCCAGGCGCGAATGACCAGGGTTTCGGGAAGAGTTTCCCGTTCTACTATGAGAGAGTGATACCGGGTTGCTGTAAATGGATTGTCAACTCCATGGAATATGCCCTGGTTGTCGTGGTAGACCATGGAGGTTTTGCCGTGCATGATATGAGCAGCCCGCACCACTTTTCCACCAAGAGCGGCACCAATTGACTGATGCCCGAGACATACCCCTAAAAGAGGTATTCTGCCTTTTACAGCATGAATTAAAGGTACTGATACACCGGCATCGTCAGGAGTACCTGGACCCGGCGAAATAACAATTTTTTCAGGTTTACGATCTATAATCTCAGCAACAGAAAGCTCATCGTTGCGACAGACTTCAACAGTTTGCCCGGATTCGCCAATATACTGTACCAGGTTATAGGTAAAAGAATCATAATTATCGACGACAAGAATCATGCATGATCATACTTAAATGTTATATAAATATCCGGCCGGCCGGCTCTTCCATTGCGGCTACGAATCGAAACATAGACTCATAGGCACTGCTCATTTCGACCTGGCGACGCGCCATAACCGTTCGGGCTGTCTGAACAGCTTTTTCAAGCTCATAGGGCTCAAAGCCTCCGCTTCCGCCCCATGAAAAAGAAAAAACCTCTTTTGGGGGAAATCCAGCGTTAAAAATATTGGCTGCGGTTCCAACCACAGTTCCGGTATTAATCATGGAGTTGATAGAGCTTTTTGCGTGATCTCCCATTAAAAGTCCAAGGAATTGAAGACCTGTCATCTGCTCTTTGCCGTTGCGGAGAAGCTTTATCGGGCTGTAGTTGTTTTTAAGGTCGCTCGTAATAGTACCTGCACCAAGATTGCACCAGGAGGAGATGTAGGAGTGCCCCAGAAAACCGTCATGCTGCTTGTTTGCAAAGGGTTCAATAATGGAGTCTTCGACTTCTCCGCCAATTTTAGATGTTATTCCTACAGCAACATTGCTATAGAGATTTGCACCGGTTTTAACCCTTGAACGGGGTGCAAGAAAAACATTCTGCATAAGCACTGCCTGCGGGTCAACAATCGCACCAGACCCGACAGCAATAAATCCCTCGTCTGCATCAAGTACTGCTCCGGCCCGTACAGTTGCGCCATGAGCTACATAGATGTTTGAGGGGTTGATAATCGCAGCAGAGGGATGCACATTGCCGTCAATGTGACCAAGTGCCAGTGTTTCGGCATCATAGAGCATCTCTTCGGAATGAAAGGCTATCACATCCCAGAGATGACTGATAATACGGAAGCCTGTAACCGATTCAATGACAAGTTCTCCGGCAAGTCGGGCGGTATCAATCAGATCGGGCATCACACCTCTATCATTTTCAAGAAGAGATCGATCTACTCTGGCAAACAAAAGATTATCGCCCTGCATATATGCCTTACCGGGCTCAACACCATCTTCAATTATCATTTTAATGGCTGAATTTCCGCAAACCAGTCGTCCGTTGATAAGAAGAACTTCATCTTCATCAAGGCGGTTGAGCACAAATTCAGGATGCTGTTCGGCATAATATGGAGCGAGGTAGCGACGCAGATGATAGGTCAGCTTTAAACGACCTTTTATTGAATGTTCAAGTTTTTCCTGAAGGGAACGAAACCCGGTATATAGTCCATAAACTGGTTTAAGGTTGACAAGAGGCTTCAACTCATGAACCCTGGTATCTTCAAAGACTATAACCTGCATATTGTATGTGGCGTATTTTATGATTTACTGCTCATTGCCATGAGTTGTTTTATCTCTGTATGGTTTCAATGCTATTGTTTATATGATCCGTACTTATTCGTCATTGTCACCTTTAGTTTATTACGGCAAGGCTAGCTCCTTCATGGTATCAAGATGTCAACAGGGGTAAAAGCACATCCGAAAAACCGGAGAGCATGTAATCTGGCAAAATCTTATATACTTGGCAAGGTACGAATAATAGAAAAAGATTTACAATTTGAAGCAATGGCGCTTGTTAAACGGACAGGATATTCACTTCATGACCAAAAGTATTATCAAAAAAATTATATAAAATATATTAAATATCGCTTTGCTTTGATTATTCATATATACATTACATGTAAAACGTCGTTTATAACTTAGTTACTAACCCTTAACTAACGAGGAGGAATAAAATGTCTCACTTTCAAAAAACAGGAATTGATAATCAAGACAATACAATTTACGGTGATGGTGTTGTAAGTATGACCGGTCACGCATCAGGAGGCCACAATATCCTGATAGGGGGGAATAATAACTCGACTGGTGATATTTCGAATTCTCTCTATGGTGATGCTTTTACCATGTCCGGCAAAGCTTCAGGAGGCCACAATATCCTTACGGGAGGGAATAGTACTGTTAGTTTTGTTGAAAATGCTCTTTTCGGTGATGCTTATGACATGTCCGGCAGTGCCTCAGGAGGCCACAATACCCTTACGGGAGGGAATAACTCGGCCAATTATCTCTACGGTGATGCTTTTACCATGTCCGATTATACTATCGGGGGGCACAATACCCTGACTGGAGGGAATGCGGTCAATTGGCTTTACGGTGATGCTTATGGTATGTCCGGTCACGCATCAGGGGGCCGAAACACCCTCACAAGAGGGGGATTTCTTTATGGTGATGCTCATGATATGTCCGGGAATGCCTCAGGAGGCCATAATACACTTTCAGTAGGAGATACCACTATATCAGACGATTATTTCTTCGGTGATGCCTATACTATGACCGGCAACGCATCAGGTGGATACAATACCCTGACGGGAGGTGACAACTATCGGGATTGGCTCTACGGTGATGCTTATACCATGTCCGGTAAAGCTTCAGGAGGCCACAATACCCTGTCGGCAGGAAGCAATATGAGCAGTATTCTCTGCGGTGATGCTTTTACCATGTCCGATAACGCATCAGGAGGCCACAACACCCTTTCGGGAGGGAGTTCGACCCCTATGGGCAATGATCTGTATGGTGATGCTCGCACCATGTCCGGTGACGCATCTGGAGGCCACAATACCCTTACGGGAGGGGATAACTCCAATAATTCTCTCTATGGTGATGCTGCTATCATGTCCGATAACGCATCAGGAGGATACAATACTCTTATTGCCGGGACAGGAATCAGTGGCAATGATATTTCAAATAATATGTGGGGAGACGCACAATCAATCTCGACAACCTCTCACCAATTGGGACATGACCTGTTCGTTTTCAGGGATAAAGGAACAATGACTGTCGGCACTCAAAACAGCATCTATGATTTTAGCCATAGCTTGTCTGATAAGATTGAATTCAGTCATGTAAAAGGGGTGCATAATTTTGGCAATCTTCAAATTTCCTCTCAAAACGGCAATACCGTTATTCAGGCAGGAGCTGATATTGTCACTCTCGTTGGTTTTACGGAGACCCTTCATGCCAGCGATTTTATTTTTAGTTAAGCTCATCATGGTTATATCGATCAACCCGCTCGCCGGTGTAACAACCGGCTTTTTTATTGTCTGAAATCGAACGATATCACTGTTTAAGAAGCTCGTTTTATAGCAGATGCAGCAAACACCGTCTCGTTGATCTATCAGATAGGTGTTAATCGTAAAGCATGGGGATTCCTTGTGGAAATACTGAAATTGCAATCTTACCATGAACGTTGTCATACACTTCACCGTCCAGGTGCATGACATCAGGTTTCGCTAATGTCAGTTCAACAGCTGTTGCCTTGCAGTAAAGAACTTTTGGATCGCTGATATGTGTTCCATTGAGATACTTGATGACATAGCGAAAAAATTCGGGTTTGGACACCCACTTGAGAATGCATACATCGAGCAGTCCATCGGACAATTCGGCATGAGGTGAAATCTTGAATTTTCCTCCTTCAATTTTTCCATTTGATACCGAAAAAGCAAAAACGGGCTCGTCAAGCTCCAGAAAAGAGTCTTCCAAAGTAATTTTAATATTCATGTTTACGGCAGTATACCCTGCAAGCACAGTGATAAGTGCGTATAGGTATGAAAGCTCTCCTTTTAGCCACGAGGCTGCTTTGACTGCCTTCGCAACTCTTCCTGTAAAGCCGAAACCGAATGAGTTTATAAAATACCTGTGGTCGGCATGACCAAAGGAAACACTCCCAAGATCAATTTTTTTACTTCGCCCAGTGAATAAGTGACTGATACCTGAGCGTGAGCTGTTATCCGGAGTCAGGGTTTTAATAAAATCATTAGCTGAACCGATCGGTAAAATGCCAACCGTTACGCCATTTCCAGCAACAGCATTTACCACTTCATGAAGAGTGCCGTCGCCACCACATGAAATCAGACACCTGTTTTCGGGAATCGTGGAACGGGCAATATCTTCTGCATGTCCGGAATGGGTCGTAGAAATCATTGCGGAATTTTCATCTCCTGAAAGGAGCGCATTAAGCCACGCGGCCTTATTTGCCGCTCGGCCCTTGTTTGCCGCAGGATTAAAAATAAAAAGGTAACGTGAAGTTTTCTTCATGCTGAATTCGAAAAAAAGCAGAATACTGCTATATTAACACATCTGACACCTGCGATGCAACACCGGGGTATTCTTCAAACATCCTGACAAGTATTTGTTCAGTGGCAATAACAAGATCGTTCATGACACGCTCAAACTCTTTTTTTGAGCCATAATAAGGGTCGGATATTTCTTCACATGAACGGCCGGCGACAAACTCCATAACCTTATATACCCTTGGACGTCGAGAAGAAATGAACAGGCTGCATATTTCTTCATAATTATCATGGTCCATAACAAATATCCAGTCGTAGGCATACATATCAAGATCGTCAATACAACGAGCCCGAATTGAAGAGATATCAATACCTTTAGAGGAGAGTGCTGCTATAGCCCGCTCATCAGGTAAGGAATCATTCTGATAACTGACGGTACCAGCAGAACTGACTGAAAATAAGTGTTGAAGATTATACCGTGCAAGCAGTGAAGAAAATATGCCTTCCGCCATAGGGGAACGACAGATATTTTCATAACAGATAAAAATAACGTTTATGCTCATAAGCTGATCATTTATGCGTGAATAACAAAACAGCTGAGTCTGAATAAGCGGGCAATGGCATATCGGGAATGATTATACTGCATCATAAAGAAAATCACTTTCACAGCGTACTTAGCTTATAAAAAAAAGTATTTTTATCCAGAATAAACGAATTTCATTGATATTCTGTAAAATAATACCCATATTACCGCTGAAAACACGTCGAGGAAATGAAGATTACTTTTATTGGGACACAAGGAATCGATTGGAGATAAACAAGAAAAAACGCTCTCTTACTCATTACTTCGAGCTTTGAATAACCCCCATATGACAAGGCAATACAATGAAAACAGAAGCAATACTGAAACAAAAATCTTCTCTTGAATTTGAAAAAGAGATAGCATCGCTAAAAACAAGAGTTGCAACTCAGGATATGGAACTTACCAGAGTTTCAACTGCCATTGCCGAAAAAACAAATGCATTGAGAAATCTTCTTGATCAAATTCATGCATTGGAAATTGATACCGCTGTAAAAAGAGTTATGACTGATTCATGCCTCAGCCTGATTGAAACTGAAACAATTGAAAAAAGGCTGAATATTGAACTGACTGAGACCGATTCTATCTTTCTGTCAAGACTTCAGAAAAAACACCCGAACCTCAACCAGCGTGAATTGAGAATCAGCCTGCTTGTTAAATTGAATTATGATACCATTGAGATTGCCCGTTCTGTCGGTATATCTACTAGAGGTATGGAAAGCATACGCTACAGGATGCATAAAAAGCTCGGGCTTGGCAAACACCAGTCAATCAAGACCTACCTTTCTGATTTCTCTCTTGGCTATTAAGCTATACCTGCACTTTTCTTTACAACCTACTGGCTTCCGAATAAGCCAGTAGGTTTTGTAAAGATTCCTCTATTTCAATCAGGTACGACACAATCTATTTTTCAGGCCTTGTAGCAGAGACTTTTTACGTTAACGAACTCATGGATTCCATGTACGGAAAGTTCACGACCATAGCCGGATTGTTTCACCCCGCCAAAAGGAATGCGTGGATCTGATTTTACCATACTGTTGATGAAACAGCAACCGACCTCAAGTTGATTGGCAATGGCAAGCGCTCTTTGGGTGTTGTCGGAAAAAACTGCTGATCCAAGTCCGTAGGGAGTATCATTGGCTATGAGTACTGCTTCATTGTCATCTTTTGCTTCAATGAGAGTCGCAACCGGACCGAAGGTCTCTTCGCTATATACTTCCATCCATTTGTGAACCCCTGATAGAACGGTTGGCGGGTAGAAATAGCCTTTTCCTTCTGGTATTTTTCCGCCGCATAGCAAACGTGCACCGTCGGCAATACTCCGGGAGACCTGACCATGAAGCTGTTCGCGGAGATCCTTTCGGGCAAGGGGTCCAACCTCAACCGTCGGGTCAAAAGGATCACCGACTACAGATGATTGCATACGCTGCATCAGGAGAAGCTCAAACTGCTTAAAAACATGCGAGTGCACAATAAAGCGTTTGGCGGCTATACAGCTTTGTCCGCTGTTGAGAAGACGTGCGGCAGCACAAATGTCGATCGCCCGGGGAATGTCAGCATCATCAAGAATAATGTATGGGTCACTGCCACCGAGTTCAAGGACACTTGTTTTCAGCGCTTTACCTGATTTTGCGGCCACCGCTCGACCTGCGGCTGTGCTTCCCGTCAATGACACGCCCTGTATGGCGGGATGTTCAATTATGAAGCCGGTCAACCGGTCGACATCGTCAAGTGAAATATGGACTGCACTGTAAAGATGTGGTGGAAATCCGGCATCGCGAAAAAGCTGTTCGATAGCAATGGCTGAACCGGTGACATTAGGGGAATGCTTTAGAATAATTCCGTTGCCGGCCATGATGGCTGGTGCTGCAAATCGGAAGACCTGCCAGAAAGGGAAATTCCAGGGCATGACGCCAAGAACCAGACCAATTGGTTCGTATTTCACCACTCCCCGTATTCCATCATCAAGCTTACTCTCCTGGGGTTTTAAATACGATGCGGCATTGTCGGCATAAAAATCGCAGACCCATGCTGATTTCTCCACTTCCGCGGCCGCCTGCGAAAGCGGTTTGCCCATTTCGCGACTGATAAGGGCTGCATGCTGATCTTTTTCAAGGCGAAGAAGCCTGGCGAGGCGCTTCATGAGTACACTGCGCTCAGCGATGGAGAGCTCTTTCCATGAAATATAGTCCCAGTAGGACATGGTTATTACTTCTCGAATTTCACCGGATGTCATGGTATGATATTCGGCAAGCGGTTCTTCTGTAGCTGGATTAATGGTAATAATCATTGTTCGAAGCGGTTCAATGATGATAGAAACCAGAAAATATGCAGTTCTTGTAATTCGTGATAAGCGTACTGAAACGGGAAATAGATCGGTGTTAACTATTCAGGTCAATGCTTTCATAGATTGCAAGGTAACTTTCGTAACGTTCAGAATCAATAAGTCCAGCCTCAACTGCTTTGAGAATCCCGCATTTCGGTTCTACCGTATGCGTACAAGAAGTGTATGCACAATCATGCATAGAGGAGAGAAACTCCTTGAAATAAAAACGCAGGTTTTCCCGGGTGATGCCGGAGAGATTAAACTCTCTTATGCCGGGAGTGTCGATGATATAGCCTCCGCCGGGGAGAAGCAGCATCACAGAGTTGCTTGTTGTGTGAAGGCCTTTTCCTGTCTTTTCGTTTGTTTCGCCGGTTTTTAAGCGGTCGTGACCGAAAAGTTGGTTGATGAGGGTCGACTTTCCGACACCTGAGTGGCCACTGAAGGCTGAAAGCTTTCCGGCAAGAACTTTCTTGAGAGGTTTCATGCCACGTTTCGTTTCGGCACTTGTATAAAAAACGGTGTATCCAAGAACTTTGTAGGGCTTCATCAACTCACGGGTCTCAGATGAGTCTTCAAGATCCATCTTGTTGACAATAATAATGGTTTCGAGCTTTTCGGATTCGGCAAAAACAAGGTAGCGGTCGATAAGGCGGGTGCTGAGCAGGGGCTCATAGGCAGAGACTACCACGACCAATTGATCAATATTGGCGGCAATTACCTGAGTTTTTTCTTTGCTGCGATTCCTGCGCAGATCCCTTTTTCTTGTCAAGGCACTCCTGCGAGGCTTTACAAATGTAATAACTGCTTCACATAACGCCGTTCCTGTCTGAATCAATTTCAGTTCAACCCTGTCACCAACAACAACAAGGGAGGTATCGCCATTGTCTGTTTTTGTTCCGGGAAAGGTACGGGCACGAAATTCTGTGCCATCGTCGGAAATAACAATATATGATGCTCCGGAAACCTCAGTGACAACGCCACCTGTGATCGGATCATGTTCGTTTTTTGTATTCATTTTCAAACTGCAGTGTTCCCTTCTTCTGTTTCAAAAAATCTATCCGATGTCAGCCAGAGAGGAGCGCTCATGGTAATAATGATCATAATAGCTCCTGATCATGCTGTGTTCTGCATCCTTTAGTCGGGCATCCTGTTCGACAAGTTTGAATGCAGCGGAACGGGCTGATTGCATGATATCAAAATCAGAGTTCAGATCGGCAATTCTTAATCCACTCAGGGTTCCGGATTGCTCTTTTCCGAGAATATTTCCAACACCCCTTATTCTGGCATCAATTTCAGAAATAACAAAACCGTCTGTCGTAGACTCCATTGCCGCAAGCCTTTCGCGGGCTTCGTCCGTAAGCTTTGTGTAGAGAAGAAAGCATGTGGATCGATGCTCACCACGACCGATGCGTCCTCTGAGCTGATGAAGCTGGGCAAGACCAAAGCGCTCGGCATGTTCAATAATCATGACGGTGGCATTCGCCACATCAACACCAACTTCGATAACCGTCGTTCCCACTAGCAGATGCAGCTCACCTCTCCGGAACTGCCCCATCACCTCCTCTTTCTGGTCGGGAGTCATCTGACCGTGAATCAGTCCGAGCCGGAGATCAGGAAAAACTTCGGCAGAAAGGTGCTGATAACTTTCGACTGCAGCTTTCATGTCCATTTTTTCGGACTCTTCTACCAGAGGATACACAATATAACCCTGTCTTCCTTCAGCAACCTGTGAACGGAGAAAATCATAGACTTTCCTGCTCTCTTTTTCATGCTTGAGATAGGTTTTGACCGGTATCCGACCGGCAGGCATCTGACGGATAACGGAAACATCAAGGTCACCAAACACTCCCATGGTAAGTGTTCGCGGTATGGGTGTGGCTGTCATGAGCAGCACATGAGGATTTACAGCTTTTTCCTGAAGTGCCTTTCGCTGCAAGACCCCGAAACGGTGCTGTTCGTCAATGATAACCAGTCCGAGCCCCGCATAGTTGACCCCTTTTTCAATCATGGCATGGGTGCCGAGAACAAGAGGGAGTTCTCCTGAACTGAGTGATGCAAGAACGGCCTGACGCTCTTTTTTGCCCTGCTTGCCTGTCAAGAGCCCGACCTGCAAACCAAGAGGTTGAAAAAAACGTTTCATGCCGAGGTAGTGTTGAACCGCCAGAATCTCGGTAGGAGCCATGAAGGCTGACTGCAGACCATTATCGGCAGCGAGAGCCATAGCAAACATGGCTACAATGGTTTTTCCTGATCCAACATCACCTTGCAGAAGTCGGTTCATAGGAGTGCCGCTTTTGAGGTCGCGGTAAATTTCACGAATAGCATTTTTCTGGGCATCGGTCAACTCATACGGGAGGCTGGCATAAAGCTTTTCAGTGAGTGCGCCGGAATGGGTAAAGCGAACTGCAGTTTTAGTCTGCCTGATGTGGTTATGACGCAGGGCAAAAAAAAGCTGAGCATAAAAGAGTTCTGTCCACTTCATACGGTAACGCGCTTTGGCCAGGGCTTCGTGCGATGAGGGAAAATGAATTTCACGATATGCATCGGCAAGCGGCATCAGATTGTACCCTGAGAGAATGGAGGAACTGAGGTTGTCGTCTTTGCCTGGCTGTATATCTTCAAAAGCACGGAAAACAAGGCTGCGAATCTGGCGAGAAGTGATGCCCGCCAATTTCATGGCCTCGGTTGTCGGGTAGAGAGGAATAATCCTGCCTGTATGGTAAAGTTCGAAATCACTTGATTCCCCATCACCCGCTTCATGAGTGTTTAAAGTGAGTCGATCGAAATCGGGATGCTGCATTTGAGCCTGACGGCCGAAATAACCAACTTTACCATGAACAGCAAGAGCTTCACCAGGCAGAATGCTGCGGGAGAAATATCGTACTCCCCTAAACCATGTCAGCTCAAGAACACCCGTAGTATCACTTAGCCATACCTTGAAACGCGCTCTTCCGGGACTTTGACCCTCGACCTGTGTCTTCAGTACGTTGCCAACAACTGTTACCGTTTCACCATCAGCAAGGGTCGCGATGCTTTTCATGGCACGCCGGTCAAGATATCGCCGCGGAAAGTAATCAAAAAGGTCATTGATTGCAGCAATACCTACCTCTTTAAGAATTGATGCTTTTTTTGCGCCTACTCCCTTCAGGTAGATTATTGAGGTAGAGCCGGTCATATTAATGGTTGTAACTGGATTGAAATTCTTGTATATTTGCACCTTTACAATTTTATTGCCGATTATATCACTTATTGTACGACAAAGTCAACGAAAGTCATGAAACAAGATATTCATCCAAAGTATACAGAGGTCACCGTCAATTGCGCGAACTGTGGCAACTCTTTCGTTACCCGTTCAACACGGTCAACTATCAAAGTTGATATCTGTAACAACTGCCATCCGTTCTATACAGGAAAGCAGACCCTTGTCGATACCGCCGGACGCGTCGAGCGTTTCAACAAGCGCTTCGCAAAAGCTACTGTTGGACAGCAGAACGCTTAATAAACGGAACGCCCTCTTTTTTGGCAAACCAGTACTAACCTATCTGAAGAGCTATGAGTGTCAGGGATGTTTATCAGAAAACTGAGCCTAAAATGAAAAAAACCATCGAGGCGTTTCAGCATGAAATTGCCTCGATCAGGACTGGAAAGGCCACTACGACCTTGCTTGACCGGATTAAGGTCGAGGCGTATGGTCAGCAGATGCCGTTAAAGCAGGTGGGAAACGTTGGGGTTCTTGACGTTCACACTTTAATGGTACAGATCTGGGATAAGTCAATGGTTTCAGCTACGGAAAAGGCCATTCGAGATGCTAATCTCGGACTTAACCCTGCCGCTGATGGCCAGAATATCAGAGTCAGCATTCCGCCTCTTACTGAAGAGCGGCGGAAAGAGTTTGTGAAGCTTACCAAGAAATTCGGAGAGGATTCTAAAGTTTCCCTGCGCAATCTTCGCCGCGATATGATTCACGAGATTGAAAAACTCGAGAAAGAAAAAGCAATCAGCGAAGATGATAAAAACAAGGGTAAAAAGGATGCGGACGAGTTGCTTCACAAATTTGAGAAACAGCTTACTGATCTGATAGCCATGAAAGAGAAAGAGATTATGGAAGTATAACAAAGTGCTGAGTGAAGATAGTGCTTTGGTCTTTGGTTATTCTTTGAAGTAGTTTTTCATGTTTTGGAACACTTCTTTTTTTCCAAGCAAGCTGCTGATCATACCCAGAACTGTTGCTGCGCCTGCAGCAAAAAAGAGTGGACGGGCGGAGATGTTGTTGGTATAGTAGATCGCGGGAATTCCCCGCTCTTTTGCGAAGCTGTCAAGTGAGGTTGTACCTATCACCAGGTCCGGTTTATAATCGAGCACTGCCTGCATGTCTTCTTCAAGATATTTCCTGTAACGGATTTCTGTACCAAGCATCGACAGGATATTGTGATCTTCCTCTCCAAGGGCAGTCCTGGCAATGGAGGTTGATGCATAGGGAACCTCAATACCTGCTTCAAGGAGTAGACGTACAAGAGGCAGTTCATTGCCCTCATAACCGGCAATAATGACTTTTCCCTTAAGGTGTTTAAACTGGGTCAGAACATCTCTTGCTTTCTGCCCTTCTTCTTGTGCAACGGTCTGAACAATAAAAGGATCAAGGTCGAGGGCTTCTCCGATTCGGCGTATCCATTGCTCTGTCGCATTCGCCCCGATCGGGTTGCCCTTAACAGTTTTTATCCCTTTTTCTTCAAGCAGGGCAACCGTTCTTTCATAAAACGGATGCAATACCGCACAGGCTTCTGCCTGCCCTGCTTCAATATAGTCTTCGAGTGCTGCTCCAGGGAGAACGATAACTGACTGAACGCCTATTTTCTGGAGAATCGACCCGATAGTCATAGCGTCGACCGGAAATATTTCACCAAGCACTACAAGCGATTTTGCTTTTTTAGTACCTTCAAACCGTGCCAACCTCCTTAACAGCGTTGCAACAGCAACATCTTTTGCTTCTGGATGTGTCCTGATTTGAAAGGCAGGCAGACGAACGAGAAGAACCTCTGCATTGCCGGCTTTTCTTGGCAGGAGTTCTTCAGCTATTCCGGCTGTTTCCGCGACACAGGTACTGACAACGGGAATAAATCTCACGGACGGATCCTGAGCAATACCTTCAATTGTCCGCCGAAGATCGTCAATCATAGTTCCGCCTGAAATCTGCACGTTCATCAGTTCAGGTGATATAATAGATTTACGTGCTGCATAAAACTGGGAGACAAAGGTCAGTCCATAAAGGCAGCCCTGATCGGCGACCAGACAGACTTGAACGCCATCAATTCTTGTCAGTACCCGCAGTCCGCCGAAGGCAGGACACATTGACTGGGGGTGCAATGTTTTACAACCCTTTTCTACCATAAAAAACACCTTTCTTTACTACCTGTTGGATATACGCACTCCCTGCAATTTTTTCAGGCATGCCTTTGAGATGCTCTACCGCTGATTCCCGGGTTGAGAATTTCCCGGTTACAAGCCTATAATATTTGTTCCCGTTGCCGGATACTGGCCATACATAAGCCACAATACCCTTTTCATTAATACGGGTACGTTCTTTCAATGCTGTCTGTTCGAGTCGAAACGTTTCAAGAACAATGGTATACTCTCCCTTTTCCATATCCAAAGAATCAACGAGGGCACTTACTCTGGATAAATCTTTTGAAGCAACTGCCAACTGCGGCTTTTGAGGAACAGTTAACCGCCGGCTTTGAACAATAGACGTTACCTTACCTGTCGGGTGGAGAATGGTTTGAATTTTAAATATGGCTTCATGGTTACCGTAATAGAGAGCGGCAAGCAATACACCGGCAACAAAAAGTAAGGCGAGTGGAAGCGCATAGCGGAACCTCTTACTCTCATTGCTGTCTTGTGAAGTGTCATGCTGCGGAAGAATAACTTCTCCAAGATTCTGATACTCCCGGTTTAGAAGCTCTTCCAGAGATCGTTCAGGAATAAAGCCATAGGCTCCCTGTTCTTTTGAAAAACAACCAAGACCATTGATTTGTATCTCTCTTTGCTGGTTAATCGCATTGAAAAAAACTGTGGCAAGAGTCCTTCCAAATCGGTCAGCTTCCCCGGAATTTTTTAAAAGCTGCAACAAAGCGATACGTGAGGTGTCATCAGTTCCAGAAATCCTAGCGTGATAGAAAAGTTTATTGCAGGGAGGGGTATAGGTAATGCCTGTTGCATTTCTTTTTTTTTTCAAAGGAACATGTGATACCGTAAACGATCCAAGCCCTTTGATTGAAAGTTTTCGCACAGCAAGAAGTTCGATAACCATGGCACTGAAAAATCCGTTCAGAAGGCGCCCGGATTCTTGCGTGTCGACATTAAGCAACTTTGCCAGTTCTTCTATGAGATCTTGGTTTATCATACCATCGCCCTTGCGAAATGAGCGTTTTGCGCCTTATGTTTCATAAAACCGAATATAACACTTCCCTCTGAAAATGCACGATAAGTCGGGGGCGAGTTAGATGTCCTGCCTGATAGATCAGAAGTCGAAATGATACATCTGAATCGGGATAAAGCGAAATACAGAAGGGAATTTGGCAAATGTTTTGTTTTATTTGTGTTGCAGGTCCTGTTTGCCAACAATCTTTTTTTCTTGAAATGAACGCAGAGATTCTTTCTGTCAGCGAACTGACGCAGCAGATCAAAACAGGACTGGAGACTCTTTTTCCTCAGGTAAAAATTAAAGGTGAGATATCGAACTTCAAAAGACACAGTTCGGGGCACAGCTACCTGACACTGAAAGACGAGAGGGCCCAGATTGCTGCTGTGATTTGGAAAACTACAGCGAGCAGACTTGCTGTTACCCTTAAGGATGGGATGAATGTTGTTGCTGAGGGGCGCCTTGAGGTCTATCCTCCGTCCGGCCGCTATCAACTGATATGCACTTCTATCACTGAAGCCGGACAGGGTGCGCTTCAGCAGGCATTTGCCGAGCTGCTTCAGAAACTTGCAAAAGCCGGTTATTTCAGTACAGAACGCAAACGACCGATTCCTGAAATTCCTGAAACCATAGGCCTTATAACGTCACCCACAGGTGCTGTGATTGAGGATATGAGCAATGTGCTGGAACGACGATTTCCTGCAGCAAGAGTTCTGCTTTATCCTGTCAGCGTTCAGGGTGTCAATGCTGCTGAGGCAGTTGCATCCGGTATCGCCTATTTCAACGGCACAAAAAAAATCAGTCATCGTCCTCAGGTCATTATTGTTGCCAGAGGAGGCGGTTCTCTGGAGGATCTGCAAGCTTTCAATGGAGAACTGGTTGCGAATGCCATTTATCACTCGGTATTGCCGGTGATCAGTGCTATCGGACATGAAACCGATTTGACTATTGCGGATATGGTTGCTGACCTGAGGGCGGGAACGCCTTCTATTGCGGCAGAACTTGCTGTTCCGGATACTCAGGAGCTGATCCGGCATATCGATAACCTTCAATCAAGACGGGAAAACTTTCTGCTTGGAAAGCTTGATGGAGCTGACCGTCAAGTCTATTCGATATGCAGCAGTTATGCTTTTAACCGGCCTCTTCTGCAGATGCAGCAGTTTGATGATCGGCTCAACTCTCTTGTTGATCAGATGGGGAGACAAATCAAGGGCGGATATGGTGAAACCGTGCAGCGCTTCGCTTCTGCCCGCCAGCAGTTGACGCTTCTTGATTACAGAAAGACACTTGAAAGAGGGTATGTGCTTGTTAAAAAAGAGGGGATATTTATGACGGCAGCAAAAAAGCTGCACCCGTCCGATGATGTGGAGCTTGTGTTTCATGATGGAGCGCTACCTGCCGTGATCAGCCGGGAGAAGCATCCCTGATTATTTTTCGTACCAGCTCAAGATCCTCTGCAGTGTTGACCCCCGGGTTATCGATGAGCGTTTTGATGCACTGTATTTTGAACCCGTTTTCAAGCAGGCGAAGCTGCTCCAGCGATTCTGCCTCTTCAAGCATCGAGGGCGGAAGTCCCGCAAACTGTTGCAATACCCCGGCACTGAACGCATAGAGGCCGACATGTCGATAGTAGATGGTCGTTGATAACTTGTTGCGCATGTATGGAATCGGACAGCGGGAAAAATAAAGTGCAAACCCTCTTGAGTCCATAACTACCTTTACCGTATGAGGATCCTGAATCTGCTCGTTATCATCGGGCTGCAGGGGAAGGACAAGGGTCGTGCAATCAGGTGGATGGGGGGAAAAGAACGGTGCGAGAGCCAGATCAATATTTTCAGGACTGATTAAGGGTTCATCTCCCTGCAGATTAAGAAATACATCACCCCCGATATGGCGGGCAGCTTCAGCGATGCGTTCGGTACCGCAACTGGCTTCAGGGGAAGTCATAACGACCTCTGCTCCGAGTTTTTCGAGAACAGCAGCTATCTCCAGGCTATCAGTGGCAACAACAACTCTATGTGCCAGGCGTGATTTAAGTGCCTGACGCCAGGTTCGGACAATAAGCGGTTCCCCACACAGATCGGCAAGCATTTTTTTTTCAAGACGGCTTGATTCGAGGCGAGCGGGAATGAGAATAACTGCTTTCATAGGCTTTGTGGACTATCGATGATTAAAGTTACGGGACCGTCGTTAACCAGAGAGACCTGCATGTCAGCTCCGTACCATCCTGTCTTTACGGTTTTTTCAAGCTTTTGTTCCAGTTGTCGGACAAAGCAATCATAGAGCGGTCGGGCTTGAAAAAAACCTGCTGATCCGGAAAAGCCGGGTCTGTTTCCCCTGCTGGTATCAGCGTAGAGGGTAAACTGGGATACTACCATTACCTCTCCGCCTGTTTCTTGAATCGAGAGGTTCATTTTACCCGAAGAGTCATTGAAAATCCTCAGGGCCACAATTTTACGGATCATCCAGCCGATATCCTTGTCCCCATCTTCAGAGGCAATACCAAGCAGAACCAGCAGGCCATGGCCGATTGCCGCATACCGGTCGTCAGATGCTGAAACACTGGCTGATAATACTCTCTGGATAACAACTCTCATAAACGCTGTGTTTTGCGGCCAATCATGAATAGGAGTTAAGCACGGGAGCTGCAGTAGATAGACTGATTCCTTCAAGCATTATTGTTTTTGTGCGTGAAGTGCTGCCGGATATGATATGCACCCGGGATGGGGGAATATGGAAAACCTTCGAAAAAAGTTCACAGCACTCCTTGTTGGCTGCATCATCAACAGGGGCGGCTTTTAAACTTACCTTCAAACCACCGTTATATGCTCCACATATTCTGCTTTTTGATGAGCGTGGCTGAGCCTTTACGACAAAAACCGCATTGCCGTTTTTTTCGCGAAGCTCAACCACCAGTGACAGCTAACCGATTACTTTTGGTACCTTGAAAAAGCGGTCCTGCTTATCAGGAGCATTCAGCAGTACCGATGCTGAATCAAGTGCCGGAAGCTCTACATCATCGCGAAGCACATTTATCTGGTCGTGAATACTGCTGAGCGGTACAACACCTTCAGTATCGATTTCATTGAGTTTTTCAACGTAGTGAAGAATATTGTTAAGCTCGCTGGTCATCGTCAGCATCTCTTCATCCGTGAACCTGATCCTCGCCAGTTCGGCGATATAGACAACATCTTTAGTGGTAACTGACATAAAATAAATATGTTCGTATAATTAATAAACTCATCGATACATCCTTGCGGACAAGGAATTACAGCCGGCAAATATCAAATTTCTTTTCGTCAATCCTGTTTTTCGGACGATCTTCAATCGGCATATAGCTACGCTGATCTTCTCCGAGATAGATCTGGCGGGGTCTTGCAATTTTCTGCTCCGGATCCTGAACCTGCTCGGTCCACTGTGCAAGCCATCCGGGAACTCTGCCAATAGCAAAAAGAACAGGAAACATGTCGAGAGGAAAACCCATTGCCTGATAGATCAGCCCTGAATAAAAATCAACATTAGGATAGAGCTTGCGATTTACAAAATAATCATCTTCAAGTGCAATTCGTTCAAGCTCTAAGGCTATATCGAGCAGAGGGCTTCGACCGGTTTGCTGAAAAACTTCAAACGCAACTTTCTTGATAATTTTTGCTCTCGGATCATAATTTTTATATACCCTGTGGCCAAACCCCATCAGACGGCCTTCTCCATCCTTGACTGATTGAATGAAAGCCGGCACGTTGTCAAGAGAACCAATTTTTTTGAGCATGTGTATAACAGCCTCATTTGCTCCACCATGCAAAGGACCGTAAAGCGCTGCACAGCCCGCAGCAATTGCGGAGTATGGATCAACCCCGGAACTGCCGACCGCTCGCAGTGCACTGGTTGAGCAATTCTGCTCATGGTCTGCATGAAGAATAAACAGAACATCAAGAGCGTGTTCAAGAACCGGATTCGGCTTGTAGTGCATCTCGGTCATCTTGAACATCATGGAAAGGAAATTGCCGGTGTAACTCAATTCATCGTCAGGAAGAACGTAGGGAAAACCCATGCTATGACGATAACTCATTGCTGCAATAGTGGGTATTTTGCCGATAAGACGGCGAACCTGCAGTTTTCTTGACTCTTCTTCGGCAATATTCTTTGCATCAGCATAAAAGGTCGACAGAGCACCGATGGTACCAACAAGAATACCCATAGGATGGGCATCATAGCGGAATCCATCCATAAACTTGATCATATTGGCATGCGTCAGGGTATTGTGCCGGATATTATATGTCCATACAGCCAGACGCTCCTTATCGGGAAGCACTCCCTTGATGAGAAGGTAGGCGGTTTCAAGAAAAGTACTTTTTTCGGCAAGCTGCTCTATAGGATAGCCACGATAACGTAAAATGCCTTTATCACCATCAATATAGGTGATATTACTTTTGCAGGATGCTGTATTCAAGTAACCGGGATCATAGCCTAATAAGCCGAAATCATCGGGTGAAGTCTTAATTTGCCGAAGATCAAGTGTACGAATTGTACCATGGTCAATCGGGACATCATAGGACAGACCTGTACGGTTATCTGTAACTGTCAGAGAATTTCTGGAGGCTGAATCTGCCATAATTGTGCTGTATTGATGTTTTAAAGCCTTACCCGCTAAAAATAACAATGCCTTTAACTGCAAAAACAGGCAAAATAATCGTGTTCGTACCTAGCGCACAAAGTTATAAAAATCCAGCCAAATACGGTGAACTAAAGCCTATTTTTTTACTATTAATTACAGTCTGATTCACATAAAAAAACACACGTCTATGTATCCGGTTAGACCGTGTTGCTTTTCTAAAAAAATCGCAATAATCGTAATGGCTGAAAATCTATAACCATAATAAAAAGAATAAACTGCTGATATAGCCTGGTAAAGATTGCTTTCAATATGCAAAAAGAAAAAAAGAAAAAACATTTTGGATATTATGCATCAGCTCCATACATTTACTCCTCTTTAATGGAGCTGTAGCTCAGTTTGGTTAGAGCGCCTGCCTGTCACGCAGGAGGTCGCGGGTTCGAGCCCCGTCAGCTCCGCAAAAAAGCCTTCCCTTTTCCAGGAAGGCTTTTTTTATTGGTTGAAGATTGGGACTATAGGGACAACAAGGACTTCAGGAACTGGAAGAGAAAAAAACAGAATCAGTCTTTTTTGCGTTTGTCCCGGACGTAGATTGTTTTTGATTGACCTTCTCCGGTAATGCGCTCATCGAAATCGAACAGTTTTGTTGCTGCCAGCAATTCTCCGAGCTTGATATAGCCGTAATTGCGCGGATCGAACTCCGGGGACTGTTTAGCTATGTTACTGCCTGTTGAAGCAAGATGAGCCCAACCGCTTTCGTCTGAAGAGGACTCAACAGCATTTCTTAATATCCGTACGAGTTTTGAATCCTGCTTGAGTTCTGCTGAAGATTTTTTTGCAATCGATTCATTTTCATTGATTTTTGCACGGAGTACTTCGATATATATAAACTTGTCGCATGCTGAAACAAAGGCTGCGGGAGTCTTTTTTTCTCCGAAACCATAGACAAACAGACCTGACTCCCTGATCCGCGAAGCAAGTTTAGTAAAATCACTGTCACTGGAAACGATGCAGAAGCCTTGGAACCTGCCAGTGTACAAAAGATCCATGGCATCAATGATCATGGCACTGTCTGTCGCATTTTTCCCCTTGGTATAGCCGAACTGCTGTATGGGTTGAATCGAATGCTCCAGCAGCACCTCTTTCCAGCTCCTCAGCGCTGTTGAGGTCCAGTCGCCATATATCCTCTTAACACTTGATGTGCCGTATTTTGCAACCTCCGCCAGAAGCCCTTCTATAATTGCTGCCTGTGTGTTGTCGGCATCGATAAGCACAGCAAGGCGCTCTGTTTTTTCTACAGCCATGAGACTACTGTCCGTTCATTTGTTTTAAGAGAAGACTAACAATACATCAGTGCTCAGGATTTTACCCTGAACCCCTGGGCATCAATAACCTTTGTAATGGTTGATAAGCTGACCATATCCGGGTCATAATCAACTGAAACAACACCATTGAGATGAGAGGCTTCAACATTTATTACTCCTTCAAGATCTTCAAGTGCTTCCGTGACAAGCAGTTCACAACTGCCACAGTTCATGCCGTTTACTTGTAACTCTTTTTTCATGATATTGTCAATTAAATATTCGTGGGAATCAGATTCGAATACATAGAGAAAGTTATATCCACTTCAAGTAAATAGGAAATTTTTTGCCAAAAAACAGGGATTGGCTTCATGATGATTGGTAGATCAGTCGGGTTGTAGGTATATTGAATAATTATGAAACCTTATTTATCACATTCTAAAACAGGTATTCAACGCCCTCTGGTAAGTGTTTTGCTTGCAGGTCTGACGTTGCTGACCTCATGCAACCGCTCTTCGAATGACCTTAAAACCCTTCAGCAGCAGGTCTGGAAAAACCCGAAAGATGCCGGGGCTTATATGCTTCTTGGCAACGGGTATGCACGCAGTGAACGCTACAGCGAGGCTGCGGATGCATACAAGAGTGCGCTTGCGATAAATCCAAAACTTGAGGAAGCCAATCACGCTCTTGGTGCCGTTGCGTTCAATCAGAAAAACTATGCCGAGTCACTCAAATATTTTCAAAAACACCTTGAGTACGCACCAAAGGACTCCCTGACACTTTATGATATCGGGAATGCCTATATGCAGCTTAAACAGTTTGATAAAGCAGCTGAATCTTACAGTGCGGCGATTGACAACAGCGAATCATTTACGGAGGCACATTACAACCTGGCTATCTGCTATCTTAATACAGGACAAAGAGCTGAAGCTCAGACAATTTATGAGTGGCTTCTTAAGAAAAACAATTATCTTGCTGTCTCGCTGCAAAAACATTTCACAAAAGAAAAGAGACGGTAATTCAAGTTGATCGTGATCATAGAACAGTTTTTGCAACAAAATACTGAAATCAGAGATTTTTTTTGATTGGAAACGATTATTGCTGAATTGTTGTACAGTTTGCTACAGTTAAAGTGCAATAACGGAGTGTTTGAGAGTTACAATGCCGACAATCGCATATGAGTGAGCGCCACAAGATCATTACTTCTTCAGAAGAATCTTTATCCATAGAAAAGGCAGTTTCAAGGCTTAAAGAGGCTTTGAGCGCTTATAATTGCAAGAGCGCATTATCGGATTGCCTTGACCAAAATCTGCTTGTAACATTTTCTCAGCCGGTTAAGCCTACAGAAGTTACTGGATGGCTATGTCGTCAAAATGTTTATCCAAAACTCATGTGGATGAACAGGGAAAAGGACTTCTGTGTTGCAGGTATCGGTATGGCCGATTCTGTAAATTTTAACGGATCGGGACACAATAATGCAAGTTTCCAGCGATTCGGACTTTCCATTGCAGGCAAAAATCCCAATGCTCGATATTTCGGAGGATTCCACTTCAATAATCAGGAAAAACAGGACCCTATCTGGGAGAAGTTTTCCTCGTTTTCTTTTGTTCTTCCTCTTGTCCAGTTAACTTTTGAACACAACAGCTTCTCTCTTGCATGCCACCTCCGGCTTGAAAGCGGCATTAACCCGGAAACAAAAATCAGTGCAATCCTTGAAGTGCTTGACCGAGTTATTGCCGATTCGGATTGCTCTGCAATGAAACTGCCGGAATTACTTGATTTATCCTATAACCCGGATGAAAGAAACTGGGTAGAACAATGCCAGAAAGCGCTGAAAACCTTTAATTCCGGCGGCATGGAAAAAATCATGCTCGCCAGGCAGACCGTTCTTGAATTCTGCAGCAATTTTTCACCGCTTCTTTTTCTGCTGCAGTATCCCTATCCACAAAATGCAGTATACAGGTTCTACTTTGAACCCGCTGAACAGCATGCCTTTTTCAGCTTCAGCCCCGAAAGACTTTACAAAAGGGACGGTGATATGCTCCTTACTGAGGCCCTCGCAGGTACCTGTTCAAAAGAGACTATCAATGGGGGAGATGCTCAGGCTTCCAAGACGCTCTTGAATTCAGAAAAAGATGTCAGGGAGCATAAATTTGTAAGGGATATGATTTATCAGGAGCTGCTCAAAATATGCAGTTCTATTGAGATGGACAAAGAGGTTCAGGTACTGCAACTTAACCGGCTGGCACACCTCTATACCAGTTGTACCGCAAAACTTAAGCCGGAATTCCAGAATGACAGCGCAGTACTGAAACGTCTCCATCCCACTCCTGCTGTCGGCGGAGTTCCCAAGACCGAGGCCATGATGCATATCATCGATCTGGAACCATTCAGTCGCGGTTGGTATGCCGGGCCTGTCGGCTGGATAAGCAGGGATGCAGCCGAATTCTCCGTTGCTATCCGTTCGGCTCTTGTCAATGGTCGTTACGCACATCTTTATTCAGGTGCCGGGCTTGTAAAAGGCTCAAATCCCTTTTCAGAATGGGAAGAGGTAGAGCAGAAAATAGGAGATATTCTTGCTATAACCCGACTTGAGGTATGAACCACAGTGAAGTAACCTCACTGTGGAGCAGTATCGTCATTGAAGAACTGATCCGACAGGGTGCGGATTTTTTCTGTATCTCACCCGGTTCACGCTCAACACCGCTTACCGTTGCAATTGCAAGAAACCCGAAAGCACGATGGAAGATGTTTGCTGATGAACGCTCAGCAGGCTTTTTTGCTCTCGGCTATGGACGGGCTGCAGGCAAGCCGGCTGTTCTTATCTGCACGTCAGGGACTGCCGTTGCTAACTACTTCCCTGCCGTGGTTGAGTCATCAATGGACTTTCAACCGATGCTTATTCTTTCGGCCGATCGTCCTTTTGAACTGCTTGAATGCGGCGCAAACCAGACCATCAGGCAGGATGGCATGTTCGGCGGCTATACACGATGGAATATGCAGCTTCCTTTTCCGTCAAGAGAGGTTCCACTTAAAGCTCTTCTCTCTACCATTGCATACTCGGTAGCGAAAACTCTTGGATCACCAGCAGGTCCAGTTCATCTGAACCAGCCGTTCAGAGAACCTCTTGAACCAGTGAGTCCTGATCTTAAGGATCCATGGCTTGATCCGATGCAAGAATGGCTAAAAAATGACATGGCATCAGGAGTATCAGTTTTTCCTGATAAACATCCTGATAGCGACACCGTGACCATGCTTCGCGAGGCGCTTGTGAAAGCAAAACAACCGTTGATTATTGCAGGAAGCATGCAGAGCAAAGAAGAGGGTGAAGCAGTAACGAAACTTGCTTTTGACCTGCAGGTGCCTTTTTATGCTGATCTTTCATCGGGGGTGCGACTGAACAGTGGTGTTCAACCCTGGCAACTGGCGTTTCAGTCTTCTGGATTTACAAGGCATTTCAGGCCTGATCTTGTTTTGCATTTCGGCGGCCATATTATTGCAAAACATCCTGAAGCGGCCATCAAGGAATGGAAGCCAGAGCACTATATCGTTGTTCGATCTCATGCAAACCGATTTTCTCCTAATCATAACGTTACCCTCAGTATTGAAGCTTCGCTTGTACGTACCTCTGAAAGCCTTAAAGGCGCCCGTAGTTCATTATCGTGCATGCATACTGACTCTGTTGAAGAATTTTTCAGGATGGCTGGAGATGAAATAGATAGTGAAACACTTTCTGACCGGCCTGTTACCGAAATTTCTGCAGCACGCCTGACCTCTCGCCTTATCAGTGAACAACAACTGCTTTTTCTGTCAAACAGCATGCCTGTCAGGGATATGGATACCTATGCTTTCAACAGGCATCATAACGGTGTCAAAAGTGCACTTAATCGGGGAGCAAGCGGTATAGACGGCATTATTTCAACTGCAGCAGGCTTTGCCGAGGGAAACAGCAGACCAGCAACACTTCTGATCGGAGATATTGCTTTTTTACACGACCTGAATGCACTTTCACTTCTCAGTACGCTGAGTGTTCCACTGCAGATCATTGTTCTTAACAATAACGGAGGGGGTATTTTTTCCTTCCTGCCTGTTTCCGGATACAGCGATATCTTTGAAACCCATTTTGCTACACCACAGAATTACAGCGTGCAATCCGCAGCTGCAACTTTCGGAGTAGACTATTTCTGCCCTGTGACAAATAGAGAATTCGAGGAAATCTATTTAGCGGCATCAAAGAAAAGTCGAAGCACTGTTATAGAAATAAAAGGATCACGGCAGGAAAATCTGCTGCAGCATCGCGCACTTCAGGCGAGAATCAGTGCCCTTGCCGATCGATATCTTTACAGGTAGATTGTTACTGCAAGCTGTTCAAAAGAGTTCATTACCATGCAGAGAACTATACAGGGAGTGCCTTTCAATATCCTGACTGCAGGTAACCGTTCAATGCCCTGCATCATCTTTCTCCACGGGTTTCTTGGATCGGGCAGCGACTGGCTCCCTGTGGCCAGACAACTTTGCAATAATTACTTCTGTGTTATGATCGATCTGCCCGGGCATGGGCAGGCAGGATTCGAGCAAGCCCCGCACAGTGATGGCTTTTTCGAACAAACTGTAAACGCACTTGCTGAACTGCTGCAGGAGCAGTCTGCCTCTTGCAGCTATCTGGTCGGCTATTCAATGGGAGGGCGCCTTGCCCTTGACCTTCTGCTTCGTTATCCTCACCTCTTTACCAAGGCTGTTATTGTTTCGGCATCTCCAGGACTCCGGACAAACAGTGAACAAATCGACAGGCAGAAACATGATGAAAACATTGCCCGAAAAATTGAAAGAAACTTTGAAAGCTTTATTGAAGCATGGTATGATCAACCGCTTTTTTCAACACTGAAACATCACCCAATATTTAAAGAGGTAGAGAGTAAAAGGAAAATCAATGATCCCAGGAATCTTGCTCTTGCGCTGAGAGTTCTGGGAACAGGAAAACAACCTTCACTATGGGAGACTCTGTCGCATAACAATGTACCGGTAAAATTTTTTGCAGGGGAAAAAGATGAGCGCTACGTTGAGATTGGCCGCCAAATGGTTAAGTTATGTCCTTGCTCTGATCTTGAAATCTTTCCTCATTGCGGCCATACCCTGCAGCTTGAAAACAAGGAATTGTTTCTGGATCATTTGAGATTTTTTTTCAACCTGTAAGAAGAAGAGTACTTATGAGCGTTATCAACTGGATACAAACAGGGAATTTTACCGATATCCTCTACCATAAAGCTGAAGGTATTGCAAAAATCACCATCAATCGCCCGGAAGTAAGAAACGCATTTCGGCCACAGACTGTGGAGGAGATGATTAAAGCTCTTTCAGAAGCTCGAAACGATGAGTCGATTGGGGTTGTCATTCTTACCGGGGCCGGAGACAAGGCATTCTGTTCGGGAGGTGATCAGAAAATACGCGGTTACGCTGGCTATGCAGATGCCAAAGGAGTCAACAGGCTGAATGTTCTTGACTTCCAGCGGGACATACGCACCTGCCCGAAACCGGTTATTGCAATGGTTGCAGGCTATGCAATCGGCGGCGGTCATGTACTGCATATGCTTTGCGATCTTACTATTGCAGCTGACAATGCAGTCTTCGGCCAGACAGGCCCTAAAGTAGGTTCGTTTGATGGAGGATGGGGGGCGAGCTATATGGCCCGCCTTGTCGGCCAGAAAAAAGCTCGGGAAATATGGTACCTTTGCAGGCAGTACAATGCTGCTGAAGCACTTGCGATGGGACTGGTGAACACGGTTGTCCCCCTTGACCAGCTTGAAAAGGAGACCGTGCAATGGTGTCATGAAATACTTGCCAACTCCTCGCTCGCCATCAGGTGCCTGAAATCGGCACTTAATGCAGATTGTGACGGACAGGCCGGACTGCAGGAGCTTGCCGGAAATGCCACCATGCTCTATTATATGTGTGAAGAGGCGCAGGAAGGTAAAAATGCTTTTGTCGAAAAACGGAAACCGGATTTCAGTAAATTCCCAAAAAGACCTTGAAAACAACCCATGCACTTCTCTACAGATATGCTATCCCGTTTACTGAAGCAATAACCGTAAAGGGACATCGGCTTTTACAACGGGACGGCATTATCCTTGCTTTAAAAACCACGGGAGATGGGCTGACCGCTTACGGCGAAATCGCTCCTCTTCCTGGGTTACACCTGGAAAGCATTGAATCTGCTGAGGAACAGCTTGTGGAGGTAGTTTCAAAACACGAGTTTGTCGATCACGGCATTTTACCTGACGGGCTCTTCCCTTCGGTGCGTACAGGGCTTGAAATGGCAATAATCAACCTTGATGCCGTTCTATCGGGTGAGGCTCCGGCGTTTTCTTATGTGATTGAAAACAGAGCAAAACATGTTCCGGTCAATGCGCTTCTCTTTGGTAAAACAGTGCAAGTTATAGAACGGGCTGAGGAGTATTTCAAGCTCGGATACCGCACATTCAAGCTTAAAGTCTCATCGGTTGAAAGTGACTCCGCGATCAGAAACATCGAAACATTGCATCGTATTTTCGGAAGCAGTATTGAATTGCGTCTTGATGCCAATCAGTCGTTCACTCTTGATGAAGCACTCGATTTTGCAGGACATATTCCACTGGAAAGCGTTTCCTATATAGAGGAACCGCTTAAGCTTGCAGAACATATCGGTGAGTTTCATGCCAAAACAGCATTCCGCTCAGCGTTGGACGAATCCCTGTGGCAAAAGCCGGAACTACTTGAACAAATTCCACCTGAAGCACTTTCCGCACTGATTCTTAAACCTAATCGTCTGGGAGGAATTTCCGTTACACTGAAATTAGTCGAGTATGCAAAACAGCACAATCTACTTACGGTTTTTAGCTCAGCTTTCGAAAGTGGAATCAGTCTGAGCTTTTATTCCTGGCTGGCAGCGTCTCTCTCTTCTGAACCGTCAGCATGCGGCCTTGACACCTACCGTTATTTGAAGCAGGATTTGCTTGAAACTCCTTTTGGAACAGAAAACGGACTTCTTGATGCCCACAAGCTCTACAAGGAAGGACAGATCGTCAATAAAAATAATCTCAAACTGACTTCACTCTGGACTCTGTAGCTGCAGAAAAATCCGTTTTGGATATTTATTCTCTGGCAGCTTTACGTTTTAGCCTGAGAACAGCAAATGCTCCCCCAAGACCCGCTATGGGCGCATAAAATGCTCCTGAGAAAAACATGTTCATCAGAATATCAACAAAGCTTAGCTTTACGGGAGTAAGAGCAAGTTTTTCAGCAGCAACAAGTGCCTGCACCTGCTGCTGAATCTCAGGTCGTCCTTTTGCCATTTCAAGCGCCCAGTCAATTACAAGAGCAAGACTTTCTGTTCCCGGCCTGTAATTGAAGAGTTCCATAAGTGCAAAGGTTACAGCCTCTGAAATCACACCGCCAACCAAACCAGACAGACACCCGAAAGCAAAAGCCTGGTTGTAGGTCAAGCGCACCTGAAAGCGCATGATGGTCTGATGAAGTGCAATTGTTCCTGCAAGAAAAATACCAGCAAAGAGAAAAACATTAAGCAGTGTCACATAGGGGATGGTTGTCGTCAAAAGAATAATTGCAGCACCCAGTAGAACAGAATAAAGCTTTCCTTTAAATGGCAGAGCAGATTGATTCACGTTTTCAGTAACCATATATCTTCACGAGAGCCGTTCATTTAAAAAATCATCCATAGTATAAAATCCGGGGTTTGTTTTATTACGCCCTGCTAGCCAGACGGCCGCTTCGACGGCACCTGATGCAAAACCTGAACGGTTTTTTGCTGTATGTGAAATAACAATTTCGTCAGCATCCGAATCAATAAACGCTGTGTGCTTTCCGAATACACCGCCAAGCCTTAGAGCTGCGACCTGCAGTTCTTCAGGGGCTAGCTTTTTGTCGGTGGATAGCTGGGCGACAACGGTTTTTTTCCGGCTGTTTGCAGATAAAATCATATCAGCTGCCCTGAGCGCAGTGCCGCTTGGAAAATCAGCCTTGCCGGTATGATGCTGTTCGGCAAAAGCTATATCAAACTGAGAGAAGGGAGCAATAAGCCGTGCTGCTTCGCGAACACTCCTTAGAAATATGTTGACTCCAAGCGAGAAATTTGCGGAGTAGAGAAGTGAGGACCCGGAATCAGTGACTTTTTGCTTGACCTCATCCTGGACGTCGTCCCATCCTGTTGTGCCTACAATAACCGGAACACCTGATAAAAGCATGGCTGGCAAATTGGTGAGAAATGCCTCTCTGACTGTAAAATCAATAATGGCATCACTGCCTTGAAAAACTTCAGGAATAACCTGGGTATCGATATCGAGAACTGCAGAAGTTTCGTGACAACCCGACTGACTTATCACCATAGCGACCTGCTGGCCCATTCTTCCATTTCCTACGAGAGTAAACCTCATAATTATAGTTGTACTTGACGTTTGTGATGAAAAAGCTGTTCAGCCAGCCGGTTCACTCCTAATTCATAATATCCAGAAGCCTGTCAAGATCGTCATTTGAAAAATACTGAATATGAATTTCACCCTTGCCGCCTTTTTTTTCAACAATGCGAACCTTGGTTGCGAGTTTATCTCTCAGAAGTGACTCAAGCTGGGTAACGTGTGAAGAACGTTCGGATGAGTCTGTAGGTAAGGGTTTTGATTGATCCTTGAACATGCGGTTAACCAGTGCTTCGGTCTGACGGACTGAGAGTTGACGACTGAGGATTTGTTTCCAGACCTTCAGCTGCTGCTGTTCACTTGGAAGGTTAATAAGCGCTCTTGCATGTCCGGAGGATATTTCCCTATTCCTTATACTGTCTTGAATCTGAAGAGGAAGCTTGAGAAGCCGGAGAAAATTACTGACGGTTGAACGGTTTTTGCCTACTTTCTGAGCAATTTCGTCCTGGGTAAGACGGCACTTTGTTGTCAGGCTTTTCAAGGCGAGTGCAACCTCAATAGCGTTAAGATCCTCACGTTGAATGTTTTCGATAAGGGCAAGTTCAAGTTTACTTGAATCATCGTGGGCCTCTATAACATAGGCAGGAATATACTTGAATCCTGCCTGTTGAACGGCCCTGAGCCGTCGCTCTCCACTGATGAGTTGATAACCGTCCCCATCCCTGCACACGGTTACCGGCTGTATAACGCCATTTTCAATAATGGAGTTTTTCAACTCTTCAAGAGCACTTTCGTCGAATTCTTTGCGGGGCTGAAAAGGATTTGTACGTATTTTTTCGATTGACAGACTGCCAATACTCCCTTCCTGGGCAAGTTCCCGTTCCTCATCCTTTGAGCCCGAATCAAATCCTTCATCCGGAATAAGTGCTTTTAAACCTCTTCCCAGTGCTTTTTTTGACATATCCCCCTACCAGCTTACCGGTCAGCTGCTACTGCCGGACTTTAAATTTTTTAATATTGCCGTCTCTTTCGAAAATCTCCTGTGCCAGATCGAGATAGTCTTTCGATCCTATACTCTGCGCGTCATAGAGGAGCGCTGGTTTACCATGGCTCGGCGCTTCTGAAAGTCGAACATTTCTGCGGATATAGGTTTTGTAAACCTTGTCTTTGAAAAATTTTTTGACCTCTTCGGCTACCTGCGATGCAAGACGAAGTCTCGAATCATACATGGTCACCAGGACACCTTCTATTTCCAGTTTCGGATTCAGATGTTTGCGAACAATGCTGATGGTGTTGAGCAGCTTCCCTAAACCTTCAAGAGCATAATATTCGGCCTGAACGGGAATAAGAACGGAATCGGCTGCTGTAAGAGAATTCAGCGTGATCAGCCCTAATGAAGGCGGACAATCTATAATGATATAATCGTACTGAGAACGAATCCCCTTGAGCGCTTTCTGCATCACATACTCGCGTTCTCTCATATTCACCAGTTCGACCTCCATACCAACGAGATTTACATTGGAAGGAAGCACATCGAGATACTCCAGACTTGAGGATTTGATGGCATCCTGTATGTTGCCGCCTTTTACCATAACCTGATAAAAAGTGTTATCGATTTCGTCGCCTATTTCAAGCCCGAAGCCGGATGTGGCATTGGCTTGAGGATCGATGTCGATAAGCAATGTCTTAAACTCAGAAATAGCTATAGAAGCGGCTATATTAACGGAAGTAGTTGTTTTTCCAACCCCTCCTTTCTGGTTTGCAATCGCAATAACTCTGCCCATGTACTAACCAGGGAAATTTATAGCAGTTGAAGTTCTGTCATGACTTGGTACATTATAATACTTACATGAACCATTACAAATTTTTAATCGCGCTTCATGGAAAGGCTGAAACAAGAATTCTATGAACTGCCGACACTTGAGCTCGCTGAAAAACTGCTTGGAAAAATTTTTGTTCATGTTCTTCCGGGAAATATACAACTGAAAGGGAGAATTTTTGAAACAGAAGCCTATTTCAGTACAGAGGATGAAGCGTGCCATGCTTGGCGCGGAAAAACTGCTCGTAACCGGATAATGTTCATGACGCCAGGAACACTTTATGTTTACTTTAGTTATGGAAACCATTATCTGCTTAATATTGTCAGCGAACCTGAAAACACAGCGGGTGCTGTACTGTTAAGAGCTATGGAACCGGTTGAAGGTGAGCTGTTCATGCAGGAACGAAGACGAACCAGCATCATGAACAATCTCATGAGCGGTCCGGGAAAACTTACCCAAGCGCTTGGCATCGACAGCAGGAGTGATGGAAAAAATCTTTTCGGTGAAGAATTTTTTGTAGAAAATGCTCCGCTTCTACCGGACAAGATGATAGGCACCAGCACCAGAGTGGGTATTTCAAAAAGCAGGAATCTTCCTTGGCGGAAATTTATTCTCAACAATCCCCATGTATCTAAAGTCAGGGGTACATGAGCGGTAATAACGGGACAACATTTTTACATGGTGCATGAACGTGAATCACTGGAATTTGATATAGTATTTATCGGGGCAGGACCGGCAAACCTTGCATCGGCAATACACCTGCAGCGCATGCTGAAACGCCATAATTCTCTTACGGCAACTCCCCTGGATCCCTCAATAGCCGTGATCGATAAAGGGCGGTATGCAGGCGCTCACCTGCTTTCGGGGGCTCTTCTTGATCCAAGAACTCTCAATGAATTCTTTCCTGATTATCAGGAGCAAGGATGTCCTGTTGAAGCCATGGTTTCGAGCGAACGAGTATGGTTTCTGACGGAGAAAAAAAAGTTTGTGTTTCCGTTTCTTCCTGAGACGTTCAGCAACAAGGGAAATATGGTCGTCTCGCTCAGCCGCCTTGGTTCATGGATGGCTGAACAGGCACAAAAAGAAGATATTCAACTGTTCGACAGTACTGCTGCTTCTCTACCTTTTATTGAGCATGGCAGGCTTGCCGGTATTTTGACAGACGACAAGGGAATCGACAGAAACGGTAAGAAAAAAAATAACTATGAGCCAGGGCTTTTGCTTAAAACAAACGTTGCAGTCATAGGAGAAGGCTCTGATGGCTCTTTTTTCAGAAAAGTCTGCGAACACTTTCCAACAGGCATTGAAAATTTTACACAGCGTTACGAAACAGGAGTAAAGGAGACATGGCGAATCCCGGCAGGCCGACTCATCGCCGGGGAGGTGCACCAGATGTTTGGCTATCCTCTAACGTCTGATGTTTACGGCGGAGGCTGGCTCTATGCGTTATCCCCCACACTGCTCTCCCTTGGGTTTGTAAGTTCGCTGGAACCCGACTCACCTGTTTGCGATCCTCATCTTAACCTTCAGCGTTTTAAACAACACCCGCTTCTTTCCAGAATCCTCGAAGGGGGCAGCATGATTGAATCGGGAGCGAGAACCATAACGTCTGGAGGGATAGATGCCATGCCCCCGCTTTATGGCCCGGGCTTTCTTGTGACCGGAGAATTGGCTGGCATGGTCAATATGCAGCGCCATAAAGGACTCCACCTGGCAATGAAATCCGGAATCCTTGCCGCTGAAACAATTTTTGAATCGATCTTACATGATGATTTTTCAACTGATCAACTTAAAACCTACGGCGAGCGGTTTAAAAATTCGTGGGCGTACGATGAACTGTATGCAGCACGAAACTACCGGAAGGCTTTTGATCGCGGACTATATGCCGGTCTGGTTCAGGCGGGGCTTCAGCTTAAATTTACAGGGCTGTCAATGACAGAAGGCTTTGGGAAAAAAGGTGATGAGAAAAAAAGAGCTCCATTACAAAAAAAGAGTACTTTGATTACTTTAACAGATGAGTTCAGTCCGGATAGCATCCTCACTTTCAGCAAAGCAGAGAGCCTATACAGGTCGGGAACCATGCACGAAGAGAACCAGCCATGCCACCTGCTTATAAAGCCTGAAGATATCGAAGAAATATGCCTGAAAAAATGCGCAGTCGAGTTTGCCAATCCATGCCGTCACTTTTGTCCGGCACAGGTGTACGAAATAACCACTGATCCCCGACCGGATCTTAAACTTAACCCGTCAAATTGTCTGCACTGTAAAACATGTGAAACCGTCGATCCTTATGGAATAATTACCTGGACACCCCCTGAAGGCGGCGGCGGCCCAGGCTATAAACTCAGTTAATTTATGAATGCGAAAAAAAAAGTTGTGGTCGGTATTTCGGGAGGAGTTGATTCAGCTGTTTCTGCATGTATCCTTGTTGAACAGGGCTATGATGTCACTGGTTTAAATATCAGGGTACTGGACTCCCTTGACGAAAGTCCTTCGCTAAAGCCATCACCGCTTGTTATCAGCGACCATCCGGATTTTAATATTCCAGTGCTTACCTTGAACCTCAGCAGTAAATTCAGGGATGATGTGATCCACTATTTTCATGATGACTATCTTGGAGGCAGAACACCAAACCCCTGCATGGTCTGCAATAAAAAAATCAAATGGTTTGGCCTTTTTGAGGGATTGAAACTGCTTGATGCAGATTTTGTTGCCACCGGTCATTTTGCCGCTACAGATTTCAATAATGGGAGATACCGGCTTTATAAAGGGGCTGATCCGGAAAAAGACCAGAGCTATTTTTTATGGATGCTATCGCAGAGTGATCTGTCGAAAACCATCTTTCCTCTCGGAAAACTTACCAAGCCGGAAGTCCGCAAGCTGGCTCATTGTTTCGGGGTGAGGGCCGCTGAAAAAAAGGAGAGTCAGGAGATATGCTTTGTTCCGCATGACGATTACTGCAGCTACCTTGAAGGCGCTATACCTGGCCTGGCGGAAAAAGTCGCCGGTGGTGATATTATGGACGAAACAGGCAACGTTATCGGCAAACACCGGGGTTATCCCTTTTATACCGTCGGCCAGCGCCGCGGGCTCGGTGTCTCAGCGAAAGAGCCTCTCTATGTCACTGCACTCGACACGGAGCATAACCGTATCCATGTCGGAAAAAAGTCTTCTCTTGAATGTACACAACTCATCGCGTCAGGACTTAACCTGATAGGTTTAGAAAATCTGACCGGCCCGATCAGTGCCTGCGGAAAAATAAGGTATCGTGACCAGGAAACTCCCTGCACCATTGAACCGCTCGGAGATAACTCAGCATCCGTATCGTTCATGTCGCCAAAAAGTGCTGTATCAACGGGACAGGCGGCTGTCTTTTACCGCGAAAGTGAAGTACTCGGCGGTGGAATCATTTCACGTATAATTAATAGAACCAAACAGTAAGCCTATTTTTACCTATGCTGCAACGCAACAACCTTTCACTCACCTATCTGGACCTTGCACCGGCAAAACAGGAAAATGCCCCGCTCGTCATCATGCTTCACGGATACGGCAGTAACGAAAAAGACCTGATTCAAATTGCTCCTGCGCTTCGACCGGAATTCCGCTATATCAGCGCACGAGCTCCGCAGACAATGGACTTTGGAATGTACGGGTGGTTTCCCATTGACTTTACCCATAGCGGCATCACCGTTGATTACAGCGCAGCAAAAAAAGCTCTTCAGCAGTTAATCGAGTTCACCGGAGAGATTATTCGGGAGTACCGTCCTGCAGGGAACAAGGTTTTTCTCATGGGATTCAGTCAGGGAGCGGTGATGAGTTATCTGATGGCATTTAATGCTCCTGAGTTGCTGCATGGCGTTGTTGCGTTGAGCGGACAACTTCCTGAATCTTCACAACCAGTTGAAACGGCAAAACCTGAACTGAAAAAACTGCCTTTTCTGGTGATGCACGGCATTTATGACGATGTCCTGCCGATTGCAAAGGGACGGGCGGCGGATGAATGGCTGCAGCAACATGTGGATGATCTAACCTATCGTGAATACCCGGTGGCACATCAGATTTCCGACAGTGGTATTGTGCTGATCCGGTCGTGGCTTGAGGATAAAATCCCTGCACTCTAAAACAAATTCCGGCTCCTATGCAAGGAATAATAACCGCAGAATTTCACTGCTGCGGATAGCTCCGGAAGAGAAGTAATTATTGACATAATCGTATATTCTTTTTTTAACCGCCGCCCCGCATAACGAATGAAGGACACACTTTTTAACCTGCTCGAACAACGCATCCTTGTACTTGACGGTGCCATGGGCACCATGATCCAGCGCCATAAACTCCAGGAAAAAGATTACCGGGGCACCCGGTTTGCGAACCACACGCATCCGCTTATGGGGAACAATGATATCCTTGTTCTGACACGGCCGGACATCATTTACTCTCTTCACTGCGATTTTCTCGAGGCGGGATCGGACATTATCGAAACCAATACCTTTAATGCCAACCCGATTTCCCAGGCAGATTACAATGCATCAAACCTTGTCAAAGAACTGAACGTTGAAGCCACCCGACTGGCAAGAAAAGCTGCAGACCTCTATACGGAAAGAACGCCAGACAAGCCCCGCTTTGTTGCCGGCTCTATAGGCCCTACAAACAAGACCCTTTCGCTCTCCCCTGATGTGAATAATCCAGGGTTCCGGGCTGTGAGTTTTCAGGAGGTTGTCGATAACTACACCCTGCAGCTTGAAGGGCTGATGGAGGGTGGTGTGGATCTTCTGCTGGTTGAAACCGTCTTTGATACCCTGAACTGCAAGGCTGCATTATTTTCCATCGAAGAGTTTTTCAACCGAACGGGAGTTCGTATCCCTGTCATGGTTTCGGGGACGGTTGTAGATGCGAGCGGGCGAACCCTTTCCGGCCAAACTACTGAAGCTTTCTGGATTTCGATAGCCCACATGCCGGATCTGCTTTCCATTGGGCTGAACTGCGCACTTGGATCCAAACAGATGCGTCCTTTTATTGCTGCACTTGCTGGAATTGCTGAAAGTCTGGTGAGCGTTTATCCAAATGCCGGCCTGCCAAATGAGTTTGGAGAGTATGACGACTCACCGGACTATATGGCATCACAAATTGCTGACTTCGCTAAATCAGGCTTTGTCAATATTGTCGGGGGATGCTGCGGCACAACCCCTCAGCATATAAAGGCTATTGCCGAAGCAGTCAAAACCCTGAAACCGCGTTTGCGTCCTGCAAAACACCATGAGTTGCTTCTCTCCGGCCTTGAACCACTGCGTGTGAACAGCACGACAGGGTTTATCAATATTGGTGAAAGAACCAATGTAACGGGATCGAAAAAATTTGCCCGTCTCATCAAGGAGGGGAACTACGATGAAGCTCTCTCTATTGCCCGCCAACAGGTGGAAAGCGGTGCTCAGGTTATTGATATCAATGTCGATGAGGGCATGCTCGACTCCGAACAGGTGATTAAAGAGTTCCTTAACCTGATCGCTTCCGAACCTGAAATTTCGCGTGTTCCTGTCATGATTGACAGCTCGAAATGGTCGGTTATTGAAAACGGCCTGCAGTGCGTTCAAGGTAAAAGCATCGTCAACTCCATCAGTCTTAAGGAGGGTGAAAAGCTTTTCAAGGAACGGGCTCATAAAATTCTGCAATACGGTGCAGCTGCCGTTGTCATGGCGTTTGACGAACAGGGTCAGGCTGACAGCTATGAGCGCCGCATTGCAATCTGTCATCGCGCTTATGATATTCTTACGCTGGAGGTCGGGTTCCCTCCTGAGGATATTATTTTCGATCCAAACGTCCTGACCGTTGCGACAGGGATCGAGGAACACAATAATTACGCTATAGATTTTATTAAGACTATCCGCTGGATCAAGGAGCATCTTCCCTATGCAAAGATTTCTGGCGGAATCAGTAACGTCTCATTCTCTTTCCGCGGAAATGAACCGGTAAGAGAGGCCATGCATGCCGCGTTTCTTTACCACGCGATTCATGCCGGTCTTGATATGGGTATTGTCAATGCAGGTCAGCTTGCTATTTATGAAGATATTGAGCCTGAACTGCTTGTGCGGGTTGAGGATGTGCTTCTCAATCGCCGGCCTGACGCTACCGAAAGGTTGGTCAACTTTGCCGAAACAATCAGCGGTGGCGGGGAGAAAACGGAAACAAAAGCAGCTGAATGGAGGAACGCTCCCGTAGAGGAACGCCTGCGGCACGCGCTGATTAAAGGCATTGTCGAATATATTGAAGAGGATACTGAAGAGGCCCGCCAGCTCTATTTGAGCCCGCTCCAGGTCATCGAAGGACCGTTGATGAACGGTATGAATGCTATCGGGGACCTCTTTGCCGAAGGAAAAATGTTTCTGCCGCAGGTTGTGAAAAGCGCCCGCGTCATGAAGCGCTCTGTGGCGTGTCTTCTTCCTTTCATCGAAGCAGAAAAAGCGCTGAACAAGGATACGCGTGCTGCCGCAAAAGTACTGCTTGCGACTGTGAAAGGTGATGTTCACGATATCGGAAAAAATATTGTTGCTGTTGTACTGGCTTGTAACAACTATGATGTTGTTGATATCGGTGTCATGATGCCTTGCGAAAAAATCCTTGAAGCGGCAGAGCGTGAAAAAGCTGACCTGATTGGACTGAGCGGGCTCATTACGCCTTCGCTTGATGAAATGGTCTATGTAGCCAGCGAAATGGAACGTCTCGGCATGAAAATTCCGCTCCTGATTGGAGGTGCAACGACATCAAGAATACATACCGCAGTCAAAATTGCCCCTGTCTATTCTGGTGCCGTTGTGCAGGTGCTTGATGCATCAAGGAGTGTTCCGGTGGTTAACAGTCTTCTTAATACTGCGCTCAACTCTGATTATATTGCTCAACTGAAAAAAGAACAGGCTGGACTAAGAGAGAGCCATGCTTTGCGCACAAGCTCTATAAAGTATTTGTCACTGGCCGATGCGCGCAGGAACCGTCCTTCGGTGCAATGGGATGATACTAAGGTGTACATGCCCGTCAAACCGGGAATTACCCTGCTTGAAGATGTTGCCGTCGCGACATTGCGAACCTATATTGATTGGACACCTTTTTTCAAGGCATGGGAGCTGCACGGACGCTACCCGCAAATTTTTGACCATGCAGAAACAGGCGTAGAGGCAAAAAAGCTATTTGATGATGCAAATCTTCTGCTTGACAGGATTGAAAAAGAAAAGTTGCTCGGCGTGAAAGGAGTTGCAGGTATTTTCCCTGCAAACAGTACAGAAGATGATATTGAGGTTTATGCGGACGAAAGCCGTAAAACCGTGCTCATTACCCTGCACACCCTTCGTCAACAGCAGGAAAAAGCAAACGGTGAACCGAATATTGCCCTTGCTGATTTTATTGCACCCAAAGAGAGCGGGCTTAAAGACTACATCGGGGGATTTGGTGTCACAGCAGGTCTCGGCATCGAAAAACTGCTCAATCATTTCAGCGAAAAACAGGACGACTATCACCGAATCATGACGCAGGCACTTGCTGACCGCTTGGCAGAAGCTTTTGCCGAAATGCTTCATGAAAAAGTGCGACGTGAACTCTGGGGTTATTCTCCGAATGAATCTCTAAATAACGAAGAGCTTCTGTCAGAACAGTACCAAGGCATCCGTCCCGCTTCAGGATATCCATCCAGCCCGGATCACACTGAAAAAGCTGAAATATTTACACTGTTGAATGCTGAAACCAACACGGGCATCACACTGACTGAAACCTTTGCCATGAACCCTGCTTCCTCGGTAAGCGGCCTCTATTTCGCACATCCGGAAGCACAGTATTTCATACTTGGCAAAATCGGCAGAGATCAGGTAGAAAACTATGCTGAGCGCAAAGGAATGAGCATTAAAGAAGCTGAAAAATGGCTTGGTCCGGTGTTAAACTATGATCCTGAATAAGGGTACAACTGCAATAAAAAGCCCTCTATCCGAAGCTGTAATGGATTGATAAATCCTTATGAGTGATTCGGATAGAAGGCTTTTCTGATATATTACTCATTTCAAAACTATATTTTCATCATCGGTAACGGATTGAAGGGATGAGTTTTAAGTCGTTCGATTGACAACGCAACAAGTTTTTTATGAAATCCGGAGTTGGGAAAAGCATAGAGAACATCTGTAACAAAATCATCCGGCAAGCAGAACCGAAGTAATCCTCCAGATAGGTCTACCCAATCAGCTTTTCTGAACGGTTCAACCAGCCATGCGGGAGTCACTTGATATTTTGTAAGCTTATGATGCTCACCAATCATTGAATCTATTTCATCATGCCATGCAAGTCTGCCGGTTTGATCAAGATAACGCCGGGCAAGCAATTGAGAAGGATGTATGTAGTCAAATGTATTGTCAGTCCATATTCCGATATCATGAAAAAAAGCGGCTATGGCTATTTTATCCGAATCCGCTCTTTTTCCTGCAAATGCGCGACAAAAGTTGAAAACACGCAAACAGTGATTCCGGTAAGCTTCGTAATCAACTCCTAATATTTGCTGATAGCTCGCAAACAACTCATCAAAAAGAATAGAATTGGAGATGACATTCATATCGTCAAGCTTGAGTATCTTTTTCAAAGTATCTTAGATGACCTGCGTTTAGGGTTAATGGGGAACAGTACTTTCTTCTCAACTCAAAGATAGTTCGGAATCACCAAACGTGATAAGTAAAAATAAGGTATTCTTTAAACTTCTTATGCTACTTAACAACGTCTGGTGTTCAACGTTTTTTTCTGTTTTTGTTCGTTGAGAGAAGGACTAGAGGATACTGAATGTTTGTTGCAGGTTTGTCAGGTAGCGCTCAATCATGCCAGTGAATTCCATGACTACAAGCGGAGAGATGATAAATTCCAGAAATGAAGGGAAATCTACGGTAAGCTGGCCTTTCGTTTTGAGGGTCACCTTTGTTCCGTTTTCTTTCGGGGTGAGTAGCCACTCTCCTTCAACAATGGCGTTGCCGACTCCCTGAACTGGAGTCCAGGTAACTTTTCGGGCAACAGCATCTGCAGTGTACCGGGAGGCGTAGATGGTTTGCTGAAGAGTGTAGCTGGCAATCGCTATTTTTTCCATCTCCCAACGAAAGGTGTTGTCTCCAAGGTCAACGAGCTTATCAACTTTGGGAAAATGGGATGCTGAACGGGGTACATCGGCAAGAAGACCGAATACCTTGTCGGGAGTACCTGAGGTTTCAAACTCCCTTGTGATGTTGATTACTACAGAAAAGGACATGATGTTATAATCAGTAACTTTCGGTTAGTATTTTGGTTCCGGTTTATTAAGGGCATTTAATACAGCATTATCCCTGCCATATAGATCATCAAGAAACAGAATATTATCACCGTCAACAACAGCTGTAAGATAAAGAATATAAACCGGAATCCGTTTAGGTAGTGAAACTGTCTTGGTTTTTTTTGTATCTACCGCTGCCTTGATACCCTCTCTGCTCCATTTAATGCTATCCTGAAGGACTAGTCCGGCAAGTTCAAGAGGATTTTCCACCCTGATACATCCGGAGCTGAATGCCCTGGAGCTTTTTTTGAATAGCTCTTTGCCGGGTGTGTCATGCAGGTAAACAATATGTTTGTTCGGGAGCATGAACTTTATCCTGCCCAGTGATCCTTGATCTCCGGATGACTGTTGAAGGCGGTAGGGAAAGTTTGTGCTTGTGTACTGTGACCAGTTCACCGTTGCAGGGTCGATGATATTGCCGTTGCGGTCAATTACGTTCAGCTTTTTGCGGGTGAGATATGAGGTGCTTTTGCGAATGCCGGGAAGTGCATCTTTTGCAAGAATGGTCGGTGGAATTACCCATTGGGGATTGAAAATGATATTCTGCATATCAGCTTTGAACACTGGTGTTTCACGGGCTGGTTGCCCGACAATAACCCGTGTTCCCCAACGGGAGTGCCCGTTTTCAACATATTGAAGAGTGAAATCCGGAATATTCACCATAATATAGGTAGGCTCCAGTGCGTTTATAAACCATCGGTAACGTTCAAGGTTTATACGAATCTGGTCGATACGCTCTTCAACAGGTATATTCATGACTTTGAGAGTGGAAACTCCAACGACTCCGTCAGGATCCAGACCATTGCTTTTCTGAAACCTTTTGACAGCATCTACCATTTTTCTGTTGAATACTCGTATGGTATCGGTTTTCACTGCACTGATTTCTCCTGATGCAACAAGCCGTTTACGCAAGAGCAAAATGCGACTATCGATTGAGCCTTCTTTTAAAATCGACCCTTCCGGAATTGTTGGCCAGCCTCCTGCACTGGCTATTGCACGATACCGTGCAAGCCCTGTTTTGAGCTGGTCGTATCTGAAATACTGGGGTCGAAGATCCTTTAACAGCCCTGCAATATTTTCTGCAGCGACGGCATGCTGAAGCCTGTATTCAAAGGCTGTACGGGTAACTGTATTATTGATATTCCAATTTTTATCGAGACTTTGGGGATCAACTTTGCCAAAACGAAGATGATTGGCAAGCTTGAAAAAAGCTTCGCTCAGTAAAAAATCATAACGGGCATCTAGTTCAGAAGTTGCCGGGGGCTGACTGCTGAACTCCTTGATTTCATTGATATGGTAATCTGAAGGATCAAGACCGTCATCGGCAGCTCCTTCAACAGCAGTGATCAGTTCGGAAACCATGGCCGGCTTTGTCCATACAGGCTGATACCTTCGTGTTGCATAGAACCGGGTAAGCTGCTGAATCAGAACATTCTGATCTGTAGTTCCTGAAAGGTTTTTCTGTTGGAGCAGCCTCTCTAAATAGCGTTTTATATTTTCTGCTATACTGGTGCTTACAACACTCTTCGGTTTGTGAACCTTACTTTCTTTTTTGTACTGAGTATGCTCCTGACCTGGAACTGTGGTTCTTTCTTGAACAGGCTGAACCGGTGGACTATAGGCAAGCCATAAGAGAAGAATACAGATCATGCGTTTTGATGTGCGTTAAGAAAACGTTTCGGAATGGAGCTGTGCAGCATTGTGAAATCAGGATTGAAAAGAGCGGACTTGATTGCATAGTCCCTGCCTCTATGATAGATAAACAGACAGCTTCCTCCTTTTATAAGATCAATAACCTGCTGAAGACTATCAAAAGAGAGTGCGGGACATCCCTGACTTCTGCCGAGACGCCCATGCTGCCTGATAAAATTATAAGAGACATAATTGGCACCATGAATCACAATGCTTCTTGATTCAGCATTGTCGTTGATCCCCCGTTCCATACCAAGAAGTTTAAGCGAATAGCCGTTTTTGCCGTCATAAGTATCACCGGTTGTATAAAATCCGAGGCTGCTCCTATGGGAGCCCGGGGCATTTGAAAAACTCTGTGCATAATTTTCACCACTGCCACTGCCATGTGCAACAAGCCCTGAATAAAGCAATCGTCCATGGTTGACATCAATAACAAAAAGCCGTTCGTCAACTGACGGACGGTTAAAATCAATTACAGTGAGTATACCTGCACGGCTGACCTTACCCTGCTCTTTAAGGGAATAATAACCGGAAAGGGCTTTACTGAGCACCATCGGATCTATTTTATTCTTGAGTTCGGGTGATTGGGCAAGTGCTGCAACGTTATTTCGAAAAGCTTCGTTTTCAAAACTCAGCGAGCGTCCTTCTGAGGGAAAGGCCATCATCATCATCATAAAAAGCATTGGAATCAATCGAATCATAAACAATTTCTAACTGTGTTAAACCAGTGTCGGTAAAAAAGAAAACTGGCAAATGCATAAAATATAAGGCCTTCGGCATTGTTAAATGCCTTAAAATCCATACTGCTAAGAATAAAAAAAAAGTCATGTTCAGTCTCTGGAAAACAACAGAGAAATCGAGACCGCCTTCTGTATTAAAGCTATACGAGTTTTTCCGGGGTCAATAATGGGTTTCTTATTACCGGGACACTAATCCGAAGAAAGGGCGCATAAAAATATTCAGGAAGGATACTATTTTTTTTTGACACCTTCAAATCTGCGAAGATCCTCCTAAACCGGCAGGTATTTCTGAATAAGCACTTTTTGGCTGATAAAAAAACACCGGAGCTTCTGCTATTTTTTTAAACAGATTTATCTGAAAACGATGCGGAGACCAGTGAAGCAAAAACGTTGCAAGAGCTTCCCACATTGATACCCAGGCTATAATAGTGAGCCCCTCGGCAAAAACACTATTAAGAAATGACGCTGTGCCGGCAACAAAAACCAGGTGATTGACCCAAAGAGAAATACCGAGAATAACTACCCCAATACTAAGAAGCGTTCCTGATGTTCTCAGCATTTTTTTCAGGGCAGCAAGTTCGAGCTCTCTCTGGTACATAAAAAATTTATGAACACTTGTTCGAACACGCTGCATAAACTCTTCGGAAGGAAACCGTTCAAACATAAACCTTATGACAAAATCAGCATGACCTATTTCACGAACACACTCTGTCAGATAATAGACAAGGTCTTCGTCAAGATCTTTTTTATGGTAAGGAGCTGTCTTATCAAAATCCTCATACAGATCCTCAATACTTCTTGCTGCTACATCAATAATGACAGCTCCTTCTGCAGTCTGTTCGTAGCGGTCAAGCACCTTTTTTTTAACAGGATTTGTCCGCGCAAATATTTTCTGGCGAAAGGCTCTTGTCATTTGGCAGAAAAAGCTATAAAACGCCACCGGGAATTAATAGTAACAGCAATATCCTGTTCAGCAGGGGCTATTTCGGTTGGAGCCGATGACGGTGCGGCCTTCATGGCTACTCCTGCCATATGGGTACGAACTCTTATGGACGGTTCGTTAATGCTAACCTCGATTAATTGACCGATCCGACCACCTGCTGCCCGCGCCATGATCCCGGCTTCTCGACGGGCATTCTCCACGGCATCAGCAAGCGCCTTCTGACGAAGCGAGTCAAAATTGCTTGAAGAAAAATTGACGGTTTGTACTTCATCAGCTCCTCCACGGACTACAGCGTCAATGGCTCGCCCGATTTTTTCAAGAATACGCACCGTTACTTTAATAGTATGACGTGCGGTGTAACCTTTCAAGAGACTTTTCCCCAAAGACTGATCCCACTCTAATCGAGGAGAAACTGTATAACTGACCGAAGAAGCATCTTCTTTTGAAATTCCAGCGGTTCTAAGCATGTTCTGAACAGTACGGAACTTTGCGGCAGTCTCTGAAACAGCTCTCTCGGCTGTGTCAGCATCTGATTTCACGACAACATCAAACTCAGCCATATCGGGCTTTACGGATACTCTTCCTGTGGCAGATACTACAACCTGACTCTCCTCAGCATAACCGACAAGTGACAGAGCATGGGATTCAACAAAAAACAAAAGGCAAATAAAAAACAACTTATTTTTCAATTGCAATCCTCCTCATCGTTTCGCTGTAGGCTAAATGTTAAAGCGCTACTACCATTCAGTTGAATACAAACCAATAATTTCCTTGTACGCGATTGCCGCTGCACAAGAAGAAACTGGAATAGTGACTAAAAGACCAACTCCCAAGACAAGAAGTCCAAGGAAATTAAGAGCAAAAAGGGCAAAGGCAAAACCAAAAAAAGTGAACCAGTTTTTGGTAATGATTTGCCTGCTTGTCTCCATAGCCTGCCAGAACTCCATACGATAATCTATTATAAGGTAAGTAGTAAACATATACCCGATGGCGAGATAAATCCCTGGAATCAGCAGCAGCACCATACCGATGCTAACAAGAAAGCCAGAAGCGAGGCCGGCAAGAAAAAGAGGAAGAAAGTAGTTGAATCCATTGAAAAAATCCCCGAACTGGAATGATTTTCCGCTTAAAAGCTTAAAGGTAACTATACCAAATCCGGCATAGAGCGGAGCTGCGAGAGCAGAAAAAAGAAAGGATCCGATAAAAGAGAGTTTGGAGCTTACTGCAGATAGAGCAAAAATAAGAAGTGTGTATCCAACAAATTCACCGATATGCTCTTTAAAGATCTCCCAGGCCTTTTTGATATAGTCCTGAACATGAATAGTGACTGTTGCATTGAGCTGTTGATCAAACAGCTGCGGATTGACTTTTAGACCAAAATCAAAAGCTGCCATAATATATCCCCTTTCTTTAGAGTGACCCGCAGACACTGCTTGTATCTACAGAAGAAATAAAATGTTTTCAATAAGCATTGATAAATAAACTCACAAAATCCATATAAATCTCTAATATTATACTTAAAATTTATATAATATACATGTATAACCACCATCCAAAATCATTTTGAGAACAATTTTCAATTGGAAACGATATCAATCCAGTGGGTCAGTTACCGTTACATTGCTGTCAGAGGAAAAGGAACATATACTGTCGGCAAAAAAAAGCTGTGTATTAAATTTGCATAAAAATGCGACCAAGGTCTTGTCACGACGAAGAACAATAACTGCTCCATCCTGCCAAATTCCATTTTCAGGAAACCACTTGCTTTCGGGGGGGTCGCCCTGATTCTGATGAATATTGTGTACACCTTTCCCTGTTCTGAATGGTTCCCCGAAAATAAAAAGCTTCCGGGAATGCCGCAATAACGGCTCAAGGTCGCTAAACGCAGCAGGTCCTGTTCCATATTTCCATGATGCCCTTAAGGCTCTGCAGAGTGTTGCATCGTTATACACTGAATCAGATGCGACCTCCCGGCAATCACAAGTTGGCTGAAGCTCAGGACTGCGATAGTAATCAATTGCGCCCGAGCCAGGTTTTGAATCAAGCGGATGCCAGCCTTCCTGGAAATGAAGAATCTGATGCAAAGCACCGGGAACCATTTCGACTACACGCCATTGAAGCCCGTGAGCATCTTTCTTGCTGTCAAGGTCTACCGGACAGCGAAAAACTTTTCCGCGAGCGCTAACCTTGATATTACAATGGTAGTAGGTTCCATCGTTCGATGCATGATCGCAATAATACTTCTGCAGGGTACCGACGAGAACACCATATCCGTCGTAGAGAGACATAATAAAAAGTTTTCGTCTGAAGATATGTTATCGAATAACAATGCTGTAGTTTACGCAACTATCACGCAAGCACCAAATTAATGCCATAGAAGAAACCTTTAAAGCAATATCATGTAGTTTGAAATAGTATACTGTAAGTGGCCGCCCTGGTTTATACACCTGAATAGATGATGCAAAAGGATCAGCACAACACGAATGATGCAGTCATGAAGACTGTATCACAAAAGTTACTTTACAGCGGCACTGAATCCGAGATCACGGAACATGCCGCAGCTCTCATTATTTTTGAAGCATATCGTGCCATTCAAGATCATGGACGGTTTTCTCTTGTGCTTTCAGGAGGGAAATCTCCAAAATTACTGTATCGGCAGCTTGCACAGGGAGTTGCCATGGAGACTCTGGAACGCTATGCTTTTCAGATCCCAAGGAATGATAATGCTGAAAATAAAGATACAAGAGCTTTCATGCCCTGGAATAAGACATGGTTGTTTTGGGGAGATGAACGAAGTGTCCCTGTCGGCCATCCTGACTGTAATTATAGATTGGTCAGGGAGGAGCTGCTTTCTCAAGTCACCATTTCTGAAAAGCACATTTTCAGAATGCCAGCAGAACTGAACGATGGAGAAGTTGCGGCGAAAGTGTATGAAGAGACCATACGCACTTTTTTTAGCGAGGATGGCTCACTGCCACCAAAGCATTATCCGGTCTTTGATCTTATCATACTTGGACTCGGAGAAGACGGCCATACCGCTTCACTTTTTGCGGATAATGCATTCGCACTTCAGAAAACGGAAAAATGGGTAATTGCGGTCAACGAGCCTCTTGCAAATCCACCGGGTAAGCGGCTGACTCTAACCATGCCCGTCATTAACCATGCCCGGAACGTGCTTTTTTTTACAAGAGATAAAGCGAAAGCAACCCTTGCAAAAAAAATCTTTTTTGAAGAAGAGCAAAAAGTACCGGCAAGTCTTGTCAAACCTGTGAACGGCAAAACTTTCTGGTTTACCGTTCAACTGTAAATTCTGACAGCCGACTCCGGCCCATTGGAATGAATGGGATATAGCTCAGGTTGAGTCCCATTAACGGCGTCCTTTATGGCATCAACAATTGCCCATGAGTATTCGACACTGTCCTGGCGAATAAAGTTCATCTGCTCACCGGCAATGGCGTCAAGCAAGAGACGATGATAAGGGGTCATACCTGCTTCGGCAAACGATGTTTTGTAATCGAATTTCATGTAAACCGGGTCGGTAATTACGGCTTTACCAGGTCTTTTTGCCCCAAACCTCAATGCAATGGTCTCTTCAGGCTGAATGCAGAGAATGACCTGGTTTGCTGTGTAGCTGCAACTTTCAGCAGGTCCGAAATAGTTCTGAGGAGGGCACTTGAAGGTAATAACTATTTTCGTGACCGTTTCAGTAAGGTTTTTACCGGCCTTTATAAAAAACGGAACATCCTTCCACCTCCAGTTATCGATATAAAATTTTACTGCTGCAAATGTTTCAACCATTGAATCCAAAGCAACATTTTTTTCAGATCGATACCCTTCATACTGACCAAGAATAATTGACTCTCCTGCATCATCAACTGTAAATGGCCGGATCGAACGGAGAACCTTTGCTTTTTCATCGCGCACCGCATCTGCAGAGAAATCAACCGGCGGTTCCATGGCAACGGCGGCAAGAAGCTGAAGTGCATGGTTCTGCATAATATCGCGAAGAAGACCTGCCTCTTCATAAAAAGCACCTCGATCGCGGATGCCAAAATTCTCTGCGATGATGATTTCAACATTAGCGATATAATTCCGAGTCCATAAGGGTTCAAAAATACCGTTGGAAAAACGGAAAACCATAATATTCTGCACCGGTTCCTTGCCGAGGTAGTGATCAATACGAAAAATCTGTTCTTCACTGAACACCTCTCCTATGACACTATTCAGCGAACGCGCTGTCGCCAGATTTATTCCATAGGGTTTTTCAATAATGATTTTCCGCCAACCACCGCAGGCTTTTTTGTTTCCTCCAAGCCCAGCATGGTGAAGATTCCTGACAATATCAGGCGCAAGATCCGGCGGGATTGCAAGGTAAAATAGGATATGCTCGCAGAGAGCAGCCTCTGGCGACACATCCATAAGCTCTTTGTAAAGATCTTTATAGCCATCAGATTCCTTAAGATCAAGCTTTACATAAAAAAGTCTTGAACGGAATGCTTTAACACCTGCTTCATCGAAAATGATATCCGGAGAGAACATTAAGAGTTTTTCATTCACCCTGGAGCGGAATTCCTCATGGGAAAGAGCTACCCGACCAACACCGATAATCCGGTATTGATCCGGCAAATGCCCCCATTGGGCAAGCTCATAGAGTGAAGGATAGAGTTTACGAGCGGCCAGATCGCTGTTGGCTCCAAAAATGACGGCAGTGAAATTATCAGACTTTTCCTGCATTATCGGGTATGCTTACGGTTTTTCGGAGAAGGAGTGCCCTCCAAACTCATGTCGCAACGCTGCAACAACCCTGTCGGATAAATTATTTTCGGATCGTGAACGATACCGACTGAAAAGAGAGGCGGCAATCACAGGAATAGATACTTCATGCTCAAGGGCCGCCTCAACAGTCCAGCGACCTTCTCCTGAATCGGCAATACGTCCGCTGAGATACTCAAGCTGTGGATCTTTCTGAAATGCACGAACAACAAGATCCATCAACCAGCCCCGAATAACTGAACCATTTGCCCAGACACGTGAGACCTCTTCAAGGTTAAAATCGTAACCACTTGAAGCAAGCAGATTAATTCCTTCACCAATGGACTGCATCATGCCGTATTCAACTCCATTATGAACCATTTTAGCAAAATGGCCGGAACCAGACGCGCCCATGTAACCGCACCCGTTTTCAAGACACATATCTTTCAGCAACGGTTCGATAACTTCATAAGCTTGTTTATCACCGCCAACCATAATACAGGCACCTTGCCGGGCTCCTTCAAGCCCACCGCTTGTACCTGCATCAAGAAAAAAGATCTCTTTGTTCTTGAGGAGTGCTGCCCTTTTTTCTGAATCAGTATAATGCGAATTCCCTCCATCAATAATGATATCCCCAGGATCTAACAAAGGCATAAGGGTATTCAATGTTGTGTCAACCGGGGTACCGGCAGGTACCATGAGCCAGATAAGCCGGGGTGATTGCAGCATGCCGGCAAGTTCCGGCAGTGAGGCTGAGGCAACAGCCCCGTGTTCTGCAAGAGAGGCAACAGCATTTTCCGAGAGATCGAAGACAGCCAGATCATGGCCGCATTCAAGAAGATGCTTTGCCATATTAAACCCCATTTTTCCGAGACCAACAAACCCTATCTTCATAATGCAATAGCAACATTATTGTTAGAAACATTCAGCACAATGCTTTGTGAATCATGCGACACAACCACTTGCAACTCTAACCATTTTCTGGTATCGGTCAATCACAATACTGTTGATAGCCGACCATGACTGCATCTCTGCAAAAGCAAGCCCGTGTGCTTTAAGTTCCCGACACCGAACGGTATTTTCAAACAATTCAAGGCATTTATTAAAAAAGTCTTCGTCATCTCCTGACCGGGCGAGCATCCCACCTCCTGATCTCTCAACAATATCCCGGCATCCCCCGTCATCCGAAACCACTACCGGAAGGCCAGAAGCAAGTGCTTCAAGCGCAACGTTACAGAATGCCTCTGTTATTGATGGAAAAAGAAAAATATCTCCACTCGCATAAGCTTCTGACAATGCAACTCCAGTAAGGTAGCCGGGAAATACCGCGTCCGGCATTCTTTGCTTCATTTCAGTTCCCTTGGGTCCGGAACCGATCATAACAAATCTCACTCTTTCAGCATAGCCAGCCGCCATAAAACGATCGTAAACCTTCATGACAACCTCAATATCCTTGTAGAGTACAAAGCGTCCGGTGTAAATAAAAACAGTCCGACCAGAAGCATTCCACGCTGTACGAAGTTTTTGGGATCGTCGAGCTGGATCAAAAAGCTCTTTATCTACACCCCTGGACCATATCTCAACGTTTCTGATGTGCTGATCTTCAAGTTTCTGGCGAATACTCTTATTAGGAACAAAAACAATATCACAGCAGTTATAAAACCAGCTCAGATATTTCCAGAAAGGTCTCTCGGCAAACTTGAGCCCGAAGTACTTAAGATAGGACGGAAAATCCGTGTGAAAAGCTGACGCCAGTGGAAGTGACTTTTTTTTAGCATATAAAAGAAATTCTCTTCCAACAATATCAGGAGTCGAAATATGCACGATATCAGGTGCAAATGCATCAAGCTGGCGCCTTGTTTCGGGCCTGAAAAAGCCGAGTTTGTAGTCGGGATAAAGCGGAACAGGCACCGCAGGCATGGTGTGAACCGTTAACCCGTTATGATTATCCTGAGATGAAACATCAGGAGACCAGACCGTAACCTGATGGCCATTGGCTCTGAATGAAGTAACCAGTTGTGTGATGGATTTTACCGCGCCGTCCTTGTCTTTGACATAAGTCCCCGAGTATAAGGCAATCTTCATGAAATGAGGAGCAAAATCCAAATAATCTATTCTATCTCCATATGTTCAACGGCACAACAAAGCCTTTCGGCAAACCATAAACTTTCCTGAGCCAAAGGGACATTTTCCCTTTAAAAAAACATCATAACTTCAAAAATCACTTCTCTACCAGAGAGAGCTTTGCGATTTTTGGATGAACCAGCTTCTTATAATCTTCATAGGAGAGGCGCAAAAGTTCATTATGTGAGCCGGCATTGAAGGCTATTTCATCATCAGCTTCAAGTTCTTCCGATACATAAACATCCATCCCGAAAAGGTTTCCAAACGGCGGCATAGCGCCGATCTCACATTCCGGGAACAATCCAGCAAATTCTTTCTCCCCGGCCAGTTCAACATCCCTTGTATCAGTCAATTCGCGTAATAGCTCAAAATCGAGCTGACGAGACGCAGGCAGGATTACCATAGCCATTTTGCCTGCGATATTAACCATGACCGTTTTGGCAAGTTCTTTTCCGGGAACATGGGCCGCAGCAGCTATTTCCTGTGCTGTATAGGCTGCAGAATGACTTACGATAAAATACCTTACCGAATGGCTGTCCAGAAACTCCCTTAATCGACGAATAGGCATTGCAACCTCCTTTGATATACAGTCATTTCATTATTAAAATGCAGGAATAAGCCTTAAGCGAATATTGATAATAATGCTAATAATGCAGGCGAAATCGGTATTACCTCTGACAAAGCCATTACTGATTCAACTCTTGCATCCTTATGCGGGATGGGACTTCGGCATAAAACCGCTTTTAATACGTTAAATTACAAATTCCGGAAGTAATAGCCAACAGCAATAAACTGAACGACTATTCTTTTGTCCTGTCAACCCATACTTTCAGTACAGGAAGAGCTGCCAAGTATCCTGCATGAAAAATATCCGGCACCTGGCCAAAATCGATCAGATTATATTCTGAGAGATCCGGCGAAATACATAAATCCACAAATTCTATCTGAATAGCTGTGGTATTGGTGATCGAACTGTAGAACGCATTTAAAAGAAGTCCTACAATATTATCAGGCTTTTTGAACGCATGGCGAGACAGCAGATCAACACAAATAACTGATTCAGCACCACTCTCGAAAAGAGGAGAAACAGGAACGTTTTCCATAAGCACTCCATCAACAAGCATTGCCCCCAAGTAGTCTACAGGTTTGAAAATACCTGGAATACAACTACTGGCCATAACTGCTAAGGCCACGTCGCCTTCAGTAAAAACAACTTTTTTACCCGTTCCGATATCCGTTGCAACGATTGAAAGAGGTATGGATGCATCCTTAATATTTTTTTGTCCTAACAATTCGGTAACAATGTTTCCAAATTTTTTATTCGATAAAAGACCAAATTGAGAGAGCACCAATCCTGAAACATCAAGCCAATCGAGCTCAAAAGCAATATCGCGGATTTCCTGCCAGCTTTTACCAAAGGCATAAAGCGCAGCAATAAAAGCCCCAATACTTGTACCACTTACCATCGATACAGGAATTTGCAATTCACTCAATGCTCTTATCACCCCTACATGAGCCGCACCAAGAACAGCCCCTCCGCCAAACGCAATACCTGTTTTTTTCATATCGGCTGGAATAAATTATTATTTCATCTATCTCCAAAAAGTGGAATCCATTAATGGAAAAAGGTGACAAGACGCTTGAGATAGCCAAACTTCCTGATACCGTAAGGCGGATAACGCAAATCAGGGTCGGGATAAAACGATCGTTTCAGAATGCTCCGTTGAAAACTAAATGTGTCAAAACCCGCCTTGCCATGATAAGCACCGAAACCACTGCCGCCGATTCCGCCGAAAGGCAGCCGGTGAATAGAGGCCTGAAAAAGCAAGTCGTTGATACATACACCACCGGATTGGGATTGACGTACAACAATCTCCTGTATTTTCGAATCTGAAGAAAAAAGATAGAGGGCAAGCGGGTTCTTGCCTTTGCGGATAGCTTCAAGTGCTTCTCCGATATTTGCATAAGCAATGACCGGCAATAAAGGACCGAAAATTTCAGCATGCATAACATCGGCATCCAGAGTCCATCCTTGAAGAATCGTTGGTGCGACATAAAAGTCATGAAGGTCGGTGGCGCCTCCACACCAAGACGAAGAAGCTGAAAGCAGCTTTTCAAGCCTATGAAAATGATTTTTATTGACAATGCGGGGGTAATCCGGACTCAAGTGTGGATCATCACCATAAAAAGCAGTGATCGCATCACGCATATAATGGAGAAGATCTTTTTCGACTTGTTCGTGCACCAAAACATAATCGGGAGCTATACAGGTCTGGCCCGCATTTAAAAACTTAGCCCATACAATCCGGCGCGCAGCCACCCTGAGGTTTACTTCTTTATCAACAATACATGGACATTTTCCTCCAAGTTCGAGTGTCAGTGGAGTCAGATGCCTTGATGCAGCATGCATAACCTCCCGTCCGGCTGCCCGGCTTCCGGTAAAAAAAAGATAGTCGAAGCGCTTGTCTAGCAGTGCCCTGGTTTTTGCGACTCCACCCTCAATCACGCAAATTGCATTCCGATCAAGGTATCGAGTAAGCCCCTCGGCAATAACTTTCGAGGTATGAGGTGCATGTTCCGATGGTTTGACTGCTGCACAGTTCCCGGCAGCGATTGCGCTGATAAGGGGCCCAAGGCAAAGGTTCAGGGGGTAGTTCCATGCACCTATAATGAGTAAGACGCCATAGGGCTCACGACTATAATAGCCCTTTGCAGGCTGGTATATCAGCGGAACAGGCACTCTATCGGGTTTCATCCAGGATTTTAGATATTTCAAGGCGAAACGGATCTCGCCGCGAAGATATCCTGTTTCAGTTAAAAAAGTCTCTGCCGGAGACTTCTTGAAATCATTAGAGACAGCAGCTGCAATTTCCTGTTCGCACTCAATAAGAAATGCTTCAAGTGCAAGGAGCTGCGATCGCCTCCATGAAATATCACGAGTTATGCCGAGCTCAAAGGTCTCTCGCAATACTGCAAGCTCAGGGAAATCGTGATCTTTTTGCATAAGAAGATTCAATGAATTAATACTTTATGCTTAAACATGTTTACGAACTGACCTGAAAGGATTACTTTTATAAAAGGTAACGAAATAACATGTTCGAGTAACCTTATCGCCCTTATACACCTGCTTTTTTGCCAGACACATTCTGTTAGGTACATTATAAAAAAACAGGGCCCTTTAACCTTTATTGTGCGACAAATGGATTGGATAATGCAGCCGGAAATATGGATTGCTCTTGCAACGTTGACGGCACTTGAAATTGTCCTCGGCATCGACAACATTATTTTTCTTTCGATTATTGTGGCGCGACTGCCAAAAAAACAGCAGCCTAAGGGAAGAATTATCGGATTAGGACTTGCAATGTTGACCAGAATAGGCCTGCTGCTCTCGATAACATGGGTTATGGGTCTGACAATGACTCTGTTGACAGTGTTTAATCACCATATATCAGGGCGCGATCTGATTCTGATTTCAGGCGGACTGTTTTTGATTGCAAAAAGCACTCAGGAAATTCACCAGAGTTTTGAAGGGGATGAACAACGGATCAAGAAAAGCGGCTCAGCCAGCAGTTTTGCTTTCACCATGCTGCAGATTGCTGTGCTCGATATTGTTTTTTCGCTTGACTCGGTTATTACGGCTGTCGGGCTAGTAAACAAGGTCGAAGTAATGATCATCTCGATTGTGATCGCAATCGGGGTCATGATGCTTGCTGCCAAAGCAATAAGTGATTTTGTTGAAGAACACCCGACCATTAAAATGCTTGCCTTGAGTTTTCTGATTCTTGTCGGGGTAACCCTGCTTGCCGAAAGTGCCGGTTATGAAATCCCAAGGGGCTATATCTATTTTGCCATGATATTTTCAGTAGCCGTTGAATTGCTGAACATCCGTCTCCGCTCAAAAGCTTCAAAGCCGGTGCATCTGCATCATACTATGCCTATTGATGACGACAGCGTCTGAACCCTCCGTAAACGATCTGTGCGTTGAAGTGGTTTAGTAAAGTAAAAGGATAACCTCTTATAACGAAAGATCGGCTATGAAACTGCCTTCAAAGCTTTCTCCCGAAGAACTCTACAGGACTTGTAACCCGCAAGAATTCGACTTCAATACCACGGCGGATATTGACGGTCCCATCAAAGCTACCGGTCAGGAAAGGGCATTCGATGCAATAAGCTTCAGTATGGGAATAAAGCACGATGGCTTTAACCTTTTTGCTCTTGGACCGAACGGCACGGGGAAACAGAGCGCTATCATGCACTTTCTCGCTGATATAGCTCCGAAGGCACCAGCCCCCTCCGATTGGTGCTATGTCAATAATTTTGAAAAACCTCGCCATCCAAAAGCCTTGAAACTCCCAGCTGGAAAAGCAAGCTCTCTTTCACGTGATATGGAACACCTTGTTGAGGCACTTTTTACCGTTATACCAGCGGCATTCAGCAGTGAAGAGTACCAGGCTCAAGAAAAAGATATCCGCGAAAAATTTCAGGAACAGCAAGCCGATGCAATAGGTGAACTGGAAAAAAACGCAGCTGAAGACCACATCGCGCTCATAAGAACACCTGCCGGATTTGCTTTTGCACCAGAGAAAGATGGAGAAGTCCTCAAACCGGAAGAGTTCATGATGCTGAAAAAAGAAGAACGGGACTCAATTGAGGAAAAAATCATCGTTCTGAAAACAGCGATGCAGTCTATTATGGCCCAGATACCAAAATGGCAGAGAGAAACTCAGGATAAAATCAAAGAACTGAACCGCAATATTGCGAGTTTTGCTGTAAAGCCCCTGATTGCGGAACTCAGAAACACTTATGAAGAGATTGAAGAGGTCACGAAATATTGTGAAACATTAGAAGCCGACATTATAGAAAACTTTGATCAGTTCCTTGAAAAAGAATCTGATCCAAGAGAGTTGCTGCTCGGAATATACCCTGGTAAATTCTCACAGAAAGGGGCTTCGTTTAACCATTACCGGGTCAATGTAATTGTCGATAACAGCAGCACCAAGGGTGCTCCTATTGTCTACGAAGATAAACCCGCCTGCCAGAATCTGGTTGGGGACATCGAACATATATCCCAGATGGGCACATTGGTCACTGATTTCACTTTGATTAAACAGGGTGCGCTACATAGAGCAAACGGAGGATATCTTCTCATTAATGCCCGAAGGTTATTGGTCGAACCTTTTGCATACGAGGCATTGAAAAAAGCGCTCAGAACACGACAAATCCGTATTGAATCGCTTGCTCAACTCTATAGCCTTGTCAGCACGGTATCGCTGGAACCCGAACCGATACCACTCGACGTTAAGGTGATACTGCTCGGTGAACGCAGCCTCTACTACCTCCTTAGCGTTTATGACCCGGACTTCACCGAGCTTTTCAAGGTCGCAGCGGATTTTGAAGATGAACTATCAAGCGACATTGAAGGAAAACTGGCCTACGCCCGCATTATCAGCTCAATCGTTCATAAGGACAACCTGCATCATTTTGACAAAGGCGCGGTTGCAAGAATTGTTGAACACGGAAGCCGACTCGCTGAAGATGCAACAAAACTGAGTGCTCACATTCAAAGCATCTCAGATCTTGTTCATGAGTCAGATTATTATGCCACGGCCGCAACAAGAGATATTGTTCTGGCCGAGGACGTCCAGCATGCCATCGATGCAAAACTTTTCCGTTCATCAAGAATCAGTGAAAAAATCAGGGAAGCGACCCTGAGAAACTCCATCCTCATTGATACAGACTCGGAAAAAGCCGGCCAGATCAACGGTCTTGCCATTTACTCTCCAGGAGGACAGAGCTTTGGACATCCAGGCAGAATAACAGCAAGAGTAAGGCTCGGAAAAGGAGAAGTGATTGACATTGAGCGAGAAATTGAAATGGGAGGACCGATCCATTCTAAAGGAGTCATGATTCTCTCTGGATTTCTTGGCGCCCGATTCGCTGTTGATCAGCCCCTCTCACTCTCAGCCTCGCTGGTATTCGAGCAGTCCTACAGCGGTGTAGAAGGAGACAGCGCATCGTCTGCTGAATTGTATGCACTGCTTTCAGCTATTTCAGGCGTACCTATCCGGCAATACTTTGCTGTCACCGGGTCGGTAAACCAGCATGGACAAGTGCAGGCAATAGGAGGTGTAAACGAAAAAATAGAAGGCTTTTTCGATCTTTGTAAAGCAAGAGGGCTGACTGGAAAACATGGCGTTCTCATCCCCGCGTCGAACGTAGATAATCTCATGCTCCGCAATGACGTTGTTGAAGCTGTAAGACAAGGGCTCTTCTCTATTTTCCCGATATCCGATGTTGATGAAGGAATTGAGATTCTGACAGGCAAACCGGCAGGAGAATTGGATATAACCGGTAAGTACCCTCCAGAGAGCATCAACGGTATGGCTGTCGCACGACTGCATGAAATGGGGGAAAAAATTAAAAAATTCACCTCATCTTCTGATGATGAAAATGAATAACCCGGTGTCAGAAACATTAAAGAGTCTTGTTATGCCGGAACAACACAAATACACTCCTATCCGTCATATCGCAGTCGCTCTCGACTGTTCACCTCACAGTATAGCGTCGCTGACTGCGGCTGCGGAACTTGCCCGGCTTATGCATGCTGATCTTACCGGTATTTTTGTTGAAGACATCAATCTTATCCGGATGGCTGAACTTCCTTTCTGTCATGAAATCCGCATGTACACCTCAGAACCTGAAAAAGTTGACTCTTCGCAACTTGAAAGGTCTCTCAAATTACAGGCAAGAACAGCTAAGGAATCCTTGCAGAATATAGCTGAACAGTTTATGGTGAAACACTCGTTCAGGGTATGCAGGGGAATGGTACCGGCAGAGGTCATTGCAGCGGCTGTAGAAGCAGATCTGCTGGTTCTCGGTCGAAGCGGAAGATCCCCTGCCTGCCATAAAGGGCTGGGTTCAACAGCAAAAAAAGCTCTTGCTGAAGGGAAAAAACCGTTGCTGTTCGTTCGACCCGGGTTCTCGGCAAAAGAGTGGCCAATATTGGTACTCTATGATGGTTCTGCGGGTTCGCAACAGGCTCTCGGTACGGCTCTCGACCTGATACACCCCGGCACTTCGCTCAACGTGCTGCTTCTCGGTGAAACTCGCGAGGAAACTATTGAGATGGAGTATCAGCTGACAAACAAAATAACGATTCCCGGAAGTGTCATTCAGTACTATCACCTTCCCCTGAAAAACGGAAAAACCCTCCTGCGTTATATTCGACTGGTTGATTCAGGTCTCCTGGTGCTCAGTGATCAGATGAAGATTTCAAGGGAAGCTGTACATCAGCTTATCAACGAAATAGACTATCCGGTGCTTCTGGTATAAGCCTTCCAATATCGCCAGGGGAATAGCCTTTTCACTTCAGGAGAGCACCATACGTTCCATAAGAATGGCTGCTGAGACAGACGCATTCAATGATTCAACTCGAACCTTTTTCCCACTGTGCGGTATTCTGACAAGCATATCTGAAAGCGTTTTTACCTGTTCACTGACTCCGTTGGCTTCGTTACCGATCACCAGCACCTGCTTTTCAGGCCAGGAGCTGAACTCTCTGAAATCCTTTCCATCAAGCGATGCGGAGACAATGGAATAGCCAAGTTTCCGGAGCCTTTGGAGTTCATGGCCAAGGCGTTCAACACTGTAATGGCGGATACCATAAATACTCCCTGCACATGAACGAACGGCTTTTGCATTGTACCGGTCGGCTGTTCCGAAACTGCAGATCATGGCATCTGCTCCGAACCAGACAGCAGTCCTGAGTATAGTTCCAACATTACCCGGGTCCTGGACCTCATCAAGTGCTACAATGAATGATTTCGCAAGCTTGCCGCAACCGGCTTCAGCAGCCGATTCAGTATGATCCTGCTGATGGAAAACGCCAAAAATCCCCTGGGTTGTTGAGGTGCCCGAAAGCTGCGAACACTCTTTTTCGCTTATGGAATAGACCTTTCCGTTATGAGTTTTGGCAAAACGATTACCCTCCGGCTCTCCCTCCCTGACAAGAAGAGCAAAAAGCATCTTCTCATCTGGAAGGTTCTGGCAAAGCTCCCTGACAGTGCGGAGTCCTTCGGCCAGAAAAAGCCCTTCTGAATCCCGAAACTTTTTCTGGCTCAATTTTACAACCTGTTTGAGCTTTGCCTTGCTTAAAGGAGGCATGTCGAAAGACTTCATGAATGCATTCCCGATTTATTGAGCTTTGAAAACACCGCTTTCGGATCATGGGAAAAATCCGCTGGTACAGTGCCTGTTCCCTTTGAAAGAGCGGCACTATCGAGCTCAACTGAAAAACCTTTATCCGAACTCTCCAACTCATCATCTGCAACATTCATACAACGACGGATATATTCATCGAAACTCCCTCTATCCATTGTATGCCCCTCAAGGGCACACTGCTTTTCCCCTAAATTTTCAACCGCATGCGATTCGCAATTAACCATTAGGGTGATCTTGAGAATCATATCTTCTCGGGAAACCCCTCCAAAACCTAATTTTTTCACCAGCCGGTCAAAAGAAGGCCCATCAATTTTTTCTATCATCTGAAGCAATTGACTGAGACCGCCGTACATCTCAGCATGAACCCTGATTGCCTCTTCGATTGACACCGCCTGTATTGCTGACTCTTCTCTATTTGTAACATGACCAGTATAAGAGGATTTCAGCAGGGCCCTTTTGCCTCTGCTCAAAACCGTTCCTCTCAGAAACTCCTCATCAACACTATACTCCTTGAGGCGATCCTGTATGATACCTGTATTTTTCTCTTTTGCCCGCCGCATCGAAACCGTGTCTATATCAGTGCGTTCCGTAAAGAGAAGCCTTGAGATAAAAAGAATCCCTGAAAGAGCGGCAACAATGATAAAACACAAAAGAATCAGCTCAAGCTTGAGGCCAAACAGAGTCACAATAAGCACTTCAGCCACAATGAGCCCTCCAAAAAGAACCAGCAGAAGTTTCAAAAAAAAACGTTCATTCATAATTTCGGTCTTTGTTTTATTCCATTTTGAGCTTAGCCTGCAACAATAACAAAATCAGGGTAACGATTGTCATATCATAAAAAGATCAGTGGATCAACCGTTGACAATTCACCGAATTTAAGTGTTATTATCCAATAAAATGAACTCTATAACGCTGGAAATGCTGGAAAACTCTGTTGAACTCATTGCACCTGCCGGTGATATGACCTCTTTGCAAACTGCACTGAATTCCGGTGCGGATGCCGTCTATTTTGGAGCCGAAGGCTATAATATGCGCGCCGGAAGCAGCAACTTCATCATTTCGGACTTTCCTGCCCTTAAAGCACTCTGCGCCGAGTTCAACGCCAAAAGCTACCTGGCACTGAATACCATTGTCTATGATAGTGAACTGAAGAAGATGGCACAGACCGTTGCAGCGGCCAAGAAAGTAGGATTCGACGCAGTAATCTGCTCGGACATGGCGGTCGTCGATGCCTGCCGTAAAGCTGATATGCCATTTCATATTTCCACACAGGCTTCGGTCAGCAACTACAGTGCAGTAAAGTTTTATGCCGGACTCGGAGCAAAAATGATCGTTCTTGCAAGAGAACTCACTCTTGAACAGGTTCGACATATTACCGGAAAAATAAAAGCTGATGGGCTTGATGTTCGCATTGAATGCTTTGTTCACGGGGCAATGTGTGTCGCTGTTTCGGGGCGATGTTTTATGTCGCAGGAAGTTTTTGGCCGTTCAGCAAACCGCGGGCAGTGCGTTCAGCCATGTCGGCGGCAGTATATCATTACAGATCCAGAGGAAAACGAAGAGCTTGAAATTGGTACGGATTATGTCATGAGCCCCAAGGATCTTTGCGCCATAGAATTTCTTGACGTCCTTATTGATGCAGGAATCAGTGGTTTCAAGATTGAAGGGAGAAGCCGCAGCCCTGAATATGTCAATACAGTAACGGCAGCCTATCGCAAAGCGATTGACTTCTGTAAAGGACATCGTAACGATGCGGGATTCAGGACGCAGTTCAATACACTGACCAATGCACTTAAAAAAGAGCTTGCCCTTGTCTACAACCGAGGATTTTCTGAAGGGTTTTATTTTGGAAAACCCATTGAGGCATGGACAAGAGAGTACGGCTCTATGGCAGAGGAAAAGAAAATTTTTATTGGTGATGTAAAAAAATATTACCCGAAAGCGGGGGTAGCAGAAATCATCATGTTTGCCCGTGGCCTTAACCGTGGTGACAAACTTTCAATTCTGGGACCTAAAACAGGAGTGGTAACGTTGATGGCTGACTCTTTTTATACAAACGATCTCGCTTCCTCAGCTGCTGTAAAAGGCGATAGCGTGACCATCAAAAGCTCAAAGGTCAGAAAAAATGACAAAGTTTATGTGCTTGAAAAAAGGATGTAAAAAAAATAAATGGTAAAACAAACTATTGGAGGTTTGCTTAAACAAAAAGGTATTGCGTACATTTAGTGAAAGAGTAGTCGTCCTTGTCAGAAAACTTTTTCTTTAGCATCAAGGAGAAAGGAGTACAGCACGATGATATACAAGGTGATTTCAAAATCTGAGTTTAAAAAATTCACTGACGCCGTTGTCCATGATAATACATCTTTCGGACCCCGGCAAGTTGACTTTGACAACCGTGGAAAATCCATATACCAGTTTCTTCCGGTAACGTCATTTTACGAGATTGCTTTTGACTATACCACAACAGCATCATCTGCTAAACACTTTTTTCTTCCATTCCGGGAAGAGTTGTCGCGCTTTGTTTTTCGTGATCAAGATTGGGATCAGCAGATAACCTACGAAGCAAACCCAATTGTTCTTATCGGCCTGAGACCCTGCGATATCAGCGCCTTGAATATCCTGGACGATGTCCTGCTCAATGGCAACTTCCCTTCCCCGTATTACCTTGCCAAACGCAAAAACACCTTTGTAATCGGCATGGACCATTTGCCGCTTCCTGATTGTTTCTGCAAGTCCATGAACCATCATACTATCGCAACAGGCTTCAACGTCTTCTGTTCTGATATAGGTGATGATTACTACCTCTCCATCAACTCATCAAAAGCTTTCAATTTCCTCAAGGAGTTTGATACCCACGATCCTCTTGACGATGACAACTGCCGACTCGTTGAACGACGGAAACTTATCTCAAACAGTTTTCTCTCAGAAGTTGACGTCACTTCACTTCCGAGCATTCTCGATATTGAGTTTGAATCTCCCGTCTGGGAAAAATGGGGTAACAAATGTCTTAACTGCGGAACCTGCGCCATGGTGTGTCCAACGTGCTACTGCTACTCCGTCAATGAATCATTTGAGACTGATTTGAAAAGCGCAACCCGCCAGAAAAGACTGTATTCCTGTAATCTTGTTGATTTTGCTGAAGTTGCAGGAGGACACAATTTTCGTCCAAAAAACGGCGATCGCCTTAAGTACCGATATTACCATCAACACCGAGGGTTTGCCGAAAATGCCAACAAGCAGATCTGTGTGGGTTGCAACCGATGCGGAAGAGCATGTCTTGCCGGAATAAATCCAAAGGATGTCATCAACGACCTCAGAATGGAGAAGGAATCATGCCTGATAAACGTTTCGTCATCCCCCGACAAGACATAAACCGGGAGAATTTTACCTCATCAATTCCTGATTTCAATCGCCGTTCTGATATCATGAAAACAGATATGGGGTATAAGTGCATCATCACCAATATTGTAAGCCTCAATGAACAGGAAAAACTTTTTCAGCTCCGCATTATCGACTCTGGGGAACGGGATACTTTCAGGTTCAAACCCGGTCAGTTTCTCATGCTTGAACTTCCCGGGTATGGAGATGTTCCGATCTCGATTTCAAGTTCAAACAGCAACCATGAATTTATTGAGCTCTGTATCCGAAAAGCAGGTCATGTCACTTCCGCACTTTTCACTTTTGGAGAGGGGGCATATGTCGCTATAAGAGGACCTTTCGGCTCTTCATTTCCCATGGATGAAATGACCGGATATAATGTTCTCCTTATTGCAGGAGGTCTTGGCTTTGCTCCACTGCGCGCCCCGCTCTTCTGGATTAACGAGCACCGGGACAGGTTCCTGGATGTTCATGTGCTTTACGGTGTAAAAACGCCCTCACAATTGCTTTTCAGTTATCAATTTGAGGAATGGGAAAAAATCAACCATATCACGCTGCATACCATTGTTGAAAAAGCTGAAGCTGGATGGCAAGGAAAACATGGGATGATCACTGATCTCTTCAATGATATTTCGATTGATCCGGAAAATACCTATGCAGTTGTCTGCGGACCACCAGTCATGTTCAAGGTTGTCTGCAGTTATCTCGACAGGCTCGGAATTCCCATGAACCGCATGTTCGTCTCTCTGGAACGACGGATGCACTGCGGCATGGGCAAATGCTGCCGCTGCATGGTCGGATCAACCTTTACCTGTGTAGACGGCCCTGTTTTCGATTACTGGTCGGTCATAAATCTCAAGGAAGCTATATAAAACCGTCAGCATGAAGCAACGAGGATTTACCTTTGAAAAACTTAAGATCGCTTCGTTCGATTTTACCTGCTGTGAAGGGTGTCAGCTCCAGCTCGCAAATAGAGAGTCAACACTGACTGACTTTTTTGAGCTGCTTGATATTAGAAATTTCAGGGAGCTCTCTTCCGAAAGTCACGACGATTACGACATTGCGCTCATAGAAGGAAGCATCAGCAGACAAGATGAGATAGAAAGGCTTCATGCGATACGACATCAGGCAAAAACCCTTATAGCATTCGGCACCTGCGCCTGTTTCGGAGGGGTTAACAGCCTGAAAAACAGATTTCCTCTCCATGAATCTATAGCCGAGATTTATCCAGATATGGCGATAGAAAGCCTGCCAGTGAGAAAAATCAGTGAGATAGTCAAGGTTGACCTTTCAATACCAGGATGCCCTGTTAACAAAGAAGAGGTTGAGCGAATTATTGTAAGTCTGGTGACAGGCTCACTGTTGACGCTTCCGAAATACCCGGTATGCGTTGAATGCAAGGAAAAGCTTAACATATGCATGTTCGAACTTGGCGAAATCTGTCTCGGACCTATCACTCGTGCCGGGTGCGATGCAGTATGCACAACAGGAAAAACGGTCTGTCTTGGATGCCGTGGTCCGTCTGAGGAGATCAACATGCCTGCCTTCATTGAACTGATAAAGGAAAAAAAGCTCAGCTTTGATGACCTGCAGGAAAAGATCTCTTTTTATAATGCGTTTGAAGAATACAGCAGCCATGAAGCGTGACATTACAATCGATATCCACCACCTGACCAGAGTGGAAGGTCATGCAGACATTTCAATAAACGTCAAGGATGGAAAACTTATCGATGCCCGATGGGCAGTTATTGAAACGCCAAGGTTTTTCGAAGTGATGGTGAAAGGGATGAGCGCTGAAAAAGTTCCTTTTTTAACTTCGAGAATCTGTGGAATCTGCTCTATCAGCCACGCTCTTGCCAGTATCAGAGCTTTGGAGCGGGCAATGAAGATCGAACCTCCTGCGGTTGCGGAAAAAGTAAGACTGCTTGCCATGCACGGTGAAACCCTTCAGAGCCATGCACTGCACCTCTTTTTTCTTGCTGCTCCGGATTTTACCGGCACGGCAAGTGTTCTTCCGCTGATTCACACTCACCCCGATGTTATCAAAGCAGGACTGAAGATCAAGGAACTCGGCAACGAAATCAGCACGGCTACTACCGGACGCTGCACCCATCCGGTAAGCCTTATTGTCGGAGGACTCAGCAAAGCGCCTGAAAAACTGCAGCTTTTAAACCTTCGAACAATGATCAGGGAAAGAAAGCCGGTACTTGACAGTGCATGCTCTTTTTTCCGTTCCCTGGCCATTCCTGATTTTATACGGGAAACCGAATTTGTCTCTCTTGGTAACGGATCAAGCTATCCATCCATCGGCGGACATCTTATCTCTACTGACGGAGTGAACAGGGATGAGAATGACTACCTTGCCATGACCAATGAGTATTCATTGGATTTTTCAACTTCTAAATTCACAAGACTCAGTCGTGAGACCTCAGCAGCGGGTGCTTTGGCTCGAATCAACAACAACTATGATCTGTTGCACCAGAGAGCAAAAGAGGTCGCTGCAAGCTTCGGTCTTGTGCCCGTTTGTCACAACCCGTTCATGAACAATATCGCTCAGCTTATTGAGTGTGTTCATATTCTTGAGGATGCAGAAGAACTGATAAACTCTCTGCTCGATATGGAGCTCACAGAGATAAAAACCACCTTTACGCCAAAAGCCGGATCAGCAACCGGTGCTGTTGAAGCTCCCCGAGGAATTCTGTATCACCATCTGGAAACCAATGCAGAGGGAAAAGTGGTTCGTGGGGATTGTATCATCCCGACTACGCAGAATAATGCCAACATCCATTACGACTTGCATGCCATTGCCGAACAAGCCTTAAAAGAAGGGAAAAACGATAAGGAAATAAAAAAGCTTTGTGAGATGGTCGTGCGATCATACGACCCATGTATTTCATGCTCAGTACACTGAGAATACCATAAAATCAAAGGCAGGAAAGCTGCCGAACCTTCCTGCCTTTGATTTTCAGAGAATCTCGACAAGTTCGATTTCGAAAGTAAGATCCTGACCTGCAAGCGGATGATTGGCGTCAAGCGTCACCGCTGTATCGCTCATATCGACGACCATTACAATAGCCTGCTGATCGTCAGCAAGACCAACCTGAAGCTGTTGACCGATTTCAAGTTCCATATCAGCAGGAAAACGCTCCCGGTCTACTTCGGTTACCAAATCTGCGCTATGATTACCATAAGCCTCTTCTGCAGGAATAACAGAAACCTTGATTTCTCCAAGGGTCATATCAAGCAGAGCAACATCAAATCCCGGTATAACCTGCCCGCCTCCTATAGTAAATTCCAACGGTTCACGATCAGCCGATGTATCGAATATCGTACCATCTTCAAGCGTTCCTGTATAATGAACTCTTACTGTATCCCCTTTTTTGGCTTGAGCCATACTTTTCTCCTTTTTTGCTGATCGAAACTTTTACCTTCCACAACCCTGATTTCTACTGATTCCCACCATCAACAGAATCCAGCAACGATCAAAGTAAGCAGCGAAGCTATAGAAAAAACAATAAAAAAACCATTTTTTTATTGTTTATAAGGCTCTCTCATATGTTCCATTTCCATAGTGACTTTCGGGAGCCAGCCCGGATAGTCGCGTTTTATAAACTCGATCAACTGTTCCCGCACCAAACAACGCAATTCCCAAAGTTCCGAGGAGTTTGCCGCACTGACAAGCGCCCGCATTTCAATCGATTTTTCACTGGTATTGCTCACATGCATCTTTACAACCCTTTTGTCCCATAGCGGTGTAGATGAGACAATCCGCTCCAGTTCCCGACGAAGAACTTCTGGTTGAATAGCATAATCCATGTAAAGGAACACGGTACCAAGAAGTTCAGAAGAGGCACGAGTCCAATTCTGAAACGGACGATCAATAAACCAGGTAATGGGCACAATCAAACGACGCTGATCCCAAAGTTGAACGACAACGTAGGTAAGAGTAATTTCCTCGATTCTTCCCGTCTCGTTTTCAACCACAACGACATCATCAATACTGATAGGCTGAGTTATAGCAATCTGGATCCCGGCAATTAAGGTTGAAAGACTTTTTTGTGCTGCAAACCCAAGAATCACTCCGGCAATACCAGCGGAAGCAAGAATGCTCAACCCGACCTGACGAACCGTATCAAAACTCATGAGCACACCAGAAACAGCAACCAGGACAATAATCACGTTCATAATCTTGCGGGCAAGACTGATATGTGTAGCAATTTTTCTTGCTGCCTCATTTTCCCTGACTTTCGTCGTATAACGAGGAAGAATAAACTGCTCAAACAGCAGGAAAAGCCGCATCATAAACCATGCTATCCCGACAATGGCAATGATAAGAAGCGTGTGATGAAGAACGTCCCTTGTATCGGGAGCAAGCGGAACATAATGAAGGAGCAGGGGAAGCGCAATAAGGGAGACAAGAAGCCTGAAAGGCCAGACCATCAGTTCATAGTGAACGTTAATCTCTTTGATCGATGAGCGGATGAGCTTAATAACTCTCTTGAACAGCGTATTTGCACCAACAAAAAAAATAATGGTCGACAACGCAATTATCACCGGCATCAGGAATGCCCCCTGAAGAAAGCTCAATAATGTAACAATCCTCTCCATACGCATTCCGCTATAAGCTGACCCCGGACAAAATTGCCTAGAGTTTCTGATATACTATCCGCGTAACCGATTAAATTCATTTCTTGAGCGACTCACGCAATCCTCAATAGCCATACCGCCGAAATAGTTGCCGGTAAGCAGCAGATTTTTTTCCTTCTTCAACAAGGCATTGGTTTTTTCAAGCCATTGATCATGACCCAACTGCAATGTTGGTACGGTGTTTAACCTGGATACAGTATGCTCTATCTTCGACATATTGACGCCGAGAACCTCGGTGATACGGCTTCTTTTGGTCTTGTCATCAAGACCAGGTTTAAAATGGAAGACAAATCCTCGATAGTTATCGTCAGGCACAGTATCACGTGATACAACCGAAAAAAACACATCGTTAGGTGAAATAAGAGCCGCAACCGGTTTCATCGAAATATTCTCCTTGCGAACAATGACTCCGAGCGAATCGACCTCAGCCGCCTCAAGATGGCTGAAATGGCTGGCCAGATCAGGATGTATATCCTTTAAAAGCTTTGAGGTGACCATAGAAGGAGTCGCCAAAACAAGGGTTTTTGCCGAGTACTCTCCTCCATCTGCCGTTCTTATCTGATATAAACCATCGACATACCGCAATGAACTGACATTCTGATTGTTGAAAACGTTCAGGTCGCTCTTTGCGGAAATCGCCCGTGCTACGCTCTGCAAGCCATTTTTGAACGTATAGTTCTTCAATACATCTTTTCTTTTCTCCCTGCTTTTAAACATCATATCAGCCGGAAAATCATCTGTCACCTGCGAAGGTACGGCGTTGAAAAAATGGCTGATTACATCACGATAGTTCCGTTCGCCTACAATTTTCGAGTAATATGACTTCACGCTCTGCCCCTCTTTCTTCAGCCTGAAAAGATTTGGAACAGAAACAAGCAGTTCAAAAATATTGAGCTGAGAAACAATGGATTTGATTTTCCCATTCATATACAGAGTAAACGGCACCTTCGCCCGAGGAATGATGGTATCCTTAATACCGCACGCCTCAACAATTTCCAGAAGATTCTGATACGAACTGTAACAGGTGTGTGCCCCAAGCTCCAACCAGAATTTTTTGCCGTTTGCAGTGTAGTGAGGAGATGCAAAGGAACCGCCGATAGTATCGTTTTTCTCAAGTATCGTGGTTTTCATGCCAGCCTGTACACAATAAAAAGCAAGGCTGAGTCCGCTAATACCACTGCCGACAACAACAACATCATTTTGCATCATAACAGGAAAAAGATTTACAGGAACACGTTCAAAAAAACAAGACTTGCCACAGCACAAGAAAAAAGCGTTATTTGACAGTCAACATCAAAAACTTCTCGTGCAATTTAGCGAAATCAGGGAAGAAGTCAGCAACAAAACAAGAGGATTCAGGGACATAAGGGAGATCAAGGACTACAAGAAAAAAACACTGTCACGAAATACCCCTTGCTGATTCTTCTTCTCACTTTAAATTCGCTTTTTCATCTTCCTGATAGTTCTGTGAATAGCGTACATAGTTTTCAGGCGACTCCTCAATATTGCGACGCTCATCCTCGGTAATAGGCCGCATGACCTTAGCGGGAACCCCGGCAACCAGCATCCCTGAAGGCACCGTAAAGCCCTGCCTAACCAACGAACCGGCAGCAACAATCGAATAGGGCTCAACCACACAATCGTCAAGCAGTACTGCGCCCATACCAATCAAAACGTAGTCTTTCACCGTACAGGCATGAAGTACTGCGCCATGACCGATGGTCACACAGTTTCCAATGTTGAGCGGACCGGTATCGTGTGTTACATGAAGCGTGGCATTATCCTGCACGCTGGTTTTCTCCCCGATACGGATTGGACAAACATCACCACGAACGACCGCATTGAACCAGACACTCGAATAAGCGCCAATATGCACATCACCAATAATAAATGTGCCGTCAGTCATAAAAACCGTTTCATGCAGCTGCGGCCATACTCCCTTGTAAGGCATCACTTTTCCCATACAATAAAATTTCAATAAGGTTTATAAAAAAAATTTAACATGCATCTGCTTTCTCTAACCAATCAGTCCGCATGAATACTGATATCTTGAACATAAAAATATTTTTTTATACTGACCGGATTCTTTAAATTGTTCTAAGAAAGTTATTAACCATAAATCAACTGTCCATGAGCAAGTTATCAGGAGTTTTTACCAAAGGAGCTGAATCTTACGGAAGATTTGTGGAAGTTTTCATCGATGGGCATTGGTGGGTTGTTGGTGATGCATTGGAGAATATTGGAAAAACCACGAAACGCTTACTTAATATTGCCTACCCTTTCCTTAACGGAGGCTCATCTGCATTCACAGGGTTAAGAGGTTCATCCCCGAAAATATCGGGTTATGCCAAACCAGGTAAAGATATTGAAAAACGATTTAAAGATTAAGAATAGATTATCGTTTCAATTCGCCTGGCACTCAGCAAGCAGGAACTGAACTTTAAAACGAGGCTTTACGCCTCGTTTTTTTATTCCCCCCATTGTTACTGCATACATCAGGGCATTCGAACGTTCTTTTACCATGCAATGTTTTCTATAAATTGTACATTGCAGTACTGGTTGAACTTCCGCCACCCTAAACATAAGCTACCAAACGTCACCTTTTCAGCATCGGCATGAAAGCTACCCTGAGCTGCAGCAAATTAAAAAAGATCTATAATAAACGAGAGGTTGTCAAAAGCTCATCAATTGAGGTTAAGCAGGGTGAGATCGTAGGGCTTCTCGGGCCGAACGGAGCAGGAAAAACCACAACGTTCTATATGATTGTTGGCCTGGTAAGACCGAACGGAGGCGATGTATTTCTTGACTCGACAAACATCACCCGTTTTCCAATGTACAAACGGGCACGCCTCGGTATTGGCTATCTCCCTCAGGAAGCTTCCGTGTTCCGAAATTTGACAGTAGAGGACAACATTTTGAGTGTGCTCGAATTCACTTCACTGTCAAAAGCGGAAAGAAGAGAAAAAACCGATATGATGCTGGAAGACCTCAACATTGCCGCAATACGGAAAAGCATGGGCTATGCGCTTTCCGGCGGAGAACGCCGACGCACGGAAATAGCAAGAGCTTTGTCGCTTAACCCCAAATTTATTCTTCTTGACGAACCATTTGCCGGTGTGGACCCCATTGCCGTCGAGGATATACAACTGATAGTCGAAGGACTGGCCAAACGTGACATCGGGGTACTCATTACCGACCATAATGTTCATGAAACCCTTTCCATCACCGATCACGCATACCTGCTCTTTGATGGCAGCATCTTCATGCATGGAAGCCCTGAAGAAATCGCCTCCAACCCGGAAGTACGGAAAATGTATTTAGGCGAAAAATTTACTCTTGATAGATATTAGTCCGACTTCATATAATTTATATGTGAAACTATGTCAATACGTTCAGTGTTTTAATAAACAGGGGGAAGTTGATACAGAAGTGGATATCCCTTTTTTATCGTAAAACAAACTGAATTGCTGGAGCTAATGCAACAATGAATATTCTGCTGATTTACCCAGAATTTCCCGATACTTTCTGGAGTTTTAAGCACGCCCTTAAATTTGTCAACAAGAAAGCATCGCTTCCTCCTCTCGGACTTTTAACGGTAGCATCGATGCTTCCTGGGGAGTGGGAAAGAAAGCTGGTCGACCTTAATGTATCTACCCTGACAACAAAGGAGATTGCATGGGCCGACATGGCATTTATAAGCGCCATGGCCGTTCAGCAGGAATCAGCCAGAAAGATCATTGAAATTTGCAACAAGGCTGGCCTCATTGTTGTTGCTGGTGGACCACTCTTCACTTCGGAACCTGAGGCATTTCCTGCAGTCAATCATTTTGTACTGAATGAAGCCGAGCTTACCCTTCAGCCTTTTCTTGAAGATTTAAAGAACGGAACACCCAAGAAAGCATACACTTCAGAACTCTTTTCGGATATTACCAATACCCCTGCTCCCGAGTGGCATCTGCTCGACATGAAAAAGTATGTCGCCATGGCAGTTCAGTTTTCAAGGGGATGTCCTTACCGTTGTGATTTCTGCAATGTAACAGCACTTTTCGGCCATAAGATCCGCACAAAAAAAAGCCGCCAGATTATTGAAGAACTTGACGGAATAAAAAAACTGGGATGGCGGGACAGCATTTTTTTTGTGGACGATAACTTTATTGCCCACAAAAGTTACCTTAAAAAAGAGCTTCTCCCCCAGCTGATAAAATGGCAAAAAAACAATAAATCAACCACCAAATTTTTTACCGAATGCTCCATCAATCTGGCTGATGACCCTGAACTGATGTCGCTTATGGTACAAGCCGGTTTTACGCAGGTCTTTATCGGTATTGAAACTCCTGACAAAACTGCACTTGAAGCTTGCGGAAAAGAGCACAATACCTCAAGAGACATGCTCGGCAACATTAAAAAAATCCAGCAGGCAGGCATGGAAGTCCAGGGTGGCTTTATTGTCGGTTTTGACAGCGATACCCCATCAATTTTCCAAAAACAGGTCGAATTCATCCAGAAAAGCGGTATCGTCACCGCCATGGTCGGTATTCTTCAGGCACTTCCCGGCACAAAGCTATACGAACGTTTGCAACAAGAGGGAAGGCTGCTGCACAACTCAAGCGGAGATAATGTCGACAGTAATACCAACATTATCCCGAAGATGGATCTGGATATTTTGCGTAAGGGATATACAGACATGATGACGCAGCTTTATGCGCCAAAACAGTACTATACAAGAATCCGAACTCTTCTCCGGGAGTACCAGACTCCGAAATTCAAAAGAAGCTTCCGTATCGGTCACATCCTTGCTTTTGCCCGCTCAACAGTGCTCCTCGGCGTAGTAGGACGTGAACGTTTTCAGTACTGGAAAATGCTTACATGGACCTTTTTCAACCGCCAGAAGGCGTTACCTCATGCCGTAACCCTTGCTATTTATGGACACCATTTCCGCAAGGTCTGCCAGTTGCACCTCAAAGAGGCGAGAAAGGCTTGACATAAGAATTGATGGTCGACTTCAGGTTGGATTGCACACCTGCCCGGGTTTTTCTGTATCTTGACAAAATAACCCATAGCTCTGCAACCCCGGAAATTTCATGATAGCTGAACATTTGCTTTTTCAGTCAGACGGTGGTTTTATCCGCATCCCGATCTGGGGACACATTCCGCTGAGCGGGCCGCTGAAAAAAATTCTATCTCATCCCTCGTTCCTGCGTCTTAAAGGAATACGGCAGCTCTCCTTCTCACAGCAGGTTTATCCTGGAGCTACACATACGCGGTTTGAGCATTCAATTGGGGTTTATCATCTTATGAAGATGATTTTGCAGAGGATGCTGACAAGTCCTCTGGCCCTGAGCCTTCAGGATGACAGCTTTACATTTGATGACCATAACTGCCGAGTACTGCTGTCAGCATCCCTGCTGCATGATATCGGCCACTTTCCTCATGCACATATCATTGAGGAACAGATTCCGCTGTACGGAAATGAACCGGTATTTTCGCATCATGAAGAGCTTTGCCGCCACTTTATTTATGAGCAAAGTCCAGGCGTTTCTACAATAGCTGAAATTCTGCAGGAGGAGTGGAAAGTATCACCTGAATCGGTCATAAACCTCATCACAGGGAGTTCCGGAAACCGGTTTACCAAACTCATCAGTGGTACGCTCGACCCCGACAAAATGGACTATCTCATGCGCGATGCACACCACTGCAACATTCCTTATGGAAGCATCGATATCGAACGGTTGATTGAGTCATTTGTGCCCGACCCGCAGCGTGAACGGTTTGCCATAACAGAAAAAGGGATTGCACCGCTTGAAAGCCTGCTCTTTGCAAAATACATGATGATGCGCAACGTTTACTGGCATCATACCAGCAGGGCTCTCTCTGCTATGCTTCGACGGCTTCTGCAGGATGTTGCCAGCGAAGGCTTACTTTCACCTGAGGCAATGCGTAACCTTTTTTACGGCAATGCCGACGACCGAGTGCTGTATGAACTGAAAAACCTGATGCCGGAAAAAAGCCATCCTCTTGGAGCCCTTCTGGAGGATATTCTAATGCGCAGGGTTTACAGGAGGGCAATAACCGTGCAACCCTACGTCGACGATTCTTCGCAGGCAGACGAGAGGTGGTTCATCTATAGTGCGGACAGCAAGATGCGTCGGGCAAAGGAGGTGGAGATTTGCGACATCCTCAACAAACGTTACCATCTCGGGCTGCATGGTCATGAGGTGCTGATTGACCCGCCCTCGAAAAAAGATATTTTTGATTATGCAGACTTAAAAGAGCTCAGGGTCTACCCTACCCGCTCCGAACACATCCATTACAATCTGCAGCTTGAGTCAGAATACATTAGGTTTGATGACCTGAATGAGTCGGTTTTCCGATCAGATTTTATTCTCGCCTTTGAACGCTATACCAAGAAATTCAGACTCATCTGCCGGCCGGATATTGCAGAGCGCATTGTTGAGTGCCGCAAAGAGATTATGAGTATGTTAAAACAGTAAATCTTATATTATTTGAAAACAAAAACTCATCGTACCATGGAACAACAGGATAAATTTTACAAAGGGCTTTTTTTCGGAGCATTGCTTGGCGCAGCTGCTGGGACAATTATGGGATTGCTTTTCGCTCCGCATAAAGGAAGTGAAACCCAGCAGATTATTTCAGGAAAGGTAAAACTTGCGCTCGACAAAGCCACTGAATTGTATGAAGGTAATGAGAATGATGGTGCATATAATAATGATGCAAAAAAACGCTCTCAGGAAATAATTGACACCGCTCGGGACGAAGCAAAAAAAATTCTCAACGAAGCGAACAGCATTATCAAGGAAATCAAGGGATATCCAAAAACCCAAGAAAACTGATTTATGCTGACTTATATCAGTGCGAATACCGCATCAAGTGGAATTAACAACCATGTGGTGTTGCTTTTGCATGCATTCCCTCTCTCTGCCGCTATGTGGCAGCCACAAATTGCAGCCCTTGCTGAAAAAGGCTTTACGGTTATAGCTCCGAACGCTTACGGCATCGATGGCTCAGAAGAAAAAGAGTGTTGGACCTTTACCGAATACGCCCATGAGCTTTCAAAACTCCTTGAATCACTGGGAATAAAAAAGGCGACTATTGCAGGCCTTTCGATGGGGGGATATCAGGCTTTTGAATTTTATAGACTTTACCCTGACAAAACCGCTTCTCTGGTTCTCTGCGATACCAGAGCAGAAGGCGATGCACCCGAGGCCCGAACAACTCGAGAGGAATTTATTTTCGCAGTGAAAACCGGCGGAGCCGAAGAGGCTATAAGGCGAATGATACCGAATTATTTTACAACTGAGACCTACGCAAAAAGGCCGGAACTGGTTGCGCAAACAGAGGATATCATCAGAAAGCAGCCAGCAAATGTCATAACCGGAGCAATGAGGGCTATCATGATGCGTTCTGATGCAAGCACACTTCTTGCATCGATTCAATGCCCTGTAGTGGTAATTAGGGCCTACTGAAGAATTCAAGCCATCGTCCAGCAGCAATCAGTCGCCGGTCTGGGGGATGACCACCATGAACTGATTTCGCCTTCGGCAGGCTCAGAAAAGAGCCATGCAAACAGGCGCAAAAAAGGAACGGCGAGTAGCCGATCCAGATTCATTACCAGAAAGACGATGGAAACCACTGTCAGGCTGCTCTCGGCCAGCCTCGCCATCACTCGACTCAAGCTGTATCGGCGTTTTGCCTGACCGAACTTGCCTTCGACCGCATTCCGAATTCCTTCATCTTCCCTGATTTGCCGGCGTCGTGCCCGGTTCTTCTCAATGTCCTTCGGGGGGCGCCCAAGCGGCACGCCACTTAATCTGATACCACGCTCCTTGCACCACATCCTGTTGGCCAGTGTACGGTAGATCTTGTCGGCATGGACCGATTCAGGGTAGTAGCCGTATCGCTCATGGTAACGCTCGATGTCCCGGACCAGGTCACCGCCTTCGTTGTAGGCGTTCCAACTCATCCGCTCCAGCATGCTCATGCCGTCGACGACGCTGATCGAGAGCTTCATGCCGAATTCCGTCTTGGCTGCCGCCTTGCCTCGAACGATCGGCCTGACATGAGGCTGGCTGATGCTCACCAGACGATCTCTGATGCTTTTGCTGCCACTGCGGTGCATCTCCAGATGCTGCCGGTACAGTTCGCTAACCACCAGCAGATCCCGATAGAGGCGTACCGACAGGACAGTCAGCGGCACCTGTTCAGATAAGTCGCCGATATGCTTCAGGTTCCTGGCGATGTACTGCAACTGATTGCGGATACCTCGTTGCAAGACTCGTTTCGGAAGACTCTTCTTCATGCTGACAGCAAGGAACGCTTTCCGGGCATTCTTTCGGTACGTCCTCGGCTTGCTGATCCCTTCGGGATGCATGGCACACAGCTCGTCGATGATCTTCTCGGTCTTTTCACGGGCATCGTTGAGCAGGCCGATGTCGGTCGGATAGGCGATGTCTGCCGGGGCACACGTCGCATCAACGATGAGCCGCCCTTTGTTGCCGGATCCCCCATCCTCATCTTCGTCGTCATCCTTCGACTTCCGGCGCTCCTGCTCAAGATGCTGCTTCAAGAGCTCCTCCTGCAATGCAGTCACATCGGCATGCTTCAAGCGCTTGCGGAAATGAGTCAGCATTGAGGCATCGAATGGTGCGTCATACTGATATTCTTCAAGGCCGATGAAGTATTGCAGGTATGGGTTTTCCTTGACCTGGGCGACGGCCTCCATGTCTGAAAGCCCCAGTTTTTCCTTGATGATCAGCGATCCCAAAGCCATGCGTACCGTCAGGGCCGGAGCGCCTCTTTTAGACGGGAAGTTCTTGGCGTACAACTTCTCGGCGACATGCCACGGAATCGTATCCGCCAGTTTCACCCATCGGTTTTCAGGGTTGAGTTTGCCGCCAAACGGCAGATGGAAATTCTCAAAGGCGAGCTGCTGAAACTTTGTCTGGTACATGAATCGGCGATTTCGAGATGCAAGGGTTTTGAGGCTTTTTCAGGGTTTTCCTTGCATACAATATACGAAAAATACCAGCTAAATCATTACCAAAAAACAACTTATTAATTATTCAGCAACCCCTAATTAACGGGGCTGAGGATAAGCCGACTCCCCCTGAAACTGCCAAAAGCATCAGCTCCAGAATTCCCGGATCACAGTTCAAGCTGATTGCAGAAGCAGGACATCTCTCGAATATGGAGCAGCCCGAGGAATTCAACCGCGCACTGCTTGACCATATTAAAAAAGTCCTGCTGACCTGAGTTTGATTGCCTCCTCTGTCAGACAGAAAGATTTTCAATCATCTCAAAAAAATTCGGAAACGAAACTCCTACGACATTGATATCGGTAATGTCAAGTCCAGCTCCTGTAGCTTTGCCGGCAATGGCGAAGCTCATGGCAATTCTGTGATCATCAAAGCTGTCAATCACCACCGAGCCTGATGGTGTTATACTACGACCTGTGACTACGAAGCCGTCTGGATATTGCTCACAATCAAAACCAAGGCGCTGCAGATTAACCACCAGAGCATCAATCCGATCACTCTCCTTGGTTCTCAACTCGGCGGCGTTATGCAGTTCAAACCGGCCAGATGCAAATGCCGAAAGCACAGCCAGCATGGGGATTTCATCAATAACACAGGCAACCAGCTGAGGATCCCGTATCAGAAGGGGTTCAAGCCCCGCGTTGTTGCAAACAAGAATATCTCCGATGGATTCACCGCCGATCACCCGCTTGTTTTCAATGGAAATACCAGCCCCGGCTTCTGTAAGAATATCAAGAAATGCAGCCCTTGTAGGGTTCAGACAGACATCTCTAATCATGATTTCCGAACCGCGGGCAAGCAGACCAAGTGCCACGATAAAACACGCTGCGGAAGGGTCGGCAGGAATATAGAAGGGTTTGGCGGCAATACGTTTTCTGCCCGGTACCACAATAATCCGTTCAGCCTCATTCTCAAACGTCTCAAGACCGAGCATCACTTCAGTATGATCTCGTGAACGCACTGTTTCAATAATCCTGGTTTCACCATCGGCATGAAGAGCAGCAAATGCCACAAGAGATTTAACCTGAGCTGAATGAACCGGAAGGCGGTACTCAATAGGTTTTAGATCTTTTGTGCCTTTTATCCTGATCGGAGCCGCACCTGATGCAGAAAGCTCGATGTCCGCACCCATAAGGCGCAGCGGGTCTGCAACCCGTTTCATTGGCCGCTTCATCAGGGAACTATCACCTATCAGCTCGCTTGCAAACGGCTGAGCGGCAAGAATGCCGGCAAACATTCGCATGGTGCTCCCTGAGTTATTGCACATCAACGGTGCAGAGGGAGGCTGAAAACTCCATAAGCCTTTTGACTCTATATATACTTTCCGGATGCGACGACCGTGCGCATCCGCCTCCTCCAGCTGCCGAATCGTCATGCCGGCATCTTTCAACACACTGAGGGTTGACTGATTATCAAATCCTCCGGAAAAATTCGTAATCTCCGTTGTGCCTTCCGATAACGCACCAATGAGTGCAGCACGGTGGGAGATCGACTTGTCCGGCGGCAATGCTGTAACTTCACCTTTGAACACTCTCATGAACCAATAGGTTGGCATTTACAAAAAAAAAGCAACTCCCGTTAAGGAGCTGCTTTGCATAACTGTTCCGATCAGATGATCATGAATTACGTTCTTCATTTGCCCGCTGAGCTCTACGCCTGCTTCTCGAGCGCTTTAAACGACCATCAATCGAAGGTTTAACAAAGTATGCGTTTGCACGAAACTCTTTTAAAACTCCTGCCCGCTCATACTTTTTCTTGAAGCGTTTCAGCATTTTATCGATCGATTCATTATCATTTATCTGCACACTAACCAATGTAATTCACCCCCTTTTAAAAGATCAACGTCTTAATTTTAATTTAATAATATCTGTAAGGCTCTCTGATTTTTTTTCATTGGAAGAATTCAGCTGCACATTTTCAAGAAGCTGTTTTCTGCCACTTTTACAAAATTCCACAATAATAACGAAAGCGCCACTGCCCGTAGCCTGTTTTTCCCTGACAACTCCAACCTCGCCAAGCGCCTTATGATAGAGCGCATCACCTTTAGCATAAATACCATGAGGTGAATATACCTGACACTCTTCAGCTTTCAACTCTTCAGGGCTTACTTCACGGTCAATCTGTATCTGCCACTCCTTAAGCAAAAAAACCTGATTGCACTCTGAACAGCGAATCCAGTACTGGTTATCAGCTGCAGGTGGCACATCATTCACACCACTCTTCCCCTCTTTTTGCTTTTTAACCGGAACTGCTGTCAGAAAGTCATCGTCCTTGGGTTTATCACTCGGGATCCATTCGCCAACAAATGTCTTGTCGGTAGTCTGACCGCATCCTTCACAGAAGCAAGCCTTGATCTTACCATCTAAAATGAACTCCCGTTTTCTGGACTCTACCTTCATATAATAATTGCCGGTTGTTAACCCGTTCATCAATCGCCGGGATCTTTTCTCCGTTCATCCATTGATTGTATGGGTCGAAGTACCATACTTTACTTTTTTTCAAGCTTCAATGCGCAATATAGTGCATCGAACCTAAAAAAAAAGCGGAATGTTCAGAGGTGCTTAATTAAGTAAATCCCCCGAAAAAAACAACCGGATTATTTTACAGCACTTATTTATGGGTCAACGCATCAATAAGATCCGATTTAGTAAGAAGTTGAAGCCTTCCATCTGAAAGGCTTATCAATACTCCTGATGCACTTTGCTGTAACTTGTCGGATAATTCTGAAATTGTTGCCTCAGGCTGACAGACAGAAAAAGGCTGTTCCATGAACCCGACAACCTTTGAATTCATAGCTTCGTCGTTTTCAATGAGTATGGAAAGAATCTTGTTTTCGCTGATACTGCCAATAGGTGCGTTATATGAAACAATCGGAAGCTGAGAAACATCATTCTGTTTCATCATTTCAAACACTTCAGCAAGAGTATTTTCAGGATATGCAAAAATCAGATCCCTGCGTACTTTCAATTGCAGAATATCCTCTGCTGTAATCTGCTCAAGAGCTGATTTCGCTTTACGGTAAAAGCCTCGCTTTCTCATCCACTCATCACTGAACATCTTGCTCAGGTAATAGCCACCAAAATCATTCATCACAACAACAACACAATCGTCCTCACCATAGGACTCCCCAGCCCGAAGCGCTGCAGACATTACCGCGCCGGATGCCCCTCCTGCAAAAACAGCTTCAGCCCTCAAGAGCTCCCGTCCACAGTTAAACGCATCATAATCGTTTACCTGAACAACGTCATCGATAACCGATGGATTCCAGAAAATCGATTCCTGCCTTGAACCTATTTCCTCAAGTTCTGTAAACGCGGGATTACCAGGTTTTCCATCGTTTAAAAGACCCTTATAAATAGAACCCTGCGATTCAATACCTATAATGGTGATTTTGGAATTTTTCTCTTTCAGAAAATGGCCAAGACCGGCAGCCATCGAACCGGAAACCATTGGTACAAAAACATGGGTAACTTTACCCTCTGTCTGGCGAAAAATTTCACTGCCGGTAACTTCACTGTGGACCTTTAAACTAACAGGGTTCTGATACATACCTGTGAAAAATGCATTTGGAATACTTTTAACCAGGCTTTCAGCGACATTCATACAGCTACGCGGCTCTCCAGGCAGAGCATCTGAAGGAGTAATGACAAGTTCCGCACCAAGAGCCCTGAGTACGTCCTGCTTCTCCCTCGATATTTTATCAGGGGCAGCAAGAAGCAGCTTGTACCCCCGCCTTACACCTGCCATGGCAAGTGCAATGCCGCTGTTGCCGCATGTCCAGTCAACAAGGGTCATTCCCGGATGAATCTGCTTTCGTTCTTCTGCATCTGAAATGAGAGCAGATGCCACTCGGTAATAGTGGGAACAAGCCGGGTTCATATACTCGAGCTTGGCCATAACCTTGGGGCGGATGTGGCGTGCCATCTGTTTAACAAGAACCAGCGGTGTTTCTGCTGCAAGCCCGAATATATCGTGGTTCGGCATGTTTGTATCTGAAAAATGGGTTAATATGACAAGACGCCCAGATAACTCTCAAAGAAAATATACATTAATTGCTCAATTCATGACAGCGGAGGAATAAGCAGCTTTCATGTTTGAAAATCAGGAACAAAATATGTTTTTTTACAGAAAGTTCCGGAACCGGGGAAACATACCCCTGTAACCACAAAACGGCAACCGCTTTATGGAAAACCACATACAGGGCTTTTCAGCAAGAGAAATTCCTGCCGAAAACATGACGGAAGCCCTGATCTCCCTTGAACACCTTACCAGAAATGCACACCTTATCCAGAAGCGGATCGCTGGAAAAGCCCGTATCATGGGCATCGTCAAAGCAAATGCTTATGGCCATAATGTCCACAGAATTGCTCAAGCACTTGAATCTGTGGGCATTGATGATTTTGGCGTTGCAAATATCCATGAAGCCATTGAACTAAAAACCGGTGGTGCATTAAAACAAAACGCACGGATTCTGGCTTTTTCATCACCACTGCTTTCTCATATTGAATTTTTTCTGCAATACGGGATCGACATGACCGTCTGTGATTTTATGACGCTTCAGGCTGCAAAGGAAATTGCTACAAAACATAACAAAACCCTTGGTGTACAGCTGAAAGTAGACACCGGCATGGGACGGCTTGGCATTTCCCCTTCAAGAGCAATGGATATGTTGAGAGAGATTGACCAATCATCATACCTTGAGCTAAAGGGTATCTATACCCACTTTGCTGACAGTACATCCACCGATGATTTCACAGCTAAACAACTTTCTGTATTTAAAACGCTTACAGCAGAATACGAGCATGCATCAAGACGAACAGTTTGCAAACACAGTGCCAACAGCGGGGCAATCCTTTCACTGCCAGAATCCTGGCTTGATATGGTGCGCCCCGGCATCCTGCTTTATGGTTATCATCCAGCAAAAAACACACCCTGCCGTCTCGATGTAAAACCGGTCATGCAGTTTGAATCAAAAGTCATTTTTGTCAAAAATGTTCCTGCAGGAACCACGGTCAGTTATAACCGTACATGGAGCGCACCGGAACCACGGTATATTGCAACAATCGCAGCGGGATATGCGGACGGCTACTTCCGGAGCTTGTCAGGTCGTGCAACTGTTGCAATTAACGGTAACGCTTATCCGCAAGTGGGGACAGTAACGATGGACCAGATCATGGTTGACCTAGGAACACAACACGACGTCAAAACAGGAGATACGGCAATTCTTTTTGGCTGGGACGCCGCATCAGCTGAAACGCTTGCAGAAATTGCCGGTACCATAAGCTACGAAACGCTTTGTGCGGTTTCTTCCCGGGTAAAACGTATTTTCGTTTAATAACATGTAAATAGTTAAGCTCAGAGCACCCCAAAGAACCATTCAAAAAGAGCAGAAAACGAGTAAGATCTGAGGCGTTTATACCTCTAATCTTTTTTTACTATTTTCTCACCACGCAAACATTTACATGCAAGTAACAAGACAGAAAAGAACCGATATTTTTTTGCTTAAACAGTGAGGGGAAATGATATCGATCAAAAGATTTATCACCGGAAAAAAGCTATTTTTCTCTCCTTTCCTCCAGATCAGTGCACTTCTTCTTGCCGGGATGCTGGCTCTTTTCATAGTTCAGACACACTATGCTGTTGAAAGCAAAAAATGCGAAATATTACTCAATATTGACGATGTAAAAATCGACATCGAACAGAAAAGATCGATGCTGCAGACCCTTCGCAAGGAGTCGGATGTCCAGTCAATAGCAAAGGCCCGAGCACTTGCCTACATGTTAGCCATCAAGCCATCGATCATATCCTCTACACAAGAGATGGAAAGAGTCCGCAAGCTGCTTGATGTCGATGAACTGCATATTGGTGACAGAAACGGCATCGTGGCAGCCTCCACCATCCCCGGCCATGTTGGCTATGATTATGCCTCGCACCCTGAATCAGCGGAGTTTATGCTGGCCATTCACTATCAGGGGTTTGAGTTGGCTCAGCATCCCCAGCCGAGAGCAGACAAGATGATGTTCCAGTATACCGGGGTTGCCCGTATCGATGAACCTGGAGTGGTACAGATAGGGTACAAACCCGAACGCATCTACAAGGCAATCGAGGCTGCTGATATCAGCAAAGTCACAGATAATTGGCGCATAGGTGAACAAGGGACAGCCCTGATCACAGACCTCGAGGGCACGATAGTCAGCAGCAAAAACCGAACGTTGATTGGCAAAGACATAGCGAAATACGGTTTTGTCCGGCAAACACTTCGCGGGAAGGAAGGCGAATTTTATGCGGATATCAGCGAACGGCGCAGCTATTGTGTCTATAAAGTGTTCGATGATTACATGATCATCGGATGGATACCTGTCGACGAGATGTTTTTTCTGAGGAACGTTTCCCTCATGATCTTTTTCATTACAAGTGCCCTCACCATGGGAATATTTGCCACCTACGCCATAAGGCTTGAACGAGGTGCTAATATTGTGACAGAACCCAAAACCTAGGGCACCCCGACATGGATCAGTGTGAAACAATATTTGAGATTGATGTTCATGTTCGCAAACATATCAGAATCATTCTATTGGTGCTGATGTCGATTGCTGCTGGTGCCCTGATTATCTTTTCAGGAAATCTTGCGTTCGATTTCTATTCGAACCATAACGAGATTGAAACCAAAGCGATCAACAGCACCATGGCTGACTCGCGACGCATTGATACTCTTATTAGACGCATAGAAAAAAACGTAAGGGATATTACTGCTCTCGTAGGAGAGAAAGATTTCAATGAAAACCAGCTGATTGATCTGCTCTACCACAGGAACTCAGATAACCCGTGCCATTATTCAATAAACTTTTTCTTTGATAAAGACTCATCGGCAGTAAAGGGAAAAATGGAGGATCCAGGTGTCCGCCGGATTTTCGATATGCTGAACGTCAAGGTCTTTACTTCAGCCATCCCATTGCACGAAATGAACATCGACACAAAAAGGAACGGCTGGAAAAAGGCATTCTGGAGCAAGGCGGACCAGTCTATAATGGTGACATACCAGAACCTGCTCTATGGCTCTAATGACTCCGGAAAAAAAGTACCAATCGGCATAGTTTCCGCACGGGTAAGTATAGAGGAAATGCGAATGGCTCTCGAAAAGCATGACCTCGGGAGTTACGGTTACCATTTCATTGTCGACGGCGAGGGGAATCTGCTGTTCCACCCAAACATTGAGCGTGTCATCAATAATTTCAACCTGCTTGATTACGCCCGGAAAAACTATACCCACAAATCCAGCAATCGGCTACTCGATGCTTTCCGTGACAAGATTCCGGTCACCATCATGGAAAACAACATTATCTCAGGTCAACCGGCCCTCATCCGCCTAGAACCGATTCCCGCCACCGGATGGTATACCGGTATCGTCCTCATTGTCGATGAGTTCTCGATAACGAATACACAGATTAAGCAACATCTTATGCGGGCATTAACCGCTCTGGTCGTTCTGCTAACGATTACATGCATCTATCTTCTGCTGTACTCCACGCCATGTTCAACGATCCGGGAACATACAATCAAAAGATACTCATGGATCGTCACATTCATCATCATGGGAGGCCTCATCGGGATATGGTTCTTGCAAGTCACCAAAAGCGGGCAATCCCCCTATAGCGACAAATGCATAACAAGCATGATGCAGGTCGAAGAGTTCAAGCGGGAACAGCTAGAAAAAAGCAAACGTCAGTTAACCGCTCCTCCTCAATTTATCCAGACCGGAATTCTCATCCGTTCAGCCCTACCGTCAGAATCAAAAGAAACTTTAGAACTGTACGGATTAGCATGGCAAAGGATTCCTGACGGGCTTGACGTAGACCGCACTGCCGGCATCAGGTTTCCCGATGAAATCGAAACCAGATTCAAGGAAACCTATCGAATCAGACAAGATGGATACACCGTTATCGGCTGGAATTTTTTTACGCGGATTCGAGAAGACTTCCGAACAAGAATTTATCCCTTCGACAGGCTCACCCTCGACCTGAGGATGAGGCAGATGAATGATTTCAGCTCGATTGTCCTTGTGCCGGATTTGGAGTCCTACACAATTATCACACCTTCTTCAAAATCGCTGGTCGCAGACAACCTCTCCATCCCCGGATGGCATCTGGACAACACCTATTACAACCTTTTCGAGCACTCTTACAACATCGATTACGGCCTGCACAAAACCAAGAGGGAGCACTACCTGAAAGACCTTGGACTCGTCATTTCCATCAGACGAGACTGGGTCGGCAGCTTCGTTTCGGTGCTCATACCGGTGTTCGTGATTCTAACTATACTTTATTCGGGCATCTATATGATCACGACAACAGTCGACACGAGACAAATCTTTAATTTCGACGAGGTGAGCATCACGAATATCGGCGCGTCATTCGTGCTCTTCATAGTCCTCTCTATACAGGGCGTCAGGCAGAGAGTGATAGCCGACGGCATTCTTTATGTGGAATTGATCTACTTTTTGATCTACTTCGCCATTCTGGCCAACATCACCATTGCGATTACAGTGACCGAAAAAAGAGAGAAGTTCGTGAACTACGAAAACGGCAAGCTGATCAGATACATCTTCTGGCCCTTCTATATAGGCCTTCTGTATGTCATAACTCTCATTAGCTTCTATTGATGAAGCTGTCTGTCAGTAACAAATTCTCCTGAGCTGAGTATGGGCCCGGGAGCAAGGATTGGTGTAGAGCATGCTGTGTATGCATTTATCCAAGAAGATTCAATCACATACTTGCTTATTATTAACGGGAAAGAAATATCTGTAACCTTTTATATTTTATCTCATACAAGTAAGAATCGACGCTTATGAATTTCCATGAAAAACTGGCTATAAAACTAGGCATTACCAAAGCTGAAATCTCTATGGTCTCGATTCTTCTGGGATTTTTAATGCTTGGGATTATTACGAAAAATATCAATTCGGTGGAGGAAGCAGACCTCCTCATAAAAAAAGCCGAACATAATCGCTACCGTAATGCAGATGTTGACAGCCTTATCAGGCTTGCAACCGTCGAAGAGGCTAAGGTTAAGGATGATGTCCGGCAGGAGATTGCTGCTGAAGAAAAGAATGAGACTATTGAAAAAAAGCCGAAACACGTCTCACCCGAAAAAAAAGTATTTGCAGGGACGATCTCTTTCAATAAAGCCAGCAGTCTGCAGTTACAGAAAATTCCAGGCATCGGCCCGGTTATGGCCGGCCGCCTGATTACCTTCAGAACAGCAAAGGGAGGTACAGTGAAACAATTTGAGGACTTTCTGGAAGTCAAAGGTATAAGTAACAAAAAGCTGGAAGTCTTAAAACAATATTTTACTCTCGAATAATGAGCAAAAGCCAGATAGCATGCTCCATCAGCACAACAGAATGCACTGTTGTCCGGCTTAAAACATCGGGAAGCGGATATAGCCTGAGCGAATGTCAAATCCTGCCGTTAGGCCTTGGCGACCTTATTTCAGGCAAACGAAAGCGCCTTCTGAACAAACTTAAGTCCTGCCTGAAAGTGTGGTATAATGAAGACCTTGCACTCAGTATCGAACCGGGAACCTACTTGCCTCTTCCGGCATACTTTCCTGCAAAGGCAAGCCCTGAGGATTGTAAAGAGTACAGTAAAATTGAGGCCGGATACTTTTTAACTCAACCAGAAAAATACAGTTGCGACATTTCCGGCTACTTCGATACGAACAGCAGCAGAACGTATAAAAAACACCTCCTGCTCTTTTATCCAGACGAACACTGCAGGAAAGTTTCTGAGCACTTTGCAACCAATCATCGGATAGTGTTCATTGGTTCTCCGCAACTGCCTCTTTTTCACCTGTCGAAGCTCACCGGAGAACCGCAAGTCATCCTTGAGCTTGAAAACAACTATGTACTCCTTACGATATCAAGAAACGGGCATATTGAGCAATTTTCGTTCCATCAGGTCATGAACAAGGAGGAGATGGAATATTTCACCATAAAGGAACTTGTCGACAATCCGGTCTGCCGAGAAACAGGTGTTCAGGTTACAGGAACAATGGCGGACAAAATTATGACGGGACTGATCGGAAAAGAGACCTCAATTGTTCTGAAAGCACTCAGTATACCGCCATCGATATCTATCAGTAATCCGCAACAGTTTACGTTGTCTTCAGCTTCAGCAGTAAAAGCCATAAGCACGGCGCTCATGGCTCTTAGTAACAAAAAGTAACCTACAGCCTTTTAGCGTTGATAACTTCAGCAATCTGAACGGCATTGGTTGCCGCTCCTTTTCTGAGGTTGTCGGCAACAATCCACATGTTCAGAGTCTGCGGATGCCAGTAATCCCGACGAATCCTTCCTACAAAAACCTCATCACGTTCATAGGAGGTCAAGGGCATGGGATAGATGCGCGCCGAAGGGTCATCCTGCAGGATAATCCCCGATGAATGGCCGAGAAGTTCACGCACTTCATCGATATCAAAATCCCTGGCAAGCTCTATGTTCAGAGACTCTCCATGCCCGCCATAGACCGGGATGCGCACCGTGGTAGGTGAAATGCTTATTGAGTCATCTCCCATGATTTTACGAGTTTCATTCACCATCTTCATCTCTTCTTTTGTATAGCCATTCTCCGTAAACATATCAATCTGCGGTACGGCATTAAAGGCTATCTGATGAAAGTGGGTAAACTCATCCTGCTTCTCCCCGGCAAGTTCGCTTTCAAGAGCATCCCTGCCAACTTTTCCTTTTCCAGTAACAGACTGGTAGGTAGAAACTACAACTCTTTTCACACCAAACCGGTCATGAAGAGGTTTGAGAACCACAACCATCTGAATGGTTGAACAGTTTGGATTAGCAATAATAGATTCCGGAGTACCGTCTGCTTTGAATATATCTCCAGGATTAACCTCTGGAACAACGAGAGGTACATCAGGATCCATTCGAAATGCAGACGAATTGTCGATGACAACAGCCCCTGCAGATGCAGCAATCGAAGCCCACTCTTTACTTGCGGAAGCACCTGCTGAAAAAAGAGCTATATCAACACATTGAAACGCTTCTTTGGAAGGCACCTGAATAATAAACTCACGCCCTTTGAACCGTACAACCTGACCAGCACTTCGATGTGAAGCAAGCGGAACGATATCGCTTACGGGAAAATTCCTCTCTTCCAGAACCTTGAGCATCGTGCGTCCTACAAGACCAGTTGCTCCAAACACCGCTACTCGACAGCCAAAATCCGAGTTACTCATAACCTATTGTTCTATTTATTTACTTAGTAATTTAATTCAAGTCTGTTTGAATGGTCATTGAGGTATTCCGTATTGTCACGGATTGTTCCCTCTCTTGCATATCCTTCGCACTCCTCGCCATATGCGAGCAAAATATCGATAACCTGTACCCACCCTTCTTCGCGAACCAGTTTATTACGTACCCGTGATACCATCGGGAGGCCTTTCAAGTAGGTTGCATAATGACGACGCATTTCGAGTACTCCATACTTTTCACCCTTAAACTGCACTGAAAGTTTCAAATGCTCAACTGCAGCATCTATCCTTTCCCGGAAATCAGGCGAAGCCATGGGTTTGCCCGTTTTAACGAATTGCTTTGCCCTCTCAAAAATAAACGGATTTCCAATCGCACCCCTGCCAATCATCACACCATCCGCCCCGGTCTGTTCAAACATGGCAACAGCGTCTTCGGGCGTCCATATATCGCCGTTCGCAATTATCGGGATGCGCGCATGCTTTTTCACTTCACGAATCCAGTTCCAGTCCGCTCTTCCCTTATACATTTCACTTCTGGTACGACCATGTACGGCAAGAGCCTGTATGCCAACGCCCTCAAGGCGATGCAGTACATCGATAATATTAATTGACTCCCGATCCCATCCAATCCTTGTTTTGGCCGTCACCGGAATGTTTACCGCACGTACAACCGCCTCAGCAATTTGTGTCATTTTTTCCGGCTCCCTGAGCAATGCCGCGCCAGCACCCTTGCCCGCAACTTTCTTGGTCGGACACCCGAAATTGATATCAAGATAATCAGGGTTATACCCTTCAGCAATTACAGCAGCCTCAATCATCGACTCGACGCTGTTGCCAAAAATCTGTATAGCCAGCGGCCTTTCGACAGCATCAGCCGTCAGCTTGCGCACAGACTTTTCAACACCCCTGCGCAGAGCTTCAGCACTTATAAATTCGGTATAGACTATGTCTGCCCCATGACGCTTGCAAAGCTGCCTGAACGCCCTGTCAGTCACATCTTCCATCGGTGCGAGTATGACAGGACGGTCAATATCAATGGTTCCGATTTTCATGCCTATCCGTTAATAATCTCGGCAGGCCCTGACATCAATGTCTTGACCTGCGCATGAATCTTAGCGTAGAGCGACGGATCTTCACGCAAAGCCTTCTTGACCGTCTCACGGCCCTGACCAAGTTTGTCCTGACCATAACTGAACCATGAACCGGCTTTTTTTACAACACCAAACTCAACAGCCAGATCAATCAGTTCTCCAATAGCCGATATCCCTTCTCCGTAAAGAATATCGAACTCGGCTGTCTTGAACGGAGGAGCGACCTTATTTTTAACGACCTTAACTCTTGTCCGGTTTCCGGTACTCTCCTCACCATCTTTGATCTGAGCAATTTTGCGGATATCGAGGCGTACCGAAGAATAAAATTTGAGAGCCTTGCCACCGGTCGTCGTTTCAGGACTGCCGTACATAACACCGATTTTATCACGAAGCTGGTTGATAAAAATACAGACACAGCTCGATTTGGAAATAGCACCGGTAAGCTTGCGAAGGGCCTGGCTCATGAGCCTTGCCTGAAGACCCATGACACTGTCACCCATTTCACCTTCAAGCTCAGCCTGGGGCACAAGAGCCGCTACGGAATCAACGACTACAACATCAATAGCGCCACTCCTGACAAGTGTTTCAACAATAGAGAGCGCCTGTTCACCGGATTCCGGCTGACTGATAAGCAGTGAGTTGATATCAACACCAAGCTTTCGGGCATATGACGGATCAAAGGCGTGTTCAGCATCAACGATAGCCGCAATACCTCCCTCTTTCTGCGCCTCAGCAATTACATGCAAGGCAAGAGTTGTTTTGCCCGACGATTCGGGACCATATATTTCGGTTACCCGGCCTCGAGGAAGTCCACCTACTCCGAGCGCAAAATCAAGCGCCATCGATCCGGTTGAAATCGACTGCACTTTCATTACAGCAGAATCGTCACCAAGGCGCATGATAGCTCCCTTGCCGAACTGTTTTTCGAGAGCTTCGACTGCCAGGTTCAGCTGTTTGAGTTTTGCAGGATCAACACTGACCGAGGTGTGATCATTTTTTTGAGTATCCATAGGACATGAGTAATAATTTTGGGGAAAGATGAAAACCTTCAGGTTATAATGGTCTTAAGCGTCTCAGACAGCTCCCGGTAACTCAAACGCAATTCCTGAACTGACCTTGTATTGTTATATGAAAGCCGCCTTGATGCAATACGTATACTTTCCAGACTGACAAACGATGGACTGTTCATCAGCATCGACCAGAGTTCACCTCCAAAACCGGCCAGCAACCCCATGGCATGCGGCACCATAAATGAATGTCGGATGCGGCTGCCTGCAATACTCCCGATACGGGCAAAAAGCTCACGGAACAACAGGTTGTGACCAACAACAACATAACGTTCTCCTGAACGTCCGTTTTCCCATGCTGCAATATGAGCATCAACGACATCGCGAACATCGACAAAGCCTGTGCTTCCTGAAGGAAAAAGCGGAAGCTTTCCCTGATGGATCAAGCGCAGCACTTCATTCGATGAACTGGCCGATACAGGATTATTTTGGTCAACACCAATAACAACACCAGGATTAACTATCACAACTTCAAGCCCCTCAGCGACGCCACGTAATCCCTCAAGTTCAGCAAGATGTTTAGACTCCATATAACCATTTCTGCGTTGCCACTCCTGAAAAGATGTCGACTCGCTGGCAGGTGTGCCGTCATCTGTAGCGCCAATGGCGGCAATGGAACTGGTCACGACCAGCTTTCGGACATTGTTGAAAAGGCAGGCATTAACAACATTTCTGGTCCCGAGAACATTGGTATCATAGAGCGCATTACGAAAATTCCTGGTATAGGAAATCAGTCCTGCACAATGAAACACTGTATCCACACCCTTGAACGCCTCCATCAACCCAAGAGAATCATGAAGGTCGGCATATGCAATTTCAACAGGTAAACCCTTAAGAAAAGAACAGTCAGAACTTTTCCTCACCACCACCCTGCAACCAACCTCTCCGGATATCTTTGAAAGCAAAGCAAGAACAAGCTGGGAGCCTATATATCCGGTTGCACCAGTTATTACAATTGTTGATTTGAACATTAAACGCTTAATATTTCAGCTGTTTTCCCTTATTCGGCAGTAAAACTTCCAGCAATAGCTTTCTTTTCGCCATTCGGTATACTATTACCTGTCATGTATTAATCTCTTCAGCAAAGAAGCGTATAAATGACGTCAAAGCTTCACTATTTATAAAAATAAGAATTAAAACTACATTGCATTCAATTCCTGTCATAAGCATTAGAAAAATATTCAGTAATGTCAAAAGAAAAATCCCGGCATCTTTCGCATCCAACTTCAGAAGGATCGGTCCATCAAGATGAACTGGCGAACGGATTAAAGATCGTCACCGACACAGTGCCTTATGTCCAAAGCATTACCCTCGGCATTCAGATTGATGCAGGCTCGCGTGATGACCCCGAAGAAAACCAGGGATTGGCGCATTTTATTGAACATGCTCTATTTAAAGGGACAGGACGACGATCATACATTGACATCGCGAGGAATATCGAAAAAAACGGTGGCTACCTCGATGCGTTCACCACAAAGGAACAAACCTGCATCTATCTCCGTTGCCTCGCGGAACACCTTGAACCATCCTTTGACCTGCTCTCAGATCTTGTGTGCGATCCGGTTTTCCCGCACGAAGAGATCGACAAGGAAAAAGAGGTTGTCATTGAAGAGATCAGCAGCGTCAACGATACTCCTGAAGAACTTATTTTTGAGGAGTTTGACCTACGCTCGTTTCCTCTTCACCCTCTTGGAAAGCCTATCTTAGGAACTGAAGAAAGCGTCGGACATTTTACAGACGATACTTTGAAAAACTTCATGCGTCAGCACTATGTTCCAAAAAAAATGCTGCTCACTGCTACCGGAAAAGTGCATCACGATGAGATCATGCGACTTGGAGAAAAATTTTTAGGCAAGCTTAGAGAGCCAGCAGGCAGCCAATACGTTCGCCAACCTTTTCTTCCTGAACATTACACTCCTTTTTCATTGACGCTGAAAAAACAGGTCTTCCAGGCACAGATCGTACTTGGCACTGCAATAGCCCGGCATGACCCACTCTTTTACAACTTGATGGTTCTGAACTCAATGCTCGGCAATGGCATGAGCTCTCTGCTCAATCTTGAACTTCGTGAAAAGCGGGGTCTGGCTTATAACGTCTATTCATCGATCACCTTTTATGATGATCTTACCACGCTGAATATTTATGCCGGTACTGACAGCAACAAAACAAAGGTAACTTTAGAGCTTGTCAAGGAACTGCTCAAGAGCGACTCTCTGAAAAATCCGGACCCTGAAGAGCTTCAGGCTGCAAAGACAAAACTGCTCGGATCGCATATCATGGGTATGGAAAAAATGACACGCCGGATGTCACAAATGGCATCCGACATTTCCTACTTTGGCAGATATATTGAGCCGGAAGAAAAAACAGCCGCAATCGAGGCAGTCACAGAGGATGGTATCGCAGAAGCCGCCATGCGGTTGCTCCATGATGCACCCTATTCAACACTTGTCTATAAACCTGGACGGTAACGAGAATGGAAGGAACGGCCTGTTTTAAAACACAGGATTAATTCTTATCTTCTTAACTTTTAATTTTTCACACTCACTAATTAACCAGAGAGAGCTTTGCAAAAGAATATCAAGAACGTCAGCGAAACCGAACAGGAACTGGAAATTATTCTTTCCGCGGAAGAGTTCGGTACCGAATATATCCAGGAACTTGAAGAAGCCAAAAGAAGCATACAGATCAAGGGATTCAGAAAAGGGCACGCCCCAGCAAGCTTGATTAAAAAACTGGCAGGTCCGTCCATAGAGGCAACAATAGCCGAAAAAATGGCTTCCAAATATTTTGGAGAAATTGCAGATGCTGAGAAAATTAAACCGGCAAGCCGCGCACAGATAATTAATTTCACCTTCAAACCTGAACAGCTTACCATTCAGCTCTCTTATGAGATCCACCCTGAATTCGATCTGAAAGATTTCAGCGGATATTCTTTCACGAAGGCGAAATATACGGTGACAGATAAAGATGTCGAACATGAGATCAATCTTATTCTCAAAGGACATGGAACATTGATCAGCGTCGATGAATCTGCATTATCAACCGATACCGTCATCGGCGATGTATATAAGCTCAATGAAAACGGAGATCCCATAGAGGAAGAAAAAACCGAAAACCATCACTTCAGCCTTGAGTACCTGCCAGAGGAAAACCCATTCCGTAAAGCACTTACAGGGAAAAAAGCAGGAGATAGTGTCGATATTGAAAACGATCAGAAAGATTCCGATACAGAACCTTCCCGATACCGCGTCAACATCAGTGAGATTAAACGACTTGAACTGCCCGAACTGACTGACGATCTGGTCAAAGAGATCACCGGACAGAGATTTGAATCAGTGGCAGACTTCACTGCGGACGTTCACATCCAGATCGAACAACACTTTTTGTTGAAATCTGATGAGGATTTGCTTGAATCGATTTCAGCAAAACTGATTGACGAAAACCCGGTAGCAACTCCGGAATCAATGGTCGCATCATTTTCGAAAATGCTTGTTGAAAATGCCAAACGCCAAATGGGCGGACGCTTCCCGAAAGGCTTTGACGAAGAGCAGTTCAGTACGACAATGAGACCTAATGCCATAAGACATGCCCAGTGGCTTCTTATCAGCCAGAAAATAGCTGAACTGGACAATCTTGAAGTTTCGGACGATGACATCAAGGCTTATGCAGAAAAAGAAGCAGGAAAAAATAGTTCTGCAAATGCAGAAGATCTTCTGAACACCTATATGTCTACCGAATTCAGGGATTACATCACCGATACCATTCTTAAGGACAAAATCTACGAGATTATCAAGTCCAAAGTCACGATTATCGAGGAAGATAAACCAATACCCGCCCACAACGCCTGATATCACATCATATAAAAAGCAGGAGTGATTTTAACCACACTCCTGCTTTTTATTACCCCAGAAAGCACCAAGACCTACCCGTTCCTCAACTTTATACCCAGTCAATCAGGGCTGTGGCAATCGCAGAAAGTCTATCATGAGCTATAGAGATCTTAATTGAGCTGCCGGAAGGGAAACAACCTGTAACAGCATGTCGGACAAAAGGCCGCCCCCGCTCATCATTAAGTATTTCAAAACTCTTCCAGTGAACTTCACCGGAAAACCCTGTACCAAGTGCCTTTACGATGGCCTCTTTCGCAGCAAACCGGCCGGCTATGCTTGCAATAACCTGAGGTTTATGGAGACATACTGCGATTTCCTCATCAGAAAGAAACCTCTGGAGAAACTTCAGCCCATATCTGCTATAGACTCTTTCGATCCGGTTTAGATCAACAATATCTATACCTATCTCCATATTCCTCCTCTTTCAAACAAGTTCAATGGTCATTGAAAGATCAAGAGCCCGGACACTATGCGTCAGTTCACCGATTGAAATATAATCCACACCGGTTTCAGCTACATCCTGCACATTGTGCATACCGATATTTCCTGAAGCTTCAAGAAGTACAGTACTGCAGACCGTTTTGACATAAACGACGGCCTCCTTTATAAGATCTGGAGTAAAGTTATCGAGCAGAATAATATCCGGCGCGCATACCAGAGACCTGCTCAACTCGTCCATAGAACGCACCTCGGTTTCAATCTTCACATCAAGGTGTTTTTTTTCTCTGTATTTCTGGGCCCGACGGATTGCCTGAGCAATGCCTCCTGAGGCATCAATATGATTGTCCTTGATAAGAATCATGTCGAACAGGCCAAAACGGTGGTTCACCCCTCCGCCTATCCTCACAGCCTCTTTATCAAAATAGCGCAGTCCGGGGGCAGTTTTCCGCGTATCGAGAATTTTGACATCTGTATGACCAACCTTATCGACATAGGCCCTTGTTTTGGTAGCTATTCCCGACATGCGCTGCATAAAATTAAGTGCAGTACGTTCACCGACAAGCAAAGGAGCCAGCTTTCCGTTTACTTCAAGAATCATGTCACCGGGACACACTGCTTCTCCATCCCTGCGGTGCAGGAGAACCGAAAGATCAGGATCGCATGCAGCAAAAACCTGTACCGCAACATCAGCCCCGCCAACAATCCCGTATTCCTTGGCTTTGATGACAGCACTGCCTTCCTGAAACGGCTCAATAGTTGCCAGTGTGGTAATATCCCCCGTATATCGGTCCTCCTCGAGAGCAAGCATAATCGCCCTTGCACGACACCCCTCGTAAAAATCTGTACGAGCATTGTTTTTCATAATTGCCGCTCTTGAAACATTAACAAAAATGGTTTTCCGCATTGAAAGTAGTGAAATTTATACTTTTTTTAGCGTTAGGCCATCCTACGCTGTATTGTCTGTAAAAAAATATCAGCCCGGAAAACTTTATAACCAAAACCATTAAAACCATCCTTTAAAAAAATGATTTTAGCCCTCATTGTATAACGAGAAACAGAATTATTATATTATTAACCATTCGGTATGGGCAGATACCGGCTTTTAAAATTGCCTCGAAACCCTGCCCTGTTTCCAGGTTGTATAGGGACTGAGATGGATATCAATAAGATCAAATTCAAGGCATTATTTCAGCACATTGCATCACGCCAAAAAAGCTGGCAATTCTCTACAGTAAATACGCGGGATGTTGATTTTTTGGCTTTCAGGCAAAAATCCGAATGGCTTCAGTTTACCGGACTCTATGACAAAGATGGTCATGAGATTTACGAAGGCGATCTTTTACAGTGGGATGATTATATCGTCACGGTTGTTTTTGAAGCAGGAAGTTTTAAAATCCTGAATGATGGCAGCTCCGATATGCTTCTGTGGTATTGCGTTCCCGAATGCGAAGTTATCGGTAATAAATATGGCAATAACGAGGTCAGACCATGAGTACATTCATGATCTGATCAAAATTGATATCCGGGAAACCAATTGAACCAGCAGCCCGGATACCCTTTTTACCTAACATCCGCATTTTTTTCCATCATAGATCCCCGCAATTTTCTTTTCCGATTTGCAACAGTTATCCTTCAGAGTTACCACCTAACCACTCAAACCATTGTACTTGAGAGTACCTTATGTTTTTTCCGTTTTGATTTCAGACTTTTCTCTTTAACATTCTTACCTTTAAACAAACTCATTCACCAAAGGTACTCTATGGCACAGCTCTACCGCTCTTGCGTCCGGTTAATGAATATCGTTTTCTATGCACACCATGGAGTACTCAAAGAGGAGCATACTGTCGGGGCGAAATATGAAGTAGATGCCGAACTCTCTTTCGACTTCAGAGATGCTGCACAAAACGATGACATAACCAAAACCGTCGATTACGGTGCGGTCTACCGAAAAATCCGGGCAGCACTTACCCATAAAAAATATTTGCTTATTGAGGCGGTCGCCTATAAAATAGCACACGATCTATTACAGGACTTTCCCGTACTTGATAAAGTCAGCATCAAGGTCCGCAAACGCAATCCTCCAGTTGATGGCATTTGTGATTACGCTGAGGCCGATTATTCAGTCACCCGTGCCTGAATAATGCCCATGCACAAGGTATTTATAGGGATAGGTTCCAATATCGGAGACCGTCTCGGCCACCTCCAGGAAGCTGTTGACCAACTTGGCCGGCTCGAAAACACCTCTGTCGAAAAAGTATCGTCAATCTATATGACCGAACCGGTCGGTGAAACTGAACAGAACCGCTTCTATAACGGAGTCATCCTTCTTGAGACCTCCCTGCAGCCCGAAGTGCTTCGCCAGCATTGCAAGACTATCGAACAGGAGCTTGGACGACCTTATGCATATCCTCGATGGAGCCCAAGGGTCATCGACCTTGACATTCTCCTCTATGATAACCAGTGCCTCTACTCAACAACGCTCTCAATACCTCATCCTGAATTGCATCTCCGGAAGTTTGTGCTCATTCCCCTGCTTGACATAGCCAATCCTTTGCACCCTGTCAAGCAACAAACAATACTGCAACTTCTCAAATGCTGCACAGACCGGTCAGTACTGATTAGACTAAGAGAAACCATTGATATAAAAAAAAGACAGACTGCCTCTTAAAACAGCCTGTCTTTTAATGTTAAGGATCAACCCAGCATAAGCCGATTGCAGTCCTCTCAGTTGGCAAACGTGATGTTCAGGTTTCCTTCCACAAAGTCAGCTCCTTCCGTCTTTCGTCCAACAAGTACATTAGGAAGAATGATGCTTTTGCGGAAATTGTTGATATCAACAAGCAGCTCATCACCCTTGATATTTACATTAAGTTTCGTCACCTCAACATTAGGCAGATAGAGACTTAGGACATATTTACCATCAATTTTCTCAAGCAACTGTGTCTTATCGTCGCTGTAAAGAATATCTGCCGGATTTTTGTCTTCAAAAATCTGCTTACTCAACTCATAGAGCCTGTCAGTATTGATAATTTCAGCGATAGATTGCTTTGCCTTGAAAATCGGCACAGGATAGAAGCAGCTATCAATCACCCTGAGATATTTACTCTGAATATCTATAAGACTCTGTAAGTAGGCGTCAGCCGAGCTTTGAGGAAGAATCTTGTTAACAATAGCCGCATCAAGCTTATAACCGAAAAGGTTGAGGTAGGTCTGCACACGCAGCGCCTCCTTGATAACCATATTTTCAGGATTCAGTACAACTCTGAATGTCGTAATAGCTTTGTCCTGAAGCATAGCATGGAGCTCTTTCATGTGCGAATTCACTTCCGGCATAAGCTTGAAGATGTTTTTCTTCGGCATAAATTTGCTTAAAAGCGGTGCTGCAAAACCAATAGCTTTTGAGTGCCAACCTCCAATTTTTTCTGCATACCATCCATAAGATTCGGGCATTCCAAGCAAACGCATAGTCTCGCCTGTTGGAGCGGCATCAACAACTACAACATCGTAATTACCTGACTTTGCTGCCTTCCAGATATAACGAAGACTTATCATCTCCTCCATACCAGGCATAATCGCAAGTTCTTCAGCAACAACTTCGTTAGCCCCGTCATGCATTAAAATCGAAGAGAAATAGGAATAGAGTTCGCTCCAGTTCTCCCTGATTTCGGCTAAAACATTAACCTCCATTGCAAAAAGATTCTTTTCAACTTCAACTGGTGTAGACGTGAGCTCAACACTCAATGCATCGGCAAGACTGTGAGCCACATCAGTACTCATAATCAAAACACGCTGTCCTCTTCGGGCAATTGCTGTTGCCGTTGCTGCAGACACGGTAGTCTTGCCTACCCCTCCTTTACCCAAGTAAAGAATAATTCTCATGTTGATAATAAAACTATTGAGTGGACTTGATTGTGAATGAACGCTGATTTACCGATGTGTTTGTCCTTCGTTATCGTATTCACCACCGGTTAACTTACTTGGATCATGTGTTTTACTTTTCAATTCTTCATCATCAGCATGACAAACAGAACCATCTCCTGAAAGCAAATCATCGGGAACCAAGGCGGTTGCCTCATCGGAAGGTGGATCAATCTCTTTGGGCTCCTCATCCGACATAATCCTGATTTTTTTTCTTTGAACAACTGACTTACTGCTATCAATTCCATGGTCATCAATCTCTAACTGCTCCTTGATATCAGTCCTTGCAGATTCAAAAGAAAAGTCATCCGTGCTCATCATATTTTTTACAAAAGCCGATGTACTCTCTTCAGAAGCTTGAATCGTAATTTTTTTACGTTTCGGCACAGCCGCATCTTCAACATCATCAACTATACTCTTTCTTTTTGCAGATGCCGATGAAACAGTATTTTCCTGTTTACCTACAACATCAGACCCGAAACAATCTTCATTGAATGTAGCCTCATCATCGGAGTTAATATGAATACTCTTTCTTCGCATTGTACTCTCAATGTTATCATCAGCACTGCGTTTTTGATTCTTCGGCAAATCATCGTTTGATTCAGAAGCCCCGGCTCTTGTTGAGGTCTTCTGCGCTGATTTTTTCGCCCCTCCACCAAAACCGGAAGAGATTTTCATAAGCTTGCTCACGGAACCGATCATCCCGTCATTGCGCACAGCAGTTTTAACAATATTCAGAACAAAGCGCTCGGCCTGGGGATTATCAGCAATGCTAATAACCAGTTCATTCAGTGCCGAAAGCATTCCGGGAACATGCTGCAAATCATTCTTGAGCTGTTCACGAATTTTAAAAGGAGCATCTCCGACCATATCCTTTATTGATTCGGCAATTCTTTTCAATGAAGCCGGATCTGTTGGAAGCATATTTTCAATTCCTTTCAAAGCATCAGCCGGGGAAAACCCACCTGAATGCCCCTCTCCGCCCGGTGCTCCGCCTGAGGGTTGTCCGCTATAGTGCTGTGACTGTTCAGGAGGCGCGTACCCGATATTTGCCTTGTACTGCTCAAGCAGATCCTGACCATACCCTATATGGCTTTCCTGTTGAGCGATATTAGGTGCATCAAATCGTAATGAAATTACCCGAGGGACACAGACCCCCCGCGCTCCGCGAAGGACTGCATCAGAAACATCGTCAGGCAGATCCTTGCGGTAATTAAGGCCAAGGCGCTCTTCTATGATTGATTCAATGACAGTTTGAAGCCGGGAAATCAATTCAGCTTCCCGCAGTTCGACCATATCAAAAATCACATAAACCGGCTCCTTTCCATCACGACGAATCTTAAAGTTAAGGGTCGCGAAATCATGATCTTTATTCCTGCTGTTAACAGAAACAGAACACAGATCAAATCTGTCGAGATAGTCTTTACTTGAGCCTCTTGCCCAAAAGTAAACTGCCCTGTCAGTATAAATCAGGTAATCCTGAAAGGCAATATTACCCACACGCTCCTGATGTGATTCATAAAAAACCCCTTCAAAAAATGCGATAGGATTTTCACCAGCATTCATGAGTCCTTTCTGAAAAAACTCAGTTACATCATCCTTTTCAGTCTGCCCTGAGACATACAAATATAAATTAGCCATTTACATCACTCGTTCACTTAATACTTATTGGCACGTTGACATGAAATCTATTAAAATTTTACAATAAACAGAAATTACACGATCCACCGAAATCCATTCGGCTTGATAACAAATATCGATTATTTCAACAAGGTCTGGAGGATAGAAAGCAAGAAGCTGTTTCATGCATTACATGAAAGAGGCGGGCTGTTGCATAAGAGGGTCTTAATACTGCTAAAAAAATAAAAAAGGCAGTGAAACTATATACATTTCACTGCCTGAAACATAACTTTTTCGGTACTTATTTAGCAAACTTTGAAGTTACTTCTTTCGAAGGAACAGCATAGCCTGTGACTTCAGGTGATGAACCACGAAGACTTGCGCCTCCGCCCATGCTGCCATAAGCATTGCGATTGATTCTCATTGTACCTTTTCCTAAAGAATCAAAAAGCATTCCGACGGTTTCCCAATGCCCCTCAACCATTACTTCAAAAATACGCCCAGCTGCGGCCAGGATATCGGTAAAAACGCCACCACCACTCATAATTCCTCCTTGGAATTTAATTATTGGAAAGT
>JBAWYL010000002.1:0-154405 GCA_037143555.1 Chlorobiaceae bacterium
ACTCAAAATCCAGTGAGTGAATAACTCGTGTGGGTTCGATTCCCATCTTTGGTACCACGAAAACATGCAATCAGGACACTATTTCAATGCATAGAATGTACTCACCTTGGCGTGAAGTGTATATGCAGTCTTTCAAGGATGAAAAGCCTGCGGGGGAGACCGGGAAATCAGTGTTTGCCGATCTTCCTCCTGAAGAGGATGAAAAGCGGTTTGTCCTTTACAGGGGGAAAACATGCTTTATCATCATGAACCTTTACCCCTACAACTGCGGACACCTTATGGTGATACCCTATCTGCAGACTCCTGATTTTTCAGATCTTGACCAGCAGACCAAACTTGAGGTCATGGAACTTACCGACCTCTCTATCAAGGCGCTGAAACTTACCCTTAGACCGCAAGGGTTCAATGTGGGCGCAAATCTCGGCAGGGTTGCCGGGGGAAGCGTGGAAACGCATATTCATTTTCATATTGTTCCACGCTGGGAAGGCGACACAAATTTTATGCCGGTCCTTGCCGATGCCAAAGTTCTCAGCAATGACATGACCTCGACCTATAATAACCTGAAAAAAGCTTTCGCTGACCTTACTCAGGGAGAAGAGTAACTCTCTCTCCGTGCGGAATGGAAACAGCTTCCTGCCCCATAAGCAACTCAAAGGAATTTACCCAGTATATCCAGGTTCCTGACCGTTTTGACTGTTCAGGAAAAGCACTATGGAATCTTGTCCGTTCGTGCGATTCGGGACTTATTATGCTCAATCCGAGACCGGATGGGGATGAAATTGCTCAGCATTACCGCAGTGGAGTGTATGACCCCTATCTTCATTCCAAAAACAGTGCAACGCTGAGAGATCGCGCCTATCTGGCAGCACGAACCCTGCTTCTGCGCTATAGGGCCGACCTCATCATGAAAGGGCATGCAAAGCCGATGGAACAATGTAGGATTCTTGAAATAGGATGTTCAACAGGAGATCTTCTGAACTATTTTCACCGCACATTGAATGCAGCGATTGATAACCTTGTCGGAGTTGAACCTGATGCTGAAGCTGCGCAGTATGCGCGGAACTCTTTTGGATTGAACATCTTTTCTTCAATTACGAAGGAGAGTGTCGGCATGAAGACATTTGATCGTATTGTGCTTTGGCATACGCTTGAACATATTCATTCGATCAATGAAACACTCAATCATGCGGTTAATCAATTGAAACAGGAGGGCGTACTTGTTATTGCTTTGCCCAATCCGGCAAGTTTTGATGCTGAGTATTATGGGGAGAACTGGATTGCCTATGATGCGCCACGTCATCTTTACCATTTTGTACCTGAGACCCTAGAGAAACTCCTGAGATCGCATAAGCTGACTATTTTTAGACGGCTACCCTACTTCCCTGATGTGCTGTACAATGCCTTTCACAGCGAAGCCCTTCGTTGCAAAAGGCAAAACCATTCATTTAATTCGCTGCGCTTTGTTGACATTCTTTGGCGGTCTTTGTGCTATTTAATCAGAGGAAAGATGCTGCCAATGAGGGCTTCCAGTTTGGTTTATTATGCCCGTCGGACGATGTGAGGAGAGGGGGCGGTTGGCAGTTACTGTACGATATGAATGTCGTCCCCTAATTGGGGTTAGAAACTGCCTACTTATGATTTGGTGTCCGGGGCGCGGCCCAGGGTTTTTTCGAGCTGGACGGAGGCGAGGAGGTAGTCGTAGACTGCCTGGAGGTAGTTGGTTTTGGCTTTGTTGAGCTGGAGTTCGGCGTCGGTGAGTTCGAGGCGTGAGCCGATGCCTTCTTTGAATCGGAGCAGGGATATGTTGTAGCTGCGTTCTGCTACGCTTATGGTTTTGGATTGTACTTCAATTCTTTTTTGTGATTCTCGGTAGTTTAAGAGCCGGACTTCAACTTCGGCGCGGATGTTGGCCTTGAGATCGTCAAGCCTTGTTCTGGTCTGCATCTGTGTTATTTTGGCCTGCTCAATCTGGGAGCTGTTGCGGAATCCGGTAAAGAGAGGAAGGGACAGATTAAGACCGACTGACGCAGCAACCGGCCAGCGGGAGTCGGCTGTCCTTGTATTATCGTTGAAGGCTGTTTGTGATTCAAACTGGCCGAGGGCGGTTATAACAGGGTAGCGTTGGGCCCGTGAGGCACTGACTTTTTCACCTTCGGCATTGACCTGAAGATCAAGCTGACGGAGGTCATGCCTTAAATCAAGTGCTTCATGGTATGCGGATGCAATGTCTTTAGGGTAGGTGACTGAAGGGAGTTCAAGCTTTCCTGAAAGGGTTATGGTGCTGTCGGCAGGGATGCCTATGGTATTTTTAAGCTTTGTCATGGTATTGGCTACCCTGTTTTGGGCCTGCATGAGATCGGGCCGGAGATTTTCAACTGAAAGGAAGGCCTTGAGGGTATCGATATCGGCAGCTACGCCTTGGCGGAACATTGACCGGGTATCCTTTCTCGACAGCTCCCAGCGGGTTATGCTCTGCTCTATGAGCTTCAACAGATCCCTTGAAATCAGGGCTTCGAAATAGGATATCTTGATATCGGCGATAACGGATGCCTCGGTGTTCCGATATGCTTCATCACTCATTTTGCTGACTATCCCTGCAGCTTTTATGCCGGCAAATGCCGTTCCGTTGAAGAGTGTCTGGCGGAGGTTGATGGTAGTGGATGATGCGTTATCGGCACTCATGATAAGAGGAACAAAGGTGTTGCCGTTACCGCCATTTAATATGTCAGGGAAAAATATTACTGAGGGTTTCAGAGATCGGGTATAGGTGAAGTCCATTGATATTTGCGGCAGCACTGAGGACCAGGCTTCGCGTATTTTTTGCCCCGTCATATTTCGCTCAAGCCTTGCGATTTCGAGCGTCCGGCTTCTTTCGAGCCCGATACGGACGGCATCGTTGAGCGATAGTGCGGGGAGCTCCACAGCTGTGGCGGCAAAGAGGTGCAGGGGTGCAATCAGTATGAGAAACTGCGCAATGAAGAAAAGTATTGACTTGGACCTGTTCATAAAAAAGTCAGTTGTGATAAATAAACAACCCTGCATTCACGGAAAAGAAACGGCATGAATATACAAATAACGATCCATGTCATAAAAAATCAGGGGCGGTATCGTTCATTCCATAAAAATTCGAGTCGCTCCCTGATATACTTTTCCCGTCCTTCATTTCCGGGGCGGTAATAAGCCTTCGGCTGCACACCGTCGGGAAAATATTGCTGCTGAACAAAATGCCCGGGATAACCGTGCGGATATTGATACCCTGAGCCGTACCCTTCAGCTTTCATGAGTTTTGTGGGAGCGTTGCGTAAATGAAGCGGGACCCTCAGTTCGTGCATGGATTTTGCTTCGCTCATTGCTTCATTGATGCCTTGATAGCTTGCATTTGATTTCGGGGCGGAAGCCAGATAGGTAACAGCTTGCCCCAGATTAATTCTTACTTCCGGCATGCCGATTATTTCGACAGCATGGAATACTGATACAGCAAGAGTTATGGCGTAAGGATCGGCATTGCCTATATCTTCGCTGGCAAAAATAACCATGCGTCGCGCTATAAACCTGGGATCTTCCCCTCCTTCGAGCATCCGGGCAAGCCAGAAGAGAGCTGCGTCAGGATCGGAACCCCGCATGGATTTGATGAATGCGGAGATAATGTCGTAGTGGTTGTCGCCTCCTTTATCGTAGACGGGAGCGCTGTGCTGGAGCGCTCGGGAAAGCACTTCCCTGTTCAACACCATTGGAGAGAGTCCTTTGGGCAGGAGAGAGAGGGCTGTTTCTACAGCGTTGAGTGCCTTGCGGGCATCGCCTCCGGAAAACTGCAGGAGAAATTCGAGGTCTGCAATTTCAATTGAAAGATCACGGAAATGAGTGTCTTCTTTCAGTGCACGGCGAATGACGGCTTCGATTTCATGCGGACTGAGCGGCTTGAGTATGTAAACCTGCATTCTGCTCAAGAGTGCTGCGTTGACCTCAAAGGAGGGATTTTCGGTTGTTGCTCCAATGAGTACAATAAGCCCTTGTTCTATGGCATGCAGCAGTGTGTCCTGCTGTGTTTTGTTAAAACGGTGAATTTCATCGATAAAAAGAAGAGTCCTGTGGCCTGAACGTCTTGATTTTTCAGCATTTTCAAGCGCTTTGCGGACATCTTTTACCCCGGAATCAATCGCCGAAAGCTGCTCAAATCGATAGTTCAGTGAGGATGCACAAATTTCGGCAAGGGTGGTTTTGCCTGATCCCGGAGGGCCCCAGAAAATCATTGAGGGCATTTGACCGCCTGCCAGGAATTTGCGAAGCGGACCGTTTTGGCCAACAAGATGATCCTGTCCTGCCATATCGTCGAGAGTGCGAGGACGAACACGTTCGGCAAGAGGCTGAAAGTAATTTTCCGCGCCCGGAGAAACGGAAAGGCCGAACAGATCAGGCTGCATTGAAGGAATATCAAGCATTTAAAAGCCGTTTTCCCGAAGCCACAGCTCATCGATACGTGAATCAGCCGTAACTGACGAAGGGCGTACTCCAAGCTGTCGGGCAACATATTTGCCGAGAATGTCAAACTCGAGATTTACCCGGCTGCCCGGCTGAAGGGTGTGAAGTGTCGTATGTGCAAAGGTGTAGGGGATAATCGCCACGGCAAAAAGCAATGCTTCGAGCTTTGCGACAGTGAGGCTTATGCCGTCAATGGTTATTGAACCGGCCGGGACAATGAAGGGGCTGAAAGCATCTGGATAGGCTATCCAAAGCTCGCGACTGGAGCCAAGCTCCCTGACATCCTGCACAGTTGCCGCACAATCAACATGACCGAGCACAAAATGTCCACCGAGACGGTCCTGAGGACGAATAGCCCGTTCGAGATTTATTCGAGAGCCGGTACGAAAAGAAGCAAGCGTGGTTTTGGAAAGCGTCTCTTCGACAGTGTCTACCTCAAACCACCCTTCGCCAGTGGCGACAACTGTCTGACAGACTCCGTTGAGGCTTACGCTTTCGTCAATTGAGAGTGTACTGAACTCTTCGGAATTGCCATAGTGTACCTTGAGCCGCAAACCGCCCTGTTGCTTTATAACTCCGGTGACTTTGCCGACATCCTTGATAATTCCGGTAAACATGGTACAAGTTGTTCTTTTTAAAAAAAATAGCAAGCGGCTTCATGAGAAGTATCAAAACCCGTATTGTGTTTTAATATACCACGCTTACCGGCAGAGAGCAAAACTGCCGGTAAGCGTGGAGCGACCTATTCCTGGAGGCTTTTATCGCAGAACCTTGAGAGCTGCATCGTAGTCAGGTTCTTCAACAATTTCATTGACCTGCTGGGTATAGCGAACTATTCCATCGGCATCAATAATGACAATGGCTCTGGAAAGAAGCCCTTTTAGAGGCCCTGAAGCAATGGTGACGCCATAATCACGCCCGAATTCCGGTGAGCGGAAGACGGAAAGCGATACAACATTTTTCAACCCTTCTGTTTCACAGAAACGTTTTTGGGCAAATGGAAGATCGGCAGAAATACAGAGCACAATTGTATTGTCGAGCGATGCGGTTTCCTGGTTGAAGCGCCTTACTGATGCGGCGCAGACAGGTGTATCAAGACTCGGGAAAATATTAAGAACCAGTCTTTTACCTGCAAAATCAGCAGGACCGGCCTCTGAAAGATCGGTTTTGACCAGACAGAAAAACGGAGCGTCAGATCCTTTTGGGGGAAGAGCGCCAATGCTTTCAACAGGAGTGCCTTTGAAGGTGAGATGTGCCATAATAATAAAGGAATTAAATGTTTGTGATAGTTCAGGTTATGAAAAGCCGTGTTCGATCATCACCCGGGAGAGCAGGCCTGACAGCTCAATAACATCAAACGGGTTGTATGAGTTCAATAAAAAAAAGAGTTACCGATCTTTGACAAGCGTCACCGGATCACGAAGCTGAGTCCAGAAAAAAAGCCGTTCCGCATCTTCCTGCAACATTCGGACGCAACCGTGTGAAGCCGGATATCCCGGAAGGGACTGTTGATGCATGAAGTAACCGTCATGATAATTTATAGAAAAGGGCATGGGTGCATTTTCGTACTTGTGCGAACGTTTGAAGCGCTCTTTATAGTTCACAAAAAACCTGCCTGGAGGAGTAGACCTTTTTTTTGTTCCGGAAGAGACCGGACCCCAGAAGAGAAGCCGGCCATTTGCATAAGCGCCAAAATACTGCGGATCGAGAAAGATTCTGACTTCACGTTCTCCCCGAGAGTCTATAAGGGTTTCCGGTACAGGAACATAGAGTTTTGCCTTGCTAATATCGACTGGAACAAGCACTTTTTTGCCTATCGGGAAATGCCTGTTATCAAGCCGGTTGATTTTCAAAAAAATTGATTTACAGCTGGAATCGGCTTTACATATTGTAGAAAGATTTTCACCTTTTTTAAGCATTCTCAGGATGAAACCATCCGGAGCCGTGACAGAGCTGACTGTCGATGAAAACCGGGGTGAGGTTACCACAGCTTTTGTCGTAGCGGAGCTGTCTGAGTCTATTTTAGCGGGCAATACAGGGACTCGCTCTTCCTTTTCAGAGGCGAGTATGGTTCCGGAGTAGACAAAAACACACAGAACCATAAACCGATAAAACGGCTTTTTTATTGATTCAAAAGCATTCACCATCAAAAAAAGCTATAGTATTAATAATGGCTTATTTGGCAAAACCTGATAATAGCCATTTACAGCAACCACCTCGAGAGGATAATCGAACAAACTGGACAGAGAGGCGGAAGTCAGTATATCAGCTTTGTTTCCGTCGCTTACAATGCGTCCCTCTTTTAACAGAACCACTCTGTTAATTTCCGGGGGAATCTCATGAAGATGGTGGGTAACCAGAATAATCGTTTTCCCAAGGTTAATCAGCAAGCGTAGCGTTTCAAGGTAGTGAAAGGTGGCGCTTAGATCAAGCCCGGTGGTCGGTTCGTCGAGCAAGAGTGCATCAGGCTGGTTGATGAGAGCCCTTCCGAGAAGAAAACGACGCTGCTGCCCTGTTGACATAGCACCGAAAGCTCGATGTTTAAGATCGCCAATGCCAAGCTGCTCCATGACTGATTCAGCGGCTTGATGGTCATGCTCGCTGAAGTGCTGATTCTGCCAGGTATCAATGCTGGCATAGATGCCCGATAATATTACATTGATTCCTCGAGCGCCACGAAGATAATCGTGCTGGAGATCATGGGAGACAATGCCAAGTCGGGTGCGAAGGTCCCAAACATTCCAGCGCTCTCTGCCAAAAATTTTTATATCTGTGTCCGGTTCGGCAACAGGATAAATATCGCGGGAGAGAAGCTTCATCAGGGTGGTCTTGCCTGATCCGTTTGGTCCGAGAATAGCTGTACTGCACCCTTCCTTTATTGTAAGCGAAAATTCCCTGAAAACACAAGTGGTTCCGCAATAAGCCGTTACACGATGAAGATCAATGAAGTCTTCTTTTCTATGATGAGTCATTATTTCCAGAGTCCTGGGCCATGAGAGGCACTGTAGCGTCCAGCGCCAAAAAAGAAAACTGCAAGTGCCCCAAACAGATAAAGCGCCTGGAGCTCAAGGGCATATCCGCCATGTTCCGAGAATGAAAAAAGCTCTTTTGAATGAACCAGATAGAGTGCCATAGCCATGGAGAAAACCTGGATAAGCGCTGCGGGCCTGGTATAGATTCCCAATACCATAAAGAGCGGAGCAATCAGTTCTCCGACGAGAATACCATGTGAAAGAAACGCTGGCAATTTGGCTTTGATGAGCATCTGCGACACAAAACCGTATCCGTGCTGGAGCTTGTTGAGGCCATGAAAAAGCATCAGTGAGCCGACTGATACCCGCAGGATGAACTTTCCGAGATCACTGTTATTGACGAGACGATCAAACATCGGGAACCTCCGTTTTGCTTGTTTTTTTCGCATTATAACGCTGATTTATGCAAGCACTGTTTACTCAACAGCAACTCGAATTCATTTTTATGCGAGAACATAGGCCTCCAGAAGCACATCGTTTCCGAAAAATCGCGGAGGCTCAAATTTAAGATTGACCGACTGGTCAGGCACGCTGATGCCAAGAGGGGCAAAAGCACTGAGACCATCACCTCCAAAAAGCTTTGGAGCAATAAACATATACATTTTATCGACAAGCTTTTCACGAACAAATGAGGCTGACAGCCGGCTTCCTCCTTCGACCATTACGGAAAGAATGTGACGGTTATGCAGTTCATGAAGTACCTGACGGAGATCAAGTTCTCCGGCATGCTCATTGATAAACAACACTGTCACACCTTTTTCCCTTAACTGCTCCACTTTGTGCGACCCGGACCATGACGAGGACGCAAAGAGAATAGTTTGTGCCTCGGTGTCAAAAATTTTTGCTTCCAAGGGCACGCTTAGCTGACGGTCAAGAACTACCCGAAGAGGATTTCGCCCAGGACAGTCTCTGACGGTCAGTGACGCATCATCGGCACAAATTGTAGCTTGACCGATAATGATGGCATCATAGATGCTGCGGAGGCGGTGAACCTCTTTACGTGCTTCTTCACCTGTAATCCAGCGGGATGCACCGAGTGATGTTGCAATTTTGCCGTCAAGGGTCTCGGCCAGTTTGAGGGTAACCAGAGGGATGCCTGCTGTGTGGCTTTTAATAAATGCTTCGTTGAGTTTGCTGCATTCGGCTTCAAGCACTCCTTCTGTGACCTCTATTCCTGCGACAAGAAGCTTTTCTATTCCTTTTCCTGCTACGGCAGAATGAGGATCGCGGCAACCTATGACAACGCGGGGTATACCCTTCTCAATAATAAGATCACTGCAGGGCGGGGTTTTTCCGAAATGGGAACAGGGCTCAAGATTAACGTAAAGGGTGGAACAACGAAGCAAGGTTTCATCAGAGACAGAAGCAATGGCATGCACTTCAGCATGAGGGCCGCCAAAGTTCTCATGGCAGCCTTCGCCGATAATATCTCCGTTATAGACAATAACCGAACCTACCATCGGATTGGGGCTCACACTGCCGGCACCCTTCGTGGCCAGTTCAAGACAACGCTGCATATATTGCATATCATCACTCTTCGACATTGTCACTCCTTCTGGTAATCAGCCATATTGACCTGCACCAGCTTGATACCTGAAAGTCGGAGAAGTTCATTGATATTTTCGATTTTATAGGGCTTATCGTAATAGATGGTTTTTATTCCCACATTAATCAGCACTTTAAGGCAGTGAATACAGGGACTTGCCGTAATATAGATATCAGAGTCCTGAATCGATACGCCATGCTTTGCCGCCTGTGCTATTGCGTTGATTTCTGCATGAATCGTGTTAACACAGTTCTCTTCGACAGTTCCATCGGGGTGGGTACTGCGATATATATGGCAGTTGCTGTCGTTACAGTGAGGAAGCCCTGAGGGTGCACCGTTGTATCCTGTTGAAAGAATACTGTGATCCCTTACTATAACCGCGCCGATATGACCACGGGTACAGGTAGCCCTGCGGGAAATAAGCTGTGCGACGCTCATGAAGTATTCATGCCAGCCAAGCCGCTTTGCAGACTCCAAGCCAGCTTGTCCTTTATCACCTGAGCAACAACATCCCGTTTTCGTTTCTTCCGGCATAGGCATATTTTTTAATACATTATGAAAAACAGAAACGCCTTGACTTTAAAATAGAGAAAAAGATCGGGCTCATACAACCCTTTTGTCGATCATGATACGTAACTACTTTACTCTCTACCATGCGGCGATGGAGCTGCATGAGCGTCTGGCAGGGGGGAAAGCGGCCGGTATCTTTTCGCAGGATAAAAATGAACTGACTCTCGGTTTCATTGACGTTAAGGGCAGAGATCTGCAGATTGTCGTTGTTACTCATACTCCGCTGCTCGGCTTCTTTCTTAAAGAGGGTGTTAACAAAAAAGCACGCAATGCGGCAATCCTGATGAAGGAGGTTTGCAACCAGGAGGTTTCAAGTATTGATATCTCTTTGTATGATCGGGAAATACGCATTCTTCTTGCCGATGAAACGATGATTGTACTGCGGTTGTTCAGCTCAAAGACAAATGTCCTTCTTGTCAGGAAAAACTTGATTATTGATGCTTTCAAGCGGAAAAATTCCTTAACCGGTAAACCCTATGAGCCTGATAATCAAGCTGCGCAAGTTCTGAGAGAGCTTGAAAAGCTTGCAGTGAACAAAAATCTTTTTGTGGAACAGTTCAATTTCCGGAATGAAGAGAACGTTTCTGAGAAGCTTTGTGCCACTCTTCCGGGTTTGGACCGCTCACTTGCGAAGGAGGTAATAAACAGGGTTACAGGAGAAAAGAGCCCTGAAGCACTTTTTATCGCGTTTCAATCAATTTTTTATGAACTGCTCGACCCTGAAGTATCGGTTTCAGAAAAAGAAAATGGTGAGCCTGTATTTTCACTTCTGCACACAGATATTGCTCAGACACGTTTTTTTGATTCAGTTCTTGAAGGGCTTTCAGAGTACAGCATAAAAATATTGCGGTTTCTGGACATAAAAGAGAGGCTTGGTGCGCTTCAAAAAAAACTGTTGCGGGAAGTCGAAAAAAAACAAAAAGCACTTGAAGGCTTCAACCCTGATTTGCTCGTGGAGTTTGCCAATAGTTATGAAGCCTCGGGGCACCTTCTGATGGCCTCACTTTACCAGCCAAGAACCGAGAGGCAGAGCATTACGGTAAAAAATATTTTTGAGCCTGGAGCACCTGATAAAACCATTCGACTGAAAGAAGCATTAACACTGCAGAGAAATGCTGAAGAGTATTTTTCAAAAGCGTCGAAAACAAGAGGCAAGCTCAAATCAATGCAGGAAAGAGGTGCCGGACTTGAGAAGGATAAAAAAGCACTTGAAGAGCTTCTTGCCGCTGCAGAAACGATTGCTACCCCAAAAGAGGCGCGCTGTTTTATTGAAAAACATTCCGCACTGCTGCTTAAAACAGGAGCGCTCCCCGCAAAAAACAACCGTTCTGCCTTACCTTTCAGAATCGTGCAGCTCTCTCGGGCGGTTACTCTTTTTATTGGCAAAAATGCGGCAAACAATGATCTTCTTACCTTTACCCATGCCCGACCAAATGATATCTGGCTCCATGCCCGTGGTACAGCCGGATCTCACTGTGTTCTGAAAGGGGCAACGTTGAAACATCTGAATGAAATCGAAAAAGCTGCTGAAATTGCTGCATGGCATTCTGCCTCAAAACATTCTGAACTCGTGCCGGTGATATATACCCTGAAAAAATATGTCAGGCATAATAAAAACCTTGCTCCAGGTCAGGTTATTGTTGAACGCGAGGAGGTCCTTCTTGTGAAACCGTCCAAAGGTCCGGAATAAATCTTAATAATAAGCGCTTTAACAAGTAAACTTGAAGTAAGCTGCCAGCAATCTGCTATATTAACGGTAACATGCGGGATTCGTTAACTGTTATGGCGTGGAACAACTGATTCATCACAACTTTCATATTTAAAATTACATCCAAGTCTCACTATGGAAACCTATAAACTTGTTTTACCAGAACACCTCAACCACTACGGATTTCTGTTTGGCGGTAATCTTTTGAAATGGATTGATGAGGTCAGTTACATTACTGTTTCTCTTGATTATCCCGGGTGCAACTTTGTGACGGTTGGCATGGACAAGGTGGAGTTTAAAAAAAGCATACAGGGTGGTTCCATTCTTTGTTTTGTGACTGAAAAAACAAGAATAGGGCATACTTCGATTGAGTACACCGTCCATGTCTACAAAAAAAGCATAGAAACCGGGGAACGGATTCTTGCATTCAGCACGCATATCACCTTTGTGTGCCTCGATGAACATGGTGTAAAAAAAGAGCTCTGCTGCGGATATAAAGCATCAGGTTCAGACAGGAATTGCCATTAAGCAGTATTTTGAGCTTTGTTACCGGGAAGTATTAAATACAGAACCGCTCAGACTGACAACGAGACCAATGCCTATGACGGCCATGACGATATTGGCCAGCCAAATAGAGATCAAGGGGTCAAGCAATCCCCTTTCGGCAATTTTCTCTCCGGAAATCATGAGCATCCAATAGAGTACAAAAAAGAGCAGCGACATGGCGGCTCCAACGCCGAAGCCCCCTCGCTTTGCAAGAACGCCAAGAGGAGCGCCAACAAGAATAAAGATAAAACAGGCAAGTGACAGCGAGTATTTTTTATGGTAGGCCGCCATGTATTTGTTATACATTCCCCTGTTTGATTCGATGCTTTTGAGTTCTCCGTTAAGCTCGTCAATCTGGCGGTCAACATATTCCGCAACTCCAATCTCCCCTGTCGATTTACCTGGAGAACCGGAGCGCATAAGGTGTGCTGCAGTATCACCGGATCGACTTCCGGCAATGCTATGCTCAAGATTTTCAAGTGGTGTGCGAATATTCTTTTCTGATACTGAAATCCGGTTTTTGAATTCATTAACGATAACAAGGAGCTCCTTCGCAGAAAGCTCACTGTCTCCTGAACGCACCTTTTCTCCGTTACTGCGTGAAAAGCCAAAACCAGTTGATTCAAAAATAAACCGATGTTTCTTAAAACTCATATTACGATGTGACTGGTGAGTCGGCTGGCCTATCTGGTGAATTTCACCGTTAAAAAGCGTCATCACCAGATACTGGTAATCAGCAGTAAAATCAATACTCCCCTTTTCAGCGCTCACCATTGTCGTGTAATCCGGCCTTGTAGTATCGTAAATAACAATCCCCTTGATTTCTCTGGATAGATTATCGGATTTATGGACATAGATGGAATAGCCATCAACAAGAGTCGAAAAAGCATTTTCAGTTAAACCAAACGCTGGTTTTGCCCTTGCAATATCAACCATCAGCGATTTCGCATAAAAGTTAGCTTCGGGCAAAACAACATTATTAAACCTTTCGACAAGCGCTGAGAGAAAAAGACCTGCACAGAGCACTGGAATCATGACCCGGTAGAGAGAGATCCCTGATGCCCTTAAAACAGTCATTTCCGATGTCGTGGTAAGAGAGCCGAAAACCATCACAACCGCGATAAGTACCGCCATAGGCGCTGCGAGTCCGACCATCCATGCTGACTGCAACACAATGAGTTCTACAATGTCGGCAAACTCAATGCCTTTGCCGATAAAACGGTCAGCAAAGGTGGTAAAAAACTGCAGAATAAGCACAAAAACAATAGTTATAAACGCAAACAGGAAGGGCCCGAGAAGAGATTTAAGGATGTAGCGGTCAATAATTTTCATAAATAATTTCACCAGAGTCAAAAGCTCTCCCGGTCTTTGTTAGTTGCTTATTCTGCGAAGATATGCAGGTGAATCTGAGGCGCCTTTTTGAATTCTATCGGCACTAAATTCTTTCTTGCCCGCAAAAAGTGATATTTGTTCAGGAGGCTTACCATCATTGTTCATGTTCTGCCTGCGAATATAGGCCGGGATGGAATAATCAGTTGTGGGTGACAGCATTGCTCCATGACCTATGCTGCCGGGTGCCGGGCGTTTTCCTGAGGCGGGAGTATCCCGGGACAACTCTTCAATCGTTTTTCTTTTGAAGCCGGTGACAATAACCGTTACCCTTGTTTCTCCCGAGATGCCGGCTTCGTGGATGTAACCGTTGATAATAGTTGCCTCATTGCCTACCTGTTCTTCAATGTAGGTCATAGCTTCAGACATATCTCTCATGGTCACTTCGCCGGTAATGTTGACAAGAACTCCTTTGGCGCCTTGCACCAGGAACCCTGCAAGCTGAAGATTGCTGAAAATATCCGATGAGGCTTTCAGTGCACGTCGTGCGCCTGATGCTGCAGCTGTGCCGACAACAGCATCACCGGCTCCCATCATAAGGCCGCAGAGGTCTCCAAAGTTAACATTGATATGGCCACGGCTGTTGAGTATGTCGGCAATCCCTTTTGCAGCCCTGTACATGACATCATTTGCAAGACTGAAGGCCTCGTTGACGGTTGTATCCTCTTCGGCATGGGTCATAATCTGTTCATTATCGACAAGAATAAGCGTGTCTATGTATTTGCGAAGCTCAGCAATTCCTTCGTCGGCTGTATTCACTTTCATTTTGCCTTCGAAACTGAAGGGCTTAGTTACAAGTCCAATGGTTAGAATACCCATATTCCTTGCTATCTGAGCAATTAATGGTGTGGCCATGGTGCCGGTTCCTTTGCCCATCCCTGCTGCAATAATGACAATATCTGCGCCATGGAGTTGAGTGGCAATATGCTCGCGGTCTTCTTCGGAAAAGAGAGGGTTGTTGAGCGGGCCTTTTAAAAAAGCAGCACCGGGTTCAATTCCGTGAACTGCATTTTTGCCGATTCTTACCCTGACTGGAGCTCTTGAATCCAGCAGTTCCTGTGGTTCTGTATTGAACGCTATATATTCAACTCCGTTAATTTTGCTTTCGACCATATAGTTCAATGCATTGCAACCACAACCACCAACTCCTATGATTTTTATGGTTATTCCTTTGCATTGTGCGTTCTCAAACAATCCTGGATCCAGTTCGAATGCCATTTTCTGCTTATGCTCTCTTATGCCGGGTTATGTAGGGCGACCTCTGTTCTTCAGATGGGAATCTTATGAAAAAAATCTAACAAATTTTTACTGAATGTCGGGGAATAATCCTGAACTTTCCTTCGATAAGGGGAAAATGCAGGGTTTCCACCCCTGGCTCGTTGCCGTTCCAAAGGGTGGCATTGATTTGAAATAGTTGAAAGAAATAATGATTTTCTAACGTTAATACCTGAAGAAAAAAGAAATTATTCTTTTCCCGGTTATTCTATGCATCAGACAGAAAAAGGGCTTTGCAGTTCCTGTGGTCTTTGCTCCATTCAACTCTGGCCGGCTGAAGAGAGCATCAAAAGCTGTGTTTTCAGCAACGGCTGGCTCGGAGAAAGGGAGAAAAAGCTCTTTGGACGGGAAAGAAGCCTTGATGACCCTGTGGAAATGCGTTTCGGCATTGTTAAAGAACGGTTTACGGCTGAACTGAAAAATCCTGTATCAGGTTCGCAGTGGAGCGGCATCATCACCCGCATGGCGATAAGGGCGATCGAAGAGAGGCTTGTTGACGGAGTTGTGTCGCTGCACCGCTCAGCTGATCATCATTTTTTCTCTGTGCCTGTTCTTGCTCAGAACAGTGATGACGTCTATGCGACAAGAGGCAATAAACCGGTACTCTCCCCGGTTCTGCAATCTCTGGAGAGTGCTTATCGCCTTGGAATGAAAAAAATCCTTGTGATCGGTGCGGCATGCCACATACATGCACTGAGAGATTTTCAGGAAAGGTTTGCGTACCTCAGAGAGATGGCAATTTTTACCATAGGTATCCCCTGCGTTGACAATGTTGCGCGCTCAAAATGGCCGTGGATTTTTGAGCGAATGACCGATTCTCCCGGCACCGCCCGACATATGGAGTTTATGCAGGATTTCAGGATTCATATCCGACATCATGACGGCAGAGTTGAAAAAATCCCTTTTTTCAGCCTTCCGGAAGAACTTTCCGACCCCGGAATTTTTCCTGCTGCCTGCATGTGCTGCTTTGATTATCTCAATGGACTTTCCGACATTACCGTTGGGTATATCGGGGCTGAACTGCTTTCTGACCGGAACCGGCAATGGATCCTGGTCAGGACTGAAACTGGAAAGATACTTCTGAAACTGATCGAACTGGAACTGAATCGTTTTGCTGAACCGGGCGACTGGGAGTGCCGCTCATTTGTCCAGAACACTTCGAAACGTATCATCGAGAGTATGAAGGATGAAAACAAAAAGTATTCTGCAAAAAGAAGAATTCCCATCCCGATCGGGCACATGCTTGCAGGAGTGCTTGGCTTGATCGGCCCGAAAGGTATAGGATTTGCCCATTATTCGGTTGATTTTCATCTTATCAGGCATTACTACTACGTCAAATTCCGATACCCGTACCTGATTGAAAAACTCGTTCCCCGACATGTTCCTGTTATTCTTGCGGAGTACGGACTTCCGCTCTGAATATGCGGCTGCCTTATGAAAAGAGGTCTGTTTTCCTGAACGGGGAAATCAGAATCTTTCCAAGCATGCGGGGTTTGGTAAGCCACCGGATTCTCGGTGATGGTGCGGTGGAAGCAAGTATCCGGCCACAGAGAAACGTTGAAACGGTCTCAACATCATCAGCCATCATATTGAAGAACTTCTTTTTTTTCTGGCTTTCGGCTGAGCCGTCATTGACTGTAGTGCGAAGCAGGTCGGTCACTACCATGCCCGGGCTGAGTGTCCCTATCTGCACAGAGGTGCCGCGTGCTTCACGGGCAAAAGAACGGGTAAAGTAGGTGATAGCACTTTTTGTGGTTCCGTATACAGTCATGCCATTGAGCATAAACCCGTCGCTGCCGAGTCCTTCCATATTGAAGATCTTGCCTTCATTCTGTAACTTCATCTGCCGGAAAGGAATGATCGTGCCATACATTACCCCTTCAATATTGACGTCAACAACCCTGCTGATTGTGCGATGACCCAACTCCCATGCATTGCGCATATCATGGGTTATGCCAGCATTGTTTATCCAGATGTCAACACGGCCGAAATGCCTGACAGCCTCGTCATAGAGTTGCGTAATACCTTCAGGAGTGCTTATATCAGCAGTAACACCGGCCACATTTCTGTTGTAGCGCTGCAGCTGCTCCATAGCCTTAAGGGTCGTTTCAGAAGAACTCCCGTTTAGGACAACGTTACACTCCCGCTCAAGAAAGCGGAGTGCAAGACCAAACCCTATGCCCCGGGAACTGCCGGTAATAACCACTGTTTTCCCCATAGTTCTACGGTATATGTTCTGTAATGAATGTACTGTTTAAACTTCTCAATTTTCCGCGGACTGAAACAAAAACAGAGCCGGTTGCAGAGCGGCCCTCCTGTATTAACCGAATAGGTTTGAAATACATTGGTGTAAATACTACCACTGGAAAAGTTATACTGCTCTGTGAAAAAGAGTAGTACTGAGAGAAAGAGAGATCGTATGTAGAAGGATTGCTGTGGAAAATTGGTTACTGCTTATTTGTACTCTTGCAATAATAATCAATGGCGTCGTTTATATTTTTTTTGAAGGCCGGTATGTCTATCGGTTTTGTGATTGTGCTGAAAAAATTGAGGGGATTGCTGGATTTTACCAGCTCGTGACTATTATTGGCACCAGAGACTAACAGACAGATGGTGTCGGGAAAACGGGTTTTCACTCTCTCGATCAATTCTATGCCGCTCATGCCCGGCATGTGAATATCAGAAACAAGAACAACAATATGCACATTGCTGCTGCTGTCCTCCAACATAGCAAGAGCTTCTTCGCCCGATTCGGCAAACAGTTTAATGTATGGCTCTCTGCGAAGACAACTTTTCAGGGCAGTGATGATTTCAATTTCATCATCAACACATAGAACCGCAATATTATCTGCGACATGCATGACTCTTTAAAGTACTCTGGGGTTTTAGCTGGAGTTTATTTAAAAATCAGAAAAAAAATTAAATCCTACAAATAAACTTTAGCGGCGAGACCTGCAGAGCTGTTTGCCTGATCGGTGAAGGTCTAATAAATCCAGACTTTTCGCCATCGATTCCTGCTTTTTTCCTTTGTGCTCCGATACAAAAAAAGCTTACTTTTACGACGTTCTAATTTGAACCGATATGATGTATTTGGAAAAAATTAACGCTTACCATTATGTATTTCAAAAATGCTGAAGAGGTTCTTTTTCAATGGGTTTCACGTATCTGCAGCGGAACGCCTGAAGATATTGCAGCACTTTATCATGACTCAGCCATTCTTATTCCGACATTTTCTCCTCATACCATCAAAGACCCGGAAGGCATCTTAAATTATTTCACCAAGCTTGCTACACGAGAGGGCCTCGGAGTGCGACTGCACAACAAAGCACTGAGAAAACAGTCGCTAAGCGATACAATACAGACCATGAGCGGAATTTGCTCCTTTGAATTCGAGGTCGACCAGGTACTGCTCTCCTTCCCTTCGAGGTTTACTTTTATGGTGGATATCTCTTTGCCTAATCCCATTCTTCACCACCACTCCTCACAGGTACCAAGAAATCTTTCGTAACCCTCTTTTGAAGCTTTTCCGGAACAATCTGTCAGTAACTGACGGTGTTGTTCCGGATTGCTGAACCGTACCAGTAAAAAAAATTTATCGAGAAATTTTACGGTATTAGATTTTGAATTATCTCCAACGTATACGTTATTTGCGTTGGCGTTGTTTTCCTCAATCTTCCAATCCTATCAAAGGAGTTATCTGTGTCAATTGAACAGGCAAAAGCGTTTTTCGAAAAGATGAAAACAGATGAAGCATTCCACAATCGTGTTATTGCAATCGAGGATGCTAAAGCAAGAGTTGCCTTTATTAACAACGAAGGGTTTACGTGCACCTTATTTGAGATTAAAGATGTCTCTGGTGAGTTGAGTGATGAGGATCTGGATTACGCGGCTGGCGGCAGGCAATCCAAAATTGTATGGGAATTATAGCGCACGACAGGGTAGTGTTTATTAATTTTGGTTTTGGATTTTCCTTTTGTGACAGCCTTATTGAGCAGGTGAGACTCTTCGGGTCTATAGAGCGTTACTGATCTGCCAGGCGTATACCGAGTATGCCTCCCCTCTCTTGATACAGCGGTAATGAGTTGTGAATGCTTTTTGCACATTGCCAGAAAACAACGGTTTACCTGTATAAAAATTCAGCATGGCAAATGGTGTTCCTTCATTCGGAACAAGGATATGCTTAATGCTGCCGTTACTGAGATTCTCAACAAAAAGTCCATCACCGACGCCGGAAAACTGAAGATCCATAAATGCTGGGAAATCTATCTGCCGTCTGTTCAATAGCACTCTCAGATAGGTATATTCATAGCCTTGATCACCCTCCCCTATTCCCATTACAAGACCGGTATATTTTGCTTCACAGCTGATGACCTCCCTGCCGGCTGCGGCATACTGATGCCAGTGGCGCATCATGAGAGAGGCAAGCTTGACTGCAGTAATCAATGAAATAATGGTAAGAACGACATAGACAACTCTTACCAGATACTCTTGCCGCAACTTTTCCCCTTCGGGCAGAAGATACGCCATAAGGTAGGCATTGAGAGGAATAAACGGAAACAGATGATGAAGGCCCGCACCCGGCTTTGCGCCGAGAATGGTAATAAAGAATTCGATACCAAGAATAATAGTGAGGTAAACATTAGTACGCATTGCTGTTTTTGCGTTACGCCACACAACCAGCAATGGCACAAGGAGGGCAAACCAATACATGATATTTGTCTGCCATGTATCCATGGAAAGCCCGTGATGGCCTGCAATTTTCAGATAATTGATAAATGAGAAAAAAGAAATGTTCTGCGGCAGGAAAAAAGTTATGAAAGAGATGCAGGAAAGAAGCGCGAACACCACAACTGCTCCGATTGATGCCCCGCCGGTGAGCACAATGGCCAGATATGCCGCCAGTACATAGGCGATACCATGCAGCTTGAGTGCAGAAGCCGCACCTGCCAGAATTCCGAGCAATACCGGTAATAACTTGCTGCCGGGAAGTTTTTCCGCAAGAAATAAAGAGAGCGATATGATGAGCAGAAAAAACGGCTCGGCCCTGTCCCAGAATAAATAATAAATGTACGGAAAGAGAAAAAGCAGGTATCCTCTGGTGATTGCCTTTCTGTTCAGGCGAAGAAGGATATTTGACGCGAGAATAAATGCAAGAATTCCGGGAAGTTTCGACCCGACCATCACAGGAAGTCCTATCCAGTGAAACAGCCCCTGAATTTCGGCAAGTGCGGGACCGTACAATATGCCATGGTAAGGATAGGGATCCGGCGCTGGATAAAGCGCTTCACCCCTTTGCATCACCCCTCCCAACACAGCAATTGTTGACTCGATATGATCTAAATAGTTTGGATAGAACACATATAAAGAGCCAAGGAGTATGAAAATGTAAAAATAGATCTGGGCATAGGCATCATACCGACGATCAAAAAAAGCAGATACCTTGAGTCTAACAGTATTCATTATACCGCCGCATTTCGTATTGAATATAACAGTCACCCCCTCTCACCATATAAGACAAACCTCTTTTCCTTGATGGAATTAAACGTTCATGAACACAAATAAAAGCATGATCAAAACAAGGCCATCTGTCCATGAGTGATTGATTTATTGTCAGTATTCTGCCCTTATGGATTTATCCGCTTTCTGGAGAGATCACCATGCCGGAAGCCTACTTTGCCGTACTTGACGACTCATCCTTTTCCTTTGCCTGTCGAGCAAATAATCTTGCTAACCGAAATACAATATTTCAACCAATATATTTTATTCTGAGACAATAGCAATAAAACAGTACGCTTACACAGAACGATTTTAAAAACACTACTCAAAACAATCTGTTCATATAACGAGATATCTCATTTATTAATAAATAATTACAATATAATTTATCACACTGATTATTTTGGTACAATAATTGCAGTTAGAATAGTTTATCTACGTTTGGTATACATCGGAGATAATATTGATGGAAACATCATGCCATTAAAATACAGGCCGGATATTGACGGACTGAGAGCTGTAGCTGTGTTGGCTGTCATGTTCTTTCATGCTGGTATCCCAGGCTTTTCAGGTGGATTTGTAGGTGTTGACGTTTTTTTTGTCATCTCTGGATTTCTCATCACTTCGATTATCCTCAAAGAGATTGACGCCGGACAATTCTCTATTGCCAGGTTCTACGAGCGACGGATCAGAAGAATCTTCCCTGCGCTCTTCCCTGTTATCGCCTTTACTTCTGTAGTCGCGACATTCCTTTATGATCCCATTTCATTAAAATCAGTTGGTGCAAGTATATATTACACAACGTTCTTTGTTTCAAATATCTTTTTATGTGTAGATTCCGGTTACTTCAATGCAGCCTCAATTACCAAACCCCTTCTACATACGTGGTCACTTGCTGTTGAAGAGCAGTTCTATATATTTTTCCCTTTACTGCTCATCGCAATCAGCCGGTTTGCAAAAAAACGATACCTCCCATGGCTGCTTGGGATCAGTCTCGTTTCGTTTTCTTTGAGTATTTATGGCACTTATGCTAATGACGTAACGAGTATTTGGCCCCCGAATGATAATCAAGTAGTAACATTTTACTTCGTCACGACTCGAGCATGGGAGCTTCTCTTTGGTTCTTTTCTTGCCTTGGGAGTTATACCACAGCTTCAATCAACAGTTCAGCGCAACATCGTCTCGATTATAGGACTTGGCCTCATTGTTTTCAGTGTCTGTCTCTATACTGAAGCCACAATCTTCCCTGGTATTACGGCTATGTCACCAGTTCTAGGTTCCAGTCTCATTATCTATAGCGGTATTGGTGAGGGAATGTCGATCATCAAAAAGTTCCTCAGTCTCAAACCTATGGTCTTTATCGGACTCATCTCATACTCTCTCTACCTCTGGCACTGGCCTTTGATAGCGTTCACAAAGTATCTGATTTTTAGAGACCTTATACCTCTCGAAATTACAGGAATCATCCTTGCCACCTTCCTCATATCCATATTCTCACAAAAATTTATCGAGCATCCATTTAGAAGCACAAAAACCATTATTCCCAACAGAAAAGAACTCTTTTATCTTTCTGCTGTGGTCATGCTCATCTTTTTCATCATCGGCAGAGTAATTTATAAACGAGATGGTATTGGCGAACGATTTGAATTATTGCAGACAAAAGATAAATCATATAATGATATTGCACCAACAGTGATGATGGTTAATATACCACCTACATTTATGATTGGGAATAAAGATACTACTCCATCTTTTGTTCTTTGGGGGGATTCACATGCAGGCACATTGGCTCCGGCATTTATTAATCAATCAAAACAAAACAAAGTCTCTGGCTTTATTTTTTCTAAAGGAGGTTCACCACCATTATTAGGTATTGAAGGCAAATTTGATAACCCTTCTTATTGCAAGTCAGAATGGAACTTAAAAGTGATCAAGTTCATTCAAAACCATCCGAATATAAAAGTAGTATTTTTGGCAGCGAGTTGGGCCGGCTATAGGAATGAGTATAATAATAGTATATATATAAAAGGCTTGAATCGAACTATTCAAGCACTTCGTGAAATGGGGAAAAAAGTTGTTATTATTGCGGATGTACCAAGGATAAAATACAATGTACCGCGTATATTTGCAATACATTATCGGTTTCCATCCCATATAAATATCAATCAATTCTTACCAATAAAATCTGAACACAATAAATCCCAAAAAGAAGTCTTTAATGGGCTTGTGCATCTATCAGAAATAGAATTTATTTATCCAGGAGATAAAATTTTTGATAGCAATGGTCGGTGCAGAATTATTGCAAATAAAGAACTGCTCTATTCAGACACTAACCACCTTTCAATAGCTGGCTCCCTCTATATCACCTCAGTTTTTGACGATATCTTCAAGAAAATGGCTAATAAAATGTGATTTGGATGATAATCTAAATGCAGATATCTCCATATCTCTTTTCCTCTTTTTAATGCTTCTGAATAGTCGCTTTTTGGGTGTTTTCTGAGTGCTGTCATATTTCTGATATGGCTTGATTATGGAAATAAGTTATTCTATAAAAAGGGGATATTTGAAAATATATGAAGCTTACTTCTGCATAGGCGGCTTAAAAATGTCTGGTATTAATTGGCACACCTACATTTTCAATTCTGACGATCCTTCATAGGATAAGCTCTTTTAATAAAAAACCAATACATAAATTCTAAACACCTGACAAACCCCATAAACAAATAAAGACCTACAAGCATAAACCTGTAAGTCTTTATTTTATATGGTGCGCCCGGGAGGACTCGAACCTCCAACCCATTGATTAAGAGTCAATTGCTCTACCATTGAGCCACAGGCGCATATTCTTATTTTGCAGGCAATGCCGGTAGCGACGGGGCTGCAGGCAATGTTTTACCCGGAGCTAACGGGGCTGCGGGGATATTTTTCTGAAGAACGCTTTCTGGTGAGGCTGTTTCTGCCTTTCTGCCAGGAAGAGTAAACTGTGCAATAAAACAAAGTACCATAACAATTGCTGCGAGGATGCCTGTTGTCTTGCTTAAAAAGTCGCCAGTCCGTCTTACGCCAAGGGTCTGAACAGTACCAAGGCTTGACATGCCACCGGTAAGCCCGCTGCCGCTTTTCGGACTCTGAAGCAAAATAGAACCAACAAGCAGGATAGATGCAAGTAAACCTACAATGACAATAAAAACATGCATTTCCAGCCGCTTTAATAAATTTGCAAATATCGTATCTTCATATGATGAAGGCCTTAATTTAGCAACTTTTAAAAAATATCCAAATCGTGATTGCAGATGCCGGAAAAATAGTTGCAGTCGCAGGCCTGATAGCTGTTGCATGCGGCCTGCTGCTTATGACTTTTGACAGTGCTGCATCATCACGGTGGCTTCATTGGTTCGGAAATCTTCCTCTTGATTTCAAGATAGAGAACAGTAACTTCCGGTTTTATTTTCCACTGGGCACTTCAATAGTGCTCTCTCTGTTGCTCAGCCTCCTTCTTTTCATTATCAACAAATTTATCCGTTAAACATTACACATGCAAGAAAAAGCAAACACCGCACTCCGTACCGTAACGGTAACGAGAACCACAAAAGAGACTGAAATTACCGCCACACTTTCTCTTGACGGTACCGGGATAAGCTCTATCCGGTCGGGAGTGGTGTTTTTTGATCATATGCTGACTAATTTCAGCAAACATTCAGGTTTTGACCTTACCCTGGAGTGCAGGGGTGACCTTGATGTTGATGATCATCATACGGTTGAAGATATTGCTATTGTGCTGGGGAAAGCCGTTACCGATGCGCTTGGCGACAAGCGGGGCATCCAGCGATATGGATGGTCGATCATCCCCATGGATGAAGCCCTGGCTCGTTGTGCGGTTGATCTTGGGGGAAGAAGTTATTGTGTGTTCAATGCGAAGTTCAAGCGGGCGGTCATTCAGGGGTTTTCAACAGAGATGGTGAAGCATTTTTTTGTTTCACTTTCAGAAAGCATGAAAGCCAATATCCATTTATCAATTCTTGAGGGAGAGAATACGCACCACAAAATTGAGGCCCTGTTCAAGTCTTTTGCTTATGCGATGAAGGCTGCGGCAGCGGTAAAGGGTTCCGGAATTCCATCAACGAAGGGAAAGCTCTGAGCTTTCCCTGTTGTGTTGACGACTTTTATTTTGCGTAGGCTATTGATCGTTTTTCGCGGACAATGGATACTTTGATCTGGCCCGGGTACTGGGCTTCTGATTCGATTTTGCGGGCGATGTCGTGGGCAAGAACATCTGCCTGTGAATCGCTGACATTATCACCTTCGACAATAACCCTGATCTCCCTGCCGGCCTGCAATGCGTAGGTTTTCAGAACGCCGGGAAATCCTTTGGCAATTTCTTCGAGACTCTCAAGACGCTTAACATTGCCATCAGAAGTTACCGCACCACGAGCACCCGGTCGTGAGAGGGAAATAACATTTGCAGCATCAATGAGATCTGCAATAGGAGACTCTTTTCCAACATCACCGTGATGAGCCGCAATTGAATTGAGCACCACATGAGATTCGTTGAATTTTTTCATGAACTTCATGCCGGTGATCGCATGAGGCTCATCGCTTTCCGGCAAAACCAGCCCGATATCATGCAAGAGACCGGCTCGTTTGGCAAAACGGGCATCGAGCTTGAGTTCAGCTGCCATAAGACCTGAAAGCATGGCAACCTCTCGACTGTGCTGCAGAAGGTTCTGACCGTAGACGGTGTAAAACTTCATTTTACCGATAAGGGATATAACCTCGGCAGGCATATCAGGAATCTGCAGCGAGGATAGTGCTTCTTCTCCGGCACTGATAATGACATCATCAATCTCCTTTTTGGCATCTTCATAGGCTTTTTCAATAGCCACAGGATGAATGATTCCGTCAACAAGAAGTTTTTGAAGAGTAAGTTTGGCCAGTTCACGACGCAGCGGGTCAAAGCAGGAAAGAATAACAACCTCCGGAGTATCGTCAACAATGATATCAACACCGGTCGCGTTTTCAAAGGCTTTTATATTGCGTCCCTCACGTCCGATAATACGGCCTTTGAGTTCATCGCTCTGGATATGAACTACAGAGAGGGCGTTTTCGGTAGCCTGCTCAAAAGAGATGCGCTGTATTGCTGTCAGGAGTGTTTTCTCGGCAAGACGACTCGCCTGTTGTTCGGCCTCTTCGTGAATCTGATGAATGGTTTCAGTTGCCTCCTCACGAGCCTTTGCAACCATATTGTCAATCAGCATCTGCCTTGCATCCTCAGCCTGAAGGTTACTGATGCTTTCAAGGCGCTGATTCTGCTCTAAGATAATCCGACCTAAATCTTCTGCCCGAAGTTTTACAGATTCAGTAGTCTGCTCGATTTCCTTGCGTTGATCCTGAAGTTTTCTTTCGACCTCTCTGAGATCCTGGCTTTGTTTTTTCAGCTGAGCTTCCTTTTGCTGAGTCTGTTTCTGGAGTTGATTGTATTTATTGTTTTTAATAACGACTTCCTGGTCAAACTCCCGGCGCTTCTTTTTCCATTCCTGGTTAACTTCGCTGACTTTAAGCTCTTTGTATTCGTTTGCCTCTTTTTGCGCTTCCTGTACTATCTGCACAGCACGTTCTTCGGCTTCAAGCACTTTGGTCGTTCCAATCCGTTCAAGAAAAAAACGTCCGACAAAAAAACCAACACCGAAAAACGCTAACGAAGCAAAAACAATTAAAAACAGGTTTACAAATATACCCATTACACTTATACCCATTAAACTACCTCCTTTTTCATGCTCTCATCCTATAAATAAGAAGCACCGTTTTAAACAAAAAAAACCGCACCATACTCTTTGAGATGTGTAAGATGCAAGAACCCGTTTTACACGGTGGGCGCCTCCTTCGGATTTTTTGCTTCCAACGGAACAGTGTTTCCACTGCTCTTGAATTCTGAACGAAAAACGGTCAGAAATGCAACAAGGCCTGCAATCAAAAAGAAGAGTTCGGCTCCCTATTCTTTAGAGTTAGTTCTTTTACTTACTAGTCACCTCAATCAGCTGGTGCGGATATTTCTTTTCTTTTAATGTAACGGTTTATTACAGATTTTGCCCTATTAATACATTGAGCCTGGCAATGTTCTGCTTCAAGGATGCCATTTCCTCTTCAAGTTCGATTTTTTTTTCTGCAAATGAAATTGCGGCAAGAACTGCCAGTTTGGCGGATCCAAATGTTGGAGCTTTTTCAGCAAAGAGCCGCATCACTCCATCAACATCCCGAGCTGCCTTTTCGGTCAGTTCCCGTCTTTCGACCCTTAAAGGATAACTGTCACCATAAACATTTACATCAATTTTTTCCATCTCATTACTTACAAAGTCTGATTGTTTCTGAGCTCCATTTCTATTTTCTGCAAAATCATGACCAACTTATGCTTTACCTGCATTTGTTCAGCGTAGGTAAAGAGACCTTCGGAACTGCCGTTTGCTTCCATAACAGTGGAACCGACACTTCCGGGCAACTTACATGACCTCAAGATATTTTGCAGACTTGACAGTTCAGATCGCAATACTTCATTCTCTTTCCGGCACTCGTTCAACCGGGCAATGAGGAGTTCAATATTTTCCTCAAGAAGGTTGGCGTCAACCTTGATGTTCTGCCCATCGAAATCTTGCATAGAACAAAGAGTATCAGACTTGTCGAATTACCGCACCAAGCTTACTCTCGGCATTACTGCCGACTTTCGAAAGAATATCGCTGATTCTTTCATCCTGCAGCGTCGCCGTATAATCAGCAATTTCCAGTGAGAGTGCAATACTTCGCTCTCCACCTTCTTTTTGAGTGCGCTCGAAAAGATCAAACACACTTACATCCCTGATTAAGGAGTCACTTGAACGCACAAGCTCAACAAGTGACTGAACGGTAACAGATGGCGGCAAAATAAGCGATAAATCCCTCTGAACAACAGGAAATCTGGATGGTGGAACATAGGTAACATCCGGATTGAAACAGCATTCCAGAACTGCTGCATCAATTTCAGCGATATAAACGTCCTGGTTAATATCAAAAAAAACCAAAAGATCGGTATCAACCTGCTGAACCACCCCCACTCTTTCGGAGCGGGTCTTTCCCTTTTCTGTCAGTTGCACATCAACTGTGACACTTTTTTCATTATAAATATTCACCACTGATTTATCAAGCAAATTCAGCTTCTCTAACAGCATCTCAACGGCACCCTTAACATCGTAAAAATCAACCTTTTCCGGTGGAAGATTCCATGTTCTTGGAAAACGGCTGCCAGTCATGGCTATAAGAAGATACTCCTGCTCTTTATAACCATCAAGAAGGGACTGATTAACCTGTTCATTCCCTGGAACAGTCCGGAATCCCCTTGCTACTTCAAAAAACTTTAAATCCTTGTTGCCGTGCCGGATATTATGGCTGATAACCTTGAGAACTCCCGGAATGAGCCCCGGCCTGAGAACCTCAAGCCCTTCGCTGATAGGATTAAGCACACCGACAAGCCTGTCACTGAATAATCCAGCTTCTTCTCTCTTTATCAGGGGATTAGTCAGAATTTCCCTGAAATTCAAACCGACCATAATGGAGCGAAGAAAGTCGGGGAAAAATTCCGGACAGGTGCGAGATTCGGGGTAGGTTGTGGCCATTTGGCGGGAAGGCTGAATATTGTCGTAACCGTAAAGACGTGCAATATCTTCAACCAGATCAATTTCTCCGGAAACATCGACCCTGTATGATGGAACTGCAAAGGTTACTGACTCTTCATCTGTTGAGTGAACAGAAAAGCCGATCCGCTCAAGCATCTCTGCCATGTCGGCTGCTGCTATCGAACTGCCAAGCAGGGTGTTGACCCTTTCAGGCCTCAGGACAACCTGACGTAAATCAGTAACTGCACTTCCATATTCACATGCTTCATCAACAGATCCTCCGGCAAGCTCAAGAATAAGAGCCACTGCGCATTCAGATGCCCTTTTAACGTTACCCGGATCAACTCCCCTTTCAAATCGATATGAGGAATCGGAAGAAATACCGGCTTTTTTGGCCGATTTCCTGATCATCGAAGGATTAAAATATGCCGCCTCAAGTAAAATATCCGTGGTGGCATCACTGACTGCTGAATCAAGACCACCCATGACGCCGGCAAGAGCCGCGGGTTTTTCGCTATCACAGATGACGGGCATTCCCGGCTCAACATGGCAAACCTGCTGATTAATTGCAGTAAACTGTGCCTTTATATCACTTCGAATAACAACTCGCCCTCCGGCAAGCCTGCCCAGATCGAATGCGTGAAGTGGCTGACCAAGGGAGTGAAGTATATAGTTTGTAATATCAACAATATTATTCTTTGGCCGTAAATCGATACTTTCAAGCTTCCGGCGAAGCCATTGAGGAGATTCGGCAACTTTTATGCCCCGGATGACCACACCGGAGTAGTAGGGGCAAGCCTCTGCATCCTTAACCTCAACCAGTGAACCAGTTGTTGAAAATGCTACTGGTTTGTGTTCCGGATAGTGTATTTTTTCGCGTTCTGCAAGCTCCCGTGCGACACCAAGATGGGAAAGAACGTCGGGTCTGTTGGGCGTCACTGCGATATCAAGCACAACATCACCGTCAAGGTAAAGGGCAAAAGGATCTCCGATCCTGCATGAAGGGTCGAGCTCCATAACACCTGAATGGTCAGCGGACAAGCCAAGCTCGTCGGCGGCACAAATCATACCGAAAGAGCGTTCTCCACGAATTTTGGATGCCTTTATCGTAAGGATTTGACCATCAGGAAGGCGAAGTTTCGCTTTTTCAGTTGCCACAGGAACGATCATCCCTGCTTTAACATTCGGCGCGCCACATACAATCTGGAGAAGTTCATCACGACCGACATTAACTCGACAAATCGTCAATCGTTCGGCATTGGGATGAGGCAGAACCTCTTCGATTCTACCAATAATGACAAGATTATCAGGAGGGGATTGCTCAAGAACCTCTTCGACTTCAAGCCCGAGAAACGTCAGCTTTTCAACAAGTGAAGGTGTATCGGAAGAGAAGGCAGGAAGAAAATCTTTGAGCCAGTTGACAGATATTTTCATGAGAAGAGGAAAATCTGCATTTATGAATTGAAAAAAGCCCTGAGCCGGCAACGAACAGAGCTTTACATGTACAGGTTAAAAGTGTGACCCCAACGGGATTCGAACCCGTCCCGCCACCTTGAAAGGGTGGTGACCTAACCGCTAGTCGATGGGGCCAAAAAATATGGGTGAATGAGGGGACTCGAACCCCCGGCCTCCAGGGCCACAACCTGGCGCTCTAACCAACTGAGCTACAATCACCATGGAAAAACCTGTGAACTTCCACTTGTGCGCCCGACTGGACTCGAACCAGTAACCCTCAGCTTAGAAGGCTGATGCTCTATCCATTGAGCTACGGGCACAGCATCAATCATCAGAACTTCTCCTCTATCTGTCGGGGTGCCGAGACTCGAACTCGGGGCCTCCTGGTCCCAAACCAGGCACGCTACCAACTGCGCCACACCCCGTCTTCCATAACATTAGAAGGCTCCTAATATACCACAAGAACAATAACAACCAAAAAAATATTTAAGAAATTCATGCTACGGCAAACATCACGCAAAAGCCTTCAGAAAAACGGGATAGGAGCGATAATGACTTTCATACGGCATATTAACGATGGTTCAAAAAAAAGTCTTCAATAATCTGGCGGAGCTCATTATGGCATACCATCTCTATGGCCTCAGCCGGAGTGACGAGCTTTCGCCGGCGATCGTGCATTTCATCCCACTCATCAAGCATGGTTTCTATGAAAAGCGGGTAGACCTGAACTGAAAAGGATTTGCCGAACTTGCGGTACCGGTACTGGCCAGCTTCTTTATGATGCACAACACCTATCAAGCCTGCTTCCTCAAAAGCCTCTTTTGCGGCCGATTCTGCGGGTGACAACCCTTTTTCGACGTATCCCTTAGGGATTATCCAACGCTCCGATTTTCTGGAGGTAATAAGCACAATCCTGTTGTCAAGAACAGGAATAACACCCGACTGCTTAAAAAAACCTTTAAACCTTCCGGCCATAACTTTTTTATTTACATCATTTCCACATTTCACCTATTTCCCGGAACTGTCAGTCGCGCGCTTCCGATATATGGAACCAATGGGGAGCCCAGGCGCTGCCGTCTCTTTCTATTCAATGAATCGAATATGCATGTCACGAGCATAAAATACAACTGAATTCGGTAATTTATTACCCTATGCCTGCATTTGGACTCTTTAGTTTTATAACTCTTTTTATTAACATAAGAAGAGAAAACTAAAGCGGTTTATATCATAACCAAAACCATCAGGATAAACATGAAAGCAATCATTCCTGTTGCCGGGGTAGGCAGTCGATTACGCCCGCATACACTTTCACATCCAAAAGTATTACTTAACGTGGCCGGAAAACCCATTATCGGCCATATTATGGACAAGCTGATCGCGTCAGGAATCGATGAAGCCATTGTCATTGTCGGCTACATGGGCGACATGATTGAAAAGTGGCTTTTAACACACTATACCATCAAATTCACCTTTGTCACTCAAAATGAGTTACTTGGACTTGCTCATGCCATATGGATGTGCAAGCCCTACGTGACTGAACATGAACCGCTGCTTATTATTCTCGGTGACACCATTTTTGATGTTGATCTTGACGCGGTTCTGAAAAGCCCGGTTTCAACCCTTGGAGTAAAAGAAATTCAGGATCCAAGGAGGTTTGGTGTCGCTGTAACCCGTGATGATAAGATTCTGAAACTGGTCGAAAAACCCGATACCCCCGTCAGCAACCTTGCCATTGTCGGGCTTTATTTTTTGAAGCAGGCCGGGTCGCTCTTTGCCAGTATAGACTACCTGATAGAAAAGCGGATAACAACAAAAGGTGAATACCAGCTCACCGATGCCCTGCAGCTTATGATAGAGGGTGGGGAAGAATTCACCACATTCAGTGTCCAAGGCTGGTACGATTGCGGCAAGCCTGAAACGTTGCTTTCCACCAATGAAATTCTTCTTCAAGAGCACAGTTCTGCAAAAATTTATCCCGGATGCATTATTAACAACCCTGTCTTTATTGCTGAAAGTGCCATACTTGAACATGCGATTATCGGCCCGAATACCACTATAGGGGAAAATGCCGTGATTACTAATGCCATTATCAAGGATTCAATTATCGGTAATGACTCGCATGTTGAGCTTATCATTCTCGAACAATCAATTGTTGGGAACAATGCTTCTATTACAGGAACTCCTCGTAAAATAAATATCGGCGATTACTCGGAAATACGATTAGGATAAGAGATTTTTTTGCATAGAAGAAGACGATTGCTTACATTTTACCTGTATTTTTTTGGCATCCCCATTACCTATGGACACGGTGCCGCAAGCTTTCAACAGGGTTGCGCCCTGAGCTTGTCGGAAGTTTTTCCGTGTCCAGTCGATTCCTTGTGAAATCCTCTCACTGAAAAGCTATCCATTGATACAGTTTTTTCTGTTGTTGCTAACTGTTATTTGTTTAATCAAAAACTTATTTAAATATGTCACAGAAAAGGTATTTCTTTACCTCAGAATCCGTATCAGAAGGACATCCAGACAAGGTTGCCGATCAGATTTCCGATGCTGTGCTTGATGATTTTCTTCGTCAGGACCCCAGTTCGCGTGTTGCTTGCGAAACCTTTGTCACAACAGGCCAGGTGATTGTCGGCGGTGAAGTTACAACAAAAGGTGTTGTTGATATACAGACCATTGCCCGTAAGGTTGTCAGCGAAATCGGCTACACCAAAGGCGAATATATGTTTGAAGCCAATTCATGCGGCGTTCTTTCAGCGCTTCATAGCCAGTCACCCGATATCAACCGCGGGGTTGATCGCAAGGAAGAGATTGCTGATGAGTTTGACCGCGTCGGTGCAGGTGACCAGGGCATGATGTTCGGTTATGCCTGCACAGAGACTCCTGAACTGATGCCTGCCGCTATTCAGCTTGCACAGCAGCTTGTCAAAACACTTGCTGACGTACGCAAAGAAGGAAAGGCGATAACCTACCTCCGTCCTGATGCAAAAAGCCAAGTGACGCTTGAGTATGAAAACGACGTTGTCAAGCGTGTTGACGCCGTTGTTGTTTCGACCCAGCATGATCCTGAACCGGAAGGTGTGAGCGAGGCTGCATGGCAGGAGGTAATTAAAGCCGATATCATCAAGCATGTCATCAATGTGGTTATTCCTGCCAACCTGATCGACGAAAAGACAAAACTTCATATCAATCCAACCGGTCGTTTTGTCATTGGCGGACCACACGGCGACACCGGACTTACCGGTCGCAAAATTATTGTCGACACCTACGGCGGTGCAGCTCCTCATGGAGGCGGCGCATTCAGCGGCAAAGACCCTTCCAAGGTTGACCGCAGTGCAGCTTATGCAGCACGTCACGTAGCAAAGAACATCGTTGCAGCCGGACTTGCAGACAAGTGCACGGTTCAGGTTTCATATGCTATCGGTGTCGCCCGTCCGGTATCGATTTATATCAACACTCATGATACAGCAAAACACGGCCTGAACGATGCCCAGATCCAGGAAAAGGCAGAGGTGATCTTCGATCTCCGTCCGGCAGCCATTATCAAACGTTTCAGCCTCGACAAACCTCAGGGCTGGAAGTATCAGCAGACAGCCGCTTATGGACATTTCGGCCGTGATATCTTCCCATGGGAAAAAACTGAAAAGGTTGCAGAGCTGAAAAAAGCCCTGAATCTGGCCTGAACAATCTCAACCTATTAAAACCAATAACTGATATGACAGTTACCGAGGTGCTTGATTATAAAGTAGCAGATATCTCTCTTGCTGAATGGGGACGCAAGGAAATTGAGATCGCTGAAAAAGAGATGCCGGGCCTTATGGCTACAAGGAGGAAATATGCAGGAAAGAAGCCTCTAAAAGGTGCCCGTATTGCCGGCTCGCTCCATATGACCATCCAGACAGCTGTGCTGATTGAAACCCTGGTTGATCTTGGTGCTGATGTACGCTGGGCAAGCTGTAACATCTTTTCTACCCAGGACCATGCTGCCGCAGCTATCGCAAAAACCGGAGTTCCGGTTTTTGCGTGGAAAGGCGAAACTCTTGAGGAATACTGGTGGTGTACACGCCAGATCCTTGAATTTGAAGGCGGCAAAGGACCTAACCTTATCGTCGATGATGGCGGCGATGCAACCCTTCTGATCATACTGGGTTACAAGATCGAAAACAACCCGGCGCTCCTCGAAAAAACTCCGGGTAACGCTGAAGAGAAAGCACTTTACCAGCAGATCAGGGAGGTTTTTGAAGAAGACAACCAGCGCTGGCATAAGGTTGCTGCGGAAATGAAGGGTGTTTCTGAGGAAACCACTACCGGTGTTCACCGTCTTTACCAGATGCTGGAAAAAGGTGAGCTGCTCTTCCCTGCTATCAACGTCAATGACTCTGTCACTAAATCAAAGTTTGACAACCTCTACGGCTGCCGTGAATCACTGGCTGACGGCATCAAGCGGGCAACGGATGTCATGGTTGCTGGAAAAGTTGTTGTTGTGCTTGGTTACGGCGATGTTGGCAAAGGTTCTGCAAGATCGATGCGCGCTTACGGCGCCCGTGTGATTGTGACTGAAATTGATCCGATCTGTGCGCTTCAGGCGGCTATGGAAGGGTACGAAGTATCCACTATGGATGAGGCTGTCAGGGAAGGAAATATTTTTGTTACCACTACCGGCAACAAAGATGTCATTACCCTTGAGCATATGAAGCAGATGAAAGACGAAGCAATTGTCTGCAACATCGGTCACTTTGACAATGAGATTCAGGTTGAGCAGCTCTACAACTTTCCTGGAGCAAAAAGACTGAATATCAAACCTCAGGTTGATAAATACACTTTTGAAAACGGTAATTCGATCTACCTGCTGGCAGAAGGACGCCTTGTCAATCTGGGATGCGCGACCGGACATCCTTCGTTTGTGATGAGCAACTCGTTCACCAACCAGACGCTTGCACAAATCGAACTCTGGACCAAACAGTATGAGATTGGTGTTTACCGTCTTCCGAAAGAGCTTGATGAAGAGGTTGCAAGACTTCACCTTGAACAGCTCGGCGTAAAGCTGACAAGGCTTACCAATGAACAGTCTGAGTACATTGGCGTACCCCTTGATGGGCCATACAAACCAGACCATTACCGCTATTGATTTGCGAATGTTTAGCGCAAACAAAAAAGGCAACCTGAAAAGGTTGCCTTTTTTGTTTGCTGGGGCGGCAGGATTCGAACCTGCGGATGTCGGCTCCAAAGGCCGATGCCTTACCACTTGGCGACGCCCCATTGTATCAGCTGACCCGGTAGACATGAGTTAACCGGAGCCGAATATACGCACAATTAGATAAAATCACAACCACTTACCGATAGAGCGCAGATTCAGGATGACGAAAAGTGTACAATTTCAATGCCCGGTGTTTGCAGTTTAGACTCCCCCGCCGCTCTCTAAGCCGTCACTTTATAAGCTTGCTGTTACAGCTTGTAACCTGTATCTTCAAAGTCAATCACCTTATAAGCTCGTCCTCGAGGCAGCACAAGAGAATTATTTGTAAAACTGAAACCGCCAGACAATGATAAAAATTAAAATCTGTGGAATAACACGGCTTCAGGATGCGCTGGATGCAAGCCAAGCCGGAGCGGATGCCCTTGGTTTTAATTTCAGCAGCATAAGCCCGAGAATGATAGAGCCAGAAATAGCAAAATCAATCATCAAAAAGCTGCCCCCGTTTATGCATGCAGTGGGTATTTTCGTTGATCATTCGCCAGCAGAAATAAATGCTATCTGTCGCTTGTGCAAACTGCAGACGGCACAACTGCACAGCGATCATTACAGCCCAGAACAAGCTCGGTCCATCACTGAGGCAAAAGTAATAAAAGTATTCCGACCTGAAGAAGACTTTTCAGTAGATGAGGTGCTTGAGTTTGCAAGAAAAAGCGGGACAACCAGCTTTCTGTTTGATGCTTACCGGCCTGGGATGCCGGGTGGAACGGGTCAGCGTATCAAGGCTTCTCTTGCGTCCCGTATTATAAGTCAACTCAAGAAAGAAGCCGGAAGCTCCTGCTACGCCATACTGGCCGGCGGCCTTAACGAAACAAACGTCGATGACGCGATTCGAAGCGTACACCCCTATGGCGTTGATACCGCCTCCGGGGTTGAAAGTGCTCCCGGCATAAAAGACCCAGGGAAAATAAAAGCTTTTATCCAGGCAATACGCGACAGCGAGGATTAAAGTCCTCCGCAGGCCTTTACCTGACCAAAAATCAATTCCGAAGCGGTTTCAGGCAATTCAACTGTAATGAGGTGTCCGCATTCAGGCACACAGACATAGCGCCCCTTTTTGGCAAATTCCTTAAGCTTTTTTGTATTTTCGCTGGTCATGATCGAATCACCCTCACCGGCAACAAAAAGAATCGGCATATCCACGGCACCTACCATATCGGGCACTGACTCGGTAATTTCGAACGAGGTAATCTGATTTGTTGTCTGATCTATAGCCTCCGGGGCACACTGACTGAGACTTTTAAATCCTATAAGGATATCGTGCAGCATAACCGTATTCTTCGAAAGGACCAGACGGGCAAACATATAGGCTGGAAGCCACCACGTCAGTTTTCGCAAAAGATTGTTGAACACAAACGTCAGGGTTCCTGAGGCAAATTTCTTTATGAACTCACTGTTGTGAAGGTATCCGAAATTAAAAAACGTCATCGATTGAATCAGTTCAGGATGAACACGAGCATAATCAAGGGCAACAAACGGACCGAATGAAAATGCTGCGATATGAAAACGTCCAAGCCCGAGCTTTATGACAAGTTCATTGAGGTCATGTGCGAAAAAATCAATATGATAGTGGTTTTTTGGATCACTATCTGACCATCCATGCCCGCGCATATCATAGGCTATGGTACGAATCCCCCTGTCATTGAGATACCTAATAATGTGGTGCCACCACATCCACCAGCAATCCCAACCATGAATCAGCAATACCGTCTGGGATGCATCTTTTGGGCCGGAATCATGATAATGATGAACAATACCATTCAGTTCAATGAAACGGCTTTTCTCCATTAAAGTAAGCTCGTAGACTGCACGTTTTACAGCTGCATTGTCGTGAGATGCCTGAAGCTCAAGGAGTTCCTGCCGGTAAGCAATAAATTTCTGTGTAGGAGATGGCTCGTGGTTTACCATAACACATATCGGCTGTGGGAGTGGAAGAGATATGGTCTTAATTTTTAAGAATATACAAAAATATTCAACGTGATCATGAAATATGATAAGAGAGATAAGCAAGCATCAGCCAAACTGCGTTGTTATGGTTATTTTCCTGAAGCGGACGTGCTTGTGAATATTTGTTCACATTCCCGTCTGATAATTTCCTGTTGTTCAAGAATAAGTTCTGGTTCAACGGTAAAGTGGTTGAGTAGAAGCGAGAAAATCTGAATAGATGTTTCAAATTTTTCTGTAACGACAACATCAGCTCCGGCCTTGTATAGATTGGCTACATAATCAAGAGTTCTTGCCCTTACAATAATGAACGCTTTTTTATTTATCTCCCGGATCATTGCGATACTTTTTCCGATTGCAGTCGCATCAGAAATACCCAGAACAACCGCTCGAGCATGATCTATTCCAGCCCGGAGCAGTGCTTTTTTATCGGTACAGTCACCATAATATATCGGCTCTCCCTTTTTTTTCATGGCTTTAACCATATCCCTGTCAATTTCAAGCACCGAATAAGAGATGTTGGTTGCATGCAGCACTGCGGCCACATTCTGGCCATTAAGCCCAAACCCTATAATTGCAGCATGAATCTCACCCGCACAAATAATAGTACTGTCAGGGGGTCGCACAGGGAGAGCAGGAGAATTCCGAGACACGAGCGGAATAAAGCCGAGTGCAGGCACCAACTGATCGGCAAACTTTGGAGCAAGGGCAATCATTGCCGGAGTAACAGTCATGGTGACCACACTGATGGCCAGCATAGCCTGAAAAACATCACGATTAATAATATTACTTTTTAAACCGGTCTCTGCCAGCACAAATGAGAACTCTCCGATTTGAGCAAGAGCCATACCAGCCATCATGCTGACACGCAGTGAATTACCAAGAGAAAGAGAAACACCTGCAACAATCAGCCCTTTAACGAGAAGCACACCAAGGGCTATTGAAACAAAAAGAGGGAGATTGATCACTTTGACATCGAGCAGAAGCCCTACGGATATAAAAAAGATGCTGCTGAATGCCTCGCGAAACGGATCAATGGTCACACTTATCTGATGACTTTCATCAGTACTTGCGATAATCATACCGGCAACAAATGAACCAAGAGCAAGCGAGAGCCCAACCAAAGAGGTGAGATAAGCCGCGCCGAAACAAATAACAAGAGCACCGATCACCAGTACTTCCTTTGCATGAAGAGAGGCAATAAGTCGAACCACTTTTGGCATGAGAAACCTGAAGCTGATAAATATGCCGGCAGCAAAGAGCACAATGATGCTGATTTTTTTTGCCAGCAACGGAAGTGAGAGCGTGGTTTCGGGATTCAATACATTAATACCGATCAGCAAGGGGACAATTGCGATATCCTGAAAAATCAGGATTCCTAATGCAATTCGACCATGTGGCAAAGCGAGCTCTTCGCGGTCGTTGAGAATTTTCAGACAAATTGCCGTGCTGCTTACCGAGAAAGTAAACCCAAGAAACAGTGCCGCTGATAGAGTAATACCATGACCTATGGCAAGCATGAACGAGTATGAAAGAGCGCTTATGGTCAGAGCTGTCAGAAGAATCTGAACGAGACCACCAATCAGAACAATGTTTCGCAGTTTTTTCAGATCATCAAGTGAGAACTCAAGGCCGATGGTAAACAAAAGCAGTATCACGCCAAGTTCTGCAAGCGTTGAAATAAGTTTCTGGTCGTAGACCGCGCCAATTCCTGACGGGCCAATAAGAATACCCGTAAAAATCAACCCGATAACCGGCGGGATTTTCAACTGCTGGAAAACCAGAATGATGGCAACGGCGAGTGCGCCTATAAGCACAAGATCACCAAGAAAATCAAATTCATGCATAGATAACAGTGCTAAATAGAAAGTTAAACGTATAGCTTTAATTGAAATGATTCTTTATTTCCTTACTGTATCTATCTTTATAAAGAAATAAAAACATACAGAAAAGTCCTTTTTTTCAGTGAAGGAACATGCTTGTCATTAAACACAGCTTATGGCATTGAGGCCATGGTATGAATTAATGATAGCACGCATTTTTATTTTTGAAAATGATCATAAATTACGTTAAACTTTGTACAGAAATCAGTCAATGGTTGATTGATCCCTATTCAAGTAATTTGTGCCTTGGTTACTTGACGGTATTTCTATCTATCAATGCACCTGCATACTTAGACTCATAATGAATATTTACATTGGCAATTTGGCTTACAGTGTTACTGAGGATGATCTTCGTAATGCCTTTTCCGAATTTGGACAGGTTGAGAGCGCAAGCATCATAAACGACAAATTTTCAGGCCGCTCCAAAGGGTTTGGCTTTGTTGACATGCCTAACGACACCGAAGCCCGTGAAGCCATCGAATCATTGAATGAAAAAGATTTGAACGGCCGCACTGTAAAAGTAAACGAGGCAAAGCCCCGCGAAGAACGGCCGGCAAGAAGAGAGCGTTACTAAGCTTTAGCTTTTCAGCATTTTTTCTCAAAGCCAGACAGAACTCATGTTTTGTCTGGCGTTTTTTTTATTACTAAGATTTTTTCTGACCGCTCTCATAACGTAGAGGTAAGCCATGGAGATGTTATGCCTGTTCAAGTTATATACATTACGGCACTTTTTCTCTTTATCGCCATATTCCCGCTCCCTTTTGAATTTTACAGCTTTTTAAAAATCGTCGTTGCAGGTACATTTGCCTGGGGAGCTTATAAAAATTTTGGAAAAAAAATGTTTTTACTCCCTCTTGTATATACGCTGTTTGCTTTACTGTATAATCCAATTATGGAAATCAATATGGCTAAGGAGTTCTGGATGCCGGTTGACCTTGCAGGGGCTGTAATTCTGCTTTTAACCAAAAAGCATATCGCGGAATAGACAATAAATTTCGAAATATTAAAAAAAAGCGGTTCAAATGAACCGCTCCTTTTTCACTCTTTTTTACGTGCTCTTAGACCTCTACGAATTGAGATGCTTTAGCGTTGCAAATCGGGCAGATTTCCGGGGGTTTACCCAGTTCAATATGACCGCAGAATGGACAAAGCCACACTTCAGTTGCCGTAATATCCTTACCGCTACGAACCGCTTCCAGTGCCTGCTTATAGAGTTCAGCATGCTGCCGCTCAGCCTTGAGTGCAAAAGCAAACATCTTTTTTGCAGAATGATTATCAGCTTCAGCCTGTTCAAGCATCGGGGGATACATTTCTGTATGCTCAAACGTTTCGCCGCCAATAGCAGCCTGTAAATTATCAGCAGTTGACCCTATACCTCCAAGAGCAGCAAAATGTCCCTCGGCATGGATCGATTCTGCCTGGGCTGTTGTTCGAAACAGCTTTGCAATATTGCTAAACCCTGCTTTTTCTGCTTCCTTTGCAAAAGCAAGGTATTTCTGATTTGCCTGACTTTCGCCGGCAAAAGCTTCTTTCAGATTTTCATTTGTTGTAGACATAAATGTAATTTATCTTGTTAAATATTTAATATAGAAAAGGTTATAGAATCCGTTTTTTTGGATTTACAAAAGCAATGTACTACGCGACTGAAACTTCTGCAACAGTATCGACGAATTCTGCAACAGGGAGTATCGTTGACTCAAAATAATTGTCCATATCAATCCGCTGACTTATAGGTGGATATCCTGAGAGCTTTGATGATTTAAGAAGGAAGCAGTACCTTCGGAACAAGAGCAGATCTGCTGATACAACTCTTAGTGCTGATCGGACTGGTGCTTTTCACTGCAAAACTTTACCCGGGAATCTTGATAGAGATTAACATAATAAAGAGGAGAAGAATCATGTCAAAACTTTCAGAAATCAAAGCTCAAATAGCTCAACTTCAAAGAGATGCGGAGGAAATCTTTAAACTTGAAAAACAAGCTGCAATCGCAGATATTACATCAAAACTCTTTGCTTACAATATTAGTATTGAAGAAATTGCAGAAAAGAAAAGAGGTTTTAAAGCTACTCCCAATACTCCAACTTCCATAAAATACAGAAAAAGTGAACATGAATATTGGGGAGGCAGAGGGCCAAAACCAAAATGGGTAAAAGATGTTGAAGCCAGGGGCGAACGTATCGATTTATATAGGGTTCAAGAACAAATAACACAATAATTTTTTTGTTCAATCACCTCCGCGGCAGCTCATAATTGAGATGACCACACCTATAATTTTGCATTCAGGCAAAATAAACGGGAAAACGGCAATTGGCACCGGCCTGCGAAGCAAGAAGATGTTTTGCAATCTGCAGAATATCGGCTGACTGGCTGAAAATTTTTTACCCTTTTTTTTGCTTGATGAATTATTCAGTATCAAACTGATTATTCAGTAATCGTTACGATTTTTTCTGCTGCCAATAGTCATATATTCTGATCACAAAATCGGGCAGCAGTTGGCGCATGTCGGTAATTTCTTTCTTCTTCAGGGCTTTGTAATCATCTGTAATTTTACTGAGAATTAACATCGGCATGGCCAACATGCCGGTTTCCTCATTAGAAAAAAGTGGTTTCCATGATTCATGTATCAGCTGAATCCCCATTGTAAAACCAAGAGCCCAGTTTTCAACAGCAAGTTCCTTTTGCTGTGCATGAGGATACCTCACTTTTTCAAACGGCGGTATAAATCCATTGGGATCACTACGGAATTGTACCGCTATAGTGTTCATATGTCGGATAAGCAGCTCCTTGATTATTTTTGCTTCTGCTTCCGAGGTAAAAAAAGACTCATCACTTTTTTCCTGATTCCAGATAAAGGGTATCCAGATATCGGGATGGATCTCTTCGGGGCCAACAATCAATGCTGTCATATAACCGTCAAGCATTTCCAATGAAGAGAAGGACTCTTCCGGCATTGAGTCTGAGAAAAATAAATTTTCAAGGTGGCCAAACTCTTCCATAGAGAGGGGCTGCTGCAGGGAATCGGAGGAGTTCATATCAATTGGTTATATGGTGCACTATCATTAGAAAAAGTAGTATAAGAGAACTATAATCCGACTCTTGCCAAATCCAATCCATCAAGGTTAAAATTAAAAACCTTTTCTCCGCCTGGAGCAAATTGAACTGCGACTGTCAGCTTTTTTGCGTTTTTGATCTGATTGATGAAATTAATCGGGTCAGCAATGAATAACAAGTCTGTCCTGCGATCACTTGGAGCATATACCTTAATCCATTCTGCATTTCCATCATCAAATTTGACACGAATGTTTTCTCCGGTGAAAAGCTGTCCCTTATCAACCGCAAAGAGTGCTTCAGGTTCAGCGTCTTTAAACTTTCTTATCATTATCAATCCGTGATTTAGTCCAGTATAGGGAAATGATAATTTTATTGAGTTGCAGCTCCTTGTTGTAGCGCTATAGAGCTCTTTCTGAAACGCATCGACCGTTATCTTTTCGTAAATCCAGTTTCCCGGAACTTCAGCCATGGAGAGCGGTGCAACAAGCATCATAAGCAACACCATATAAAGTGCGCTGAAGAGTTTCTCCGGTTTTTGTTGATCGACTCGTATGCTCATTAACTATGTATAGTTTCAATGTTCCCTGCGTTGCGATAAAGTACGCAATGGAGAAACAAATTTCCATGAATATTTAAAAGAACCTGCCTATAATAGTTGAGCCGCTGGGATATAGGAAGAAAATATAATATATAGAAACCAATGCCTGCACAAGGCTAACTGTTCATTTTCTTTTTCCAAGACATATAGATGTTTAAACCAAAATTATTTTCAATTTTACCGGAGCTCACCTCTGACCGGATAATGAAGGATATCGCTGCAGGGCTTATGGTGGGCATTGTGGCTTTGCCATTGGCAATCGCGTTTGCAATAGCATCAGGTGTATCTCCTGAAAAGGGCCTTATAAGTGCCGTTATCGGAGGATTTCTTGTCTCTTTTTTAGGAGGAAGCCGAGTCCAGATAGGTGGCCCAACGGGTGCCTTTATTGTGATTCTATATGGGATTGTTCAGCAATACGGTGTTAACGGTTTGATGCTGGCCACAATCATGTCTGGAGTTATCCTCATCATGATGGGCTTTGCCCAGTTCGGGTCACTGATCAAGTTTATTCCTTATCCGGTTATTGTCGGGTTCACCAGCGGTATTGCTGTCATTATTTTTTCCAGTCAGATCAAAGATTTTTTCGGGCTGAACATCGCAAATGTACCTGTGGATTTTATCGGCAAGTGGACTGCCTATGGCCGTAACCTGACGACACTTGACCTTTCAAGTTTCATGATCGGTATGCTTGCGCTTATAATTATCATATTCTGGCCGAAAATTTCCAGAAAAATCCCCAGTTCACTTATAGCTATTATTGCAACAACAGTGACTGTTCAATATTTTCACCTTCATGTAGCGACTATTGAATCACGTTTCGGTGAAATCCCTTCCATGATTCCGCCGCCTTCACTTCCCTTCTTTGATTTTGCCACTATCAGGCAACTTATTCTGCCGGCTACCACCATTGCTTTGCTTGGCGCAATTGAAGCACTGCTGTCAGCTGTTGTAGCTGATGGCATGATCGGAAGCAGGCATAAATCAAATATGGAGTTGATTGCGCAGGGAGTTGCAAATATCATTACCCCAATTTTCGGGGGTATTCCTGTTACCGGAGCAATCGCAAGAACGGCGACCAATGTCAAAAACGGAGGAAAGACACCGATTGCTGGTATGGTTCACGCCATAACACTTCTCTTTATCATGCTGTTGTTCGGCAAGTGGGCAAAGCTTATCCCCATGCCAGCTCTGGCTGCAATCCTTATTATTGTTGCCTGGCACATGAGCGAAATCAAGGTGTTCCAGGAGCTCCTGAAAAGCCCGAAGAGCGATATTATTGTCCTTCTGACTACATTCGGCCTCACTGTTGTCTTTGATTTAACTCTCGCCATAGAGATCGGCATGCTGCTCTCCGTCGTTCTTTTTATGCAGAGGATGGCCCAGCTTTCAAATGTCGGTGTTATTACAAAGGATTTGAAAGACAGTGATGAGGAGGAAGATCCAAACACTATTGTTACAAGAAAAGTGCCGGATGGCGTTGAGGTCTTTGAATTTAACGGGCCATTTTTCTTTGGTGCAGCAAGCAAGTTCAGAGAAGCTATGCATATAGTTGAAAAAGCACCAAAAATCCGCATCATCAGAATGCGAAATGTGCTTTCTATTGATGCAACTGGTTTAAATATGATGAGAGACCTTCTCAAAGATTGCATAAAAGCGGAAACCAGGCTGATTTTATCGGGCGTGCATGCCCAACCTTTATTTGCTCTTCAGCAGTACGGATTATACGATGATATCGGTGAAGAGAATATTTTCGGCAATATTGATGATGCTCTTGACCATGCAAGAGAAATTCTCGGCCAACCAAAGCTCGGCCGGCAGCTCAACTTTGTGCCGACAGTTGAGCGTGAAAAGGCATAACCGGTAACTTAATAAAGATTACTGCTCTTTGCTGCTGTAGGTGCGAATGCTTGCAACAGCTTTCATGTCATAATAGGTATTGACACTGGTACCATCCTTTGACTCCTCAGTTATCCTTAAAAATAGATCGCTGATAAAGAGCACGGCATCTTCATAGATTTTCCCTTCGTTGATCTGTAACTTTACTCCTTTCCGGATTTTTCTTGACATGGTTCCATGCAATGGAACTGATGAATATTCAAGAACTTTTTCCCACGCCTGCTGGTTGCTTTCTGACATATTTCAGTTCCTTATTGTTAAGAATGCGCCTTATCACCTTATTTTATATCACTAATTAAAATATTATACTTATTATTTTAGATTATTGAAAACTTTTTCCTTAATATAATAACTAAGGAGTGATTTTGAACTTCAGGTACAGGAATTATGGCAACTATTCTCTTTTACGAAAAACCGGGCTGCCAGAATAATATTCGGCAAAAGAAAATTCTTGAGCTGTCAGGACACATTGTTGAACCGATCAATCTGCTGGTTCACCAATGGACAACAGAGGAGCTTGGTCACTTTCTGGGGGAAAAACCGATTGCTGAATGCTTTAATCCAGCTACTCCAGCAATAAAATCGGGCCTTATAAATCCTTTTGAATTTTCAAAAGAAGAGGCTCTGGAGATAATGATCAAGGAACCGTTGCTGATCAAGCGGCCTCTGTTAAAAATCGGCAACCAATGCATTCAAGGATTCGATACATCGTTACTGCAACAGATGATCAACCTGTCGCCAGTTAAGGACGCTGATACTATTGCAGAAAAGTCCGGAATGCACGATCTGAATTCATGTCCACATATCGACAATACAACATGTATAAATAAGGAGCATTGAACTATGGAATCAACAGTACGTCCTCTTGGAACAGTTATGCAGCTTCTTGAAGAGCTCGGGCATGAAGTAACCTATGCTTATGACGATCTGGTTTTTGTGAATCATAACGGTTTTCTTCTTCAGTTTGATAATACAGGCTTAATTTTGAACCTCTTTTTCAATAAGAACTGCCCGAAAAAAGAGGCAGATAACGTGGAACAGAGTATCATACCCGCCGGAGACAAAAAAGGTCTTTCGATCATTAAAAAAGGGCTGTTCAATGTCACTGAGCAACCTGATGAAAATCTGCAAATAGAATTTTTCGAAAACTGAGGATTTTCTTTCTAGCATAGGTGATGCAATATTCAGAAGCTAAACAAGGCAGGATCTTTGTTATAAGACTTGAAGATGGTGAAACGGTTCACAAGCAGCTTGAAGATTTTGTAAAAGATCACGGTATAGAACGGGCTTCGCTTCTGGTAATCGGTAGTGCTGACAAAGGCAGCCGGCTTGTTGTCGGGCCTGCGGAAAGCAGAGTATATCCTGTGATGCCCATGGCTCATGAGCTTTACGATGCGCATGAAGTTACCGGTACAGGGACTATTTTTCCAGATGATGAAGGAAATCCTGTTCTTCACATGCATATGGCATGCGGCAGAGAGGAAAACACTGTCACCGGCTGCATTCGGACTGGTGTTACGGTATGGCAAGTGATGGAAGTCATCCTAACCGAATTGCTGGACAATAAGGCAACTCGCAGGCTTGATCCTAAAACCGGTTTTAAACTGCTTACTGCATGACCTTAAAAGCCTTTCTCTTTTAGCTCACGATATTTGTCGCAACCATCCTGAATTCCATTGTCACAGGATTTCCCATACCACTCTTTTGCAACACTTTTATCCTGTCTGACACCTTTACCGTTCGCATAGAAAGAGCCAAGTATAAACTGAGCTGCCGCATACCCCTGGTCGGCCGCAAGACGATACCATTTTACTGCTTCAGTATAGTCCTGCCTTACTCCCTTGCCCTTTTCGTACAGCTTCCCAAGATTTGACTGAGCAGCTGCATCTCCTTTGTCGGCTGCAAGCTGAAACCATTTGGCTGCTTCAACATAATCCTGCTGAACACCTTTTCCATAGGCGTGCAACATACCGAGATTGTATAGCGCTGAAACATTTCCCTTGTCGGCAGCAAGGTGATACCATTTTACGGCTTCAGCATAATCCTGCCTGACCCCAAGCCCCTTTTCATAGAGCATACCGAGATTTGATTGAGCAGCAGCATCGCCTTTATCGGCGGCAAGTCGATATGCTTGAATTTCTGCAGGCGTGAGTGCTTTCGCCATACTGAAAAACAGCATTGAGCAAACAATGGATATAAGAATTTTTTTGAGCATAGGAATCGCTTGAAAAGTTTACGGATAGAGAAATAAAGTTGAGTAACTTAACATAAGCATAATACGAATTCTGTTCAAGGAGGTTTAAGTTTCGCTGAACCTGGGAACCCTGCGGTTAATCAATGCACGGATCGGGGAAAAAAGCGTAAGGATACACCCGAAACTGACAAGAACGGAAAAGAGTATCCGGTTCGAAAGCAGGTTGGATATACAAATTCCAGATTTCCTGCGAAAGCTTATTGAAATTTAACTTTTCGTTTTGTCTTGAATGACTTTGCTGTGCATATCACTGGTGAGTGCCTCAATACGTTGGCTTAGCTCTTTTACGAGTTCGGTCAGCTGTGTATTCTGCTGAAGCAATATTAGCAGCTGTTCAGACTGGTGTACTGCATAGGTCTGGCGCTGTTCACTCGCCAAGGCAAGAGCTTCACGATGCTGTGCGTCTGCATCTGCATGTACCTTGTCGCGATCGGCCTGTCGTGTTTGTGCGAGCAGAATCAGTGGAGCAGCATAAGCAGCCTGAAGACTGAAGGCAAGATTAAGAAGGATGAAGGGATAAACATCAAACCTGGTTAGTCCAAAGGCATTCAAGCCAATCCAGATGGCAACGATGAGTGTCTGTCCTATGAGAAAAACAGGTGTTCCAAAAAAACGGGCAAAAGCCTCGGCTTTGAGAGAGAACCAATCGTCGCCGAAAACAGAGCCAAGATGAATATGCGGAAGATGGAACCGGAAGTAATTATCCGGCAAAGAGTTGGTTTGAACAATATCTGGTTTATTAAGGACTGGTTCCATTTTAAACTCCTTTTTATAAATAAAGCTGGTGGTTAGAATAAAAAAGATCTCTTCAGGCAAAGGGATTTTCGCGGTAGGGCTTCCCCAGTGATTTTGCAAGAGCTTCGTGTGTAATAGTGCCTTTCCAGACGTTCAGACCACTTGAGAGACCTGGCATCATGACCATGGCACTTTCGAGTCCGAAATCGGCAATTCTTCTTATATAGGGCAGTGTCACTCCGGTCAGAGCTTCTGTTGAGGTTTGAGGATATGCGGCCGGCATATTTGCCACACAATAATGAACGATCCCCTCTTCAATAAAAACCGGCTTTTCATGGGTTGTCGGTCTGCAGGATTCCATACATCCTCCCTGATCAACTGCTATATCGACAAGAACTGCTCCCTGCTTCATATTTCGCAGCATTGAGCGGGTGACAAGCTTGGGCGCGACAGCACCGGGAACAAGTACCGCTCCGATAAGCAAATCGGTCGTTTCGAGCTGTTCTTCAATGTGCAGCTCGGTCGAATAAAGAGTATGAACCTGAGATGGCAGTGCTGACTCAAGAAAACGCATTTTTTCCTGACTTATTTCAAGAACAGTCACATCCGCACCAAGTGCTGCCGCTTCTTTTGCGGCATGCATTCCAGCTGACCCACCACCAAGGATGGTCACTTTTCCCGGCAGAACACCTGGAACTCCACCCAACAGCTTACCTTTTCCTCCATGATGATGAGCAAGATAAAAAGCTCCCATCAGAACGCTCATTTTTCCGGCAATTTCACTCATAGGCGCAAGTAACGGAAGGCGACCACCATCCTGAACGGTCTCATAACCGAGAGCAGTTACGCCTGATTCAAGCAATTTGTCCGTCAGCTCAGGCACTCCGGCAAGATGCAAAAAGGTGAACAGCATAAGCTCTTCACGAAAGAATCGGTATTCCAGCTCAAGAGGCTCTTTAACCTTTACGACAAGATCGCTCTTCCATACTTTTTCGGCTGAAGAGGTCACGACAGCCCCGGCGCGTCGATACTTATCGTCGCTGAATCCACTGCCTACACCAGCACCGGCCTCAACAACCACCCTGTGACCTGCAGCAACAAGATGACGGACTCCGGAGGGAGTACAGGAAACCCTGTTCTCTCCGGACTTGATTTCGAGAGGAATACCTATATGCATGGGCTATGCTTTAGCGTTGAATGAGACACTTGAATTAACAACGTAAAAACAAATCGACTATCGGGCAGCTCTCGGCTTGTCTGACCACCTTTTCGGAGCGTTCCTGGTATGAGGTTTGGGCGCAGGGTGACCTGAATTTCCTCGTCCTTGCTGTTTGGGTACTTTCACTGGATGATGATCGAGTAATGGAAAAGAGTGAGTGTCGATAACAGGAATTTTTTTCGCAATCAGCTTTTCAATGTCGCGCAGGTACTCTTTTTCTTCGGCGTCACAAAAAGAGAATGCGGTTCCTTTTGCTCCGGCTCTTCCTGTTCGGCCAATACGATGTACATATGTTTCGGCAATATTAGGCAGCTCAAAATTGATCACATATTCCAGATCGTCAACATCTATTCCGCGTGCCGCAATATCGGTGGCCACAAGAACACGGGTCTGTTGTGCCTTAAAATTTTTTAATGCCCGTTGGCGTGCATTTTGCGCTTTGTTGCCATGTATCGCCTCTGCTGTGATATGGTGCTTCTGCAGAATTTTCACCACTTTATCGGCACCATGCTTTGTTCGTGTAAAAACCAGAGCGGTTTTGATATTTGGGTCTTTTAAAATATCGACCAACAAGGCATTTTTGTTTCCCTTGTCGACAAAATAAACATATTGATTAATAATTTCTACCGTAGATGAAACCGGAGTGACCGAAACCTGGGAAGGATTATGCAATATTGATGCGGCAAGTTTGACAATTTCAGACGGCATGGTAGCAGAAAAAAAGAGTGACTGCTTCTTTTTTGGTAGTTCTGACAGGATCTTTTTGACATCGTGAATAAAACCCATGTCGAGCATACGATCTGCTTCGTCAAGGACAAGTATCTCAACATCACGTAAATTCAGATGACCCTGATTCAAGAGATCTAAAAGCCTGCCCGGGGTTGCAACAACTATGTCAACGCCACGAAGCAATGAAGAGGCTTGCGGATTTTGATTAACTCCGCCAAAAATCACTGTATTGGTTAGTCCTGTATGACGTCCATAGGCTTTAAAACTGTCGCCGATCTGAATAGCCAGCTCTCTTGTTGGTGTAACGATGAGGCTCCTTATTTTCCTTTTTTTCTCATTTACCTTAGAAGCGCTCAGAAGCTGCAGAATAGGAATGGCAAAAGCAGCCGTCTTCCCTGTACCTGTCTGTGCACAACCAAGCAAATCACTACCCTGTAAAATAATCGGTATGGCTTCTGCCTGTATCGGTGTCGGGGTCGTATACCCTTCTTCCTGAACTGCTTTTAAAATTGGATCAATGATGTTTAATGACTCGAATAGCATAGAATATCTAATTATGTAACTGTTGATTATGAGAACACATGAACGCCCTTAGACGTTCTTCTCTTCACGCTTCTTCACCGATAACATCCTCGGTTGATTTTTCCCTGTTGATATGAGGAAAGATCGGGCTTAAAGCGTGCAAAAGGCAGGAGTTCATTATCTGTCGGCCGTAAAGAGGGCTTTTTGGGCGGAGTAAATCGCTAAGGGTACCTTTGAAATCAATATAACGATTCCTGCCATATTGTAGCATCCGCATTAACAGTGACAGTTCACAGTTGATTGGAAACCCACGCCGGCACATATTTCCAGGCACTCCTCATCTCGACATTATTGGTGCGCCAAAGAGGATCGTGCCTGTAAACCAATGCCCAGAAATCTTTTGAATGGTTCATGTGAACAGTATGGCACAGCTCATGAATCATAATGTAGCGCACAAGGTAGTCCGGTAAAAAAAGAAGCTTTGTGTTCAATGTTATCATTCCACGGGAGGAACAACTCCCCCAGCGGGCATGTTGCAGGCGAACCATTGAGTCGGCATATTTGAAATCATGTGCTGCGGCAAGGTTCTCCAAAGCAGGAATAAGGTGCTTTCGGGCCTGACGCTTCAACCAGAAGAGTAACTGGTGACGGCAGAGATCAGCATCGGCCATGTCAGCTGAAAGAAGCAGCCTTTTTCCATGGTGATCATCCAGTTCAACCACTCTCCTGCCTTTATTATTGTATACCACGCTCCACTCTTCTGTGAATTGAGGAAATACAATAGTTAATGGGAGTCCGCCTGCTGTTAAGGGAACAGGTTCAGGCCGATGCTTTTCAATCAGTTCCGTGGCCTTTTTGATCCACGTTTCGTGTCGAAGAAGAAGAGCGGGAAGATGCTTTTTATTAAAGCCCTTTGGAAGCACAACCACAAGACCGCCATGGGGCATCATTTTTAAACGGGGACTTTTCGCCCTTGAACTTATTTTGAGCGTATAGGGTAAAGACGGGCTCCCGGAGAGAGAAGCCGTATGGGTAAATAAAGAGAACATGATCTGCTGCTGTGGTTCCAATCAGGCAGCTTATAAACTGTATGCTTATAAACTGCCACGGTTATTGTTAGTCATGCTTTAATGTACAGAACCAGCTCAAAGATCACACATCTATCAATATTAAATACTAATCAGCCGAGCGCACTTTGTAGATCAGCAATAAGATCGTCGCGATCCTCAATGCCTACAGAGAGCCTTATAATGGAATCGGTTATCCCTGCTGCTAAGCGGTGTTCGCTGTCCATTGAAGCATGACTCATGGTTGCTGGATGCTCAATCAAGGATTCCACTCCACCAAGACTTTCTGCAAGTGCAAAAAGCTTTGTAGCCTTCAGAACTCTGTAGAGCTCCTCAATCGGTCCGTCAAGCTCAAAGGAGACCATTCCACCGAAACTGCGTTGCTGTTTTTTTGCAAGCTCATGCTGTGGATGGGTTGTCAGGCCCGGGTAAAATACTCTCTTTACTTTTGGATGCTTCTGCAGGTATTCGGCAACTGCAAATGCATTGCGCTCATGCTCACGCATACGTACAACAAGGGTCTTGATACCGCGAAGCACCAACCAGCAATCAAATGGCTGGGCGCAGGTTCCAAGGCAGTTGACAAGAAACTTAAGCCTGACGTCGAGATCGTCACTGTTTGACAATACTGCTCCGCCAACAACATCAGAGTGGCCGTTGAGATACTTGGTGGTGGAATGAACTACAATGTCAGCCCCAAGCTCAAATGGCTTCTGGCCGTAAGGAGAAAGAAAGGTATTATCTACAATGGTTAAAAGGCCTCTCTCTTTTGCGAGTGCTGAAACTGCAGGAATATCAACAAGGTTCAAAAGAGGATTAGATGGTGTTTCAACCCATACTGCTTTCGTATAGGCATTAACATAAGAAACAAGATTGTTTGCATCCTGCAGGTTGACAAAATGTACCTTGATACCGAAATGCTCTTCAACGGTCTTCATAAGTCTTGAGGTGCCACCATAACAGTCGTCAGTGCAGATAATCTCGTCACCTGAACGAAAAAGGTTCAATGTCGAAGTAATTGCAGCCATTCCTGTTGTTACAGCGACAGCTGAGGAACATCCTTCAAGTGCACAGAGACTGTCTTCAAGCGCCTTACGTGTCGGGTTGCCGCTTCGCGTATAATCAAACCCGCGATGCTTACCGATATCTTCGAATACAAAGGTTGAGGATTGGTAAATCGGAGTCATGATGGCACCGTATGCCTTGTCAGGCCCTACGCCGGCGTGAATAGTGTCAGTTTGAAAACTCATTGATACCTCGATTAATTATTTAAAAAAACAAAAACAAAAAACCCCTTCCCTTATGAGCCTGGAAGAGGTTTAGTATCATAACTCTGTTTCTTATGGGAGTGCCTATAGCAGCATACCTGTTTTGAAAAGAGATACTTATTATACACTCTTTTTCACTCATCGTTCTTCAGCTTCATCCGTACAAGACAGATGCATAGAGCGCAGAAGTAGAATGTGGCACCGTGTCCCTCTTTTACAACAGGATCGGTTGTCAAGGCGTCACAGGGTCTATTCCCTCAGCCTTTCTTGATGACCAGCAAGACTTTAAAATAATTTTTTCACGATTGTTAATATACATATTCAATGAAAGAGAAACAAGACACAAACATCTTTGTTCCAGAAGATTTATTGAAATCCAGTATTCAAATTGCAGTAAATACTTAAAATAATAATTGACTATGAACTAATCGTGATGATTGAAGGTATCATATGGAGGATACAGGATAGGAAATCAGATTAGCATACTTATTTGGGAATAGTAGTAGTCGAATGGCAAAATAACTCTATTTCAACAAGATAACTTGAGAGAAGATGATCAAAACAAAGTCGATTGATAATGTATTATAAGCTTTCGAGCTTAATACTTATTGGCACAATACATAGCTATATTATTGTTTTTGAATATCTTAGACTGATCCAACAGACATTTAAACTGCTAAATATAACATGATGAATTGTTGAATTCATTATGAATAACGTTATTTTATTGTATAATTTAAAACTTATATTGATATTTATTCTTCAAGACAACAACTTTTTTTACGTTTTTTTTACTCTTTCACAAACATGTGTTTTTAAAATATTGTTGATGCAAAGATTAATATTTAAATTTATAATCATCATTTTTTTTATTTTAACATCTAATATAGATCTTTATGCTGCAATAAATGAGGACAATAATACTTTTTTTAAAGATTATAATAGCAGAAAATTGTCTCTCAGATATTATGAAGGAGATAAAATAGAGGCGGGATGTTATAGTGATAACATATACCTAAATATTTACTTAAGTACAGATGACAGGTCATTCCAAATGCAAATATTAAATTTTGGTATGATTTTAAATATAGAAGATGAAAATACAAGAAAGAATATTGTCGGTATTGAATATCCCATTATCAGAATAATTCCACCACCACCTCCAAATATTGACGAACAAAGAGTTGAAGAAAATCAAAAAGAAGAAATGGAAAGAAGATTAAATAAAAGAACAAGTCATTTGATATTTATAGATAATAATGGCAATAGAACTATTTTGAATAAAGATAATGAAAAGGGTATATATGCAAACATAACCAATGAACCACAACGATTAGAATATAAAATCAAGGTACCGTTAAAATATTTTACAAAAAAAATAAGTACAGTTAACATATCATTAAAAACTCCAAATATAGACTACAAATCTTTAAAGGATAAATATGGCATACCAAAAGAAGACAGAAGCAATGGAAAAGTCCCTCCAGAAAACAGTCAATTTAAACCGACTAAAATGGAAATAAATATTTTAAATATAAAGATGACATGCTCATTAAAATAAATATAGAAAAGGCCAATGAATAATTTATTAAAAGCCAATTTTAAATTTATAACATATACAGTAATTCTTCTTTTGTTAGCAATAATTGCATTTCTATTAAAAGGAAAGGGTAGAAAAGATGAGTTTATTCAAGAAAAAATTAAATTCGGTAATATTGAAAATACAGTCACCTGTACAGGAATTATTAATGCAAAAGGAACAGTAGAGGTTGGCAGTCGTATATCAGGTACGATAAACAAGTTATATGCTGATTATAATGACTCTGTTTTTACGAATAAAGTCATGGGTATATTAGATACAGTGATTTTGTCAAAAGAATATTCCGAAATTAAAGCATTGACTGAAAGAATAAAAAACAAACTTATTTTATCAAGGAAAGAATTTAATAATGCAACAATTTTATATAATAAAAAACTAATATCAAACAGAGAATACCTTAATTATAAAACAAATTATATGATCGACAGTTCAGACTATAAAGCTGAACGTTCAAAATTAGATAAATCAAGAGCAACAATTGCTTATGCATATATCAGATCTCCAATCAATGGAGTGGTAATAGATAGAAATGTTGAAGAGGGGCAAACTATTGCGGCTAATTTTATGACTCCAGTATTGTATGTGATCGCAAAGGATTTAAACAAAATGGAAATATTGGTTTCAGTTGATGAAAGCGATATAGGCTCTATAAAAGTTGGTCAGAAAGGAAGATTTACAGTAAATGCCTACCCAGACAGTACATTTTGGGGAATAGTACGGGAATTAAGAATGAAGCCAAAAATGGTTCAAAATGTTGTTACTTATATCGTGGTTATTGATACTGCTAATAAAAAACATCTTCTATTACCTGGTATGACAGCAACTATAGATTTTATAGTTGGTGAAAAGAAGAATGTATTAATGGTCCCAATATCTGCTATCCGGTTTAATCCATCAAAAGAATTACTGTTAGTATATAATGAACGAAATGGACGAAATGTAATTCCATTTTTTAATAAAAAAGATATGAATAACTCAAATAAAGAGGCAAATATCTGGTTTCTTGATAAAAATGGAGAGCTAACAATGGAGAAAGTTATTACAGGAGCGTCGGATGTTAAAAATGTTGAAATCATTAATGCGAAATATCTTAAACAAGGAATGGATGTTATAACATCAGTTAAAGAACAAGAAAACACCAAAGCTAAAGAAGCATCCGGGAAGAAATCAAATCAAATAATGGGGCCATCAAATTCTGCTCCTGGCGGAGGAGGTCCACCTCCAGGCTAATACTTGATAATTATCTTGATATACTTTTCATAGCCATAATAAATATTATTCAATGGCACAATGTGCAATTCAGATGACTGATCTGACAAAAGATTATATCATTGGTGATATAGTAATCCCAGCGTTAAGAGGCATCAACTTAACTGTTACAAAAGGAGAAATTATAGCAATTATGGGATCATCAGGGTCGGGAAAGTCAACATTAATGAATATTATAGGGTGTTTGGATAAAGCAAATTCAGGTGAATATTTTTTGGATGGCATTTCAGTGATGAGTTTAAATAAAAATGAAACTGCTGATATAAGAAATACACGAATAGGCTTTGTATTTCAATCATTTAACCTACTTTCAAGGTCATCCGCACTTGAAAATGTTGAATTACCATTAATATATAATAGAAATAAAAACAAAATTGATTATAAAGAGATTGCATTTAATGCCTTAAAACGTGTTGGTCTTGAAGACAGAGTATATCATAAACCACAGCAATTATCTGGAGGACAACAACAACGTGTAGCAATAGCACGCGCATTAGTTAACAATCCATCAATATTACTAGCAGATGAACCGACAGGCAACCTCGACTCAATTACATCAACAGATATTATGAAACTATTTCTTGATTTGAATAAACAAAATATCACAATATTGCTGGTAACACATGATCCACAAATTGCAAAATATGCCAGTAGAGTATTGTATATGATCGATGGTTTGATTGCATCATAGATTTTTATTATTTAAATGTGAAATAATGCATTTTACACTTCTTATTGATATACTGAAATTTGCATTAAGCAGCATTCAAAGAAATAGAATGAGAAGTCTATTAACTTCCCTCGGAATTATAATAGGTGTAAGTTCAGTTATTATTCTTTCTGCAATAGGAAAAGGGTCACAAGCTTTGATAGAGGATCAAATAAATACACTTGGCACAAATTTACTCATAGTATTTCCAGGATCCAGTAATACAGGTGGTGTAAATATGGGCGCTGGAAGTTTGAATAGATTTACAATACATGATGTTGATGAAATAAAATCCAGAGCTTCATTAATAAGTTTGGTTTCACCTGTTGTCAGATCTGGTGGTCAAATAATAGGGGGAGGAAAGAACTGGAACAGTGAGATAAATGGAGTTTCTATTGATTATTTTTCAATAAAAAATACCGAATTAGAATATGGTACATTTTTTACAAATCAAGATATAAAAGGAAGAAAGAAAGTTGCATTATTAGGAAAAACTGTAGCTTACAAACTATTTTCTGATGATAATCCAACAGGTAAAAAAATAAGAATTAGAAATATTCCGTTTGTTGTTATTGGTGTCTTAAAAGAAAAAGGACAGAGTCAAGTAGGACAAGATCAAGATGATATAATTCTTGCTCCATGGACGACAGTCTTATATAGGTTGAAAGGTGACAGGTATATAGATATGATAAACGCCAGTTCATCAACAACAAATGATTTAAGTGCAGGTAAAAGTCAGTTGACTACAATTCTGAGAGAATCTCACAACTTGTCGGACTCAAAGGAAAATGATTTTACTATACATAATCAAACAGAAATTACAGACACAGTAACTCAAACTTCTAAAGTTATGACGTTACTTCTTGCTTCTATTGGAAGTATATCCTTGCTTGTCGGTGGGATTGGAATTATGAATATAATGCTCGTTTCAGTAACAGAAAGAACAAAGGAAATCGGTATTAGAATAGCTGTCGGAGCAAGATCATCTGATATTCTTATACAGTTTGTATCTGAAGCAATAGTTTTAAGTTTATTTGGAGGTATTTTAGGTGTTTTAATTGCATTTATTGTAACAATACTGTTAAACAGCTTTTCTTCTTTTTATGCGTTAATTTCATTTAACTCAATATTGATATCATTTATATTTGCAGGAATTGTTGGCATTTTTTTCGGATATTACCCTGCTTTAAAAGCATCGAGACTTAATCCTATAGATGCACTTAGAAACGAATAATTTTTACTCTTGCAATTTTATCAGATATTATTTAAAATTATTATGAGTACAAATATAATTGAAAGCTTAATCAATGGCGATTTTAGTCAACATAACCTTAGATCAGCACTTCTTCTAAACGGCACTGAATCTGCTGAGTTAGGTGAATTAGCAAGAGACACAAGAGATAAATTTTTTCCAAACAAGAAGGTTGAAGTAAGAAGCGTTATTGAAATATCAAACATATGCAGTCAAAATTGTATGTACTGTAATATGGGAAGAAATAAATTATTGAAACATTATGAATTAACAAAAGATGAAATAACAAATATCGTAGAATATATATATAAATTAGGAAGACGCTTTATTTTATTACAATCAGGTGAAAATAGTTCAGATATTTTTATTGGTAAGATTGCAAATACAGTATATGAACTTAAACAATTATACCCTGATATTATTATTATTCTTTGCATTGGAAGTCTCAGTTACCAACAATATAATCAATTAAAATCTGCTGGAGCTGATAGGTATATATTAAAATTTGAAACAAGTAATGAAAAATTGTTTTCATATATAAAACCAGGGGACACTTTATCACGCAGATTAAACTGTATTAATGACTTGATAAGCCTTGGCTTTAATGTTGGAAGCGGTAATATTACAGGTATTCCTGGACAGTCTCTCGATGATATTGTAGAAGATCTCCTTTTGATTCATAAACTTGATTTAAAAATGAATAGCACAACTGTATTTATTCCCGCAGAAAATTCAGCATTTTCTAATTACAAACCAGGTAATGTTAATATTGCTTTGAATATGATGGCAATAATGCGAATAATGAATCCTTTGCGTCTATTACCAACAACAAGCTCACTTGAAAAGGTTATGAAAGGTGGGCAATTAGCCGGATTAAATTATGGCGCGAATACTGTTACAATCCATGACGGAACGCCTACTAATTTAAAATTATTGTTTCCAATATATTCAACCATACGTGTTATGCCAGAATGTGAGTATTTCATAGATATCGTTAATAAAGCAAATATGATTTTTTAGCAGCCCATTATCGTAGTATCCTTTTTCTGTTTTATACACATATTTATATTTATTATTTTTTGTTATTTATTTCAAAATAATAGCACCAGATAAAATGAATACAAATAAACTAATCGAATCTTCGAGATATAGAATTGATGAGTTTAATGAATTACAGAAAATTGGTTTGATTCCTCTAAGCGGTGAGTTTTATCCAGCAGGGGTACATTATCCTCCGATTACTATGTATCCTAATGTAAATCAGCAATCATTTTTTGATACATATTCACCGCTTGAATACGGGGTATATGATATTTATGTGCATATACCATTCTGTAAAAAGAAATGCTGGTTTTGTCATTATCCTTCAAAATATAGTGCAAATGAAACTGAAAAAGATCAATATCTTGATGCATTGGAGCATGAAATGCTTCTGTATACAGATTTTTTAAATCAGGGACAAATCTCAGCGAGATCAGTTTTAATTGGCGGTGGCACACCAACAGATCTATCTCCAAAGCAATTGCATAGATTTCTTTCTTACTTTACAAAGATATTTAATCTCAGTAATACCCAACAATTTAATTACGATGTTGACCCTATAACCTTAGTCGGTAATGAGGGAATAGAAAAACTTAAAATATTAAAAGATTTTGGAGTAGATAGACTTACGATAGGGGTTCAATCTTTAGATGATTCTGTTCTCACTAAAATGAATCGATCTCATAGTTCTGAAATTGCATATAAGTCAATCGAAAACTCAAAACTATTTAAATTTCAAACCAATATAGAATTTATCTTTGGACATCCGGGTCAAACACTTGAAAACTGGATATCTGTTTTAGAAAATGCCATAAACACTGGAGTTGAAGAAATCCAGATGTATAGACTTAAGATATATCCATATGGAGACCAAGAAGGATCAGTTTATAAATATAAAGACAAGTTTTTCGATGAATTTGTTACTCCTGAAAATACTATTTTAATGAAGGAAATAGCAATCCAATTATTACATGATAATGGTTACAGTGAAAATCTAAGAAGGGTTTTTACAAAAAACAAAAAATATATTTCAAAATATGCTTTTAATCAATGTTGCCTGTTAAAAGAAGAAATTGGCTTCGGATTAACTGCCTTCAGTAGTTTAAAGGATAGATTTGGACTTAACACACAGGATTTTTCAGAATATTATTCAAATATAATTAACGCTAAACTTCCAATAAACAGAGGTTTAATAAGAGATGTTGACCAACAAATTAAATGGGCAATAATCTTGCCTTTAAAAAATTACTGGATTAATAAAAAGATATTTACTGATCGTACAGGTTATAATGTTAATGAAGTTTTTAAGAATAAATTTGAATTACTTCGTAAATATAAACTTATATCTGAAGAAACAAAACGCATACTTCTTACCGATAAGGGTGCATTTTTTGCAGATGAAGTTGCAACACAATTTGAAGATATAAAATATCTTCCTTTTTCTATGAGCGAATATTCCGATTCAGAATTGAATCCATATAAAAATATATTTTAATTATGAAAAAGCTTTTTCAGTTAATTTTAATCTTATTTATATATTTTTCATTATCATATAACAGATCATATTGCACCCCAATACAATTAAATATTAATACAAAGCACTCATTACTGAGAATTGGAGTTGATCCTTCAATTAGGACTGACAAAGGAAAGCAACTGGCTAATTCATTTTTCGATTCTTTGGACGCAAATGATATTAACCTATTAAAAATATCAAGTCGAAATTATTTAAATATACAAGTAATTGAAAAACAAACATTAGACTATAGCGCATTAAAGTGGTTATGCGATAGAGTTATAGAAGAAAAAACCAAAGGCAAACCTGATATTCATGATACCTTATCATTAGATTATTATAAATATTTTGTCAGTAATAATTATAAATTTCTTAAAGAATATTTACTTGGACATTATGGAATTAAAAATTATAAACCAGTAGAAGAAGCAGATATTGTAAAAAACAGGCAATCTTTTCTTGAAGACCTAATCTTATTTAACGACCCCTCACGAGTTAACTGGGATTCAGCCGATAAAATTATTAATTTAATAAATGTTATAAAAGGTGATAAAATCGTAGATATTGGTGCTGGATTTGGGTTTTATTCTAATAAACTTGCAGAAAAAGTTGGAAATACAGGTATAGTTTATTCTGTTGATACTAATAATTTGTATACAGGATATGTAAATAATTACACAAAAGCATATAATATTCCAAACATTATACCGATTCACTCTAAAGAGAATAATATTTCGGTAAATGATAAAGTTGATACAGTGTTTATGTGCTCGTTATATCATATCATTTACGGTTGGGCCCAGGAAGGTAACCGAAAAGCCTTTCTAAACAGCATTAAACAGGTATTAAAACCGGGCGGAAGGTTTTATATAATTGATAATTCCTTTTTTAATGGAAATGAACTTAATAACTGCTATATATACAAAGAATTGATAATATCTCAATTGCAAATGTATGGATTTAAATACATTAAACACTATGACATTTCCAGTAAACGATATTTACTAGAGTTTGTTTATTTACCTGGATCCTTGAATTCTTTATCTGTGAAGAATAACAATACATCTGAATCTGATAAAAATATTTCAATATCCATTGAAGATGGCAGATCAATAATTCATATTGGTAGCCTAGATTCATATGACACAACCCCAAAAGGAATTTTAGGGGCGAGAATGGTATTAAACGTTTTAACCAAGAAAAATAAAAAAGACGCTGCTAATACTGTTTTATATTATGACAACTTAATACCAAATGAAAATTTTGGCGGAGAATATACCGCTCTGCAATGGTTTTGCAAGTATGAAGCAGCAACTATTTCTGAACAAAAATCAATTCTTAAAGATCCATTAATAAAATCTTACTATGAATATCTAAGTAACGACAATTACAAAATATTAAAAAATTACATCTTGTATAAATATAAACTTATTGACAGATCTAAAGTTTCGATAAAGAACGATATTAACTCTGGAGATGATGACACAAAAGAGATTGGAAGGACAAAAAGAGCTTTTATCGAAGATTTTATTTTATTCAATAACCCACAAAGGGAGAACTGGGAAAAAACTTCTGATATTTTAAGTCATTTACCTATTAAACCAGGCAATAAAATAGTAGATTTGGGATCAGGTTCAGGTTATTATTCGTATAAATTTTCAAGGATAGTTGGTGATTCTGGAAGAGTGTATGCCGTAGATACAAAAAAAGCTCATTTAGATTTCATAAATAGTTTTACAAAGAAATATTTTATTAATAATATCACTACAGTTAAAGCTGGTGATGATCAAGGATATTATATACCAGAAAAAGCTGATTTTATCTTTTTATGTTCATTGTATCATATAGTATATGGTGTTTTTTCGCATAATGAAAGAGAAATCTTTATTAAGGCTATATTAAACTCATTACATAATAATGGGAAATTAATTATTGTTGACAATTGCCCTGTTCTTGATTCTACCCTTCCATACCACGGCCCATATATAACTAAAGAATTAATTATATCCCAACTTGCCCATTATGGGCTTGAATTATCTGAATATTATCAAACTATCCCTCAAAGATATATTCTGATTTTTAAGAGAAAACTTGATTGATATCATGAAACAAATTAGCTATATATTTGTTCTAGTTATATTTTATCTTTTGATTATTGTACTTGAAGTGTATTCAGCTGAACAACTTACTTTATCTCAATGTATTCAAATTGGAGTTTCAAATGCTTTCTCTATAAAAAAACATGAAAATATTCTTAAAATTTACAATGAACAGCTTCACTCTTCTTATGGAAACCTTTTACCTTCAATAGATGCCGGTTTTGATTATTTACCCTACAATAGATCATTTCAACAACTTGTTGATATGGGCGAACTGCTTAATCCACAAGCCACACGTACCTATAAATATTATACAGCTCAAACAACGAGTAATGATGCTAATTATTTTATAAGAGGAAGTTTAACTCTTTTTGATGGAATGTCAAATATTTATAAAATTAAATCATCGATCAGTCAAAATTTAGGTTACCAAAATTTACTAAAAAGAGAGAAAGAACAAATTGTTTACGATATTTTAAAATATTATTACCAGCTTATGCTTGATAAGGAGTTATTAACTATTGCCGATGAGAATCTTTTACTCTCAAATAAAACTTTAGATAAAATAACTGTAAAAGTTAAAACTGGAGATTTACCTGTTTCTGACCTATATCAGCAACAAGCCAAAGTCAGTGACTATAAACTACTTTCTTTACAAAGACAAAATGCAGTAACTATTGATAAAATTAATTTACTTAACAAAATTGGATATCCTGATATTGATGATTCAATTGTTTTTGAAAATATAACATTACCATCTTTTACCAACTTTCCCGAATTAGATAAAAATGAACTGATTAAAACAGCTTTATCAAACAGATCTGATTATTTGAGTAAACAATATTTTGCTGAAGCAAATAAATTCATTATCAATATTTCAAAATCTGAACTTTATCCAAAAGTAAATTTGATTACTCAACTGAGTGCTTTCGGAACTGAAGCATCATCATATAGATTAAATGATATTCCTTATTATATAGGTTCACAGACAAATGTATTTGATATGTTATTTAAAAATACAGCTTTATTATATGGCTTGCAGATCAAATGGAAAATTTTTGATGGCTTTACTACCAGTACAAACATACAAAAATCTAAACTTGAATATCTTAATTCAGTAATCGAACTGGATGAAATAAAAAGTCGTATTTCAACTGATATCTATATACTTATAGCAGATTATAATAGCTCTTTAAATAAAATTAAAGCCACTGATTCTGGTCTAATTGCCGCAAACCAGGCCTATTCAACAATTTCTGAACGATTTAATCTTGGCCTTGCTGATTTTACAGACCTTGCAGAGGCTCATGCATCTCTTGTTAAAGCAAAGTCAGAACGTGTTCAGGCGCTCTACAATATGGACTTTCAATCTAAAGTCATTTCATATTATACTGGATTATTGAATCAAGCTTCTTATACAAATAATTAATTATTTTATCACTTCATTTTCTAATATATATTGCTATATTAATACATTACTTTACCATCCACCACATTCTAGCGTGTTATTCAATCATTTACTCTCTATAGTGATCCCTTGCTTCAATGAAGAGGAAGCAATTCAGGAAACAATTTTGAGACTCCAATCTTTATGTTCCAATATCGTTGATTTTAATGTAGAACTCATTTTTGTTGATGATGGCAGTTCTGATAATACTCGACAACTTCTCTTGAACGCAGCAGCACAAGATCATCGCATGCGTTTAATTTTTTTTGCTCGTAATTTTGGTCATCAAATTGCAGTTACAGCTGGAATCGATGCTGCATCTGGTGATGCTGTTGTTTTAATCGATGCCGATTTACAAGACCCGCCTGAAGTTATTCATGAAATGATTATGAAATGGCGTGAAGGTTACGATGTTGTATATGGTACACGCACAGATCGACCTGGTGAATCACCTTTTAAGGTCATTACAGCTCATAGTTTCTACCGTTTTCTGAACTTTCTTTCTGATGTTCCTATCCCTCTTGACACTGGTGATTTCAGGCTTATGAGCCGACATGTAATCGATACATTCAGAGCTATGCCCGAACGAGACCGTTTTGTCAGAGGTATGGTGAGTTGGATAGGGTTCAAGCAGACCTCCATTCCATACAAAAGATCTGAACGATTTGCAGGTAAAAGCAAATATCCTTTCAGAAAAATGGTTCATTTTGCAACAGACGGAATATTGTCGTTCTCAACCAAGCCCTTACAAATCTCAATTACTTTCGGTATTTTGTGCAGTTCTCTAGCCTTTGCCGGCATCCTGTTTACGCTATTTTTTCGCATATTTACCAATACGTGGGTCGAGGGTTGGACCACTTTAATGATTGCCGTTCTTTTTATTGGTGGAGTTCAGCTTATTTGTGTTGGAATCCTGGGCGAATATATTGGACGAATTTATAGTGAAGTTAAAAATAGACCACTCTATATTGTGCAGGAATACGTAGGCTTTAATCCAGATGGACCGCCGATATCAAGAAGTCCCGTTACACACCATAAATAATTATACTTTTTATTTACATACATATTTTCCATCTATTTTTTCAAGTTATATCATTAATTTTCGATGAAGGCAGTTGATTTCGACAGATTTGCGGATGAATATCAGTCAATTCATGCTCAGAATATCGGAATCTCAGGTGAAAGTCCTGACTATTTTGCTGAATACAAAGTAAAAGATCTTGGCACTGAGTTTCATGCTATTCGTAGTAGAGACATCGAATGCCCTAAAATATTAGATTTTGGTGCTGGTATTGGGACATCTCTACCATATTTCAGAAAATACTTATTAAACCCGTGTGTAACATGTTTAGATGTCTCGAAAAAGAGTCTTGATATCGGTAAAGTTCGATTCCCGGGTGAAGCTGATTTCATTCATTTTATTGGATCACGACTTCCTTTTTCAAATTCATGTTTTGATATCGCATTTGCTGCCTGTGTATTTCATCATATAGATCATTGCGAGCATACCTTATTCTTTAAAGAATTTCATAGAGTTTTGACACCTGATGGGCTTGCGTTGATTTTTGAACATAATCCTTATAATCCATTGACTGTCAAGGCTGTCAATACATGCCCTTTTGATGAATACGCTTGTCTCATAAAAGCATCTACTTTAAGGAGGCGGTTGATAGAAGCTGGCTTCAGTCGAGTTGAAATTCGCTATAGAATTTTTTTTCCCCACTTTCTTAGAATACTACGTCCTGCGGAGAGAATGATGATGTGGATACCATTTGGAGCCCAATATTATGCATTAGCGTTTAAGTAACAGTATTCGCTTTATTACAGGCCTTTTGATCATCTCATCATTATGCACCAAATAATACTTATTTATATCAGTGATAATCTACATGCAATAAAGACTGATAAATTTAATTAAAATAACTGGAGTTTTGATAGAGTTTATAAAGTATTCTATTGCAGGATTAATTAATGCTGCTACAGGTTATGGAGTTTTTTTTGCCATGATAAAATTGACCGATTTTAGTCCTGAAATAGCAAATGCAGTGTGCTATATAGTTTCTATATTTTTTGCATTTTTACTTAATCGATTTTTTGTGTTTAAAGGATCAAAGATTTCAAAGCATACGATTCTAAGATATATTTCTGCATTTACAAGTGCCTTTATAATCAATCAAGTAGTTTTTTTTATTTTATTTAGAATATTTTTTTTAAAACCAGAAATAGCTCAGATATTTTCTATGACATCATACTCAACAAGCTTTTTTTTGCTGAATAAATATTTTGTTTTTAAAAAGAATAAAAGGGTTATATTTAATTAAATATTATTATCATTTATAAATCAAAAATATATAAATGCATATTTTATCATCTCCAATACTTTATAATTTGCTGCAGCGTATAGTTGGAGCAATGAACGCTCGAAAAATTTTATTAAATGAGTATAGCAGTATAACAAATGGATATAAAATATTAGATATTGGTTGCGGGACAGGATACATAGTTAATTATTTACCAAAAGATGTAACATATATTGGATTTGACGTTAATTCCAAGTATATAAAGTATGCAAAAAAAAAATACAATAATCTAAATTATTCATTCAACTGTGAATACCTTTCAAAAGATGCCCTTATTAAATACGGACAATTCGATATAGTAATGATGAATGGATTAGTTCACCATTTAAATGATAATGATACAATTAATATTTTAATGCTTGCTAATAATTGCTTAAAGAAAAAAGGAGTTGTCGTTGGTATAGATGGGTGTTTTAAAGAAAATCTTGATTTTATTTCTATGTGGATGCTTAAGAATGACCGAGGGGTTTTTGTACGCAATAAGCAAGATTATGATTTACTTTTTAAGTCTGCCTTTAAAACTGTATTTTCAGAAATAAGAAATGACATTTCATATATTCCCTACAATTTTCTAATGTGGAAATTGACAAAGTAACAATTTTATATAATGATCAATAAAAACACTATTTTTCAACCTCCTTAAGCATTATGCTTTCAACATATACACCCAATTTTCTAGTATCATCACTCAACCCCAACTCCCAAGGAGACACTAAACCTTTTGCTCGAATTTTAACGACAATGTTTCCTTTATTCGAATTTATAATATCATTATTAACTCTAATTACTTGTATATTTTGCCCTATTTCACCTAGTGTATAATTTATTTTTTTTACAATAACCTCGTTAACTATTACTTCGATATATTGATTTTGATGTTTTTCATTAAGAAATGGGACAGCACTCATATACAAATTTATATCATATTTTGTTTCCGTATTTGGTCGAAGATATATATATATATATTCAGAACAAGTCCATGTTCCCTTCTTTTCTTGACCTGAAAACCCACCCAATACATAAAGAGAAGAATTTCCTCCTTTTCGAAAGTCGATTAAATCACCAAATAAATATTTTGATCCGACACCTCTATTCCATTTTTGTATACTGCCATTAATGTAATATTGATAATACATATCACTAACAGATGGCGAAGCATAACATAAAAGTATATATAAATGCCAAAACAATAAAAGAAATAGAGCATAATAGTATTTTAGATTATAATTCATAGGATTTAGCTTATATCATATATGAATAACCATTAATCCAAAAATAGACAAACATTATAAAAACATTTATCATACAAAATAGTCCAAATGTATAATATAATAAAGATAATTTTGAATATTGAAATATAAACAATATTATAACTGATAATGATAGAAATGAATATCTTGACATACCAGCTACATTACCAGTGTACAGTGTAAGTATCAATGGAACTATTGAAAATATTCCAATTCCTATCATTTTATTCTTTATTATCCAAATTGATGACAATATACCAACAAATAAAGCTATCAGGCAATATAATGTATAAGGTTCTGGATTTTGATATAAAGAAACAATAGTCTCTATTGGACTTTTACCCACAATGCGTCCATACCCTCGCTGAATATGAATAAAAGCTAATGCATCTCCTGTTTTAATGTATAAATACAAGCAATATAATTCAAATAGCACAGGAAAGGTCAATACCAAAAATGCAAAATTTAAAACTTCTTTAATTATTGATTTTTTTTCCGCAATTTCTTTAAAAAGAAATGGTATGTATTGACTAAATAATATTATGACAAAAAATACGCCTCCGTTTCTTGTAACAGAAAGAAGCATTCCACAAAATACCGCCTTCCAATATTTATGTTTATTTAAATATTTTAACGCAAGAAATAATAATGTCAAATAAAGCGATTCAGAATACGGTATTGACAAATAAATTGTAAATGGGAAAAAGCAAAATGCAGCTACACCCTTAAATGCATTGTCTTCCCCGATTAATGGATTTACATATTGATATAAAATAATAATAAAAACCAAAAATATTCCATTATTAAATAAAAGTGCAGAATTGATACTATTTAATGGCAGAATTAACTTAATTACTGAAATAAGAATTGGAAACAGTGGGAAAAAAGGCCAATTAGCAACATTACCTTCAGGGTAACCGTGAGGAACATTATCATACCCATTATTTATTATTGATAGATACCAGCCACAGTCCCACTGGCATAAACTATAGGGAAAGTTAACACCGTCAAGATAAATGTAAGCTGTAAAAAATATTACCAGTCTTGATAATACAGCTATAATCAGTAATAATATATACTTATTACTCATTATCTTCATTTTAACTTTACCCCTTTTTAAATTATTTTTCTAAAATAAATTTACTTTAATTTTAACATTGATAAAAAAAATAAAAAGTACAGGGTAACTGATTAATTTTCATCATATGTGAAGAAGCTATTACTTTCTATTCTAAAACACATAAAAGCTCCATTATTAAATTATTACTTATGGCTTTCTGTACCTTATAGTAAATCTGATTTTATGTAAATATAATTAAGACTTATCTTAAATAATTTAATAAATAGAAGGTGTAATGTGTATCAGTATTATTACATGATATTATCTAAAGCATATAACAAGTCTATTTACTTAAAACTCAAGACGGCTTTCCAGGAACTTTGCGCAATTAGTATATTATCTCTTATTAGATAGAATATATGGTCAAAAGAAAAACTCCAACAACTGTACAAATAGCGCCAAATATTTCAATCTTTTCTATTTTCTCTTTCATTATATAATATGCAAGAGGCAAAACAAACAATGGCTCTGTTGCATTTAATGCAGATGCAACTCCAATATTAACATATTTTATCGCCACAAGTGAAAGCCAAAAACCGCCAAACATTATAACAGTTACTGACATAATAAAAAAAGAAATCATTTTCATATTGCCTTTAAATGGCATTACCCAGTCTTTCATATTATTTCCAAATAATCCAAAAATTATCATACCGATAGTACCAGCCATTATCCTATAAAATGCAGCGCCAATAGTTGACACTTCAGACATTGCACTTTTTACAAGAACTAATGAAAGAGAAAATAAAATAATAGATAAAAAACCATAAATAACACCCCTAATACTTGTTGAAATATTTGATGAATATGATCTTATTTTTTTCCATAATACACTAGCTACTCCAATTAGTATCAATACAATACCAACATATTGAATTGTTGTAGGATATTCTTTAAATATTATCACACCGAATATCGCGGTAATAACCTGACCTAACATTAAGAGTATTACTTGTGTTTTTGCACCGAGATTTTTCAGTGACATAAAAAAAAGGGTATCACCTATAGAAATACCGATAATGCCACTAATAAAAAGAATAATTAACACGCGTGAAGATAACATTGAGATTCCTTCAAAATAATATACCAGCCCCAAAAGGAAAGTTCCGATTAATCCTTTTGCAAGGGTCATTCCTAATGGTGAGACATTTTCACTTATTTTCTTAAAAAGTATTGCACCTAATGCCCATGATGCAGCTGATAATAAGGCAGAATATATCCCGATATGCTCAGGTTGCATCATAATTGCAAAATAATTAGTATTTTAAATACAAAATTTTGATTTGTTATACAATTTTTTAATTAATCACTATCTTTTACGCATTTTACCGATAGTCCATTTTTAATAAAATCATAATCAACATATACTTTCGAATTTATATAATTAATATTTACATAAAAAGATTGACCTATATCTTTCTTTGTAGATGTCCAAAAATATCCGTTGTATCTTCTAAAACAAAACGCTCCTCCAAGATAACGTGAACCACCAAATACATTATCAAGTTCTGAATTTATAGTCTCTTCTGATAAAAGATACCCTAATCTAAAATAAAATTTAATTAAATCGCCGGCAACCATATCTCCACCCAAGTAATCAATAAGCTCTCGCCATTCTTTGAAAGATGCTATATGCCATCCTTTTGGAGCTAATCCTCGAGAATCATTTATTGCATACCAATTATATAACCGACCGTACGATTTTGAATATTTCTTATTATTTTCGTAAAATGCCCACGCACCAGTGGTAGCATTATCCCATAAATCATAATCAGTAATATTTTTTATAGGGTCGCCATTGCGATATTTTGACACATTTAAATTCTCTAACATCCAAACATAATTACCAATTTTTAGTGTATTATATACATTTCCATCGATATCGACAACAGTTTCCTTTAAATAAATTCTATTATCTGCATAACTATTACTATCTTTAAATGAGATAAGATATAGTATCAACAACCAGATAGCAAAAGATTTTAATACACCATAAACGCCATTTCTCATATATTATTAAAAAAAATTTGAGGTATTCAATAAATTTTTATTGTATTGTGCAGCAAAGTAAAATATAATATATCCAATAAGCATAGTCACAAAACCAATTGCAGACTCTATTGGCCTTTGATGAATTGTTTGAAATAATACTATTAAATTGAAAGATATAAATAACAATGGCGTAACTGGATAGAAAGGCACTTGAAAAGTTGTATATATTTTCTTTTTCCTTATAATAAAAACACATGCAACCGTTAACATAGAGAATATATTCAGAGTAAATCCAATGTAATATAACAACCGTTCATAATTCATTGTGACTATAAGAAGCGAAGTAATAATACACTGAAGGATTATTGCTTTTATCGGCATATTTTGTGGCGATTTTTCAGATATTCTATTAAATATATGAAAGTCAGTTGCAATTTTAATATACAATCTAGGACCTGCCATTGTAAGGGCACTTATCATTGAAGCTAAAGCTAGTGCAATACCTGCTGAAAAATAATGACCAATTGAATTTCCATATAATTTTCTCATTGTAGTAAAACCAATCTCAAGAACGCCTTCCATTTCTTTAAATGAAAGGGCTTGTACATATATATAATTTATTGCAACATATAGCACTGAGACTACAAGTGTTCCTGATATCAGTGCAAGTGGAATATTTTTAGATGGCTTTTTTATTTCGCCGCTTATATAAACAACTGTATTCCAACCGGCATATGCATATGATATAAGCAAAAGCGAAGTCCAGAAATCAGGATTATATATATGGTCAAAATTTTTTGGCAAATCAAATATAATGATATTATTATTTACAACAAGATCTGAACCAAGCATTAAAAACAGTATTACAAGAAATATTTTCAATAACGTAAGTGCATTTTGTATATAACCACCGGTTCTGAGACCAATAATATGAATGATTGAAAAAAACAACACGATAAGTAATGCAGATGACATTTTAGAATTGAATCCGGTAATTGTAGCTGTATAAGCTCCAAATGCAGCTGCAGCTGCAGCACAAGGTGCAGAGAAGCCAACAATAAATGATACCCACCCTGACATAAAGCCAACAGAGGGATGAATTAATTTTGATAAAAATAAATATTCACCTCCATTTTCATGAAATACTGACGCTATTTCAGCGTAGGATAATGCTCCGCAAAGAGAAATAAATCCAACTATTATCCATGATGATATCATTAGTGACGGATCAGGTAAATATTTTACTACATAGCCAGTTAACGTAAATATTCCCGTTCCCATCATTGCGGCTATGATAATCATAGTCGCTGAAAAGTATCCTAGTGTACGATTCTCTCTTTTTTTTTGTATAAGCATAAAGTCATTTATTACATAAATAAATAAGAACTTTTTACCAAAAATAATACACTGACAAATATTAATGTTGAATATACATTAATGCTTATTTCTTATTTACAGCAACAAAACGGTTTATGTTGATATAATCATCGAGCACTTTTATTATATCGGTTGAATTAAGCACATCTTCTTTTGATCTTTTCGTGCCTTTCATCAATCTCTGCATTGTGTGAGAGAGTCAACTGCCATAGCGCTTGACAGCCTTTTTATGGTATTCATAAAGTCCAACACAGGTTCAACCCTCTGCTACCTGTACCAAGACAAAATAACTTTCATTTTGCAGGAAACAGAATTTTTACAGTCTGCAGATTCCTCAAAATGATTTTATACTTACAGCTGAGATATAACCTTTTCCGCAATAAATTTTCCGATTGACAACGATGCCGTTGCTGCCGGTGATGGGGCGTTGCAAACATGGATTATGTTTCTGTTCACTCTTATGTCAAAATCGTCAAGCAGATAGCCTTCTCGATCGCAGGCTTGTGCACGAATACCGGTATTTCCAACTTCAAGATACTCTGGTTGAATTTCTGGAATAAGTTTCTGTAAGGCTTTGACGAAGGCATGTTTGCTGAAAGAACGTTGATATTCGCCCACTCCAGTGTGCCAATGTTTTGCTGCTACTCTGTGAAATCCTGGCCAGAAGAGGGATTCCCATGTATCGCGCATATTAAAACCGGTTTTCTGGTAGGCTTCACGGCCAAAGGCGAATACAGCATTGGGACCGCACTCTATGCCTCCGTTGATCATTCGGGTAAAGTGAACCCCAAGGAAGGGAAATGCGGGATCGGGTACTGGATAAATCAAATGATTGACGAGTTTTGGTGCATTTTCTGCCAGCTTATAATATTCCCCACGAAAAGGGAGAATTCGTATCGGCAAGTTGCGTTCAGTCATGCGGGCTACTCTGTCCGATTGCAGTCCTGCACAGGCAACCACTTTTTTTGCTTGAAATGTTCGTGATTCGCCAATGACGTCAATTCGATTTCTCTGATGCAGAATTTTTAGGACACGTTCACCGAGAACAAGTTCCGCGCCCATTGCCGTCAGCTTTTCCGCATACTTTTTTGATACTGCAGTGTAATCGACAATTCCCGCCTGTGGCACAAAAAGCCCCCGGATGCCTTGACAATGGGGTTCAATGTCAGGAATTTCACCCTGAGAGACATATCGAAGACCAAGAAGACCATTCGCCAATCCTCTGCGGTACAATTCTTCTAATCTTGGCAACTCTTCTTGAGTGGTTGCAACAACAATTTTGCCGCAGATTTCGTAAGGGACTTGTTCACGTTCACAGAATGCAAGTAACTGCTCACGCCCATTCCGACAATTAATGGCTTTCAATGAACCTGGCTTATAATATAAACCAGAGTGAATCACGCCACTGTTGTGACCTGTCTGGTGCAGGGCAATCGCCTTTTCTTTTTCAATAAGAACCAACCGGATGGAGGGATTCGACTGCAGTATTTGAAACGCCGTTGAAAGGCCAAGGATGCCACCACCAATAACTAAAACATTATTCGGCATTGAACAGGAGATTGTGTGGTGTAAACTTAAACGAATCGGGTTTAAAAAAAAGGCATACCATAAACACAATACCTAAGATTAAAAATGCCCATCGAGAACGGGTCGAGAGGCACAGGAAGACCATAATGCATACGGTGCAAACACCAGAAATATTCCTTCTTTACAATATATGCCATTCCCCCCCGTACAACCTATTAAACATCAAAAACCCAAATTCCAAATGAATACCGCTTAACGGGAATTGGTACTTCCGGGTTTTACTTTCTCACCTCTTTTTTTTGAAAAGTTCAGTACTTATCAGCCTACAAAAAGCACTGGGTTCACGGGCATCCAGTGGTGGGTAACTGTAAAAAAGAATTCTTTGTGTATCGTTTTTCTTTATCATAAGCATCTCATGCAATTGGCATTTACTCTTAACAAAAGAGATAAGTTTTTATACAATATATACCTCTTTATTTCACCAACCTCTCAGTCTGATCAGTTGTTCAACAAGCACACAGAATTCCCTTCTTCTGGGAACTCTTTTATTTCGATTTTTGGATCTCAAAATGTTTGTCATCCGATAATTTGAGACACATCTTGCCAAATACCAGAGATTTTCAAAATGGCAGCATAACAGGATTTATGTTATGACTACAATAAAGTTATTGTTTATAAAGGACTTATGGATATTATAAGCGAACGCATCACTATTTTGGCACAGTAGTTGTATGAATACTTTTTGAGGCTTGAAACTTCTCAACCATTTGAGATTGGTTAGGTGTAATAGGAGGTGATCTAATCGCGCAAAAAGCGGTTGTGTATTATTGACACTGAAGATGGAATCAGTCCTTTTTTTCTTTATTAATCAAACAAGACCAATTATGAAAAAAGCATTATTAACCTTTGCCACCGTCTGTCTCTTCGCCACTCCAGCCATGGCAAACACTCCCTATGTGAGCTTTTCATCTGGTTTAGGGATACCATTCAACTCAAGCATATCTGCTGATGGTGTCACTTTTAATAATGCAATAACATACAAGACAGGTGTTCCTTATATTGCTGCACTTGGCAGTAATGGTGATGGTTATAGAGTTGAGGCAACTTACGGATATCTGTCCAGTCATGTTGATACTATAAATGGCCCAGGATCTTTTACGAGTTCAGTTTCAGGATTGAGCGTCTCTATGTCATCCTACATGGCGAATAGTTATTATGATATTACATCGGGGAATTCTAACATAACCCCTTACTTAATGGCTGGAATTGGAGCAGCAACTTTAAACGCGAGTTATGCAGGCATTTCTTCAGGAACTACAGTATTCGCCTGGCAGGTTGGCGCAGGCATTGATCTAAAGGCTTCGGATCACGTCACAATCGATCTTGGTTACCGTTACTTTAAGCCGTCTGCTGTAACAACTATTGTTGAGAACACTAACGTCTCTCTTTCATCGGCAATCAGCAATATATTGCTAGGTATCAGGTATAGTTTCTGAAATTTGCGGCATTCATCACTCTGACAAGATCGGCAAGACTTGCTGCGGATTTAGGGTGCAGGAGATGACCAAGCCACTCGGAGGCTGAAGATAGTGCGGCAATCAGGTCGACAAGCTCGGGCGCCAATGCCTCAGGCAGGCAAGGTTTCAAGGCGGTGCGGTATTTCAAATATCATAATATTGCCGATTATTCAATTCTGTTTACTCTTGTATTAAAAAAAATTAACAAAGAATAATCTGTAATTCTTGCCGATTATTTTGCCGATCTTCTTCTCACCCACCGTTTCTGGCGCGCCGCTCCATAAACTCCCGCTCATAAGAGTAGTACAATCCCAAAGTGCAGCCCTTGCTTTCTGGCGCATAGGCAATCATCAAGGCATCAGCGAGGTTGGGAGACTTCGTTCCCTGTAGTGCTTTGTCAATGATTTAGCAACACAAATATGAACTACAAAAGACACTTAAAACACGAAAGCCCCTGATTTCTCAGGGGTTTTCGGACTTTTCGGAATGCTATTGGATTACTTGCCAGTGGAGATGGCGGGAGTCGAACCCGCGTCCAGAACATTGCTCAATAAAGCTCCCACACTCATCTCAGGTGTTCGGTGTTTCATGAACCGGTGCTACACCTGTAAAGTTCGGTTCACTATCCCTTTTTGATTCACCCGCCTGCCTTCCCGGGCAAAAACAGTCGGGGCTTACTTGCGCGAACCGAAGCTCAAGCGCTGGTTATGCCATCCGGTGGCTTTAGAGTAAGCGCCTCCCCCATCGGACGATGGCTGATTAATTAACTTGTGCTAATCAGGCAGCCATTGCATACGAATAATCGTCTGCATGTATAGTTGCATAGACTTCTTTAACGAGTCCATCCATGCTGAAACTCGGAGTGCAACTCCATTTCACATCTACCCTGTCGAAAGCCTGTCATCCCCATACGTTAACAAAGAACAATACCTGTATGAAAGCAGTGTTATATATACTTTTCCCCTCAATAGAACAACATAAATTATCTCTTTATAATTCCAGAGGAGAACCTGTCAGTTCAACCCGGGAAGTTCAGGTGCGTTGGCGACAAGCTGATATTCTCCACCCTTTGATCGAACAGAGCGGCTCCACATCCGCTCGTAGGCATCACTGAATATCATGTCTCTGGAAGCTTCGGCGATATACCAGGAGCCCTCTTCAAATTCCGCTTCAAGCTGACCGGCAGTCCAACCGGCATAACCAAGGAAAAAGCGGATTTCCGATGGCATCATAACGCCAGTATTGAGCAGAAAACTCAGCTGATTTTTGTCGCCTCCCCAGAACAGTCCGGGTAAAATCTCAAGTGAATCTTCAATGAGATCGCCCCTTACATGCAGGAAATGTACTGTATCAACCTGAACTGGACCTCCCATATGAAGAGGTTCTTCTATGTCTTCAAAACCGGCTATGGCTTCGCATACCTTGAATTCCATAGGACGGTTCAGAATAAAACCTAAAGAGCCTTTTTCATTATGCTCACACATAATCAAAACTGTCCGTTTGAAATTAGATTCCAGCATATTGGCTGAGGCAAGCAGAAGTTTCCCGGCTTTTAGCCTGTTAAATTCGTTTACCATTGTCCTTGTATCATGTTTTTTGCTGCAGATAGTTGAGTAATTCTTCGGCATGTATGGCTGGATTGACTTTTGGCCACACTTTCTCAATTATTCCCTGCTCATTAATCAAATATGTCACCCTACCGGTACCCATATACTCTCGTCCCATAAACTTTTTTTGTCCCCAGACACCGTAAGCTTCAACAATATGCTTTTCCGGATCAGCAACAAGCCTGAACGGGAGGCTGAATTTTTCGGCAAACTTTTTATGCTTACTTTCATTATCGATACTGACGCCAAGAACTTCCACCCCTAATTTTTTAAAGTTAGGGAAATTATCTCGAAAAGCACAAGCTTCCTTGGTACATCCTGGGGTATCATCTTTCGGATAAAAATAAATTACGACTTTTCGACCGAGGTAGTCTTCAAGGGAAACTGACCTTTCATCCTGATCTTGTGCTGAAATTGCCGGTGCAGTTACACCTTCTTTTAATATTGACATTGACATGAATGAAACTTATTCTGTTTATATAACCTTACATCTTTTATAAATCAATCGCTTTTGCAAAAAGTTTCTTGATAGATCCATGAAATCTTATTCATTTTGTCCTATATGCACTAAAAAGCTTGAGAAAGCCAGGATTGATGGACGTGAACGGATGTTTTGCCCATCATGCATGTGGGTGCATTATGTCAACCCTCTACCTGTTGCCGTTGCCTATACGGTTAACACAAACAATGAATTGCTGGTGATCCGGAGAGCTCATGAACCGGCATTCAATGAGTGGGCTCTTCCTGGAGGGTTTCTTGAAACCGGAGAAGAGCCTCATGAAGGATGTTTGCGTGAACTGATGGAGGAAACTTCACTCGAAGGGAAAGTAGACAGCCTCATAGGCGTTTATCATCGAGATGTTGAACTCTATGGTTCTCTGCTTGTCGTTGCTTACAAGGTTGTCGTTATTAATGATGCAATAACAATAAACCATGAGCTATTTGATGCCGGCTTTTATCCTCAACACCTCATTCCAGAGGTACGAATCCCTCTTCACATCCAGATTATCCTCGATGCGAACAAAAGTCAGAGACCGGCTTTCCAACAGGCGGTCTCATGACCGGACTCATAGCTGACAAGATCCGGCTGAACATGCCGGCAGTGAGCATCAGCAAGCGGGCATCTTCCCGCAAACCTGCACCCTTCGGGCAGATTAATCGCACTCGGCACGTTACCATCAATGACATGAAGCCGCTCTTTTGGCGAGCCTAAACGAGGAATGGACTTCAACAGCCCCCTTGTATAGGGATGAAGGGGGTTGCTGAAAAGCTGTTGAACCGAACCTTTCTCGACCACTCGTGAAGCATACATCACTATAACCTCTTCACAAAGCTCTGCGACAACTCCAAAATCATGCGTAATGAGCATGACGCTCATACCGGTATCGGATTTGAGTTTACTGATAAGATCAAGGATCTGAGCCTGAACGGTAACATCAAGGGCCGTGGTCGGTTCATCAGCTATGAGCAGGGCGGGATTACAGGAGAGCGCCATGGCAATCATTACCCGCTGCCGCATGCCACCTGAAAGTTCGTGGGGGTATGAGGAAAACCGTTCGGCAGGGTTCGGGATACCGACAAGATGCAAAAGCTCGATTGATCGTTTTTCAGCTTCAGCCTTCGTTACGTCACGGTGAATGAGAATCTGTTCCGAAATCTGGCTACCACAGGTGAAGACAGGATTGAGAGAGCTCATAGGCTCCTGAAAAATCATAGCGATATCATCACCTCTTAACTCGCGCATTTTTTCTTCAGAAAGCTTTAAAAGGTCTTTGCCTTTCCAGAAAATCTCCCCTCCCGCAAAATAGCCCGGGGGCATGGGCACAAGACGCATTATGGAGAGTGCCGTCACCGACTTTCCGCATCCGGATTCCCCTACAACTCCGAGTGTACGGTTACGACCAAGAGAAAAGCTTACGCCATCTACAGCTTTGGCAATACCACTGTCGGTTGAGTAGTAAGTTCGGAGATTTTTCAGTTCAAGAATTTTTTCCATATATAACAGTCTTCCCAGACCATAAAGGGTTCACAGGGTTACCTGGCGTTTGCGGAATCAAGCATGAAAATATAGTTTGTAAGCTTCATATGAAAACGTTATCAGATTCAGTCTTGCAAAGCACGGCCGTTATTAAAAAAAATTCAAGTTTTCTTATTGAGACCGTTAAGCGATCAAGTCAGTACAGCCTGCTTAAACACTCTTTAGCTGAAAGAGCGACTGATAACAAGAACGCATATGCCCCAATCGATATCTCCGGCCTGCAGGGCTCTCTCTCTTCAATCCTTGCAGCAGCTCTTTTTACCGATCAGCCATCATCTCTCATGGTGGTTTGCGGTCAGAACAGTTTCGATTTGTATGATAATGATTTTGAGGTCCTCCTTCCTAAAGAGAGAATCTGCAATACTTCGGATGAGCTTTCGCTGTCAATCGAGGCTCTATCGAGGGGGAAGAAATCGATTATACTCTCCTTTTTTGATGATCTCGATGTCTCCCTTTGTAAGCCATCCGATGCAGCAAGCCGGATTTTCCGACTGAAAATTGACCAGAAAGCCGGCTATGAGAACCTGAAACAATTTCTTGCAGCTAATGGCTTTGAACAAAGGGAGTTTGTTGAGGATGAGGGGGAATTCTCTGTTCGGGGATCAATTATTGATGTCTTCCCTTTTGGAGCTAGAGAGCCATTTCGCGTAGAATATTTTGGAGATACCGTTACATCATTGCGTATTTTCGATATCAACAGCCAGCTTTCCGGAAAAACGCTGCAAGCTGCTGACCTTACTGCCAGTTTTACCGATTCGACATCAGTCCCTACTGAATCTGAAACAACAATTCTTGATTATCTGGATCCTTCGACCGTCATCCTCATCAATGATAGTACAGAATTTGCTTCTCGGGATAACCATGAAACCTTGACGGAGGCACTTTCACAGTTTCGCTGCATTCGAATCACTGATTTTTCATCTTCTGCAATTGAGTTCAAGTCAACCTTGCAAAAAAGACTTAACGCCAATTTCCGCATTCTCGCTACCCTGCTGCAAAAGGAAATCGGCTCAAATAAAAAACCGCTCTTTGCAACAAGTTCACGCCGGGAAATCGATGAGTTGACCGATTTTCTGACAGAAGAGATGATGCATTCGGAAGGCGGCGAGAGTGTTGAAGCAACATGGGTTCCGATCAACCTTCATACCGGTTTTATATTCGGCGATCTTGATCTCTATACTGAATCTGACATCTTCGGTAAACTGCATTCACATAAAACTCACCGTAAACGCAAAATAAGGGGAATTTCACTCAAGGATCTCCAGAAACTTAAAGTCGGCGATTATGTCGTTCATGAGGATTACGGCATAGGAATTTTCAAATCCCTGGAATCAATCACTGTAGGAAATTCTGAGCAGGAATCGGTGCTTATAGAATATGCCGGGGGAGATCAGCTTTTTGTTAATGTGCAGAATATAAACCTGCTCTCGAAATACGCTGCTTCGGAAAGTTCCCTTCCCTCGCTCTCGAAACTTGGAAGCTCTAAATGGGCGGCTAAAAAGGATAAGGTTCGCAAGAAGCTTCGTGATATTGCCATAAATCTTATAAAGGTTTATGCTCAACGGAAAATGCAGCCCGGTTTTGCCTTTGCCGCTGACTCTATTTTTATGCGGGAGTTTGAAGCCTCATTTATTTTCGATGAAACTCCTGATCAGCTGAAGGCGATTAATGATGTAAAAAAAGATATGCAGGAGCCTCATCCGATGGACAGGCTGATTTGCGGGGATGCGGGTTTTGGAAAAACCGAGATTGCCATGCGCTCGGCATTCAAGGCTGTAGAATCACAAAAGCAGGTTGCTGTACTGACGCCGACCACTATTCTTGCTCATCAGCATCTTGAATCGTTTACCAGAAGATTTGAGAATTTTCCGATTTCAATTGCAGTACTCAGTCGTTTTGTGCCACGTAAGGAACAACTGGAAATACTAAAAAAAATTGAACTGGGGCTGATTGATATTGTTATCGGCACGCATCGACTAGTATCGAAGGATGTTCATTTTAAAGAACTCGGTCTGCTCATTATTGATGAAGAGCAGCACTTCGGAGTGGAGGTGAAAGAGAAATTGCGGGAACAGTTCCCCGGGGTCGACACTCTTACCATGTCTGCAACGCCTATCCCGAGGACTTTGCAGTTTTCAATGCTTGGCGCCAGAGATCTTTCGATTGTATCGACACCTCCTAAAAACCGTCAACCGGTAGAAACCATCATTACTGATTATGACCCGGCACTTATTCAATCGGCTATTCGCAGGGAGATCAAACGGGAGGGGCAGGTATTTTTTCTGCATAACCGGATTTCTTCTCTTGAGGATATTCTGAATACGCTCAGAGAACTTGTTCCTTCAGCCAGAATTGTTTTCGCTCATGGCCAGTTACCAGCAAAGGAGCTCGAAAAAATCATGATGGATTTCATGCAGAAAGAGGTTGACGTGCTTATATCGACCACGATTATCGGCTCAGGTCTTGATATATCCAATGCCAATACTATCATCATCAACAGGGCTGATATGTTCGGACTTTCCGATCTTTACCAGTTACGGGGAAGAGTGGGACGTAGCGAAAGAAAAGCATACTGCTACCTGATCACGCCACCACTGCACACCCTGAAAAAAGATGCTGTTCAACGTCTCGCTGTGATTGAAAGCTTTACCGAACTCGGATCAGGCTTTAACATCGCCCTTCGTGACCTGGATATCCGCGGTGCAGGAAATCTGCTTGGTGCTGAGCAATCAGGATATATCCATGAGCTTGGCTTTGATCTCTATCAGAAAATGCTTGCTGAGACCGTTGCCGAACTGAAACTAACCGAATTCAGCCACATGTTTTCAGAAGAGGGCAAGACTCCAGCAAGACCATCGAAAGCCTGTGACCTTGTCTTTTTCTTTGATGCTCTCATCCCTGATTATTATGTCAATGCAACGCATGAGCGCTTTGCTTTTTATGATAAAATCTCAAAAGCGCCGTCAGCAGAGCATATCAATGCCCTTACACTCGAACTCAAGGACCGGTTCGGGCCTTTGCCCGAAGAGGTTTCAAACCTTCTGCTTCTGACAAAACTTAAAATCACAGGCTCATCTCTCGGGCTTGAAAAGCTTGATCTTCAAAAGTATAGTTTGACACTTTATTTACCTGATCAGCATGATGAACATATTGGCAACAGGGATTTTTTGCAGTACCTGTTTGTTTCGGTTCAGGAACCATGGATGCAAAAGTATAAACCCGGATTCAAGATGGATAAAAAAATGAAACTGGTACTCCACCATCCTGCCGGTATTGATATAACCCCGGCTGCCTTGATAGATGAGTATTCAACACTGCTTAATAAACTTGATGTTTCTTCAAAAGAGCAGCCGGTAGAGTAATCCTGCCCTCACGGTGATCATGCCGGTTCTCCGCTCAGGAATCCGGTCAGCATGACAGCCGTATAGTAACCATTCAACATTATTGACCAGAAAATCGCAACTATTGCGAGATTTTCTATGTTTCCAATAAGAGGATAAAAATAGTCTTATAAATACAAAACGCTACAATAATGAAGATCTCTATAAATAATCACTCATACGAAGCGAATAAGGGAGAGAGGTTACTTGATATAGCAAGAAGTAACCAAGAACATATCGGCTATTTCTGCGGAGGTAACAGTATATGTCAGACATGCTACGTAAAGGTTCTTGAAGGCAGTGAACTTCTTTCGCCTCTCAGTGTTGAGGAAAAAGCCCTTCTTTCGGAAACATTGATAAAGGAGGGAACAAGAATGGCCTGTTTGTCGACTGTTGAAAAAGAGGGCACTATCAGGGTTGTGTCGTTAGCAGAGGAGGTGAAGAGGGCCTTTGAAACCAATCCTCTTCAGTTGACTGAATATGCTGCAAAAATGGGATGGGAGTCGATCGTCAAGCTTCCTGATACAATGCGATTGCAGGCTGAAAGAGAATTTGATCTGTGGCAACTCCTTTCAGATGTCATCAGTGGCATCGGAGATGCTTTTCAGTTGCTGGCAAATGCGTTCTTGCAGGCATGGTCAGTAAGAACTGAGGGTGATGACACGAATACCGAAGTATGCAGGCCGTTTCATTTCAATGCCTTATGCAACAGCAACACAGAAAAAGATACCCGGCAAGTGAACAAACAAATCGCAGCATAGGTTATACTGATGAACTGAAACAGAGGCTGAAGAAATAAAACCTTGTTCTTCGAAAACAGGAGAACAAGGTTTCATTTAAGCTGGAGATATTTTTTTTATATCTTATAAAGGAGTAGTTGATGAAGAGGTTTGATTAATTCACCACTAATTGCATGAACCCATGATCATCTTTATTAACGATAAACCTTGCGAAGCAAAAATTGGTGATTTGCTTCTGAAGGTTGCCCAGCACCATAAGAGCCATATAGGGTGTGTTTGTGGCGGAAATGCTATATGTCAAAGTTGCTTTGTGTATGTAAAGGAGGGTGCTGAGTGCATGTCGGCACCAAGTGAAGAGGAGAAGGCATTTATTTCTGACAAGCTGTTTCAGGAAGGTGGACGACTTGCATGCCGGAGCGTTATTGTCAAAGAGGGTAACCTACGAGTGCTTACAAGGGCCGAATATGTCAGGCGCCTCGTTTTAGGCCTGAATGTTCCGGGATTTATTACTTATGCACAAACCATCGGGTATAATGTGGTTAACAAACTGCCCGATGGTGCAGGTAACCTTTTCAAACGGGTAAAAGATGGTAAAGTAAGCCCCGGTGATTCTCTAGGAAAAATCGGAAATGGGTTGGCTTATGGATCGCTTTTGGCATCGCATACGTTTATGGAGACATTCCCTTTCATGCAGTACCCGGTATCCGTGATTACTGAGAGTGCAAAAGGAGTGCTTAATAGCGCAGGCAATGTTGTCTGCAATGTTTCGGGAGGACGCCTGCATATACCGGGAACGACCGATTGCGGTTGCGGGACTAATAAAACTCCGGTTATTGAATCGGTAAAAATATCTGTAAAGTAGTTTTTCCCATTTTGTTGAAACGGGAAAAAACAGCAACCTTGAACTCCTGATGGGGTATTCTTCTGATATTGAAAATATTGAGTTTGAGCTTGGTGCGAAAACCCTTGAACGATGGTTGATCAGACCTGAGAAAACAATGAATGTCGTTCTTGGCATACCAAGAGAACGAGCTCAGGATGAAAGGCGGGTGGCTATTTCACCACCAGGAGTTCAAATACTGGTTGAGCATGGAATTAAAGTTAATATTGAACGATCTGCCGGCAATTTCTGCAATTTTACTGATATCGATTATACTGAAGCGGGGGCGACTATTGCTGAAACTCCTGAAGAGTTGTATGGGCTTTCAAACGTTATTGTAAAGGTTTCTCCTCCCCAGCCAGAAGAGCTTTCGCTTTTTATGCCCGGGCAAATGCTCATTTCGGCGCTGCATCTCGGATCGATTACACCCCATCTGATAAAAACCCTTATAGAAAAAAATATTACCGCACTTGGGTTTGAATTTATTGAAACAAGGGACGGAGAACTGCCGATAGTTAGAACACTCAGTGAAATTGCAGGTTCGCTTGCCATCCAGACAGCGGCCAAATACCTGGAAACCGGGTATGGAGGAAGCGGAATCCTGCTTGGAGGAATTGCAGGTGTTCCGCCGGCTCATGTGACCATTATCGGTGCAGGAACCGTAGGGCTTTTCGCTGCACAGGACGCACTCGGCCTTGGTGCGCAGGTCACGGTTATTGATAAGGAGATTAACCGGCTGAGAAGATTTGAAGCATTTTTCAACCGTCATCTGGTTACCGCAATAGCTAACGATCATTACATTGCGGAACTTTCAAAAATGTCGGATGTCGTAATCGGTGCTTTAAGCCCGAGACAGAAAATAAGCAAACCGCTGGTGAGTGAACCGGTGGTAAAGTCAATGAAATCAGGTTCGGTTATTATTGACGTCTCTATTGATCAAGGGGCCTGCTTTGCCACCAGTCGGCACACAACACACACTAATCCGATATATGTCAAACATGGCGTTACGCATTACTGTGTGCCTAACATTCCTTCCGCTGTAGCAAAAACAGCCTCTTTTGCACTGACCAATACACTGCTCCCCTTTTTGCTGAAACTTACTTCGCATGAGACTATTTCAGATATACTCTGGAAAAATCATAGCCTGAGATTAGGCACCTATATTTTCAAAAACTACGTCACAAAGAAAATTGTTGCTGAACTCACCGATCTTCCATTCAGGGAGATTGATATGCTGCTTGCAGTGAGCTGAAAGAAGAGTTAGCTCAACTCATCCAGCGGCATTCCAAATTGCCGTGCGATATAGGATGCGCATGATATGCCCGAATAGGTCACGGCAATAACTCCCTGACCAGGAAAGGTACTGTCGCCGGTTGCGAAAAGGTTTTTAATCGGGGTGGTATTCTGTGGTTTTTGAAGAATATTCTGACCAGGTTTCAAGAGCGGTCCGTACGATCCTTTGAAGCGGTTAAGATAGCGCTGATGCGTCAGTGGCGAGGCAAGAACTTTGAGCTCGATGGCATGTGATAAGCCAGGCAGAATTCTTTCCGTTCGTGATATGATATTTGCAGCCAAGGTTTCTTTTGCGTTACCATATGCACCATTTTCCTTGTCGTACTGCTGCCACTCATCGGCTTCTGCGGTTACAAAGGCATGGACAATATGCTGACCTGGAGGCGCCAGAGATGGGTCAAGAATCGTTGGAGCTGAAAAATAGATGGTTCCTCCGGGTTGCTTATAATCTTTCCAGTTATCGACAAGAACATGGTGAACATTAAAATCTTTGGGAATGACGGAGGCATCTACTCCTAAATAGAGCTGAAACCAGCTCGGTGCTTGCAAAAATCTGTTTTCATCGATACGGTAGCGCGATTCGCGAACAAGCCGGTTAAAGGTATCCCATACGGTTGCATTGCTTATCACTATTTTTGCAAAATGTTCACTTCCGTCAGCAAGTCTGACACCGCGAGTTTCTCCATTTTCAACAATAATAGAGGTAACCTCAGATTGATATCGGATTTTACCTCCTGACTTTTCAATACCCTGACATAACGCTTTGGGAATAGCACCGGAACCTCCGACTGGATAGTTGATACCTCCGCAATGCCGATCAGCAAGACAGATGCCGGCATTGACCAGCGGCGTTGCAATCGCGTCCTGCACAGCCCAGGAATAAGCTTCGATGTCGATAAATTGAAGCAGCTCTTCATCACGGATGTAGCGCCTTGCCGTTTTACCCATTGAACGAAAGGTCTTCAATGCAAGAGAAAAGGCTTTCGCCGGAGAGGTAACGCCTATTGAGAGGAGATGGATAATATCCTCAAGCGAACCGGCGGGAAGTGAACCAAGAATCTCATGGACAGACTCAAGTTCACTGTAAAACTTTTCTATTCCTTCACGTTCATGGGGAAAGCGTGCAGAGAGAGCATCAAGAAATGCATGGCGATCATAATAAGCCGGAACTGAAAAATCGTTTGGAAGATGATAGTGAATCTGCACAGGGTCGTGGACGGTCGGTACATCAATGCCCAGTTTTCTGAATATCCTCGTATGCAGATTAAGGGTACCACTTTTACTGTTTTCACCAAAGCCGTAAAAAACCGATGCACCGGCATCAAAAGTGTAGCCCTCGCGTTGAAAAGAGGAACAGCTGCCTCCAGGATAGCGATTCTTTTCAAAAACAAGCGTGGAAATACCTCGATCCTGAAGCAGTGCTGCGGCTGTCAATCCACCTATACCGGAGCCGATAACAATTACATCTGCGGTTTCATTCATTGAGATAATGGTTTCTGGTGTCATTATTTTGAGGAAATGTGGCCGTAGAAGGATTATTTGTTCATTTACTGAAAAGCTTACAACCTATTTCATCGCGAACACTTACTTGAAGCAATGTAACAAGGAATGCCGGAAAACAAAAGTGAGCGGAGAGGTGAAGATAGAGACTCATTGTCTTTGTTGACGCTGGGGTAAAACCATATAGTGCGTCATAGTCTCATTTATGCTACTTTTGTTGACTGAGACATAAACTAAAGGAATCGGCGGATCACAAAATAATGAACAGAAACAGTATTCAGTATTGTACGGCATTTGTTGACAGTTGCTGCATTGCATCAGTAGTTGCTTGACAGTCAACCAGGCGGAGCTTCAGTCGCTCTTCGTAAATGCCCCTTACTTTAAGACGAAATATGGGTAATTATGATACACAGTTGTTCTATATGTAGACAAAGCTGCTGCTTCTATTTCACATCATAATGAAGGAATTTCTGGCAGGATAAGAACTCCATATGCAGTGCTGGATCAACTTAACGAGTCCTTTATGGCTGCTCATAAAACACCTCGTCTCATCATTATGGCGCGATATTTGCAGTTAATAACATTTGATAGAATCATTGATCTTACAGAAACAATTCTCTGTATCAATACATGGGAATAATTAATGAGGTGATTCAGCTGATTACATGCACCCGCAATTAAAGGAGTGAACGATGTCGCAGGCCCAAGCTCAGGCTTTCCTTGAGAGAATGAAACGTGATGATGCTTTCAATGAAGCGGTGAACAGGATAGAGGACGTGGAAACAAAGATGGCCTATATCCACAGGGAGGGATACGATTTTACAACAGACGAACTTGAAATGGCGACAATGCAATTGATTTCCGTCACTTAAAGTCCACCCTCCGATTTACCCGCCAGATAGCAAAGAAGGCTTAGTGCTTCATCAAAATGTTTTAGACCTGTTATCCTACCCAGTTCTCATAACCACAGAGATTAAAGGGTTTTCGACTATAACCTAAAGAAGTCCGGCGCTCTTTCAGTTCCTCACATTCTGCTATCATAATCTCATTCAATGTAAATGAATACCCTTCGTTTACTATGAAAGCTTCAAAACGATACCTTAGCTCTTCATCTGATTCGAGATGATGAATGAATCTTTTTGCTTGTTCCAGTGCCATCACATACCGCCCTTTTTATAGTTTTATCAAGTATCTGAATCTATATACTTTTTATGTTTTTTAAAATAAAAATACACTTTTTGTATATATGAATATATTTTTTTCAGGCAGGCTTGAATGCGAAGCAGTGAAAGATACCTCGAAGAATGACCACCCGGCAAGCAGAAGAGCTTTTGGTAATTTCGGTGAAGCAAGTCTCAGATAGAATTATTCAGCAAGCGATAACATAGTGCCGAGTTTCTTAGTGATGAGGGTTGAGCGATATCTGTGGAAAGGGGGGGGATTGAACTTGCTTGTTCGATGACGCTCTATGGATGAAAATACTTATATTTAATCGGTTAAGGTTGTTTATTACTTATTTTTCTGTTTCAAGCTTCGAGAGACAAGATTACAATACAATTCGAACCTGGAAGATTTAAACTCATGGATAAACCTGATACAAGCCATAGCGTAAAAACAAGGACAAAAAAAGAATCGCTCTCCAGGGAGGAACGACAAAAGCAACTTGAGTTTCAAAAAGAAGCTGTTGTTCACCTCAATTCGCTTTATAATTACGCACTTCATTTAACCATGAATCCGAATGACGCCGAAGATTTGGTGCAGGAAACCTATCTTAAGGCTTATAGATTTTTTAATTCTTTCGAGCGGGGAACAAACTGTAAGGCATGGCTGTTTAAAATCCTGAAAAACAATTATATCAACCGGTTTCGTAAAAATTCGAAAGAGCCTGGAAAGGTTGATTATGATCTTATAAAGGATTTTTACCATTCTATAAAAGATGTGCAGAATGATACCAGTGAGGCAGAAAGCGATTATTTCCACTCATTGCTGCACGAAGAGGTCTATCAGGCGCTTCACTCGTTGCCGGAGGAGTTCAGGGAAGTGATTCAATTATGTGATATTGACGGTTTTACCTATGAAGAAATTGCAAATATGGTTGAAAGTCCTATCGGTACGGTAAGGTCAAGATTATACCGAGGCAGAAAACTGCTTCGTGAACAACTGGAAGGATATGCAAAAAAATACGGCTTTAACACCGAGAAAGACCAATAACCTCAACAAGCAAAAACTTTTTTACTATGAACTGCCAAAAAGCCCGCATCCTTATGAGTGCAGCTGTTGATTGTGAGCTTTCCATCAAGGAAGAAAAGGGTTTTCTCCAACACCTCTCGGAATGCAAAGAGTGCAAAAATGAGTTTGAAGAGGCAAAAAAAACAAAGATGATTATCAAAGAAAAAATTGTCCAGTTTAAAGCACCTCAAACCCTCATTAATTCAATTATGGAGCTGACGAGTATCGGTACCATTGAGCATGAAGATACTCTCCTTTTTGAATAACCAATCTCAGAAATTCATCGCAACAATCGTGTTGTCGCCATTTACGTATTTGGTATAGTATGACTTAATAGCTATATAAGCATATTGTCCGGATTACTAACATTATCGCTGTACAGTGGATACTCTCTATCCCTTCAGCAAAAAGGCTGTCATGAGCAAAACGGTTACCATTTCAGAAGAAGAAGTTAAAAAGTGGAATCTCAATATGCCTGACGAAATGCTTGAAGCCGTATCCAACCGATTTAAGCTGCTCGCTGAACCTATGAGACTTAAAATATTGCGTGTTCTCTGTGATGGAGAACATACCGTTCAGGAGATTGTCAATATGATCAATGCCACCCAGGCAAACATTTCAAAACATCTTGCCCTTTTACATGAGAATGGTATTGTTAATCGCAGAAAAGAGGGACTGAAATGTTATTACCGTATCGCTGATGACAGCATTATCTACTCATGTTACCTTAGTTCAAAAAGCGTTGTTGAAAACCTTCAGAACCGACTTAACTGGGTACAGAATGTCAATACTGATATATCCAACTGACAATACCTGCTGCGATTCAGGCGTTTAAACACAAGATCAGCATCACCCCGCACCAGTTCTTTTATGCTTTTTATTTTTTCACAGTCGCCCGGTGCTCCTTTCATGTACCCTCAACCTACTGTCAGTATTGACACAGTATGACATTATTTCATTTCCTCAAAGAAACAACCTGACATTTTTACCATTACTCCGCCATATTTATTTCCAAAAGAAAGAAAAAAATGATTTTCAGGCATTGGCACGCTTCTTGCAATCTATTTGTAGCAAGTCGTTAATAGCTTACAGTTAATCAAATAAAAAATACAAGAGTTAAAAGGAGAATACCATGCTCGTAAAACTATCTAAAGATCCAATGCGGTTGTTTGATGATATCCTTTCAAGTGCTCAAACACCTTCCATGCCAGCTTTCAACGTAGATATTTCGGAAGATGAAACGGGATTTCATATTGATGCTGAACTACCCGGTATAGCTAAAGAGGAAATTGCACTCAATGTTGAGGATGATGTGTTGACGATAAAGGCGGAAAGAAAACCAGCAAGCGAAGAAAACAAAAAAGGTTACCTGCGTATTGAGAGAACCTATGGCAGCTTGTCGAGGAAATTTAATCTTGGTGAAACCATTGATCAGGAAAACATTAATGCAGGCTTTGACAATGGAATACTTCATGTAACGCTGCCGAAAGCTCAAATGACAAAAAAAACAAAGCAAATTTCGATCAATTAACCAGACGGATTCCGGGATCTCCTTTCATAGAGAGTGATCCCGGGACTTATTATATCACCATCAAAAAAAGGAACATACTCTCATGGGTAAAATTATCGGCATCGATCTTGGCACAACGAACTCCTGCGTTGCAGTCATGCAGGGATCGCAGCCAACGGTTATTGAAAATTCAGAAGGCAGCCGTACTACACCGTCAATCATAGCTTTAACAAAAACAGGTGACCGTCTGGTAGGGCAGGCGGCAAAAAGACAGGCTATTACCAATCCTAAAAACACCATTTTTTCAATTAAACGGTTTATGGGGCGCAAATATGAAGAGGTCCCGAACGAAAAAAAGCTTGCGCCATATGAAATCATCAATGAAAATGGTGAAGCTCGTGTAAAAATCAATGATAAAGTATACTCACCGCAGGAAGTTTCCGCAATGGTCCTGCAGAAAATGAAGCAGACGGCTGAAGATTTTCTTGGTGAAAAGATTACTGAAGCAGTTATCACTGTTCCGGCATATTTCAATGATGCCCAGAGGCAGGCGACAAAAGACGCAGGTCGAATTGCAGGCCTTGATGTAAAGCGAATCATCAATGAACCTACCGCTGCAGCTCTTGCTTACGGCCTTGACAGAAAGCAGGAAAGCGAAAAAGTTGCGGTCTTTGATCTTGGTGGCGGAACGTTTGACATCTCAATTCTTGAGCTTGGTGATGGAGTTTTTGAAGTGAAATCCACTGATGGTGATACGCATCTCGGCGGCGATGACTTTGACCAGAAAATTATCGATTATATTGCCGAGGAGTTCAAAAAGCAGGAAGGCATAGATCTTCGCAAGGATGCGATTACTCTTCAACGCCTGAAAGAAGCGGCTGAAAAGGCAAAAATAGAACTCTCTTCAAGGACTGACACCGAGATTAACCTTCCCTTTATTACTGCGACACAGGAAGGACCGAAGCACCTTGTGATTAATCTAACCCGTGCGAAATTCGAAGCATTATGTTCTGACCTGTTTGACAAAATTCTTGATCCTTGCCGCCGGGCCATCAAGAATTCGAAGGTTGAAATGAAGGAAATCGATGAGGTCGTGCTTGTCGGAGGCTCTACCCGCATTCCGAAGGTGCAGGCGCTTGTTAAGGATTTCTTTGGCAAGGAGCCTAACAGAAGTGTTAATCCGGATGAAGTTGTCGCTATCGGTGCAGCCATCCAGGGTGGTGTTCTGAAGGGAGATGTGACCGATGTATTGCTTCTTGATGTCACCCCCCTTTCTCTCGGAATCGAAACGCTTGGCGGTGTTATGACAAAGCTTATTGATGCAAACACCACGATTCCTACAAAAAAACAGGAAATATTTTCAACTGCGGCTGATAACCAGACCTCAGTAGAAGTGCATGTTCTTCAGGGAGAACGCCCAATGGCAGCCGATAACAAAACACTCGGTCGTTTTCATCTTGGTGATATTCCTCCTTCTCCAAGAGGTCTGCCACAAATCGAGGTCACTTTTGATATCGATTCAAACGGCATTCTGAACGTTTCAGCCAAGGATAAGGCAATTGGAAAAGAGCAGAGCATAAGAATTGAATCAAGCAGTAAACTTAGCGATGCCGAGATCAATAAAATGAAAGAGGATGCTAAAAATCATGCTGCTGAAGATCAGAAACGCAAGGAAGAGGTCGATACGAAAAACGTTGCTGACGGACTCATTTTCAGTACGGAAAAACAGCTGAAAGAGCTTGGAGATAAAATTCCGGCGGACAAACGACCTGCTTTGGAAGGATCGCTTGAAAAGCTTAAGGAAGCCTATAAAAACGGAACTATTGAGTCGATTAAATCGGCCATGGAAGAACTCAACAAAGAGTGGGGAGACATTGCCTCAAAGCTCTATGAGTCTCAAGGTGCTGAATCAGCTCAAGCTGAACCGGAAGCTCATGCAGGCGGCAACGAAAAAAGCGGAAAAGGCAGTGGCGGTGAAGTTGAAAATGCCGAATTCGAAGTAATCGACGACAACAAAAAATAGTCTCATTTACCGTTGCATGCGATTTAACAAAGGGATTCATTATGAATCCCTTTGTTATTTGACCTTGTTTTGCTAATTTATGTTTCATAGAAGGTAGAACACCAGAGTGTGTTATTTTTGCAAAATTTAACCGTGCAAACAATGCAACCTCAGCTAAGCCGTCCTAATACAGGCAAAAATCAGGTTAGAGTCAGTACATCAGGGCCTTGGTCAGGCAATGCGGTTCATAAAGCAGAAAAATATTTTATCACCTCTGCAAAAAGAGATTATAATGACAACCTGCATATCCAGATAAGCCCGGCCTCCGGACGGAGAAAGTTATCGCCTACGAAGGAGATTATCAATAAAGTGATAACAGGTGAAATCGAGCTTTTTGTGCTGACAACACAACCGGATATCGGTATTGATCTGCAGAAAAAAGTGCTTGACAATGAAAACCGTTATGTCATTGACTTTGACAACCGGGGAGTAAAATGGACGATGAGAGATATTCCTGTTTTTTATGATTCCCTGCAACAAAAGCTTTGTGTTGAAATTGACAGGCGCACCTACACATTGAATGAGTTTTTCAAATAAGCTCGGCACTTCGTAATCCGATAATGAGCGTAATGCAAAAAGCCCGGGATAAACCGGGCTTTTTGCATTACGCTCATTTCCTTCAGCAGAAGAGCATGCAGACTACTGGATTTTCTTGCGTGCCAATGCAGCTTCAGGTGCTGTTGGATAAACGTTAACAAGTGTCTTAAACCTTGCTTTCGCATTAACCGCATCACCTATCTTCTCAAAGGAAAGTGCCTGTTTGAATAGTGCTGCGGGACGCTTGCTGCTTTTGGTATATTTAGCAATCACAACCTGATATTCAAGAATAGCTTTTTCATACCATTTTTCACTGAAGTAGCTTTCGGCAATATTAAACTGCGCCTGATCGGCAAGAGTGGACTTAGGGTATGCGGTCAAAAGGGCATTGAAACTCTCTCTTGCAGGAGCATATTTATTGTTACCAAGCCGTTCCAATCCTTCTTTGAGCAATGAGGCATCGTCGACAACCTCAGGTTTAGCACCATCAACAGCTGCATTGGTCTGAGGCTTAACTGAAGAAGCGGGCTTTGCCTTGTTGTCAATTCCAAGATACTGCTCGATTTTCTGAAGCCTAGATTCCAGTTCGTCAACCTTGTGCACCAGAAGAGAGTCTTCCATCGCCAGACGCCCGAAAGCCTGAGTGTTCTTATGAGATATCTCTTCAATACTACCCTGTAAACGAGAAATCTCATCATTAACCTTCTGAACGTCCGAATAGGACCCGGCAGATTGAGTTTTAATGGTTTCAGATTCCTTTTTCAGTTTTTGCAGATTATCTTCAACAACAATAAGATCCTGTTTTGAAGCGCAAGACGATAGAAGAAGAAACGGCAAGAAAAGAAAAGGTTTAATCTTATTATTCATAGACAGTAATTGGTTATGCATCATAAGGTGTATTTTGTATTACGATTTCTTTAATCACCGTTCCGGGAATAATAAACCTTACTTAACAATGAAGTGTGCCCGACGGTTTTTAGCCCATGCTTCTTCGTTCTGACCAACATCAAACGGCCGTTCTGATCCGAAACTAATAGTTTCAAAACGGGAGGTTGCTACTCCAAGCTTGACCAGATATTCCTTTGCGCTTTCAGCTCTGCGCTCTCCGAGAGCAAGATTGTACTCAGATGTGCCCCTTGAATCACAGTGGCCTTCAATAAGAGCTTTCTTGAGAGAATTGGCACCAAGCCATGCTGCATTCTGCTTCAACTGTCCCTGCGCATCGTCACTGAGAGCAGAGCTGTCAAATTCAAAAAATACATCACCAAGAGGCCCTGTCTGCCATTTGTCAAATCCATATCCTTTAGGTGATAGATCTTTTGATGATAAAGCTTTTGAGGCTTCCGGCTCCGGAGATGAAGTTACTGTTTTGCCTTCACTACTTTCAGAAGATTTAACAGCGCTTTTGGATGAACATCCCGCAGTCATCATCAAGGCAAGAATAAGTATGCCGTTTATTTGTTGTTTCATCAATTCAGTTCCAGATTAGCAATTAATAAAAAGAGGGCAAACGTTTGTTGCCTGCCCGACAAGTAATTTGCAAATTCCCAGTATTTCTTGTGAATATATTGTTTTCAGCACTATTTTCCCATGCTGCATATACATTTTCGCCAGATAAAGGATGCCAAAAAAGTAAGTATTATTGCGCTGAATGGACGTCAGTTTCAAAATAAACCGTCAATTTCTCACTCCATTTACAATACTGACAACTACTTCTCGATACCTTCAGGGGTAAACACAAATCCAATCCATACATCCCTGGTACCTTCTTCCTTCGGCAGAAGAGGAAGAGGTGATGATTTTTCAAGGGCTTTTTTTACTGAATTGTTAAGGTATTCACTTGGGGCTTTTTTATCAAAAACGATCTGGTTAATCGTTCCGTTCGCAAGAATATTTATACGAACATAGACTTCCATACCGTAGCTGCTTTTAAGCAGTAATTTGGAAAACTCCCAGTTCTGCATAATAATTGAGGCGATTTCCGCTTTGTATGGGGCAGATGTGCCGCCGCCGCCATACCCTTTTCCTGCACCGCCTCTTCCTGCCGGAGCATTTCCCCGTCCGCCGCCGCTTCCTGCTCCAGCCGGTCCGCTTTCTGATTTGACTTTTTGCTGCAGCTGAGCGAGCGCGTTATTTATACTATTGGCGGGCGGCTGTGAGGATGTAGCCGCTTTTTTGTCAACATTTTGTTTGAGACGCTCGATGGCTTTGCTGATATCAGGCTGCTTTTCAATAACCTTAGGCTTTACCTTTGGCTTCAACGGCTCTACTGAAACTTTCTTAGGAGTCACTGGTTCCACTTTCGGAACCGGCTCCTTAACCTTAACAGGCTTTTTAACTTTTTTTGGAGTAACTGCTGCCGGTTGCGGAACAGCCTCCTTGACCATAATTCTTTTTTTGGCAACAGGAGGATTAGGAGTCGCGTGGGAAGGAGCGGGAAGCGATTCTGCGCCTCCCTGCTTTTCAGAAAATTCATGAGATCCCCCTGACCCCGGAAGAGATATCAGACTGACGCTTACAATTTTCGGTTTAAGCTGTCTGCGTGAATCCAAAACCTGGAGATAGATTGCCAGGGAAATCACAAGGGCATGAATTGCTGTCGCAGCAAGGAGCCAAAGCGAAAACTTTTTTTCGGCATGGATGAGTTTATGACCTTTTTCCATACTCCTCACTTATCTCCCGCCTGCCTTGCGTACGGGTGCCGGCTCAGTCACCATACCGATCTTTTCAATCCCTGCATCCCTGATCTGGGCCATAACATCCATAACCAGCCCGTACGGAAGAGATTTGTCGGCTTTAAGATAGACATCCCCGGTTCGCTTTACATCCAGAAGCGTCGGCAACTTTTCGCGGACCTCTGAAATATTTAATTGATATTTGTTGATAAAAACATGTTGTGATGCGTCAATGCTTATCACAAGAGATTTCTCATCCACGGGCATCTGTTGATGGGTCGTTTGCGGCGTATCTACCTTAACACCATGAGTCATCATTGGAGCGGTTACCATGAAAATAATCAGCAGAACGAGCATGACATCAACGAACGGCGTTACATTAATGTCACTCATCAACCTGCCTTTGCCTGATGTTATCATATGCGGTGTGACCTCTATGGTTCGTTAATGAATGCTGCAACAAATTCAGGGGAAAACTCTTCAAGATCCCGCTCAATGATGCTGATCTGATGTGTAAAATAGTTATAGCCCATAACAGCAGGAATGGCTGCTGCAAGACCAGCCGCAGTGGCGATCAATGCTTCTGAAATACCGGGTGCGACAGCAGCAAGGGAGGCCGACTGGGTTGTGCCAATGTTATGAAATGATGTCATAATCCCCCATACGGTACCGAAAAGACCGATGAATGGAGCGGTATTACCGACTGTTGCAAGAAAAGGCACAAGGGATGACAACCTTTTGCTTTCTGCATTGGCTTCACGTTTAACGGCCCGTGCAATCCGAGACCTGACTTTGTGGGCATCAGCCTTATCGCCAAGAGCACGAAACTCGATATACGCTGATCGGAAAACCCTCGGAAGAGAACCTTTCCGGTATTTTTCACTTTCAGAAAAAGCTTTGTCAATATGGTAGATGTCAAAAAAATAGTCCAGAAACGCTCTGGACTCACTCAAAGATTTCCGGATATAACCAAATTTGAATGCAATGATTGCCCACGATATAATTGAGAATGAGAGCAGTATGGAAAGCACAAACAATACAACAGGTCCGGCATCTGAAAGCAGGCCTAAAATTCCGAGTTTAGAATCAACCATATCGATAGAAACAATTAAAGTTCAATGAAACAAATGCACATTTTCAATCACAATGTACGCAAGGGCTGAGCCGGATAGTGCACAAAGCGTATTAACAAGGTCGTTATTGACAAAAGGCGTGCCTTTTATAAGGCGGTTTTCAACAAGTGAACCATCGGAGTCAAGACTGTGAGTCCTTTCGGTTACCTTTTCGCGAATTGGATCAAAATACTGAGCCTGAACCGTAGCGCCAAAAAAACTGTCAACCAGACTGGCCAGAAGTCCGGAAAAACCTATGAGAAGAAAGGATTGGAGCAGTCCAAAATCAGACATCCATTTGACATTGACAACCATAGCACTTGCACATATAAAAAGCGAACCGAGGAATGCCCCTGAAGTCCCCGGCACTGAAACGCCTCCAGAAGTCCCTACAGGAACTTCCTTGAAGGTTGTTACCAGCCAGGCTTTAGGATTTGGCCACATCGTCCCGATTTCGGTAGCCCAGGTATCTGCCTGCACTGCAGCCAGAGTTCCAAGGTAGGCAAAAAAGATAGCAGGATTGTTGGTCAGCGAAAATATAATCATCAATATCCATGCTATGCCCCCGTTGGCGTAGACCTGACCGGCATCCCGCTGTGAACCTTTTTCAAAAACAAGATCGAATTTTGCTTTACGTTTTTTTCCGAGCTTTGACAAGATTGATGACAAGAGATAAAAAGTCAAAAGCGGTACGGTCCAGGTTATCCCTCCAATGCCAAAAATAGTTGTCCCAAGTAAAAATGTTGCTGTTGCTCCACTGTTATTGAGAAACTTCACCTTGATCGAAAAAACTGCAAGGAGAAAGGCAAAAAGTCCTCCAATAAGAAACCGCTCAAGAAGGATGGTATGGTTCATTTCAAGAACATAGAGCACATAGGCAATCGACAATGGAATAAAAAAGTTATCGAGACCATGTGATAATAGCGCTTCGACAGCAGTTGCCACAAGAGAAAGAAGAAGAGCCAGAGCAAGAAGCATCAACACCGGTTTTCCGGCAAGACCGCCGGTAAAATCCTTGCTGAAAACCATAAGAGCTGCACTCAGCAGAATAAATCCACTGAAAAACATAGTCAAAGAGCCCTCAACGGTTTTAGGATTTTTTGTTAAATGCTCAATGTGTTTTTTCCCGACAGAACTGCCCACCAGGGCTGCTAAAGAGTCGCTGACACCCATGACAAGCATGGATGACTGCAGTATCCACTTATGAGAATCCCAGAGAAAAAGAATCTGAAGCAGAAAAATCAGGGGGAAAAAAAGCGACCCATAACTTTTTACAGCGGGTGACTGAACATTATTTGCTTCAGGTAAGGCAAGCAAAGAGCCAAACCATTTAAACCGTATATTCAAACCGTTTAAAAGCAGAAATACAAACGCTGTCAGTGCAGGATAAAATCCGGAATGGAAATATGCGGGCACAAAAAAAATCACTACCCCCATACAAAGATGGATGATTTTTCTAACAACAAGACTGCTGATACTGAATTTTCTTGTCAGTAATTCTGCAAGGAGAAGAAACAGAAGAACGAGACTCATTGTCAAAAAAAAGGCTGGTAAATCTTGAGGCAATGGCGTTTGGAGGTTCAGCATGACTCTTTTGTATTATTAGTTAGTCCGTATAAATCGGCACTTAACAGCACTCTGACATCTTTAAAAATATAACTTTAACGCTACAGAATAAACAGTAAATTTCAGCCGGATTTTAACTTTTTTAATGTTTGCTTTAATAAAACATTAAATGTAATTTATTCCGATTTTTAGTTTAATACTGAAGAAACTTGTTCGCATCAATGCCTGCATTCAATTTATATACTTGCAGTATCTGCTCCGATTTTAAACAACGTGCGCAGAAAACATCAGCTTTTTTAGGCTGCAACACCAAGCCTTTACTGAATGCCCTCTATTTCCGGATCGGAATTTTAGCTACTGTGGTTACTTCTCAGCTGAGCATTGCCGTGCTCTGAACCCAACGTCGACCCCAAGTCCATTTTTTCTCTTTCAAACCTTTCATCAGTGTGGCTTCGGGAACGGTGGTCTAGGAGGTTTTCTTTTAAATTGCAATAAAAATATTTGAACTGTAATGAGATCTGATACTATCAAAACCGGGTTTGAAAAAGCACCTCACCGCAGCCTGCTTAAAGCCACTGGCTCTATTGTTTCAAACGATGACTTCAGAAAACCCTTTATAGGTATATGCAACTCCTATAATGAGCTTATCCCGGGTCATGCCCATCTTCAGGAACTTGGTAAAATAGCAAAGGAGGAGGTACGCAAAGCCGGTGGTGTTCCGTTTGAATTCAATACCATAGGGGTTTGTGATGGTATTGCAATGGGGCATATCGGGATGAGATATTCTTTGGCAAGCCGTGAACTTATTGCAGATAGTGTCGAGACCGTTGCTGAAGCACACCGACTTGATGGACTCGTCTGTATTCCAAACTGTGACAAGATCACTCCTGGCATGATGATGGCTGCGCTTCGCATCAATATCCCTGTTATTTTCGTGTCCGGAGGACCCATGAAGGCCGGACACACCCCTTCGGGAAAAACCATTGACCTGATTTCTGTCTTTGAGGCCGTAGGCCAGTACAGCACCGGAAAAATCAGTGACAGTGAACTGGAATCCATTGAAGATAATGCCTGCCCCGGTTGCGGTTCCTGTTCCGGCATGTTCACAGCCAACTCTATGAACTGCCTCAGCGAAGCTCTTGGCTTTGCCCTTCCAGGAAATGGAACAATACTTGCCATCGACCCCAGACGCAATGAGCTGGTTAAAGAAGCTTCTCACCGTATCATTGATCTGGTAAAGAGAAATATCAGACCGAGAGACATTTTGACACGCAAAGCACTATTGAATGCTTTTGCTCTTGATTTCGCGATGGGAGGCAGTACCAACACCATCCTGCATACCCTGGCCCTTGCAAATGAGGCTGAGCTTGAATTTGATTTTGCGGAGCTCAACGCCCTTTCAGCTAAAACACCTTATATCTGCAAGGTGAGCCCTGCAACAATGGCGGTTCATATCGAGGATGTTGACCGGGCAGGTGGCGTTTCGGCGATCCTTCTTGAACTCAGCAAGGTTGAAGGGCTTCTTGACCTTTCGGCGCTGACGGTAACCGGTAAGACACTCGGTGAAAATATACGCGATGCAGAAGTGATGGACCACTCTGTAATCAGAAGCGTTGAAGACCCCTACTCCTTTTCCGGTGGTCTGGCGGTTCTGTACGGCAATCTTGCTCCACTGGGAGCTGTTGTCAAAACCGGTGCGGTGTGTCCGGAAATGATGAAACATACAGGCCCTGCAAAGGTCTACGACTGTCAGGATGATGCCATCAAAGGCATTATGGAGGATGATGTCAAGGCAGGCGATGTTGTGGTCATTCGCTATGAAGGCCCAAAAGGTGGCCCTGGAATGCCGGAAATGCTCTCCCCTACCAGCGCCATTATGGGCCGTGGTCTTGGAGAATCAGTTGCACTCATTACCGATGGCCGATTCTCCGGAGGATCGAGAGGCGCCTGTATTGGACACATCTCTCCGGAAGCTGCAGAAAAAGGTCCGATTGCCGCATTGGAAAACGGCGATATAATCACAATCGATATTCCGAACAGAAGCATCTCAGTTGCCCTGCCAGAAAAAGTTATTGCTGAACGGCTGTCGCTATTGAAGCCGTTTGTGCCAAAAATAACAAAAGGCTACCTGGCAAGATATGCCCAACAGGTCACATCAGCCAATACCGGGGCAATACTGAAAAGTAAATTTTCCTGTGAACCTAAATAACAACGCTATGCATTCATCAAGCCAAACTCTTAATGGCTCAGAAATATTTTTCGAATGTCTACGACGAGAAAACGTTGAATATATTTTTGGGTATCCAGGCGGATCTCTTTTGAAGGTTTACGAGACGCTTTACGAGGTAAAAGATATCAAGCATATCCTTGTCCGACATGAACAGGGCGCTACGCACATGGCTGAGGGGTATGCACGCGCCACAGGCAAGCCGGGCGTTGTTCTTGTCACCTCTGGACCTGGTGCCACAAATACCGTCACCGGTATTGCCAACGCCTATATGGACTCTTCACCGATGGTAGTCTTTACCGGACAGGTTCCGAGCTCACTCATCGGCAACGACGCTTTTCAGGAAGCGGATATTGTCGGCATAACCCGATCAATAACGAAACACAATTTTCTTGTCAAGGATGTCAAAGAGCTTGCCATCACCATCCGCAAGGCATTTTTTCTTGCTATGAATGGACGGCCGGGACCGGTTCTTATCGATATGCCAAAAGATATTCTGAATTCATCGTGCGCATTTCACTGGCCTGAAACAGTTGAAATCAGAGGGTTTAAACCAACAATCAAATGCCACATTAACCAGGTCGAAAAAGCTGCGCATAAAATTGCCAAGGCAAAGCGACCGCTTCTCTATGTCGGTGGCGGGGTCATCAGTGCTGAAGCCTCAGAAGAGCTGAGGGCATTTGCGATAAAACAGAATATACCGGTCACTATGACGCTGCAGGGGCTTGGGGCTTTTCCCGGCAACCATCCGCTAAGTATGGGCATGCTTGGCATGCACGGCACATACTGGTCCAATCAGGCTGTCAATGCCTGTGATGTCCTGATTGCTGTCGGTGCTCGCTTCGACGACCGTGTCACGGGAAAAATCGATACATTTGCTCCCCATGCTTACAAAATTCATAACGACATTGATCCGACCAATGTTGATAAAAATATCAAGGTCGACCTGCCGATTGTCGGCGATGCCAAAGACTTTCTGGCAACACTCCTTGAACAGATGCCGAACACGGTCGAAAACCGCGACCCCTGGCTTGCTGAAATTCAGTCGTGGCGTGAACAATGCCCGTTGACCTACAACATGGAAGATGGTGCACTGAGAACTGAATTTGTTATTGATGAGGTATCAAAACAAACAGAGGGCAATGCTGTCGTTGTCACTGATGTCGGCCAGCACCAGATGTGGACATCACAATATTATACGTTCCGGAATCCGCGTTCAATCATCACCAGCGGTGGACTCGGCACTATGGGGTTCGGCCTTCCTGCGGCTATCGGCGCTGCTTTCGGCATTAATGATCGTCCGGTTGTCCTGTTCTGTGGAGATGGCGGCATTATGATGAATATTCAGGAACTTGTCACTGCTGTCCACCATAAAATGCCAGTCAAGATATTCCTGATCAATAACAGCTTTCTCGGGATGGTCCGTCAATGGCAAGAGCTATTCCATAAAGAAAAATATTCATTTACAGATCTTGGCGACAGCAACCCAGACTTTGTAAAGCTTGCCGAAGCCTTCGGATGCAAGGCGTTTGCGGCCGAAACCCCTGATACTGCAAAAGCAGCGATTACTGAGGCTCTTGCCTATAATGAGGGACCTGTCCTTGTTGATTTCAGGGTTATGAAAAAAGATATGGTTTTTCCTATGGTCCCGGCAGGAGGTTCAATCTCAGATATGCTTCTGGCAAGGCTAAACCCTAAAACAATGGTTTGAATTTGACTTTGAAACACAATTGAAGAGCGGACTTAATAGAGTTGGCCGTCATTTCATGAACTCTATCAGGCGTTTGCCAGTTGTAGCATCGTCAAACAACATGAATCAGAGTTTTCCCCTATTGCTGATCGCAGACATGATGCGGATATGCTCCCTGCAGGCATTAAGGTGTAGTTCCGAGGTTTTTCCTCCTCGGAGCATAGCCTCGAACTAAATTAACGTTCGGGGCTATGGCGGTTTCATCACCCCGGTAGATTTCAGCATACTCCGATTGCGATTTAGCCTCAACAATATTTTTATAATGACTGCTTCCATTCGGGGGCTTTTATTCTCTTGAAACTACACGATATGAATGTCGTCCCCTAAGTTGTACCATATTTATGGTATTTTTGGGGTAGATGTTTGGAGAGGTCGAAAAGATTGGGTTTTATTAACAATCGTTAATTAGTCGATAGCTGACTACCGCTTTTGTACTACGGCCGGTTACTGAAAGTGCAGTGAACCGGCTTTTTTTTGTCTTTACATTTTATGACTGCTTAGTTCAATCAACAATAAATATGAAGGAGAAGAGGATGAATCTTCAAGGGATAAAAATACTAACGCTTGCGGCGACTATCATTCTGGCTTCAGGCATTCCGGGAGCCATTGCTGAAGCGGCGGGCAGTGCAACACTGCTTAATGTGTCGTACGACCCTACAAGGGAGCTTTATCAGAGCGAAAACTCGGCATTTGCACAGTACTGGCAAAAGAAAAGCGGTCAGAGTGTGGTGATCAATCAGTCGCATGGCGGGTCGGGTAAGCAGGCTCGTGCGGTTATTGACGGATTGGAGGCTGATGTTGTGACGCTGGCTCTTGCTTATGATATTGATGCGATTGCTGACAGTAAACTGCTGGACATCAACTGGCAGAAGAGATTGGCAAGTAACAGTACACCATATACTTCTACGATTGTGTTTGTTGTGAGGAAGGGTAACCCCAAGCATATCAAAAACTGGGATGACCTTGTAAAACCGGGTGTGTCTGTGATAACGCCAAACCCGAAAACATCGGGAGGAGCACGGTGGAACTATCTGGCGGCATGGGGCTACAAGCAGAAACAGAGCGGTTCGGCTGAACAGGCTAAAACTTTTGTCAAGGCGTTGTACAAGAATGTCCCTGTGCTTGATACCGGTGCGCGTGGTTCAACTTTGAGCTTTGCTCAGCGTGGATTGGGGGATGTGCTTATTGCATGGGAAAATGAAGCTCATCTGATTCTTAAGGAGTTTGGTGCTGACAAGTATGAAATCGTCTCTCCGGCTGTAAGTATCCTGGCTGAACCGCCTGTAGCTATTGTTGATAAAAATGTTGCAAAGCACGGTACCCAGAAACTTGCAGGGGCCTATCTGAACTTCCTCTATACAACACAGGCGCAGGATATCATTGCACAGAATTATTACCGTCCGCGCAACCCTGAGGCATTGAAAAAATATGCGGCAAACTTCCCGTCGATCAAGCTCTTCACTCTGGGTGAGGTGTTTGGAAACTGGCGCAGCGCGCAGAAGACCCATTTTAACGATGGCGGCGTTTTCGATCAGATCTATACTCCTTGAAGCGAGGTTTTCAGCCACTGAACTGCAGTGCAATTTTTTGGAAAACAGGAGAATACCTTCTATCCTGTTTTTCACTGCAGTTCTCATTTAAAGCGAATATAATGGCCTTGTTTCAGAGAAAAAGACACAATATCCTACCCGGATTCGGACTGTCGATGGGGTACACGGTATTCTACCTTTCGGCGATTGTGATTGTGCCGTTGAGCATGATTTTTTTTAATACCATTCCGATGGGGTGGGAGCCATTTGTGAATGCTGTAACGGCTCCCCGTGTTCTTGCATCGTACAGGCTGAGTTTTTCAACGGCTTTTTTTGCGGCGCTTTTTGATGGTTTTGCCGGTCTCTTGACTGCATGGGTACTGGTGCGTTACCGTTTTCCCGGTAAAGATCTGCTTGACGCTCTTGTTGATTTGCCTTTTGCACTTCCTACAGCAGTTGCAGGTATCTGCTTTGCTACGCTCTATTCTCCAATCGGCTGGCTTGGACAACTGCTTGCAGGCTGGAACGTGCAGGTGATCAATTCTCCCATTGGAATTGTGATTGCGCTGATATTTATCGGGTTTCCTTTTATTGTCAGGACAATTCAGCCTGTGCTTGAGGAGATGGAACAGGAGATTGAAGAGGCTGCGCAGTGCCTTGGAGCAACGCGCTGGCAGACGTTCAGGAAAATTCTGTTTCCACATCTCTTCCCTGCCCTGCTGACGGGTGTTACGCTGGCTTTTGCCCGTGGCATCGGAGAGTACGGGTCGGTGATTTTTATTGCCGGGAATCTGCCGATGAAAACTGAAATTGCGCCGTTGATGATTATGTCGAAACTTGATCAGTTTGACTATGCCGGAGCGTCGGCCGTTGCGCTGGTGCTTTTGTGCATCTCCTTTACCATGCTTCTGGCGCTGAATGCAGTGCAGGAGTGGCAACAGAAAGAATACCGTTCATAAGCTATGACACAAGCCGAAAAATCTATAGGAAACTCCCCAGTTGTCAAAAAAAGGATCTCTGATGCTCGTTCAGTCCAGGTATTGCTTATCGGTCTTACCTATCTGTTTTTTATCGGGTTCATTTTTCTGCCGCTTGGACTGGTTTTTTCGCAGGCTTTCGAGAAAGGATGGGGCTTTTACCTTGATTCCATCCGTGAGCCTTACGCCTTGGAGGCAGTAAAGCTGACGCTGCTGACTGTTGCTATTGTTGTGCCGGTGAATGCCGTTTTTGGCGTTTCAGCAGCCTGGGCCATCACAAAATTTAATTTTAAGGGAAAGAGTGCGCTTAAAAGCCTGCTTGACCTTCCTTTTGCTGTCTCTCCGGTTATTGCCGGTCTCATTTTTGTTCTGCTTGTCGGCAGCAGGACGCCGTTTGGTTCATGGCTGGGGGAACTGGGTATTAAAATTATTTTTTCAACCCCGGGTATCGTTATTGCGACGATCTTTGTAACGTTTCCGTTCATTGCCCGTGAGCTGATTCCTTTGATGGAGGCCCAGGGAAGGGATGAAGAGGAAGCCGCATTGACACTTGGTGCAAAGGGGTGGCAGATTTTTGGACAAATCACCCTTCCTAACATACGATGGGGGCTTTTATACGGCATGATTCTTTGCGGAGCTCGCTCTATTGGTGAGTTTGGTGCCGTGTCTGTTGTTTCAGGCCATATCCGTGGACAGACTAACACGATTCCGTTGCATGTTGAAATTCTTTACAGCGAGTACAACTTTACGGCTTCGTTTGCCGTTGCATCACTTCTTGTTTTTCTTGCTCTGCTTACGGTTGTTCTTAAAAGAGGAATTGAAAAACACTTTCAGAAAAACAGCTTTCACCATTAGGATCTGTCATGGGTATAGAATTACAGAACATTACCAAGCAGTTTGGCGAGTACAAGGCGATTGACAACCTGAGCCTGAATATTGCGTCCGGAGATCTGGTTGCTCTATTGGGTCCTTCGGGCTGCGGTAAAACCACACTGTTGCGCATCATTGCAGGCCTGGAGCTGGCTGACTCAGGGAAAATAATTCTGGAAAACAAGGATACGACCAATCTGCCTCCAAGGAAGAAGAATGTCGGGTTTGTTTTTCAGCATTATGCTCTTTTCCGGCGTCTGAACGTTCTTGAGAATGTAGCCTTTGGGCTTAACGTTCTCCCTTTTAAAGAACGTCCTTCGCGTAGTGAAATTCGTGACCGGGTTGAGCATCTCCTGAAACTTGTGCAGATGGATTGGGCGCAGAAACGTTACCCTTCGCAGCTTTCTGGTGGACAACGTCAGCGTGTTGCCCTTGCAAGAGCGTTAGCCGTGAATCCCAGAGTACTGCTTCTTGATGAGCCGTTTTCAGCATTGGATGCCAAGGTTCGGCAGGAACTTCGCCGCTGGCTTAGAAAACTGCATGATGAAATCCATGTCACCAGTATTTTTGTTACTCACGACCAGGAGGAAGCTCTTGAATTGGCGGATAAAATTGTGGTGATCAACAAGGGGCGGATTGAACAGCAGGGAACCCCGCAGGAGGTGTACGATCACCCTGCGAATGCTTTTGTGTATAACTTTCTTGGAAATGTGAACGTTTTCCACGGACGTGTCCACAACGGGAAGGTAAGCCTTGGAGCTCACAATGTCGATGCGCCGGACGATCTTAAAGACATTGAAGAAAAACCAAGTCAGACCTTTGTACGGCCTCATGAAATAGGTATCAGCAGAATACGCAGTAACGAAAACGATTTTGCCGGGACGATACGCGAGGTACGTCTGCTTGGGGGGCAGATAGGGCTGAACATAGAGTGCGAAGGTCTTGATGGTCCTGTTGAGGCGGAGGTACCGAGAGAGCTTTTCATGAATCTTCAGCTTGCCAAAGGGGTACAGGTTTTTGTTAGCCTTAACCGTGTGAGGATATTTACCGGTGATTATGAGATTTAGAGGTAGAATTAAATAATAGGACTGAAGGGACTAATAGGCCAAATAGGCCAAATAGGACTTATATTGCTTTCTTGTAATACCTTACGATGCCTGCACAAACAGAGGCACTGTTAGTTTTGCGAGTCAAGCTCCTGTACAGTTGCACTGTAACTATTTTTGCGGAGTTTTTCTGCTGTTGTTTTGCCGTAGGCGTAGAGGACGAGGTGGGAGGATATTTGGGGGAATGTTTCAAGAAAAGAGTCAACCTGTTCGGGGGTTGTGAATGCAATACCTGAAAAGGGAGAGAGATCGATGTCGTTATTGCTGTTTGCCTGGGTTTTCAGGGAGATGAGGGAGAGTATTTTTCCCGGCAGGAGGCATCGATAGGGTTCAGTGCCAGTATAGAGAATCTTGGAGCGCATTCTGTAGAGAGATGCGGTTGGGCCGATAATGGCCAGCAAAGGTGAGGTGAGTTGCGGCAAATGCAGGGAACCAACCGAAGTCAAGGTGATTGATTCATCAGCAAAACCGGCCTTGTAGACCAAAGCTACAGGCATTTGCGGAGTTGTCCCATTGTCGATGAGCGTGCATTGGAGTTCCTTCAGTCGACTGGCGCACATATAGTAGGCAAGGGTGGGGTCAGTGGATCCGGCAAGAGCATTATGGGCGCTGAGCAGTGTGACTCCCCCGCTGACCGCTCTCAGGGTGAGGGGAATTCCGGCTGAAGCCGCTGCGTTCTGCACGGCTGAAACTCCTGCTACTATCTCCACATCAATATGGCGATCGAGCAGATAGGCCAGTTCTTCTCCTCCCCTGCCGAAAATAAGCGGATCGCCTCCCTTAAGGCGGACAACAACCTGTTTTTTTTTTGCGGCAAGGAAGAGTTGGCTGTTGATAGCTTCCTGGTCTGCATGGTGGCGACCTTTGCGTTTTCCTACAAATATTTTTTCTGCTTCATAACAATCGAGCATCCCGGTGTCGATAAGATCATCATAAAAAATAACGTCTGCATTGCGCAGAAGCGCGTCGGCGCGAAGGGTCAGGTAGTCGCGACCTCCTGCGCCGGCGCCCGTTAAATAGACCTTACCGTAACTCTGGCGGATGTCGATAGGACTGAAGAGTACTTTTAGGTCAGCCCGCTCCTTTTTGGCAACAATCGCACTCATATTGCGGAGTGGATGGGAGGAATCAATTTCCTGAATGAGGTTTTGGGATACCAGCGCTACTATGTCCAACCCTGCGGGAAAACGATCGGGCAAATCGGGGCCCGCAATAATGACTGCATCGCCTTTTCCTTCAAGAAGAGCTTGCAGGGGATCACCATGAACCGACAACCATCTACAGGGAAACGAAAAGAGAGAATCACTGTCGGGAAAAGGGTGCATGAGATGCCCGATAACGATTTGAAGGGGATCAGAGTTTGAGGCCATTATCAGTAAAGAGTTGTTTAATCCTGTTCCTCCACAGTATGGTTTTAGGCACATCGGTTCCGCCGGATGAAACAGCGACCATCATCGAGCCTTCGGTGAAGAGCGCGGGGGTTAGAAAATCGCAGAGTTCAGGATCATCCGGAGTATTGACCAGAATGCCAAGAGCATTGGCTTCCTTCTTAATAATGCGGTTGATCTCCCTGTCACTGCTGCAGGCATAGACAAGCAACACCCCAGCAAGATCTTCCCGACGAAACGGGCGCAAGTGGTACACGAGGCCACGTTGAGTTCTCTGAGCTGTGATCTCAGGAGGAAAATCTTCTCCGACAAGAGTAATCTGGCAGCTGAACTTTTGAAGCATCTGCAATTTTTCGAGCGCTGCTTTGCCTCCGCCGGCAATAAGCACATGCTTCTGCTCTATATTCAGGCTTACCGGTAGATAGTTCATATCTGGTACTCGATGATGATTTCTTTTGTTTTCAGCATATCGGTCACCTCTTTGACGGCGTCAGCAACACTTCCGCCGGCCGGGATCTGCAGATCGGGATGGTATCGGGAGAAGCTGTTTTCACCAAGATTGACGACAAGAATATCACTGGGTTCGTTTAACTGCTTGAGGGTTTCGATATCGTAATCGTCGGCATCATCGATGGTTGTGATGAAAATAAGACCGGCGTCAGTGAGTATGCGGGCAAGCTCACCGATTCTTCTCAGCCTCTCTCCAGCGTTATCGACATGGCAGCCCAAATCTGCATCGAGACCTCGGTCAATATTGGCAACCCCAAGGTAATAAGCGTTAAAGCGGTTTCTGAACAGGCCTTGTTCAAGAGCTTTGGCCACCGATCGCTTGCCTGTGCCGGGAACTCCGGTAAAGACAATGAACTTTGCCCGGTGCCGGTTGGCAACTTCCCTTTCTTCCGATTTGATAAGACCTTTTTCCCAGTTGTTTTCACGCTCCCGGATATGACGTTGGAGCAGGGTTTCATCTGTGGAAAGGTTCTCAATCACAATACCGCCACCGGCAATTTCATAGTTATCGACAATCACGAAGCGTCCGGTAGTCTCACTTGCTGCAGCTGAATCAAACGCAATAGGGCGGGAGGTTTCGAGAATGCACTCGCCTACATCGCGACAATCAAGCTGATGTTTATTTTTACTGTAACTCAAGTCAGATGCGTCGAGCGTATTGCAGATTTCGGCGAGTTTCACGGAGGCGCGTGCTGATCCGATTTTAAGCTTGTACTCCTTCTGCATGATCATCGGTGCTCTGCCTACCCAGAATATATTCGCCCTGAAACGAGTGCCGACTTCAGGCAACGGTTCAGAGGGTTTTACCATAAGTTCACCGGGACGTATATAGATCTGGGTGGTAAGGGTAAACCCTAAAGCCAACCCTGTTTCGGCGACTTGTTTTGGAGTGGTGTTGAATGACTCCACTGATTGTATGGCAGACCGTTTGCCTGAAGGAAGAAAAAGCACCTCATCACCCACACTCACTGAACCTGCAGCAACGGTGCCTGCTACAATTCTGCGGTCGTCATTCCGGCGGGTAAACTTGTAGATATCCTGCACGGGAAAACGGAAGGGCTTTTCCTCGAGCTGCTTGTCGGAGGCGAACCGGTCAAGCTGCTGGAGAACGGTTGCACCACTGTACCAGGGCATGCGTTCGGAAAGCGTTGCGATGTTGTCGCCCTCGCGGGCACTGACCGGAATAAAGCTGACTGGATTGACCTTGATTTGCGCAAGAAACTCCGAATAGTCGGCTTTGAGCTTTTCAAAAACTTCTTCGCTAAAATCAACAAGGTCCATTTTGTTGACCAGCACCGTAACCTGCTTGACACCGAGCATGGAGACCATCTGTCCATGCCGCTTTGAGTTTTCTTTGATGCCTTCGTCAACGTCGATAACAAGCAGGGCCGATTCTGCCCTGGATGCGCCGGTGATCATATTTTTCAGAAACTCAATGTGACCGGGAGCATCGATGATGATATAGTCGCGCTCGGCTGTTTTAAAGAAACAGCGTGCCATGTCGATGGTGATGCCCTGTGACTGTTCATCCTTGAGTGCATCAAGGAGAAAGGCATATTCGAAGGGTTTTGAGTTCTTTCTGCAGTTCTCTTTGACAGATTCAAGCTTGCCTTTCGGCAGTGCTCCCGTGTCGGCAAGGAGTCGGCCAATCACCGTGCTTTTACCGTGATCAACGTGACCGACAATAACTATATTCATTTGCGCTCGTCCATTCATCATACCAATAGGGAAATAAATTTTCTGATTATCCGGGCTTCAACCTTTCACTCTACATGTAGCCGTCACGACGCAGGGTTTCAAGCCCGCCATCTTCACTGTCCTGAGCACGCCCTGAGCGTTCAGCGATATTGGAAAGCCTCCCGCTTTTGAGCTCGTCGATGATTTCAGGGACAGTTTTCGAAACCGAATCAACAGGATTGGTGCAGGGATAACAGCCAAGTGAGCGATACCTTGTGCCTTTGCCCTGATTGAAATAGAGTGAAACAACCGGAATCTTTTCTCTCTCGATATATTCCCAGATGTTCAGCTCGGTCCAGTCAAGAAGTGGGTGGATGCGTACATGGGTTCCAGGTGCAAAATCGGTCTTGAACTGGTTCCAGAACTCGGGGGGCTGGTCGCCTACATCCCAAACATTATCTTTGTCACGCGGGGAGAAATACCTTTCCTTGGATCGACTTCCCTCCTCGTCTGCCCTGACACCAACAATAACGCCGGTATAGGGCTCTTTACCTTCATCGGGCACGTAGTGCTTAAGCTCGTGATCCATGCGGTAACGGGGCCACTCACCGGAAAGCGTGTGTTTCAACGCTTCGCTTTTCAGGTATTTGCAGCAGGTGATGCGATCGGTATTGCCGTCTGGAAAGGTGAGCTTGCTTTGAAGCGCTTCGCGGTTTTCGCCGTAGATCATGTTGAGGTTCCACTCGAGAGCAATACGGTCGCGATACGAAATCATTTCAGGGATTTTGTAGTGCGTATCGATGTGCACAAGCGGAATCGGCACATGACCGAAAAAGGCTTTGCGTGCAAGCCAGAGCATGACGGTACTGTCTTTGCCGATTGACCAGAGCATGCAGAGGCTTTTAAATTCGCGGTAGGCTTCCCGGAGGATATAGACGCTTTGAGCTTCGAGCTTATCGAGATGATCCATTCTTTCTAAATAAAGTTACTTATGTTCACGGTGCAGGCCACACTCGCGATGTTCGGCAATTTCCCACCACCAGCGACCAGCCCTGATATCTTCTCCTGGTTTTATGGCCCTGGTGCAGGGCGCGCAACCTATGCTTGGATAGCCACGGTCGTGAAGAACATTACAAGGTACTGAGTGTGTTTTAATATAATCCCAAACCCAGGCTTCCGAGAGTTCGGCTAAAGGATTTATTTTGTAGAGCCCGAACGCGGCGTCCCACTCAACGGGGGCAATGGCGGTTCTGGTGACTGACTGCTCACGGCGAAGACCACAGATCCAGGCTTTGAGTGTCGAAAGTTTTCTCGTAAGCGGCTCTACTTTGCGTATGCGGCAGCACTCCTTGCGAAGTTCAATGCTTTCATAAAAAAGGTTTGCCCCGTGGTTGGTCACCATTCTTTCGAGTGCGGAGGTTTCGGGAAAAAGCACCTCTATCTGCAAACCGTAGCGCTTCCTTGTTGCATCAAGAACATCATAGGTCTCCTGCGGCAATCTTCCCGTATCCAGCGTAAAAAGGGGTACCTGCAGCTTTTGGTGGTCCAGAATATCGGTAATGACTTGATCTTCGGCACCAAAACTGGATGCAAATGCGGTTGAAGATTCACCAAAATAGTCGACAGCTCGACGAATGATCTCTTCAGGTGGTTTGCCAGAGAGTTCCAAACTCATTTTTTCAACTGTTTCCCTGCTCATACTCTTGTGTTGTTATGGGATAAAACTGTTCGGGGTATCAGAGACTATGATTTGCTGACAATAAGACTCAATCCCTGGTCACGGGTTTCAACCTTGACGATCCGGTAACCGGAATCCTTGAGCGTTCTTGCTACGCGGAGAATGGCCTCGCCTTCGTCAACGAGCACCTCAAGCAGTTCGCCCTCTTTCAGCAATGCAACTGCAGCCTTGACGCGGACAGCGTTGACAGGACATGAAATTCCCTGCACATCAAGGACATGAGCAATTTCAAGGTTTGCCAAGAAGTTCCTCCTTTACTTTTTCAAGCCCGATGCGGTCGATGCAGTGACCGAATCGCTCTTTTTTGCGTCCATGTTCCCTGTAATAGGCCACTGCCTTGTCGATCAACTGATAGAGTTCATCCTCACTTTCCACCACTCGTTTAAGGATAGAGGCAAAGCGGGGGATTCTACCCATGGTGCCTCCGATAAAAAGAGTAGAGCCTGTTTTGCCGGCAACCCAGGCATTGGTTGTACAGAGTGAAGTACAGATAGTGCAGTTGATGCATGTTTCCTGATCGGTGGTATAAGAATATCCTTCGTCAGTTTCCTTTCGTTCAATAGCGTGTACCGGACAGAGTGGAATACACAAGCCGCAATCGGTGCAGAGATCTTGCACCCAATGAGGCTCTATGGCACCCCTGATGCCTATATCGTTTTCGTTTGCTTTGGTGCAGTTATTGGCACAACCCGTCACTGCGAATTTAAACTTTGAAGGGGTTTCCTGCTTGAAATACAGGGAATCCAGCTTTCCGGCAATCTTCTTTGTATTGATAACACCCCAGCGACAGCTGTCATCACCCGGACAGGCAATAATCACTCGAACCCGGGGACCGCAGGCTCCCATCTCAATACCGGCCTCGTGGAGCTCAAGGCGCGCTTTTTCCAGATTATCACGATGCACGTAATGGATTTCAACCCCCTGGCGGGTGGAAAGGTGAACAAACCCCCTGCCATATTTTTCGGCAACTGATGCTATGCATGAAAGCTCCGATGCTGTAAGGTCGCCTCCGACAGCCTTAAGACGCATAACATAATAGTCGGGCTGCTTCTGGCGCATCATCCCTACTCTGCTCAATGCAGCCAAATCAAGCTCATGTTCAGCCATGCTCTCGGGTATTCAAATTTTTTAAAAGAATAAGATTTTCGACAGTGATACTAACGAAAAGAGTTATGTTTTTTAATAAAGCCCTATAGAAGCCACATCTCCAAACCATTCTCCCGGAAATACCATAAATATGGTATATGGGCAAAGATTTTTTCGTAGCAAAAAGGCTGTCGATGAAAGCTGAACTTTCATCGACAAGCGGATAGGTTAGAAGATATTGTCAGAGGTATGTTTTTCTTATGGCAGCCAGCTTACTTGAGGGCAAACCCGAACTTACCGAGAACCGATTTAGCCTCATCTCCCTGCAGGAACGCATGGAAAGCTTTTACCTCGTCGTTCTTTGCCCCTTTGTTGGTGATCGCCATCGGATAGACAACTCTTGGATAGAGCTCCTGCGGCACTGTAAAGAGAAGCCTGGATTTTTGAGCCTGCAAAGCATCTGTTTTGTAGACAAAGGCACCATCAACTTCACCCAGTTCAGCATACATAAGGCACTCACGGACATCTTTGGCCATAACAAGCTTGCCGGCAAGCTGAGAAGCGACACCAGCTTTTGTCATTGCAACCATTGCATAATCGCCTGCAGGAACACTTTTGGGGCTCCCTATAGCAATCTTATCCAGTTTTGTAAGGTCCTTAATCGAGGTAACTTTTTTACTCGTGGTCCCTGCAAAGACAAGCGAGTTGTAGGTAAACGTCTTGATACTTGAGGCATCAACAAGTTTTTTGCTGTTCAGATAATCCACCCATTCGGTATTTGCTGAAATAAACAGGTCGGCAGGGCCGCCGTTTTCTATCTGTCCTGCAAGTGTTCCTGACGGGCCAAAGTTTTTCAGAAAAACTGTGCCCGGATGTTTAGCAGTATAGCTTGCGGTGAGCTCATTGATCACCTCTTTAAGACTAGCGGCAACCGAAAGGTTCAGCTCGCCGGCCGTTGCTGTCGTGGCCAGCATAAAAAGTGCAAAACATAAAACGGTGATTTTTTTCATTGCTTGAGTTGTTGTTGTGTTTATGGATTTTTGTGCTTTAATGCTTTGCTCTTAATTAGCAAAAAAGTGTTATTGATTGTTATACAATACGCGTTATGTAATAAAATACATAACGATAGAAAAAACAAAGACATTTATTAAAAAATTATCCCCTGCGGCCACTAAGCCGCAGGGGATCTCACAACAAACCCCTATTCAAAATCAAGAGTATCAATCAGCTCCATAATCCCCGTCAGTCTCACATAAAGCCACAATGATTTTCTGGCAGTGCCGTACAATTTTGAGGATAAAAAAACATTCGGGCAGCGCTGAAGAAAAATGCACCCGACAACATTTTTTATCGGCAGCCCGGACTTAAGGAGGAACATCAATGGATAATAAATACTGAGGCGATGACAAGATTCGAACTTGTGAAAAAGAGTTTTGCAGACCCTTGGCTTAGACCACTCACCCACATCGCCATAAAAAAAATACATCCGGACGCCCCTGGATTAGATGCACACACACCCGTAAAGCCCCCACATGACTTTACACCGACGCCCGGATCGGAGGAGAAATATTAGAACTTCACTGTAGCCCAAAGCTCTGAACGGAGACGACTCGTATTATTTGTCGGAGTCACAGCATCAGCTGTTGTCAAGTAGCGCAAGGTAGGCTGAATGGTAAAACTGCCTTTAGCTGCCTGATAAACCTTGAACTGGTACTGAGCCCAGACAAAGTTGTTGGTATAGGTCTGAGTTGTGCTCGTTGATTTGTCGGTAGTCGCGCTATAATCATACCATGCGAGGAACGGACCATACTCGGCTTTAACTCTTAAGAGATAAGCGGTGTAATCGACATTTTTATTTGCATTGGCACCATAAATAGCACTTGATGGGGTTGTACCATTACCGATATTGTATAATCCGCTGAAACCAAGTTTCACGTCACCGGCAGGCACCGAAACGTTCGCACCAAAAGTAACAGGCCTGATACCCTGATGCCAGGGTTTTCCGAAATCAGAACTGGTGGTTGAAAACGTCTGCTGAGTAATCGAGTCAAACTTGGTCAATGCGGTTAAAACCTCCGGCTCAATGGTAACACTTCCGATGGTGGTTTTGTAGCTCACGAATGCGGCATAACCGTCATTCAGAAGGCCATCACCTGTTCCGGCGGTATCACTTGCCGAGATATTATCAAACACCCCGACGACCACATTCAAGTCACCAGGGCCGATTTTTGTCCCGTAGTTTGCACCGAAAAGCCTGTCGTTATTGAACGTCGCTGTTGGAATGTCAAGCGGATTTTTCGGATAAAGTGTAAGATCAAAAATAGGATTGTTTGTGGAGTTTAGCGGAAGACGACCGAGCAGGTAGTGGCTATCACCGCAAAAACGACCGAAATAGAGCTGGGAAGCACCAAGAGTGTAAACTTCAGTATTTCCATATCCCACAGTCTGCCAGCCACCGCCGCCACCAAATGACCCTGGCTGTTCATCGGTAAGCTGGGCCTTGAAAATATAACCATCACCAAGATCAGCTGCTGCATTCAGGCGAAGCCTGTACTGGAAATACAAATCATCTTTAGCTTTTTGTGAAGCATTAAGAGATGTTTCTCTGACACGAACTGAGGCATCACCATCAAAGTTAAGCTCTGCTGAAGCTGGTGTCGCGTATGAGAGAACTGCGAACATCGCAGCAAGTGAAAACATCTTTTTCATTTAATTTTACTCCTTTTTATTTGTTGTTGTGTTGCGTGTTATGGTTCACCTAAAAAAAGTCATAAAAAAAGCCGGCTCTGATATGGAAAGCCGGCTTTGTGATCATCTGCCCTAATCAACCGGGCAATTAAGTCACTAATACGGTATTCGGTATATCAGCGTCCATCAAGAGACAACAACAGCGGGAAAAGCTGTCATTAAAGACCTTATTGCATGAGCTTGAATATTTCATACACGTGTTATTTTGTTAACGATTGTGATCAATTAGGTATTTATCTTATTTATTTGCAAGCATATACCATAAAAATACCATGAAGATGGTAGAGAAATCGGTCTCTTGCCAATCAGTTCAAGTGAAAAAGAGAGGATAGGTGGTTGACGAATCGGTTGAATGCAGTGCCGGCAGCGGAATCAGGGAATCTGTATGGCAATGATGAGGGAAAAACTATACTTGCCAAGATAACCCAGAAAGAGCGTTACTCAATGTTGAAGCTTCGAGCATGATCACGTAAGGTCATCAAACGTTTGCCGGCAGCATTGAGAGTATCGGGCTGTTTGGCAAAATGAAATCTGATAAGATGATGTATCGGCTCTCGAAAAAAACTTGATCCCGGAACTGCTGCAACTCCAACCTGGCGTGCCAGCCATTCACAGAAGGCGAGATCATCGGTTACTCCATACTCGCTGACGTCGACCATAACATAGTAAGCGCCCTGAGGTCTCGTAAAGGAGAGGCCTGCCTGGTCGAGCCAGCATAGAAAAATATCCCTTTTTGCGGTGTAACTGGCCTGGAGTTCATCGTAATAAGAGTCGGCAAACTCCAGTGCAGTTACTGCTGCTTCCTGAAGAGGAGCAGCTGCACCCACGGTCAAAAAGTCGTGCACCTTACGAATTGCATCAATAATTTTTGGCGCTGCTACAACCGTACCAAGCCGCCATCCGGTGATTGAATAGGTTTTTGAAAGCGAACTACAGGTAATTGTCCGTTCAAACATTCCGGGCAACGTTGCCATGCTTATATGCACGTTCGGAGCGTAAACAATATGCTCATAAACCTCGTCTGTAATGACAAATGCATCAAATTCACAAGCGAGAGCGGCAATAAGCTCCAGTTCACTCTTTGTAAACACTTTGCCTGTCGGATTACCCGGATTGCAGAGAATCAATGCTTTTGGGCGATACTCTTCAAATGCCTGGCGGAGTTCAAGCGGATCAAAGGTAAAGTCTGGTGGATGCAGTGGCACATAGACTGGAACAGCCCCGGTCAGAATGGTATCGGCAGTATAATTTTCGTAGAAGGGAGAGAAGATCACAACTTTGTCGCCAGGATTGCAGGCGGTCATCATTGCGGCCATCATAGCTTCCGTACTGCCGCAGGTGACTACCACGTTGGTTTCGGGGTCAATGGGAATTCCCATGAATCGTGATTGTTTGCGGGCAAAGGCCTGGCGGAAATTCGGTGCACCCCATGTTACGGCATACTGGTGTGGGCCTTCCCTGCCAGCACGTTCGGCGGCTGCAAGCAGTGCTTCAGGTGGATTAAAATCAGGAAACCCCTGAGAGAGATTGACAGCGTCACAGGAGTTCGCCACACGGGTCATCCTACGTATGATGGATTCTGAAAAATAGCTGGTGCGCCGGCTGGTTTCGGGCATGACTCTGTTATAAATTACGGCCTTCCGTGAATAACCGTTTGTAATAAAATCCACTCGTGTAGAGTGCTGCTGCTGGATTGTGCCCAAGCAGCCTGTCCTTGGCAATGAGCGTTGTTACGGGAGCATCAGAATATTTGATAAAAAGCGAATCGTGGCCTACACATAAGCCAATAATAACATTCAAATCCGTTTTTTCTGCATTCAGCAGTCGGGCCTGCAGGATTGGATTACACATGGATTCATGACTTCCCTTCTGTATTTTAAGGTCATCTTCAATGCCGATTTCGCTCTTATCGACGGCTCCAATTTTGCAGATAACAGAGTTTGGTTCGAGTCCGTTTATTTTCAGAACTTTTACAAAAATCCTGGCTTCTTCTGAAAGACCGATACAGGTGGCAAGTCCGATTTTTTTTGCTCCTATACGATTGGCAAAGGCAATAGTCTCCTCAACACGGGTCAACTGGCCATAATATTTCCCCTCCACTTCGGCAGAAGCCCTTGCTATTCTGGCATCAATACCTTCACCGCGGTATTGGCTTGTAATACCATCCAGATCAGAGGAATCTACCGCTGCTGTCAAGCAGAAATCTGGATATTTCTTCTCCTCTCTGTAACAGTTGGGGATACCGCAATCTGAACAACTAAGTTTTTTCTGTTCAGTATTTTTTTGATGCTTCTTCGATGCCATAGAGATTGTCTGTTAGTGTTTCGCCGAATAGTTTCAAAACTGTAACGCTACAAAAAAAAGCAGCTATTTTCAATACAAGGGATAGTTCTTTTGGGTTAATCTCGATATCAATTATGAAATGACGTCAAGAAATGCCATACTGATACCGTTACAATGAATGACGTTTTTTTTGCATAAACCCTTTTTATTAATACTTCTAACCAGAATCAGATAGTTATGGCACATCGCATTACCGATACCTGTATTTTTTGTGGGGCCTGCGAACCAGAATGCCCGGTAAACGCTATTTCTCCAGGTGAGGACAGCTATACCATTGATGAAACTCTCTGTGTCGACTGCGTCGGCCATCATAGTGAAGCCGCATGTGCTGCTGTATGCCCTGGAGAGAGCATTATAAAGGTATAAATCGATATAATAAACGGCAGGAATACCACCACATTGAAGAGGCAGTGTTGTCGGCCTCAATAGAGAGAGATAAACCCCGACAGCACTGCTGCTTATCGCAATTTCAGAATAAAAGGAGAGAGTGCGATAACTTTTTTCAGCATGAAATCTTTTGCTTTTTTATAAAACTCAAAATGCATTTCTGCAACCTTCGATCATTGCGCCGAAATTCGAAAGCACCCTTTGGGCAAAAGGGGTTTTTGTAACCTTGATGAGCAAATCCTCCACATTTCCACCATTTTTTCTGAGGCTATCAGCTTGGGCTGTTATGTATGCCTTCATGATTTCCGTTGAGTACTCCGGGTGAAACTGAACACCCCAGGCACAGGTGCCGCTACGGAAGGCGTGATTGGGTTCGTGGGGATTACCTGCAAGGAGGAGAGCGCCTGAAGGAAGCTTCAGGACACTTTGGGCATGGGTGGCGTGAGCTTGAAAAATGACTGGAATTCCATTAAAAAGCGGATCATTGTTTGATTCATCAGTGAGTGAGACGGCAACTGTCCCGATTTCCTTACCATGCGGATTATACCCTACTTCTCCACCCATGGCACGTCCGAGAAGTTGATGACCATAGCAAATACCAAGAAAGGGCACTTCTGCAGCAACCAATGAGGGAATCCATGATTCGATTCGTAGACTCCAGGGCAGATTATCGGTAACCATGGCATGCGATCCGGTTACAATAACTCCACTGCACTCTTCCGGTGAGGGAAGAGGGTAACCCCGCACCACATCTATAATGATTACAGAAAGCTCAGGCTTTTCAAGCGCCTTTATGATCCAGTCGTCAAAATCGCCGAGAACATGGAGTGTTGAGGAGAATGTTGTTCCTGCCTTTATGATGTACAGCTTTTTCATTCCTTTTTTAAAAAGTGTTACTGCTTCTTTGGAGCAGAAGCTATGATTTTCATTGCACTATGTCGATGTCAATTACTTCCTGTCAGATAATAATCTCCGGGGAACATTGCTTATGAGTTCAAACTGCAGAAAAACAATGCTTTTATTGTATATATTTTCTGCAATAAGGAGAGTTTGCCTGCATTTATACTGCAAATAAAACGTTATATCTTTTCTGACAGATAAATATCCAATAATCAAATTCCTACTCATTGATATTTTATATCAAAATCTTTTCATGATTAGGGAATGTTGCCATTAAGATATTGCATAAATGATTACTATTGAACTCAACGGTAAAGAACAGCGACTAAAAGCCGGGTCGTCAGTAAGCAATCTTTTTTCGATTGTCGGCTGTGATGACAAAAACGTAGCGATAGTGGTTAACGAAAAGATTATTCGACCTGAAAATCGCTCAATACTTCTGCTTGAAGAAGGAGACCGCGTTGAAATTCTGGTTTTTGCCGGCGGCGGCTGATTTAAGACTGACTATCCCCTAATGAGCTTATTAAAAATAGGATCTTATACCTTTGTTTCACGTCTGATTCTTGGAACAGGAAAATTCAGCAGTAGTACGGTCATGCTTGATGCTATCAAGGCTTCCGGCACTCAACTTGTTACGGTGGCTTTGCGTCGTTTTAACCGTGAACAGATGGAAGATGACCTGTTTGGCCCGCTATCGACATTGAAGGGTATCACCCTCATGCCTAACACTTCTGGCGCATCGACAGCTGCAGAGGCTATCAGAGCTGCCCATATCGCCCGTGAACTTTCGGGGAGCCCTTTTATCAAGGTGGAAATTCACCCAAACCCTCAGCATCTGATGCCTGATCCGATTGAAACCTATGAAGCCTCAAGAATTTTAGCCAAGGAAGGATTTTTGGTAATGCCTTACATTGCGGCTGACCCAGTTTTGGCTAAACGCCTTGAGGACATCGGCTGTGCATCGGTAATGCCGCTTGGTTCGGCAATAGGAAGCGGTCAGGGACTTGGTTCGGCCGACATGATTAGCATTATCATACGCGAAAGCAGGATACCGGTTATTATTGACGCTGGATTGCGCTCGCCTTCCGAAGCAGCAGCTGCTATGGAAATGGGTTGCGAGGCCGTTCTTGTGAATAGCGCCGTGGCCGTGGCCGGAGATCCGCAAGAGATGGCCAGTGCTTTTGCGGGAGCTGTGGATGCCGGAAGAAAAGCTTTCAGGGCGGGATTGATGCAGAAAAGCGGTTATGCGGTTGCAACGAGTCCCCTGACATTGTTTCTTGGAACACCATCATGAGCATTTTGCCTGAATGGCTTACAGCCGACATCGAATCAGGGAAACTTGCAAGCATGCTTTCGTCGTCTTCAACTTTCCCTCTGGAAACCCTTGCTGCTGAATCGAAGTTTATGACCCTCCGCCGTTTTGGCAGGACGATGTCGCTTTATGCTCCACTTTATCTGTCAAACTATTGTTCGAATGGGTGTACTTATTGTGGCTTTGCATCCGACAGAAGCACTATTCGACGCCGACTTGAATCAGAGGAGCTTGACAGAGAGCTTTTGGCTATGAAAAAAATCGGCATCAGCGATATTCTACTATTGACTGGTGAACGAACAAGCCATGCGGGATTCGATTACCTGCAGCGAAGCGTTGAGAGAGCAGCCAAGAGCATGCAAAAAGTATCGGTAGAAGCTTTTCCGATGAGCGTCGGAGAATACCGTGATCTGGCTAACTGCGGATGCACAGGTGTTACGATTTATCAGGAAACATACAACCGGAAACGTTATGAAGCACTGCACCGATGGGGCCCGAAAAAGGATTTTATTGAGCGGTTGGAAACACCAGCAAGGGCACTTGAAGGAGGTATTAAAAACGTGGGACTCGGAGTCCTGTTAGGACTTTCTGATCCAGTGGAAGATGCATTGATGCTCTATCGCCATGTCCGCCATATGGAACGAACATGGTGGCGTGCGGGTATGTCCGTTTCGTTTCCGCGTTTGAGACCACAGACTGGAGATTATGAACCTCCATTTCCTGTTAACAATCACTTGCTGGCCCGTATGATATTTTCGTTCCGTATTGCACTGCCCAATGTGGAACTTGTGCTTTCGACGAGAGAAAGCGCTGCTTATCGGGACGGTATGGCCGGACTCGGAATAACACGCATGAGCATTGCGAGCAAAACGACTGTGGGTGGTTATGACAACCCTTCTTTTCCTGAAAAAGGACAGTTTGATGTTTCTGACAATCGAACTGCTGAAGAGTTCTGCAAAGCATTGCGTGCACAAAATATTGACCCTGTCTTTAAAAACTGGGAGCCTGTTTACAACCGCCCGTCTGAAGGGAATTGTGCAATTGATTCTGACAAGGAAATAGAGTGATGCCATTGAATAACCTTCAGCAGCAACGATATGCCCGCCACCTTTCGCTGCAGGAAATCGGGCATAAGGGACAAGAAAAACTGATTCAGTCAAAGGTTTTGGTGGTGGGCATGGGAGGACTTGGATCGCCTGCTGCGTTTTATCTTGCGGCTGCCGGGGTCGGAACTATAGGACTTATGGATGGAGACGTCGTAGAACTGAGTAATCTGCAACGCCAGATTCTGCACACTACCGGGTCGATGGGAGAGATGAAAGTCGGCTCTGCGGCAGCAAGGATCAAGGAGCTTGATCCAGTGCTTGAACTTATACCTTATCCTTATCGGCTAACTGCCGGAAACGCCCCAGAAATCCTTGGCGGTTATGACTTTATAATAGATGCCACTGATAACTTTGAATCGAAATTTTTGATAGCCAAAGCTTGCCACGCATCAGCTAAACCTTACTCGCATGCAGGAATACGACAGTTTTTCGGACAGACGATAACTGTTCATCCTGCAAAAACAGCTTGTTACTGCTGTATTTTCCATGAAGAGGAAGTTCCTGCTCCAAAGTTTCCAGCTGGTCCGATTGGGGCACTTCCAGGAGTTATCGGCTCGATTCAGGCTATTGAGGCAATAAAATTTCTGCTGTCGATCGGAACACCTCTTACAAATACTCTTTTGACCTTTGACGCGCTCTCAATGGATACCAGAAAAGTGCATGTCCAACGCGATCCATTCTGCTCCCTTTGTGGAAAGGAATAAGCTTAGACATTGAATAATTTATTAGATGGATTCCATGGAGGTAAATAAATCACACTCTTTCTTTTTGCCTCGGCTTTATATACTGAGTAGTGGCGAAAGTGAAAAAGATAAGGGTGCGTTGCTTCTTGAACAACTGAAACGACTTCCTTATGACCGCCCTTGCATGGTACAGATTCGGGAGAAAAGTCTTGGGATGCAGGAACTTCTTGCTCTTGCAGTAAAAGCGGCAAGCCTTGCGCTTCCTGCTGGAACCCTGCTACTGATAAACAAGCATAAGGATATTGCACTTGCCGCTGGTCTGCATGGTGTGCATCTGCCCGAAAGCGAATCACTTGCTGAAAGGATGACTGATGTTACCTCAGGATTGCTCAAAGGGTGCAGCGTTCACTCTCTGTCGGCTGCAAAAATTGCTGAGAATGCTGGTGCAGATTACCTTCTTTATGGCCCGGTATTCGACACGCCTTCTAAAAGAATATTCGGGCTTCCACAAGGCACGGAAAATCTTCAAAGCATTTGTTCGGCAACCACTTTACCAGTCTATGCAATTGGAGGAATAACACATAACAACGTTGCGGAGTGCTTAGATGCGGGGGCCTATGGTATTGCGGGGATATCCGCTTTCAGTGAATATTCACAACTTGCTGAAAACATTGAACATTTTTATCGGGTTCTTTCTCAGTAATTTACAGTTTGCAGTAGGGAGATCGCGTCCGTTCAAAGTAAAAGTCAACAAAGCTTTTTTTACTTTATTGTCTATATTTGCCGCAATAAAGAAACCAAAAGGTGCAGATTTTGTTTTGTGAAACTTCACATGACTCGCAAATTTACAGCAGAGGTAACAGGAAAGTTTTAACAATCAACCGTGGCGAAGCATCATTCACTGATTTTTTTAACCGGGTTCAGCGGATCTGGTAAATCGACGATAGGGCCGTTGCTTGCCAACTCGCTCGGTTATGAATTTATTGACCTTGATCAGGCGATTGAAAAATATGCTGGCAAAGCCATTACCCGAATTTTTGCTGAGAATGGAGAGGAGTACTTCAGGAATCTTGAACATCAATCCATCAAGGAAGTTGTTGCACAAAAAAACCTGGTAATTTCACTCGGAGGAGGCGTCCTGGAAAACGACCGTTGTTATGACCTCATTAAGGAGTCCGGCACTCTGGTCTATTTGAAATCCCCTTCCAGAATCCTTGCGCGGAGGCTGTACAACAAAACCGATCGACCACTGTTGAAGGGTGAAAAAGGACGAAAGCTGTCGCGTGAAGAGATTGAGGAAAAAATTTCAATAATCCTTTCAAAACGTGAACCGCGGTATGAAAGTGCCGATATCACCGTTCAAACGGATATTAACCGCATCGGGTCAACTGTAGAGGAACTGACCCGGAAAATAGAACGGTATGTCCGGAAAGCCTCATCCAAAACAATGGATTAATATTTTAACCATGAAAATGTGAGCAAAATAATTGTAGGTACACCTGTTACTGCCGGACTTGGTGAATTGTTCACGACCCATGGCCTTTCAAAAAAAACCGTTGTACTCTTTGATGAACACACCCGCGAGCTTTTCGGCGATGAGCTTTTCAAGACGCTGAGTTACCAAGGTTTTCAGCTGAAAGAGCTGGTTGTGCCTGCTCGGGAAGCTTCGAAAAGTTTCAGTACCGCGTACCGTCTTTATGGCCGTATGATTGAGACCGATGTTGACCGGAGCTGGAACCTGCTTGCAGTTGGGGGCGGTGTTGTGGGTGATCTCGGTGGATTCATAGCGGCAAGTTACTACAGGGGTATACCGGTAATTCAGCTTCCTACGACGCTGCTGGCCATGACTGACAGCTCCATTGGCGGAAAGGTAGCCATTAATCACCCTCTCGGTAAAAACCTGATCGGTTTTTTTCATCTTCCGGAACTGGTGTTGATTGATCCTTCATACCTTAAAACCCTGCCGGAGAGGGAAATTTATTCCGGAATGGCGGAGGTGATCAAGTACGGTTTTATTGCCGACAAGGCATTTCTTTCATTCCTTGACCTTCATTTCAAAGATATTACTGAACTGCAGGAACCATGGCTGAGTGAAGCAGTCAAAAAAAGCGCTTTCATCAAGGACGATGTTGTTAAAAAGGATTTCAGGGAAACGAATGGAGTGAGAGCAACTCTGAATTTCGGACATACCTTTGCACATGGGCTCGAAAAACTTGCGGAGTACCGTCATTTGCGTCACGGCGAGGCAGTCACGATCGGTATGGCATGCGCTCTCTTTTTATCGCACAATCTCGACTATCTTGACAAGGTATCGCTTGAAAGAGGGCTCGCTATACTGAATAAATTCCGTTTTCCAAAAGGGGTGCTCAAGCGCAGATTTCTTGATATCGAGAGCGAAATTCTGCTTGAAAACATGTTTTCTGACAAGAAAAAACTGGATAAGAAGCTCCGCTTTGTACTGCTGAAAACTTTGGGAGAGGCCTTTCTGCTTGAGGAAAACGTTGAAAACAGGCCTGTACTGAAGTCTATTGACGATGCCAGGACATTCTTCAACGGGAAAGGGGTGCATTAAGCGTATAGAGATATCTGGTACCTTTGAGTACGGCATGCTCATCGAGCACTGTTGAGCATTCAAGCATGCCGGCAATGAGCGGCGCGCTGCCGCCGGTCGCAAGCACCCTGATGGCTTGCTCTTTATCCGCCTCATGATACAAGGCTTTAATCTTTACAAGAAGCCCTTCAATGCCGGAAACACAACTCAGAATAATCCCGTTCCTGATGCACTCGGCTGTCGAATTTCCAATAAGCTTATGAGGACGATCAATAGTGACGAGGGGCAACCGGGCGGTATGCTCATGCAACGCCTTTGCCATAAGGTCAAGTCCCGGCATAATAAGACCTCCGAGATACTTCCTGTCAGAACTGAGCACATCAATAGTTATAGCTGTACCGATATCAAGGGCAATAACAGGCTCTTCGGGATAGAGCCGGCTGCTCTGGGCGCAGATCGCAATCCGGTCGGCACCAAAGGAATCGGGCGACTCGTACTGCAACAGAAAAGGCAGATGCATTGATGCAGTAACCTCCAGCACCTGACCGGTCAGATGACGGCTAAGAGAGGCGATGACAGCTGAACCTAGAGAAGGCACAACACTGCAAAGCGCAGCATCACGAAGAGTGGGATACTTCTTAAGAATCGGGACTATTTGAGCAGCTATTTCTTCATATCCTGAGAGTAGTTTTGCAGGTACTTTTTGCACTTCAAGGCATTCATTACCTTTGAAAACCGCAAATGAAGCGGTGGTATTGCCTATTTCAACAACAAAAAGCATCGCTTCTTGAAAAGCTTGTTCACTGGTATGAAACATGTTCGGATATCCTTGAAAAAAAGTACTCAGCGCAGCTTTGCTTCAATACCTGTTCTTTTAGACAGGTCTGAAAGAAAGCGCTTGTAGTCAGGAAGGTTTGTGGTTACAAACAGTGAATCCCTTACCGAGGCTTTTCCGGCGACAATAAAAATTTTCGGAGGAGGGTTATAGGTTATGCTCTCCTGGTAAATAGAGGTAATATCTGTCAGATTGATTTTTTTTTCATTGCCTTTTCGATCAAGATAAAGAAGCTTGTCGCCGGAAATTTTGATAGCATCGCCATCCTGACCGTGCTCTCCTACAAAACGGGTATTGTAGTAATTGGGGCCGCCGAGCGATATGGTCGTAAGTACGAGAAGAAGAGTTGTTTTCCAAAAGCAGCCAAGATCCACGCCGTAGGTAAACTTACCGTATCGAAAAAAAACAGCCCATCCCGCACCAAGGAAAAGCATACCAGTACACCAGGTGAGAAGAAAATAGGAATCCATCCACCATGCGGGATAGGTTATAGGATAATGAAAAACCTCAGGCATGTCGGCAGTGTTTGTTTTTCCGGGAAAATGGGAACAGGTTGATAAAAATAAGGGATAAGTTTACGTTTGCAATAAAAATATTTTCTTACTTCTATGAAATTTAGTGGGCTGGGGGCCGGGAGATTAATCACTTTCAGTTCGAAATGACAGAGGGGGAGGAATATGAGGGGAAAAAATGAATGAGCTTTTCTAATCCTTGAATAACGTGAGATATGAAATCGTACCATAAAGAGCTTTGGATGCTGGTGCCGGCAAGAACGGATTTTGTAAACATTACCGGCGATGTTGAACATGCGCTTCGGGAAAGCGGCATACAGGAAGGGCTTTGCCTGGTTAATGCCATGCACATTACAGCATCGGTCTTTATTAATGACGATGAGTCAGGGTTGCAGCATGACTACAAGAAATGGCTTGAGGAACTTGCCCCACATGAACCTGTCAGCCGATACCGGCACAACCTCTCTGGAGAGGATAATGGCGATGGGCATCATAAGCGGCAGATTATGGGACGGGAAGTTGTTGTGGCTGTGACCAAAGGGAAACTGCATTTCGGGCCGTGGGAGCAAATCTTTTACGGGGAATTTGACGGGATGAGGAAAAAGCGTGTGCTTGTGAAGATTATTGGGGAATGAAAACAGTGGGCAGTGGGCAAAAAAAAGGCCCGCTGCGCGGGCCTTTTTTTTGTTGGATTAATGCTCAAAGAGCATTTCCGAGTAGGTCGGGAGCTGCCAGCGACTGCGGTCGACTACCTGTTCGAGTCTGTCGGCCACAACACGCACTTTGCTCATGAACGGAAGGAGTTCATCGGCGCAATAGTCAGCTTTTTCAAACTCGGTGTTCAGTGACTCGATTTTTTCAATGGCCTCATCGAGCTCAGCAGTCATTTCGATAAGCGTTGAAAGGTTTTCGGCCACCATTTTAAGGTTATCAGCCTGGCTCTTGAGAGCCTTATCGGAAAGACCGATAGCATCAGCTGCAGAAAGCAGGTTATTGAAAGAGTTACCGAGATCACCCTGGTATTCTGAAACATCAGGAATGACAAAGGTCTTCAACATAAGCTGAAGGGTACGGGCTTCGATATCAATACCCTTTACATAACGTTCGAGACGGATATGCAGACGTGCATCTATCTCTGGAACACTCAAGACAGCATATTTAACAAACATATCCTGTACATCTTTCTTAAGCAGGGCTCTGAGTGCCTCTGGAGTGTTTTTCAGGTTCGGCAATCCTCTCTCCTTAGCTGCCTGCTGAAGGGCTTCAGCATAGTTGTCGCCCTGGTAACGGATAGCCTTGGTGGCGGTAATCTGCTCGCGAAGAGTTTCAAGAATTGCAGATTCCTTTTCCTTGCCTGCTTTGAGCTTTGCCTGAATAGCATCTGATATTTCGTCAAGAGCTTCAGCCATAAGAGTGTTGAGCACCATATTCGGTACAGATGCAGCTTGAGAAGAACCTACAGCTCTGAACTCAAACTTGTTACCTGTGAATGCAAACGGTGATGTACGGTTACGGTCGGTATAGTCCTTATTTACCTCGGGAACCTGAGATAGACCGAGATTCAGCACCTGTTTCTCTGTTTTCAGGTCAACCTTGCCACTTTCGATTGCATCAAGCACTCTTTCAAGCAGTTCACCAAGGAAGACGGTGACAACAGCTGGAGGAGCCTCGTTGGCACCAAGACGGTGATCGTTGCCCATGCTGGCTATAGACATTCTCAAAACATCAGATCTCTTGTGAACGCCTTTGAGGACAGCAACAAGGAAGACAAGGAACTGAATGTTCTTTTCAGGAGTATCACCTGGATCAAGCAGATTTATACCGGTATTGGTGCCGATCGACCAGTTGTTGTGCTTGCCTGAACCGTTGATGCCGGCAAACGGTTTTTCAGCCAGAAGCAGTGCAAACCCTTTTTTGTCGGCAATCTTTCTCATCACCTCCATGACAAGAAGGTTGTGATCAACAGCGATGTTGGCCTCTTCGAAAATCGGAGCTATTTCAAACTGATGAGGTGCAACTTCGTTGTGACGGGTCTTGGCTGGAATACCGAGCAGATAGAGCTCATGCTCAACATCCTGCATGAATTCAAGCACACGATCAGGAATCGATCCAAAATAGTGGTCTTCAAGCTGCTGACCTTTTGGTGGAAGAGTTCCAAGAAGAGTACGACCGCACATGACAAGGTCAGGACGCTCGGTATAGAATTTTTTGTCGATAAGGAAGTATTCCTGCTCACATCCTGCGAAGGTTTTTACTCGTGTTACACCGGTCACGCCAAGTACATCAAGAAGACGAATGGCGGATTTGCTGACTGCTTCCATTGAACGCAGCAGCGGAGTCTTGGCATCGAGTGCTTCGCCGTGATATGAAATGAATACGGTTGGAATACAAAGAGTCAGATCTTTTCCACCCTTCATGAGAAACGCCGGGCTGGAAGGATCCCATGCGGTGTAACCTCGAGCTTCAAAGGTAGTACGCATACCGCCTGACGGGAAGCTTGAGGCATCTGGCTCACCCTGAATAAGCTGTTCACCGGAAAAACGCTCGATGGGTGTGCCATCGCGGTCAATCGATAAAAAAGCATCGTGTTTTTCTGCCGTGGAACCGGTCATAGGCTGGAACCAGTGGGTGTAATGAGTGGCTCCCTGCTCCATTGCCCACTCTTTCATGCCATGCGCAACTACACCGGCAATTTCAGAAGATATTTTTTTACCTGCTTTGATGGTATCCTGCAATGCTGCAAATTCCTCTTTAGGAAGTTTTGCACGCATGGCCTTGTGATCAAATGTCAACGATCCAAAGTAGGTAGAAACCGGAATTTTACTATCGCTCTTCAAACGAACCTCCTTGTTGATTTGCATGATATTGGTGTGTGTTGTCTCCGAAAAAATTGAACGCCTCTTGTTTTTTTATTTCCTTGATTTTTTTTCATCGAACGTTATCAGTACCTGGCGGTCCTGAAGATTGGCGCGAACAATTTCCGCACTGATCTTTTTATTTTTCTTTAACTGGGAAAGCACAAAGCTGGTATTGGTTGACAGCACACCTGGCCAACTTTGTATTCGCGAAAGAAACATTTCAAGGGATGCGGTGTTATGGGTCATAACTTTTAATATATGAGAGCCTTCACCGGTCACGGAAAAGCACTCCATTATCTCATCCTCTTTCATTACATGTTCCATAAATGACTTGTAATGCCTGGATGAGTCAATCCTGACCCTTATAAAAGCATGAATATCAAAACCAAGCTGCCGCTCATCAACCTCCATGGAAAAGCCTTTGATAATGCCATTCTTCTGCAGCTTATCAAGCCGCTCACTGACAGACGGGATTGAAAGACCAACAACTTCAGCCAGTTCGCTCAATCGAACTCTCCCGTTTTCACCAAGAGACTCAATAATTTTAAGGTCGATCAGATCAAGATGGCCCGACATATAGCATGATTTTGTTTAATTCAATTTTGTAGGAAATTAACTAATAATAAGAAAAAAACAATCGGTTTCTTTAGAATTCACATCTTTTTAAGTAATTATCTTAAATAATTTAGGAGCAGCATCTTTTAAAGACTGTAACCTGCGACAGTGATGACAATGATACAATCGCCATCATTCTTATTATGTTTACACGGTTTATCGAAATCGTGCAGAAAAAGCCCGGTGCATGCGTTATGTTTTTTTTTAATACAAAAATCCAGACTAACCTGCACTTTTCTAAATGCTGATGGCTTTCCTTACAGGATTATAATTCCTTATATTAACGCCTTGATTCAGGGCAATCCACATCTTTTGTAATTACAAATCATAGGTAAGGGTGAAAATAGCAATTTTCGGCGCAGGAGTTGCGGGACTCAGCGCAGCGATAGATCTTGTGGATCGAGGGCACACTGTTGAGATTTATGAGAAACGCAAAATACTTGGCGGCAAGGTTTCGGTATGGAAAGATAGTGACGGCGATTCCATTGAGTCGGGACTTCATATTGTTTTCGGGGGTTACGAACAACTTCAGAAATACCTTAAACGAGTCGGGGCAGAAGATAATTATCAGTGGAAAGATCACTCTCTCGTCTATGCAGAACCTGACGGCAAAAAGACCTGCTTTAAAAAGGCAAAACTGCCTAGCCCATGGGCAGAGGTTGTTGGTGGGCTAAAGACCGATTTTCTTACGATGTGGGATAAAATCTCACTGATCAAGGGTCTTTACCCTGCCATTTTTGGCAATGAGGAGTACTTCCGCAGTCAGGATCATATGACCTACTCGGAATGGCACCGACTGAGAGGAGCTTCTGAACATTCATTACAGAAGTTGTGGCGCGCCATTGCACTGGCCATGAATTTTATTGAGCCTAACATCATCAGCGCACGGCCGATGCTCACTATTTTCAAATATTTCGGGACAGATTATACGGCAACAAAGTTTGCTTTCTTTCGCAAAAACCCTGGCGACTCAATGATTGAGCCAATGCGACAATATATACAGAGCAAGGGCGGACGTATTTTTGTTGATGCCAGACTAAACAAGTTTGAACTGAACAGTGATGAAACTATTAAGCATGCGATACTGCAGGACGGCCATAACATTGAGGCCGACGCTTATATTTCCGCACTGCCAGTACATAACATTAAAAAAATAGTCCCCATAGAGTGGCTTGCCCATAAATATTTCCGCAACCTCCATGAATTTGTCGGCAGTCCGGTTGCAAACTGTCAGCTCTGGTTTGACAGAAAAATAACTGACACCGATAATCTCATGTTTTCGCAGGGCACGATTTTCGCGACCTTTGCTGATGTATCAATCACCTGTCCTGAAGATTTCCAGAACACAATGGGAACGGCTAATGGAGGCAGCGTCATGAGCCTTGTTCTTGCACCAGCGCACCAACTCATGACTATGCCTAACGAGGTTATCACGGGACTGGTCATGAAAGATATTCATGAACGATTTCCTAAATCCCGCCAGGCAAAACTTCTGAAATCGACCATTGTCAAAATTCCTCAGTCTGTTTACAAGGCAGTACCTGATGTCGATCAATTTCGGCCTGACCAGATCAGCCCGATAAAAAACTTTTTCCTTGCCGGCGATTATACCTATCAACGTTATCTCGCCTCTATGGAAGGCGCCGCTCTTAGTGGAAAGCTGGCTGCCGAAAAACTGCTGAGCAGGTTTGGCTGTTGAATGAATTAGCCCATTTTTGTCATGCAAAAAAAACAGTCAGGACACCGAAAGAACACGATGTTTGCAACAACTGGTGCTCAGGTAAAGCTCCTTGAAGAGACTGATTGCGGTATCCTGCCCTTCAGTGACATTCTTGACGAATCCGGAAGCGCACCACTCTCTGCCATGAGTGTTGATGTTTTGCAGATCAACACAGGCTATACCTGCAATCTTTTCTGCCGCCATTGTCATGTCGATGCCGGCCCAGACCGCAAGGAGATGATGACACGTATAACAATGCAGCAATGCCTTGATGCTCTTGATAGAAACTCCATAAAAACAGTCGATATTACCGGGGGAGCGCCGGAAATGAATCCGAATTTTCACTGGTTCATTGAACGTATAAGAGCCCGGCTGCCGGATGCGTCAATCCTTGTTCGTTCGAACCTGACCCTTTTCACCACCAATGAAAAATACCGTGATATTCCGGAGTTTCTCAAGCAACACAGAGTAACCCTTATTGCCTCGCTTCCCTGCTACACAAGGGTGAACGTAGATACTATGCGAGGACAAGGGGTTTTTGACCGCTCTATTGAGGCATTGAAACTGCTCAACAACCTTGGATACGGTAAAGCGGAAAACGACCTCGAACTTAACCTTGTCTATAATCCGGGCGGACCATCACTCCCACAGGAACAGCATCAGCTTGAAATGGATTACAGAAAGCTGCTTATCGATGAACACGGGATTGTCTTCAACCATCTCTACACCATCACCAATATGCCGATCAACCGCTTTCTAAATGATCTGCTTGAAAATGGTCACTACTGCCAGTATATGACGCTTCTTGCAAAAAGCTTCAATCCCCTTGCTATAAAAAACCTCATGTGTCGAACAACAGTTTCGGTAGGGTGGGATGGAACACTCTACGATTGTGATTTCAATCAGATGCTCAATCTGCCATTAGAGAACAGGGCTCCGCAACATATCAGTCTGTTCAACGAGGAAAAGCTACGAAATCGCCTTATTTCAGTCGGTCAGCACTGTTACGGATGTACGGCCGGTGCCGGCTCAAGCTGTCAAGGGTCTCTGGTATGAAAAATGACTCATTGCTGATCATTTTTACGAAAAACCCGGAACGGGGATTGGTAAAAACACGTTTAGCAAGCTCTATAGGTGATGAAAAAGCGCTTGAAGTATACGAAACACTCCGGCGTCATACTGCCTGTGTCGTCGAAAAGGTTGATGTGAACCGGACAGTATTTTATTCTCATTTTCTCCCTGCTGAAGACATTTTTAAACCGGAATATTATCATGTTCAACTTCAGATTGGTGAAGATCTTGGCGAGCGGATGCTGTATGCAATGAGTAACGGGTTTGACGCAGGTTTCCGCCATATTGTACTTATTGGAACAGATTGTTATGAGTTGAGTACAGCTATCCTTGATTCAGCATTCGCGACTCTTGAACGTTCAGATGCAGTCGTCGGGCCTGCAAGTGATGGTGGCTTTTACCTTATCGGCCTTAACATGGCCATACCGGAACTTTTCCTCGGACGACAATGGAGCACAAAGGAGGTACTAAGCGAAACTATTGGAATACTGAGTCGACTTGCCATTCAATACGAACTGCTTGCTGAACTGTCGGATATCGATACGTTGGATGACCTGAAAAAAAGTGGATTATGGGCACACAAAGAATAAGCATCATTATTCCGACCTATAACGAAGAGAAAATCATCGCAGAGTCGCTAACGGCTCTACTTTCAATAACGGAACAATCCGAAGGGGTCGACATCATAGTCAGTGATGCGAGCACCGATGGCACCCCGAACATCCTTTCACACTTTCCGGTAACCGTGTGCCGCAGCGCAAAAGGACGTGCCAGACAAATGAATACCGGAGCGCATCATGCAAATGGCGATATCCTCTATTTTCTGCATGCTGATACATTGCCGCCGAAAACTTTTATTGCAAATATCCGTTCTGCGTCGTCCGATGGGAAAAAAGCCGGGTGTTTCAGAATGGATTTTAACGACAGCGATCCCATCATGAGCCTGTATGGATGGTTCACACAGTTTCCGCTTATTGTATGCCGGGGAGGGGACCAGTCGCTCTTTATTGATAACGTACTCTTTCATGAGATTGGTGGATTTGACGAAACCCTTGTCGTTATGGAGGATATCAATATCATCACTCGCATCGAACAGCACGAGCAGTTCCACATTCTCGAAAACCGGGTCACCACATCGGCCAGAAGGTATCACCAAAACGGTGTCATCCGGCTCCAGTTAATTTTTGGAGCCATTCATTTCATGTATGCTGCCGGATATGATCAGGAGACAATTATCCGGTTCTACAGGGATAATATCAGCAGCGACTGAAGGAATACCCCATACGACGGTAACAACAGTACTGAGAATTACAACTGAGCAAAATACCTTTGAAGAGGTGAAAAACTTAGTAAATAGATTGTTATATTGAAAAAAATATTTTTAATTACTTACCCTTAACTTTCTACAACTATGGCATCAGAAGAGCTCAACAAACCGGCTACTCCGACAAAACCGGAAAACAATGTCGGCAATGGTGATATGGCTAATTTAATTGGTAATGTGGGTCTCTTGATTGATTCAACCATTGAGTCAGTTCAGGGAATAATAAGCTCCGTTGGTTCCGCTACCGGGCAACTTATTGAAGGAGTTACCACAACCATCAATTCCGAGCCGGTCAAGGGTATCATCAGCAATGTCAATACTGTTTCAGGACAGCTGTTTGAAGGTGTCACCTCCACAACAGGGCAACTTATAGAGGGCGTTACGGCTACCATCAATTCGGAACAGGTTCAAAGTTCTTTTCAGGAACTTGGCAAATTATGGAAAAACCTGCTTGAAAACCTGAACTCCACTGTCAGTTCCGGTCAAGTCCAGAATCTGTTCAACAATGTCAGTGCAGGACTTGGACAGCTTGTCAATAATATCGTTTCGCCAGGAATGCCGACGGGTCAGGACCGGCAAAGAAAAGAGGTCACACAAATCCCCTTTTCCCAGAAAGAGATTGTTATGGAAACTAAAAATCCTGTACCTGTTCTGAAACAAAATAACTAGCGACCTTTTAGATCAAGCAGTACCTGAATAACTGGTTCTATATAAGAGCTTATGATAATCCCTGGCGGTTTGCATAACCAGGGGTTTTCATGTATTTTACTGCTGTAACCCCAACCCCTTCAAGAGAAAACTGTATGGTTGAGTTGGAAGAGGAAAGTCATAAGAAAGATTATACAGGCAAAAATAGGGACGCTCTCCGCAAGAGAGTTGTGCTTATAGCTGACGATGATAATACCGCCCGTCGGATTCTTGCCCACTATGTCCAGAAAATGGGGTTTACGGCGGTAATGGCAGAAAACGGTGATGAGTGCATACGTTGCCTTTCTGAACAATCTTTTGACCTTATTCTGCTTGATATCAATATGCCAATGAAGGATGGGTTTGAGGTGATGCTCCACTTAAAAGCACACAAGATTTCTGCCCCCGTCATTATGATTACTGCCTCTTATGAGGTTCCTCATGCTGTAAAATGCATTAAACTTGGTGCATACGAGTACTTGACCAAGCCTTTGGACGTCGAACGGCTTGAGATTGTCATGCGAAATGCGCTTTCCGAATCTGCTCTGAAAAACCAGGTCCAGCAACTGAAGAATGAGCTGAATAACAAGGAGCTGTTTCATAGTATTATAGGGAAAAGCTCTGCCCTGAAACAAACCATGGAACAGGTCAGGCAGGTTATGGATACTGACCTGAACGTGCTTATTCTTGGAGAAAGCGGTACGGGCAAGGAGTTGTTTGCACAGGCAATTCACAACGGCAGTAAAAGAAAAAACGAACCGTTTGTATCAGTGAATTGTGCTGCGATTTCAAACAATCTGGCTGACAGCCTTCTTTTTGGACATGTCAAAGGCTCGTTCACCGGAGCCGATAAAGATCATACAGGTTTTTTTGAACAAGCTGACAACGGCACACTGTTTCTTGACGAAATCGGCGACATGGATTCTGATGTGCAGGCTAAAATTTTGCGAGTCCTGGAGGAAAGAAAGATCAGGAAGGTCGGAGAAAAAAAGGAAAGAAACGTTAACATTCGCATCATTTCGGCCACCAACCGAAATTTTTCTCAAGCAATTAAAGACAATCAGTTTAGAGAAGATCTTTACTACCGTCTTGAAGAATTTCTGCTTTTCATACCGGCTCTTCGCGACAGGGCTGATGATATACCGCTTCTTGCCAAGCATTTTTTAGATCAATTTTCGAAAGCCCACAATATCGAAACTCTCCAGTTTGACCCTGAGGCGTTAAAGTTTCTTGGAAACTATCAATGGCCTGGAAACATCCGGGAACTGAAAAATGCCGTACAACGATCGGCAGTAACCCGAAAGGGGAACATCATTGAAACCCTGCAAACTGCTTTTGTTGCGGGATCAAAACGTACAAATTTTCATGATAAAACCGGACCGGAAACGATCACTGAGTCCATTGTCCCGCCGGAGAATAACGGGCAACTGATATCCTACTCGCTTGAATCGCACGAACGCGATGCAATCATCACCGCATATAAAGCTTCCCGTGGCAATCTCACCAAAACAGCACGTATGCTGGGAATTGGCAGAGCAACGCTCTACAGAAAACTGGATAAATTCGGGCTTGAGTATCTGAAAACAGGATAACCCTTTGTTCATTTCGGCAATCTGGTCATTTCATTTTTTTCACCGAAGACCGGTTCCTGTATGCCCAAACCCCCCATCTCCCCGTCCTGTTTTACTGATTTCTCCAACTTCTTCAAAGCAAACCTGCTCGACTTTTGCTACCACCATTTGAGCTATGCGATCGCCGTGTTGAACCATAAAGGACTCTTTGCCGTAGTTTACAAGAATCACCTTAACCTCCCCCCGATAATCGGCATCAATAGTTGCCGGGGTGTTCGGAAGTGATATTAATGAGCGCAAAGCAAGACCGCTTCTGGGACGAAGCTGCGCCTCATACCCTACAGGAAGCTCAAGAGCAAACCCGGAGGGGATCAATGCTGTTGTAAACGGCTCGATAGTTACCGGACCATCAAGGCATGCGGAAATATCCATTCCCGCTGCATGAGCAGTTGCATAAACGGGAAGAACCGCTTTTTTGTCAAGACGTACAATCTTTACTTTCAGCATTGGCAAGAAATGTGATATTATTACTGGCTTACAGGTTTAAATATAACACGATTAATGACAAGGCAATTGGAAAGTTCTGTTGGAAAAGTCTATGCGTTAGCATTTGGCGCTCATCCGGATGATGTTGAACTGGCATGTGGAGCAACGCTCCTGCAACTCATGAATGAAGGCCGCCCCGTTGCCGTTTGCGACCTGACAAGGGGAGAGATGGGGACACTCGGTACTCCTGAAACAAGGAAAACCGAATCCGAGACTGCGTCGACAGTTATGGGATACCGATGTCGCAAGACCCTTGACCTTGGCGATTCAAAATTATTCTATACCGAAGAAAACCTCAGAGAAATCATCAAGGTCATAAGGCTCTTCAAACCAGATGTGGTTTTTTCCACCCCCCCTGATGAACGCCATCCGGATCACTCAAAAGCCTCTACGCTGGTAACCGATGCCTGTTATTATGCCGGGCTGCAACAGCTGCATACTACTATGAACGGGATAGTACAGGAGCCTCACAGACCAAAACATCTGCTTTATTATATCCAGTTCAAACACCTTGAACCAGACTTTATCGTTGATGTTTCGGCAACCTTTGATATATCCAGAAAAGGAGTGCTTGCTTTCACTTCACAATTTTATCGGGAAGGCACAACAGATGAGCCAAAAACGTTGATCAAACGCAAGGAGTTTCTTACCGGACTTGAAGCGCGCGCGAGATATTTCGGCGAACAGATCGGCGTGATGTACGGTGAAGGATTTCTTGTGTCAGGAACCTTGGGGATTAAATCTTTCAGTGCTCTATTTCCTTGACAAAAACGGAGAGTTGTCGGTGGGCAGTGGGAGATGGACTGGGGTTCCTTGTAGGGGAATCAGTTTGTTGTTAACAATTGTAAAAAAGGTTATCTTTTGGACCGTTTATTGTAATTTCCGGAATATCAAGATGAAGTTATGAGTACAGCAACCCGATTCATCGCAGTTATGATGCTTGTCGGGATGCTTGTCCAGATAAACTGCGTTTTCGTTTGTTATGGACTCTTTTTTTTAAATCAAAAAGCAATTGCTGAAACTGTCTGCGAAAAGAAGACGATGGATTGCTGCGGACACTGTTTTCTGGACAAAAAAATTGCAGCCAATAGCGATATCAAGCCAGCCTCATCGGAGAGGCAAGTTCCGACGAAAACCCTTGAAGAGTTACTCGACGTGATGCCCTGCCTTCTGCCTGTTCTTCATCACGCTCCCCTTACCGCCACCACCGGACATATATTTACTTCGGATCACTCTGCTTTTTTACTCGACGGTGTATTGCGCCAAATCGACCACCCCCCGAACACTTAGCCTTTCCATACAGATTTGAACGCTTCATTCCCTTAAGCGGAATTGAAACTTAGCGCTCGATTTTTTTAGATGCATATGCGTTGGGGCATGTACTTGACCTTTCGTATTCGAGCTTTTTGCTCTTTGCTTTTAAAGTATGTCGTGCTTAACTCCAAATAATACTTAGTTATGAAAACTATAAAATTTCTTGCCCCTTTAATTCTTTCTCTTGGAATCGTTATGAGTTCAGCGGATAGCTCTGCATGCGGAACTTGCAGTTGCTCTCTCAATACAGACTGGACGAATCAGGGCTACTCCTATGGAACAGGGCTCCATGCTGATTTGCGCTTCGATTACTTTAATCAAAACCAGTTACGTGAGGGTTTGAATACAGTCGACAGAGGCAGTATAAGCTTCCCTAACGATCGTGAAATCCAGGAAAAAACGATCAACCGCAATACAATTCTGACCCTTGCCTACAGCCCTGACTCGAACTGGGGTATTGAAGTTGTGGTTCCTGCCTGCGACAGAACCCATAGCACCATTGCCGGAGGAGATGATTCGGTTTCTTCATCCGAGAGTACAGGGATCGGGGATGTCCGAGTAATCGGACGCTACCAGGGGTTTAGCGATGATCACTCGTTTGGCTTGCAGTTGGGAGCAAAACTTCCCACAGGTCGAACCGATGATAAATTCGCTACCGGCCCTCAAGCGGGTAACCTCATAGACCGAGGATTACAGCTTGGCACAGGAACAACAGATGTCATGATCGGAATATATAAATACGGCTCTCTATCACCCACATTGGGATACTTCACGCATGCTCTGGCTCAATCTGCTCTGAACAGTTATGATGAATTTCGGCCTGGCAATGCATTAAATCTTGGTGCCGGGGTCCGTTATACCGGGTTTAACTCTTTTATCCCTAATCTTCAGCTAAACTTCCGGGCAGAAAATCATGAGAGCGGTGCGAATGCTGATGTCGAAAACAGCGGTGCTACGCTTATCTACATCAGCCCCGGTCTTATCGGCAATATAAGCCATGATCTCCAGGCCTTTGCATTCGTTCAAGTACCTGTATATCAAAGGGTATCGGGGTACCAGTTAGAACCACAATATCTGATTTCCATAGGTATGCATTACAGCTTATAGGAAGAAGACGAATTCAGCCAAGCCATCCAACACTAAGTTAAAACCAGTTATTTACTAATCGACATGAGAACATTACAACATATTTTTATAAAGCCGCTTGCGCTTCTGCTGATAGCTTCAGCACTTCCATTGCCGTCATTTTGTCAGGAAGCAATAAGCCCGGAAACCGTTGTTACCGGAACTTCAGAAAAGCCAGAGGCACCACTGACATCAAGGCGATTGAAAACAAGTGATACCGCCTCGCTTCTCAAAGATGAACCGGGAGTTACTCTTGCTACGGGAGGCGGGGTTTCGAGCCTTCCGATTGTTCACGGACTGGGAGACGACCGCTTAATCATATACGTTGACGGCATGTGTCTGACATCGGCCTGTGCCAACCACATGAATCCGCCGTTGTCTTATATAGCACCTTCAAACGTAAGCAGTATCGGTGTTAAAGCCGGTGTGACACCTGTAAGTAACGGCGGTGACAATATCGCGGGTACCATCACCGTTGAATCGGATCAGCCGGTTTTCGCCAATCCAGGAGATGGAGTCAAAGGTTCGGGCAGTGTTTCGACCTATTACAGAAGCGTCAACAGCAGCATCGGTGCGGCGTTTTCAGGTGCAGTCGCTAACAGCAGCCTCAGTTTTGGGGTGACCGGGTCGATCGATCACGCCAATGATTACAAGGATGGCAATGGCAATACCATAACATCGACCTATTACGAATCCCGAAATATCGGTGGCACCTTTTCCCTCAAAGGCGACAGCTGTCTGCTGACACTGAAGGCCGGCCATCAATCAATTCCTGAACAAGGATTTGTCAACCAGTGGATGGATATGGTCGGCAACGATGCCTCGTTTGTCAATCTTGGCTATAAGAGCAGCGTTAGCTGGGGCAATTTCGATGCCAAAGCTTTTTGGGAGAATACCTATCACAGGATGGATTCCGGCAAAGATAAACTGGCAATCCCCGCCGTTCAGACGGGCATGACATATATGCCGATGGAGACGAGGGGTATTGACCTGGGCTATTTGTTAAAGGCGGATATTCCTTTTGCCGAAATAAACATTTTGCGCCTCGGAAACGAGTTTCACCGCTTTACTCTTAACGACTCATGGCCGCCGGTTGCCGGTTCATCAACGATGTCGCCGAACACATTCATCAATATCAATGATGGTCGCCGTGACCGCTACAGTCTGTTTGCTGAATGGGAATCAAAAGTGAGCACAGAGGTAACAACGGTTCTCGGTTTACGCGATGAACTGGTACAGATGAATACCGGTAATGTGCAGGGGTATAATACCGGCATGATGTATGCTGCTGATGCTAAAGCCTTTAATGCTCAGGACCACGCCCGTAACGACAATAATCTGGATATCTCCGCTCTCTTAAAATTTGAGCCTACATCGATTGCAACCTTTGAGCTCGGTTATGCCCGCAAGACACGCTCTCCTAACCTTTACGAGCGCTATGCATGGTCTAAAAGCTTTATGTGCAGCGGGATGGTCAACTGGTTCGGTGATGGGAATGGTTATGTAGGCAATCTCGACCTCAAGCCTGAAACTGCCAATACCCTGAGTCTCTCGGCAAATTGGCACGACAGTGAACGCAAGAGCTGGGAACTGAAGGTAACTCCCTACTACACCTATGTCAATGATTATATTGATGTAGATGTGCTGACCATGAAGTCAACGGGCAATACCTTGCAGTTTGCCAATCATAATGCAAGGATTTATGGCGTGGATCTGTCGGGTAAAGTTGGCATCTGGGATAACAGCAGTTTTGGACACGGCCTGCTTAGCGGATATCTGGGATATGTGAACGGCAGGAATCTGGATACCGGAAACAGCCTTTATCATATGATGCCGCTGAATGGCTCGCTTACGATGGAACAAAGAATCAATAGATGGACCAACTCGGTTGCACTGCAACTTGTCGGCGGAAAAACAGAGGTTGATCCACAACGAAAAGAGCCAACAACTCCAGGGTATGCACTGCTTAACATCAGCACGGCATACCAGTGGAAAAATCTGCGTGTGGACGTTGGAATCACGAACCTTTTCGACAGATTCTATTATCTTCCGCTTGGGGGTATCAACTATGACCAAAACCTTGCCAACAAACGACTCGCTCCATTCGAGTCAGTTGCGGGACAGGGCCGTTCGTTTAATGTGGGTTTAACTCAGACTTTTTAACTTCAAGACATCGTCATCATGGATGGGGCATAAACTCTGCCTTGTCCATTTTGATTTTTTTTCATTCACCATATTAATCATACCAATGAAACAATTTTTTCGATTTCTTTTTATAGCCGTAATCGCTTTAGTATTTACAGCTCATATGGCTTGCGCTAACACGGCAGATGATGCCAAAACATTTTTTTCGAGTGGCGAAGTAAAATTCGGAAAGAGTGATTTCAAAGGTGCCATAACTGACTTCACAAAAGCCATTGAGCTGAATCCAAAATTGGTTGATGCCTATAACAGCCGGGCAGCGGCGAAATTCAGCTCCGGAGACAAACAAGGCGCTTTAGCAGACTTCACAAAAGCCATTGAACTTAATCCGAAATCTGCAAATACATACAATAACCGTGGCAGTGTAAAATCTGATTCGGGAGATAATCAAGGGGCAATGATTGATTTTAGCAAGGCTATTGCAATCAATCATTCATTTGTTCCGGCTTACCTCAACCGAGCAGCCATTAAACTTGACAATGAAGATAAGCAGGGTGCTATTGCTGACTTATTGCAGGCAGCAAAACTTGGCAGTGTGGAGGCTCAACAATGGCTTAAGAGTAATGGAATTTCGAAGTGGTAATTGTAGCGGAAGTTTCTTCATCGCAGTGCCACTCTCCTTTTGAGGAGAGCTGGCAAGGGGATGGATCCATCATAGAAGTTTAGAATGTCAATGATGAGCTGGAGTCGGAATGACTATGGAAAGACATTCAGGCCAGCAGCACAGCGCAGATCCGCTCGATCTCCTCATCCTTCAAGTAGGGGTGCATCGGTAATGCAAATATTCTGCTGCTCAAATCCTCAGATACCGGAAAATCGCCTGCTTTATACCCTAAAGAGGAATAGGCTTTCTGCAGGTGGAGCGGAATTTTGTAATAGATCATCGATGGAATGCCCTCTTTCTGCAATGCCTGCATGAGTTGCTCCCTTTCCCGAAAAGATGCGGCAAGTACAGAGTATTGTGCCCATGCTGAAGTATGGTGCTCCTGAATCAGGGGAACTACAACTCTATTCTGCAATCTGCTGCTATAGAAATCTGCAATACGTTGACGCACTTCAAGCTCTTCGTCAAAAATGGCAAGTTTTTCAAGAAGAACGGCTGCCTGGATTGAATCAAGTCGTCCGTTTATTCCGATACGATCGTTACTGTACTTGTCGACCCCGCTGCCATGAACTCTTATTGACCTCAGTTTCGCGTCAAGCTCTTCATCGTCAGTAAATATCGCACCGCCATCGCCATAACAGCCAAGCGGTTTGGCGGGGAAAAAGGAGGTCGCTCCAACAAGACCAAAACTTCCGGCTTTCTTTCCATTGAAGCTGCCACCGAAACTCTGCGCTGCATCCTCAAGAATCCATAGTCTGTATGCGTCAGCAACAGCCTGGATCTGGGTATAATCGGCCGGCTGACCGAACAGATCAACAGGAATAATAGCTTTAGGCTTAAACCCTTGTGCTACCGCCTCTTCAATAGCTCGGCCTATAAGCTCGGGATTAATATTGAAGGTATCAGGACAAACATCAACAAAAAAAGGAGTTGCTCCGGCAAGGCTTATAACTTCAGCTGTAGCAACAAAGGTAAAGGGTGTTGTTATAACTGCATCTCCGTGACCAATACCCTTTGCCATAAGAGGCATAAGCAAAGCGTCAGTTCCTGATGAGCAGGAAACACAGCAGCGCGAACCAACATAGGTGGCAAGACGTGACTCAAGCTCTGTGACTTCCGGTCCCATAATAAAATGGCCACTATCCAGAATGCTTTCGATGCGATGAAGGAGTGATGTGCGAATCCGGTCTTTCTGAGAAAGCAGATCTATAAATTGCATAACTGTAATGGTTGAAATCTATTAAAACTGTAGTGGCTAAAATACAGATTCATTTTATTTCTTTTTGCACTGCAGCATAATTCTTTGGAGAAAAGAGAAATCATCAGCACTCTTTATTTATCACCTGTGGTGATAAGGCGGCCGTGTCAGAGTTGCGGTCTATTCAATTTTTATGTATATAAACCCAGTACGCAACATCGGGCACTCCATTCAATCTGAAGACTATCTCTTTCAAGATGAGTTCCATCTACTTTCTCGGTATAGGCGGCACTGCAATGGCATCGGTGGCCGTAGCCTTATCACATGCCGGTCATGCAATTACCGGCTCAGACACACAGCTCTATCCTCCAATGAGCACTTATCTTGATGATCATAATATCCGGTACTTCAATGGCTTTGCTGCCAACAACCTTCTGCATGCCTCTCCGGACGCAGTCGTTGTCGGCAATGCAATAAGCCGGGGAAATCCGGAACTTGAATATGCCCTTAATCATCATATTGAGCTCGTTTCCATGCCGGACCTTGTTCGACAGCATCTGATCGCCAATAATACCTCACTCGTGGTAACCGGCACTCATGGCAAAACAACTACTACCTCGCTCATCGCCTGGCTGCTCGAACATGGCGGACTAAAACCGGGATTTCTTGTAGGTGGTATTCCTGAAAATTTCTCCATTGGGTGCAGGGCATCAGGACGCAGCGAAGAGGGCTTTTTTGTTTCTGAAGGGGATGAGTATGATACCTCATTTTTTGATAAGCGAAGCAAATTTCTTCTCTACCGCCCTGACATCGCCATTATTAATAATATTGAGTTTGACCACGCAGACATATTCAACTCTCTGGATGATATCAAACGCAGTTTCAGACTGCTTGTGAATTTAATTCCCGAAAACGGAGCTCTTTTTGTAAATGGGGATGATCCTGTTGCTGTTGACATTGCATCCAGAGCATTCTGCACGGTTGAACGTTTCGGACTGAATAGTGAATCGGAATGGAGTGCCCAAAACATATCGTTAGTGGAGGATGCCTCATCCTTTGATGTCTTTTATAAAGGCACTCTTCTCGGAAATATTTGCGTTCCGCTTTTTGGTAATTACAATATTATGAATGCCCTTGCGGCTGTAGCTGCTGCAACCCGCACCGGACTTCCATTCGAATCCATAAGGCAAGGAATGGCTCTTTTCAAACGTCCGAAACGCAGGATGGAAATCATCGGGTCTTTCCCCGGAAACATAACCCTTATAGAGGATTTTGCTCACCATCCTACTGCCGTGAGGGTAACTCTTGAAGCTATTGAACAACTCTATGCCGGGAGGCGAATTGTAACCTGTTTCGAACCTCGTTCAAACACAACCACTCGAAACATCTTTCAACAGGAACTCTCAGATTGTTTTGAGCCGGCTTCCATTGTTGTTATTGGCAAGGTTCACCGCCCTGACCGTTATCGGCCGGAAGAGTCGCTCAATATCACACTATTAAGGGACTCACTGCAAAAAAAGGGGAAAACGGTTTTTCTGGCCGGCCAGCATTCAGCCGATTATCCTAATGATATTCTTGATTTTCTTAATGGCCACCTGATGGGTGGTGATGTTGTTATCCTCCTGAGTAATGGCAGTTTCAGCAACCTGAAAAACCTTCTATCAGAAAGTTTTCAAAAAAATTGCTGAGTATTTCAAGTTTGAAATTATATCTTGTTAGACGTTTTTAGCTTTGAAAAATGATTTTTTTTTACACAATCAACACGAACACTAATTTCAATACTACATCAGGATCACATTATGGCAAAAGTGAAAGTCGGCATTAACGGATTTGGCCGCATCGGGCGTCTGGTTTTTCGCCAGGCATTGAACAACCCAAATTATGAAATTGTTGCAATCAACGATCTATGCGACCCTAAAACCCTCGCACATCTGCTCAAGTACGATTCCACCCACAAAAAGTTCAATGGTACCGTTACTGTTGATGGCAGTAATCTCGTCGTGAACGGCAAGGTTATTTCCATTCTGGCACAACGCGACCCAGCATCACTTCCATGGAAAGAACTTGGATGTGATCTTGTTGTTGAATCAACCGGATTGTTCACTTCAAGAGAAGCTGCATCGAAGCATATTACTGCCGGTGCAAAAAAAGTGATCATTTCAGCTCCTGCTAAAGACAAAATCGACGCCACCATTGTTCTCGGTGTCAATGGCGACGCAATTACCGGTAAGGAAGAGATCATTTCCAATGCAAGCTGCACAACCAACTGCCTCGCCCCGATGGTGAAGGTACTTCAGGACAGCTTCGGGATCGAAAAGGGATTCATGACAACAGTTCATGCCTACACCAATGATCAGAACATCCTTGATCTTCCCCACTCTGATCTCCGCCGTGCCCGTTCTGCTGCGCTCTCAATTATTCCAACCAGCACCGGTGCAGCAAAAGCTATCGGCGAGGTTATTCCTGAGCTCATCGGCCGTCTTGATGGTTTTGCGATGAGAGTACCGGTACCAGACGGTTCCGTGACTGACGTTACTGCCATTCTGAGCCGCCCTGCAACAAAAGCTGAAATCAATGCAGCAGTTAAAACCGCAGCAGACGGACCGATGAAGGGATTTCTGGAATACTGTGAAGATCCTATTGTTTCACAGGACATCGTAGGTAACTCACACTCCTGTATTTTTGACTCTCTGCTTACCATGAGTTCAGGCAACATGGTTAAGGTTGTCGGCTGGTATGACAATGAGCTTGGATACTCTACAAGAGTAACCGACCTTCTTGACATCTACTCGAAGTTTGTATAATCAGCTCTTGAAAAAGAGATAGTTACATTAAGGGCGCTCCATCAGGGCGCCTTTTTTTGTTTTAAAGGAAAAATTCGTTTTTCATTTTTTTACCTTATTTTATTATAAGTACTTCTATTTCTCATCTGCTCCGTTTCACAGAAACCCTTTTTTTCCTATGATACATACCGCAGCAAATCCCATGAGAGCAATTATCCTGTTCGACAGTAAAACTGCAGGCGGATCAACCGAGCAACTCATTGATTCGATTGGCCTGGAGCTCGCAAAATCAGGCGCTTATGTAGAAAAAGCAAAATGTAAAACAACCGGAGATTACAGTTTCGTAAAGGATTTTGATGTTGTGATCATGGGGGCTCCTATTTATTATCTGCTTGTATCATCACAGCTGCTTGGAGCTTTATTGCAAAGCAACCTTAAAAAGTACCTGGCGGACAAAAAAGTTGCGCTTTTTCTCACCTGCGGCAGTCCTGAACTGATGGCAAACATGCTCTATCTGCCTCAACTGAAAATGAACCTGGTAAACAATACAATACTTGTTGAAAAGATTTTTGCACCTGACCAGCTTTCAGACCAGAAGATTATAGAAAAATATGTCCATGAACTGAACGAAGCCTACAAGGCAGAATAATAATCCTGACATTTAACGCTTTTCAATAGCTGACAAAGCACAAAAACGTCGTTAGGGCAGTACTGCCTCAGCATATTTTACGCTCATTTCAAGAACGAAAATATTATTCCGCACTTTATTTGTCTTAATTTACAAGTAATCCTGATTATAAAGCTTATATTGGGCCGCTATATGATAGCCTTGTCTTTCTGTGTGTTTTTTTTGAAATATATGCATACGTTTAGCGACATATTCAGTACGGCAAGCTAATTTACTTTATAACTATAAAGACAATAACAAGGGAGTTATTCAATACATGGGTTATTCAAAACAATCAATAGAATTACATCTCCAGACACGTGGTAAAATTGAAATCAGGTCTAAGGTTAGCGTAAAAACTAAAAACGACCTTTCTTTAGCTTATACCCCTGGCGTTGCGGCCGTCTGTACAGAAATCGGCCTGGATCAAGAAAAGTCGTATACATTAACTAATAGAGCCAATCAGGTCGCCGTTGTTTCTGACGGAACAGCCATTCTTGGACTGGGTGATCTCGGCCCTGAGGCTGCAATGCCGGTAATGGAGGGTAAGGCAATAATTTTCAAGGAATTCGCTGATATTGACGCTATTCCCCTCTGTATCAATTCAACTGATGTCGAGGATATCATTAAATTCTGCAAGCTGATCGAACCAAGCTTTGCGGGCATCAACCTTGAAGATATTTCGGCTCCAAGATGTTTTGAAATTTTTGAGCGCCTCGAAAACGAACTGTCAATTCCAGTTTTTCATGATGATCAGGACGGAACTGCTATTGTAACACTTTCAGCGATCATCAATGCTTGTCGTGTAACTGGACGAGATATCAAGGATTTGCATGTGGTCATTAATGGTGCTGGTGCAGCAGGTATTGCTATTGCCAGGCTGTTACTTAATGCCAAGGCAAAAGAGGTTGTTCTCGTTGATACCCAGGGAGCAATTTATGAAGGACGCCCCGGTATGAATTCGACCAAACAGCAAATTGCTGAAATAACTAATAAAGCGAAGCACACCGGCGATTTGGCAAGTACATTAATCGGCGCGGATGTCTTTGTCGGTGTCTCTATCGGGAACATCGTTACTCAGGAAATGGTTAAAGGAATGAATAAAGCGCCATTTATTTTTGCCATGGCTAACCCTACTCCTGAAATTATGCCTGATCTTGCCTATGAAGCGGGCGCCAGTATTGTCGGGACAGGACGATCAGATCTGCTTAATCAGGTTAATAATGCCCTTGTATTTCCCGGACTTTTCAAGGGACTGTTTACCTCAAGCATCAGGAAAGTTACCTCTGAAATCAAGATGGCCGTTGCGTTTGCAATCGCCCAATCCATAGAACCGACACGCGACAACTTAATGCCATCAGTTTTCAATACGGATGTGGTACCAAATATCATAGCAAGTATAGCAAGGCTGCAAGAAGAATCAGTTGAATGTGAAGAGGAAAAATTGGTTGGCGAACTTGCAGACTAACAAGCAAGAGCAGTTATTGAGTCACAGAACGAGAAAAGGCCGGTAAAACACCCGGCCTTTTCTGTTCTATAGACACCACGTCTGCTTTATGAGAAAATATCCCGTGCTTTCTCAAAAAAGCCCTTGGCATTTTTGTCATTATGCGCCGTCGGCGAAATACCGGTGGATTTCTTCAGTTCCTTCAGAATTTCCTTATCCTGGTGTGAAAGATCTTTAGGGACATAGACATTGACTTTTACATACTGGTCTCCTCTCGAAGAACCGCGTAAATGACCTATTCCGTGGCCCGCAATACGAAGCATGGTTTCAGGCTGCGTTGAGGGAGGAATAGTCAGCTTGACTGCGCCATCAAGTGTAGGCACCTCAACTTTCGTACCAAGCACAAGGTCAGGAAAACTTACTGCAAGGGAATAAACCACATCATCTCCGTGGCGTGAAAACAGTTCGTGAGGTATTTCTTCAATCACCACAAGCAGATCTCCGGGGGCGCCACCTCTCGGACCGGCATTGCCCTGTCCACGCAAGGTCAGGTAATTTCCATCCTCCACACCTGAAGGAACGGTAACCTTGACGGTCACCTCACCAAGCTTGATTCCTTCGCCGTAACACGAGGGACAACGATCTTTGATTATCCTGCCTTCACCACCGCATGTCGGACATGCAACAACATTGACAAACTGGCCAAACATCGTTTTTGATGCCTGTCGAACCTCACCGGCACCATGGCATGTCTGACAGTTTTCTGTTGCTCCTGATTTTGAACCGCTGCCTTTACATTCCTGGCAGGCGACCTGTTTTTTTATTTTCAGTGTTTTTTCAACCCCTTTGGCAATCTCTTCAAGGGTCAGCTTGAGGCGAATTTTCAGATCAGTTCCTGGAATGCCGCTGGACGCCCTGCCTCTTCTGCCGCCACCTCCACCGAAAACCTCTTCAAATCCAAAAGGAGCACCGCCACCACGTGTTTTGCCCCCACTGAACATATCGTTGAATGCACTGAAAATATCGTTTAAATCTGTAGCCCCTCCACCATACTGACCGCCACCACCGGAAGCAGCAGAAGAACCGACACCAGCATGGCCGAACTGGTCATACCGACGTCGTTTGTCATCATTGCTAAGTACTTCGTAAGCTTCATTCACCTCTTTAAAATGCTCTTCAGCATCCTTGTTGCCAGGATTTTTATCGGGATGAAACTGTAGTGCCAGCTTTCTGTATGCCTTTTTTATTTCGTCCTTGGTGGCTGTACGACTGACACCAAGAACCTCGTAATATTCTTTCTTCATAAGACCACCAACAAATTTGCATATCTATTGTTCACAAAAAAAACGTACCTCGCTACCTCGCTACAATGACCTTCGCATGCCTGATAACCTTGTCTCCAAGCAGGTACCCGGTCTGGTACTCTTCGATGATAGTGTCGGGCTCTGCATCAGGCTGATCGATCTGTGAAATTGCTTCATGGAAATTCACATCAAGCTTCAGTCCTTTTGATTCAATTGCTTTAACCCCTTTGTAATCAAGCCATTTTTCAAGATTTTTCTTTACCAGCTCGACTCCTTCAATATACAATCGGGCTTCACCTGATGTTTCCGAATTAAGCGGGGCATGCTGCAAAACCCTTTTGACATCATCAACAACAGGAAGCAGTTCCCTGATAATATTCTCAAGAGCCCTTGAAGAGGCCATCATTGCCTCTCGTTCCTTCTGTTTTCTGAAATTTTCAAAATCCGCAGCTCTTCGCATCAACTCATCACGATACTTGTCAGACTGCTCTTTCTGCTTGCTCAGTTCGGCTTCAAGCTCGGCTATTCTCGCAATAAACGACTCATCATTTTGAGATGACTGTTCCTGAACTGCTGAGGTTTCCGATAGATCCTTTTTCTCTCTTTCCTCAAAATGTTCTGTACAATTCTCCTTTCCATCCAACACTTTCTTTGTCATAAATACATTTTCTGTTTAGTTAACATCCGACAGCGTTGCAGATAGTCTATCGGCCATATAGTTGAGAACGCGGACAGCGTACTCGTAATCCATTCTTTTCGGTCCAAAAATCCCGATTTTCCCTACCATGTTTCCAACATAGTACGGTGTTGAAACAATGGTCAGATCCTCAGCCTGTCTTTCACTGTTCTCCTTGCCAATATTGATGGTAATATCCCTGCCGGCAGACCTGACGGTTTCATCAGACAATGTTCCGCTATGCCCTACAAGCTTGGCCATACTGAACTTGTCCTCAATCATGGTGATAAGATCACGAACCTTGTCGGGTTGCTTGAACTCAGGCTGATCAACAATGTACTCTGTACCGGATATATAAAGACGTTCAAAAATAGGCGATTCATCAAAAAGATTTCCTGCAGATCGTACAATAAGATTTTTCAACGCATTGTCGCAAACGCTGTCAGAAAGGCGCCTGCTTATTGTCCGGCGAATTTCAGAAAGCGTTAATCCCGATAGTCGCTGATTGAGAAGATCAACAACTTCATCAACTGTCTGGCGGGAAACCTCAATATCAAGCTCCATAACAATAGTCTTGACAAACAACGACTGTATGGAAAGAATAACCATCATCCTTGTTGAACTCAACAGAACTATGTCAAGCTTTTCAAAAATCGCATTCGACAGCGTCGGGGACAAGACAACACTCAGCTGCCGTGAAATTGTACCAAGAACTTTTGCCGCTGACAGCAGGACATCCGATGAAGTGCCCTTACGATCTATGGTGATTTGACCAATATTTGCCTCAATCCTTTTTTTCTCTTTATCATCAAGAGATTGGAAGGTCATAATAAGATCGACATAATAACGGTACCCCTTGTCTGTAGGAGTTCTTCCCGCCGAAGTATGTGGCTGGCTGATATAGCCTTCATCTTCCAGTACGGCCATGACATTTCTGATTGTGGCGTCAGAAAGGCCAAGATTATAATTTTGGGCTATATACCTTGATCCAACCGGAGCAGCAGTGACGACATATGACTGGATAATGATACCCAATACCTGCCGTTCTCTTAAGGTAAGATCACGATAATCCATCAACATCCATCATAGCGATTATAATAAATAACACCAGAAAGCAAATAGGTGAATTTAAAAAACTTCCAAACCTTTTTATATAAACAAAACCGAAAGCAAGTTAATTTCCAATCAGAAATACTCCTGAAATAACCCTGTCATGACCGGAATAATCTTTGGCAACTACTATCTCCGAAAAACCATGAGCGGTCATAAGCTCCGAGACAGCTGCGGCCGCATCAGCATGCAGTTCAAAACAGAGCTTTCCACCCGGAACAAGAAGCTTTTCAGCTTTTATTACAATCGCCTCATAACATTCAACCCCCTGAGGTATCGTCAGCGCAATCCTGGGCTCAAATTGCCGAACCTCTCGCTGAAGCCCCTTCCACTCACCCTCCGGGATATAAGGGGGGTTAGAGATAATCAGATCATAAGATTTCTCAGGCAGTGTCTCTGTAAACAGCTCATCAAACATATCGGCGGCAATGAATGCCACCCTGGATTCCACATCATGGCATACCGCGTTCATGCGTGCGACATCGAGAGCATCAAGAGAGCAATCAACAGCAGTGATCGTTAGCAAAGGACAAAACTTAGCCATAGTAACTGCAATGCAGCCGCTTCCTGTACCAATGTCAAGAATCTTTGCATCACTGGATCCACCGCGACCTGTCATTCCAAGTGATTCAAATGCATGCTCAACAAGGAGTTCGGTTTCCGGACGGGGAATAAGCACCCTTTCATCAACCGTAAACTTCAACCCGTAAAAGTACTGTTCGCCGATAATGTACTGAACCGGACGTCCATCAAGCCTTTGACGGCAAAGCCCTCTGAAACGGTCAAGCTCATCCTTATACACCGGCCTGTTATGATGCAGATAGAGCTGGAGCCTCGTTTTGGCTAGAACATGTCCCAAGAGAAGTTCCGAGCATATTCGAGGTTCATCAACTTCTTTCTCTTCAAAATAACCGGCAGTAGTCTTGAGGAGTTCAACAACCTGCCATTCTTTCTGTTCTTGCATTACTCTCAGTTAAAACCAGCGTTCACCTTGCACCCCTCAGTCCAGGAAACTGCAAAAGTCAGAAATGTACCATACGGACTACTTTGTAAATAAATCGGTATACGCAACTTTACAAATAGTACATTAAAATTTGACCATGATAAGTGATTAACAGCAAATCAACCACCATTACGACATTTCAAAAGCAAAACGTCACAATGAACAAAGTCCTGCTTACTCTCTTCATGCTACTCTCTGTTGCTTCATCGAAACCTGCTTCAGCAGCATCGAAATTCACCGGTATTATGGCAATGATGATGAAGATGCCAAATGGTTCCGCTGAAATAACCTACTACTTCGGAAACAATGTACAACGGATGGATATGGCCATGCAAATGGATAAAATACCTGAACCGTTAAAAACAACCGTCATCACAAAAGCTTCACAACCAGATCAGGCTTATCTGATCAATCATCAGGCAAAAAATTACAGTATGCTCAATCTCAAAACCGCTGCTGAAAATGCCACTCTGCTTAATTTCGACAGCAATTATAAGCTTGCAAAACTCGGTAAGCAAACCATAAAAGGTTATACCTGCGAGCACATCAGCCTGACCAGCAGCACTGAAAAACTTGAACTCTGGGTCACCAGAGATCTTGGAGATTTCTCGACATTCAGAATACTTCAGTCCCAAAATCCTCATCTCTCAAATACCTCACTCTCTAAAACACTCAGGAGTGCCGGCATTGAAGGATTTCCCGTCAAGATAGTGCAATATAACGATAACGGACAGTACGTCATGGAAATCATGCAAATCTGGCCAAAAGCACTTCCTTCATCAGATTTTAATATCCCGTCAGGATATGAAAAAGTCACTAACAACCAGAAACCACTTGGAAATCAGGAAAAAGAACACCTGAAAATCTTAATGGAAAAAATGAAAAATATCGAAAAGTAGGTTGTATATTTTGCCAACCTAATCTCTTTTAATAACAGTCTTTTACACAGAAACGTGGCAGATAAAATCACTTCTCGAAAAGAGGATTATTCCCAATGGTATATTGACCTTGTACGCTCAGCGAAACTTGCAGATTATGCGGATGTGCGGGGCTGCATGGTTATACGGCCAAACGGTTATGCAATATGGGAAAAAATGCAGGCCGCCCTTGACCGGATGTTTAAGGAGACGGGTCACGTTAATGCGTACTTCCCTCTCTTCATTCCTGAAAGCTTTATTGCCAAGGAAGCGGAACACATCGAAGGGTTTGCTCCTGAGTGTGCTGTTGTAACCCACGGAGGAGGAGAGGAGCTTGCCGAAAAACTTTATGTCCGCCCTACTTCTGAAACCATCATCTGGTCTTCCTATAAAAAGTGGATTCAGTCCTATCGCGATCTTCCGATTCTGATCAACCAGTGGGCAAATGTCGTGCGGTGGGAAATGCGAACACGCCTCTTTTTAAGAACCACTGAGTTTCTTTGGCAGGAAGGACATACTGCTCATGAAACCCCTGAAGAGTCGCAGGAGGAAGTGCTTCGCATGATCAATGTCTACAAGACATTTGCTGAAGAGTATATGGCTATGCCGGTTATTATGGGTAAAAAAACCGACAGTGAAAAATTCGCCGGAGCCGTTGAAACCTACTGCATTGAAGCTATGATGCAGGATACCAAAGCCCTTCAGGCAGGAACTTCCCATAATCTCGGACAGAACTTTGCCAAGGCGTTTGACTGTCAATTCCAGACAAAAGAGGGAAAGCTTGATTATGTCTGGGCTACAAGCTGGGGGGTTTCGACAAGACTGATTGGTGCCTTGATTATGGCCCATTCGGACGATCGCGGCCTGGTTCTGCCGCCAAAACTTGCTTCGCGCCAGGTTGTCATTATCCCGATTCTCAGGGGCGATAAAGCCGCTGTCATTGCCAGGGCGGATGCAATTGCAGACTCCTTGAAGAAAAGTGGAATACCGGCCTTTGTTGACAGCAGCGAACAGAACTCACCGGGATGGAAGTTTGCCGAATATGAACTGCAGGGCATACCGATCCGTATCGAACTGGGACCAAGGGATATCGAAAACGGCATCTGTATTGCTGCACGTCGTGATACACTCGAAAAAACTGAACTTGCGCTTGACGAAACCCTGACAGTGAATATTCAGGAAATCCTGAACGCTATTCAGCAGAGCATGTTTGACAAAGCACTGCAGTTCCGCAATGACAATACGTTCGAAGTCAAGAGTTATGAGGAGTTCAAGACAGCCGTTGAAAAAGGATTTGTTATCGCCCACTGGGACGGCACGGCAGAAACAGAGGAGAAAATCAAGCAAGAGACAAAGGCCACCATCAGGGTACTGCCTGAGGAACCCGATTTTATAACACGGTACAGCATTGATAAACCCGGCATCTGTATCTATTCCGGTAAACCAGCTCTACGTAAAGCTGTTTTTGCCAAAGCTTACTGAGACCTTTTTAAACCTTTCCCCCGCTTCTTTTATGAAGAGCGGGGGAAAGGTCATCCTTAAAACAATAAGCGATCAGTTTTCCTTGAAAAACTCTTTAAGGCCCTCATCGGTTGGTTTCATGGTCTTATCACCCTTGTTCCAGTTTGCAGGGCAAACCTCACCATACTGCTCGGTAAACTGAAGAGCATCAACCAGTCGCAGTACTTCATCCACATTACGGCCCAACGGAAGATCATTGACAACCTGATGGCGGACAACGCCCTCTTTATCAATAAGGAACAAGCCTCTCAACGCAATACCTGCACCTTCAAGAAGCACATCATAATCAGCCGAGACTGTTTTATTAATATCAGAAAGAAGCGTATAGGTGACTCCCTCTATACCCCCACGGTTTCGTGGAGTGGTGAGCCATGCAAAATGAGAAAATTTGGAATCTACTGAACAACCCAGCAACTCAACATTTCTTTTACTAAATTCGTCAAGTTTATCCTGAAATGCATGAAGTTCAGTCGGGCAGACAAAGGTAAAATCAAGCGGATAAAAAAACAGCACGACATACTTACCTTTAAAATCTGACAGTTTTACTGAATCAACAAACTGCGATCCCTTAACAACCGCTGCCACATCAAAATCCGGTGCCTTCTGACCAACTAAAACACTCATGGTACCCTCCTTGTTATAATATTTGAGTTAAGACAGTATATAGAAATAAGATTATATTTATCCAATATACAGGAATCCACGAATTTCCGCAATAAAATAATCATCTCTGCCAGGAAGCCCTATTTCAAGACACTCCGTGCAATAAAACAGAATTTCGTTCAATCTTCCATTCGATTATAGCCACCATTGATCGTGATACTGCTATACTCAACCGGCGAGACTTCAATGATATTACCCTTGTATTTTTTCTTCAGGTTCTCATTATCGGCATGATTCACCGCATCGTTTAAGTCTCAAAAAAAAGGAACCCTTCGCCCCTCCTTTATACCAGGTTTAAGGTAGTTGCTTTTTCCTTTTGTCTGGAAAATACCGCTTCCTTTGAACGTGATTACATCACTCGGATGAAAAGCAGCTTAATCGGCTTGATGGATGACGTTGAACATTTTTAGTTATGGTTTCGACATAAGGCATTTCGCGGAAGTTAATGGAAATTAAATTTCATTTTACTGCACTATCTAAAG
>JBAWYL010000003.1:0-149229 GCA_037143555.1 Chlorobiaceae bacterium
GGTTGTTTCCCCCGATACTCTCGTCAGCCATGGAGTCCTGTAGTTTATTAACAAGCACCGGTTAACCGGCTTTTTTGACGACCTAATCTATGGGCTTTCACTTCAGAAAACAATGAAAGATTTGTTACAAGTTTGAAACATTTACTTTGAGCATGCATAATTATAAGCTTCAATAATACATCGAAAAACAAAAAGCCGGCATATATAGTTTACCGGCTCTACAGGAAAAAAGCAGTTAGAATTAACACAAAACTATCAACGGTTTATAAAGCCAAGTTCAGTGATCATCCTTTTTCCATCAGCAGTCTGGGGAATGTCGATAAAGTGTTTAATGGAACCTGAAGGCTGACCGTTGGTATAAAAATAGAGGGGTCGCGTGACCTTATAGGTTCCGTTTTTCACTGTTGTCAGGTTTGGAAGAATTCCATTCACAGCAATGACTTTTACAGATCGATCAACAAAACCAAGACCAAGAAAGCCAATAGCTGAAATTGTTGTACTTACCCTGCTCTTCACCGCTCCGTTACTTGACTGGGTTTCAGCATTTCCAGTAATCTGCACACCTTTACCTGAGACGAGTTCCTTGAAGGACTCCTGGGTCCCACTGTTGGATTCGCGCTGGATAACAACAATACGTGCATTTGATCCCCCCACCTCTTTCCAGTTGGTAATGGCACCTCGATAGATACTGCTGATCTGGGCTTTTGAAAGTGAGCTTACCGGATTTCCAGGGTGAACAACCATGGAAAGACCGTCGAGAGCAATAATATGCGCGACAGGGTTAATGCCCTTTTGCTTTGCAGCAGCTATTTCCTCCGCTTTCATGGGACGTGACATTGCTGCAATAGAACACGAACCGTTAATCAGGCTTTTAGCGCCGTTACCACTTCCTGACTCGCTTACAGTAACGGGAACCCCGTATTTTTTTGTAAAATATGCAGCAAAAGACTTTGCGAGCGGCCCAACTGTCGTAGAGCCATCCAAAACAATAGTGCTCGTGGCAGCAATCGCACTCCCTTCAGTGACAAAAATAATAAGGGCGAGAAGTAACAGTAGTTTTTTTATCATAGTCCTGTAGATACTTGTTTCAGTTTTCAGTCAAACCTTCAAATCAATTCCGCTACACCGCAGGAAGATAGTCAGAGGTATGATAACTTTGAAATATCATGATGAAAATATACTCTTAACCGGAAAAATTGCAGCCAATTTCAGTTTGAAACAACCCAACCTATTTGTAATCAGGAAATCAACCTTATGACTTTCAACGCTGTTATCTTCGACCTTGACGGCACTCTGCTCGATACGCTTCAGGATCTTGTCAACACTCTGAACTCAGTCCTTGCCCACCATAATTACCCTACCCACAGACTTGACGAGTGCAGGTTTCTTGTTGGGAAAGGCATGAGAGAACTTGTTCGAAAGGGTCTTCCTGAAGAGGCTGCCACGCCTGAAGAAATTGACCTTCTGCTCAATGAGTTTATGGCTGCATATGCCGATAACTGGAATGTGAATTCCCGGCCTTATCCAGGAATTGCCGCTCTGCTTGACATCATTAAAGAGAGACAGATCAAAATGGCGATCCTTTCTAACAAGGCTGATCACTTTACCCGACTCTGCGCAGAGAGTCTGCTTGCATCCTGGAATTTTGATGTTGTCATGGGCCATCACGACGGCATTGCACATAAACCGGATCCTGCCGGGGCACTGCTTGTTGCCGGTCGACTTGGGGAGGATCCTTCGAAAATTCTTTACGTCGGAGACAGCGGCATAGACATGCAGACTGCATCAAGGGCCGGAATGTTTCCGCTAGGCGTATTATGGGGGTTCAGACCAAAAAGCGAACTGCTGGAGTTTGGGGCGAAAGCTTTGGTTCAACACCCTGAGGAAATTATCGATATACTTCACGGTTACGGCAAAAGCAGACAAAGCGGACACATAAAAAAAGAGGAGTGAAGGGGTAAGGGAACTGTTGACAGAGGGGGCCTGCCTTTACGGAAGGTGGGTTTTAAGCATTTTAGTCAGGGATGTTTTCCAGTCTGGAAATTCGAGGCCCCAGTCGCGTTCTATGGCGGAGTTGTTCAGGACGCTGTAGTTTGGCCTTAATGCGGGGCGCGGATAATGAGCGGTTTCGACAGGAATGACTTTGCATGGGAGTTTTGCAATTTCCATGATTGCTGCAGCAACATCATACCATGAGCACGCACCTTCATTAGTATAATGATAGGTCTCCTGGTAGAGGCAGTCCGGTTCATAGAGTTCAAGGATTGAAATAATGGCCTGTGCCAGGTCGGCCGCATGGGTCGGGGTGGCGATTTGATCGAAGACAACGTTAAGCTGTTCCCGTTCAGCACCGAGGCGAATCATGGTCTTGACAAAATTATTGCCATATACAGAGTAGAGCCATGATGTTCTGATAATCAGATATGAAGGGGCAATTTCGCGGATACGCTCCTCCCCTTCCCATTTTGATTTTCCGTAAACAGAAATGGGGCTTGCCGGATCAATTTCACAATACGGAGTGCTGGAGTGGCCGTCAAAAACATAACCGGTAGAAAAGTGTATGAGCAGTGCATTGATCTTTCGGGCACATTCAGCCAGAACAGCAGGTCCTGCGCTGTTAACCAGAAATGCATTGCGAACATCCGATTCGGCCTTGTCCACAGCGGTGTATGCGGCACAATTGACGATAACATCTATCGCATGGTCACGACAGAAACTATAGACGCAATCATGAGCTGTAATATCAAGGTCATGATAGACGCTGAAAAAAAATTTATGGCTGACGCTTCCTTTCGACAGCACTTTCAGCTCAGAACCCAGCTGACCACTACTGCCTGTCACTAAAATATTCATATAAAACGCTGTTAAATAATTTATATCTCCTCAAAGAAAAACCGCAAATAATGTGCCACAGAAACAGTCACTCTTCTACCATGAGATTGTTCAAGTAACCAGGGGAACTTTGGGGCTTCCGGCATTTGAATGTTTTATTAGGATTTTATTTCAGTTCTCTCTTTTTGACAGGGGAACCTCTCAAGATTAAGCGTATTATTTCGGCTGGAAGCTTTTTAAGAGAGAGAAGGATTTGAAAGTAATTGAATAATCTTTTTATATTTAAAGACACCTCCAAAAAAATATACCCTGTTGAAAAATCTTAAGTTGATGAGAGATAACCAGGCCTGAGAGGAAGACGCCCGGCTTCAAACGTAAAAAAAACAGCGACAAGAAATTTATGGCCCCTATTTCTGACACCAACATCAGCATCCTCATTGTTGATGATGAAAATGATACCCTCTCAGCATTAAAACGCTTTCTTCGCAAAGAGTCATTCATTATCCACCTTGCGTCAAGCGCTCATCAAGCCCTTGATGTTCTTGAGCGCTTGACTTGTGAAATAGTTGTTACAGACCTCAGGATGCCGGAAATGACGGGACTGGAACTGATTCAAGAGTTAAAAAAAAGATATCCGGATATTATCCGCATTATTCTCAGCGGAACAGAGGATATCGGGCTGATTATTGATTCTATAAACTCAGGGGAGATCTTCCGTTTTATTCCCAAACCTCTTAACCCTCAGTTATTCATTTCCATCATCAATGACGCCATTGAGTATTACCGGTTATTGTCTGAACGGAAAAGGATGTCGGAAGAGCTGAAGAAAAACAACCTGCATTTAAAAAAAACAAATGATGCGTTGCGCATCATATCGGCTGAATTACGTGAGAGCGAAATGCAGTTCAGAGCTATGAATGATGCCGCGTTTGATCCTATTTTTCTGATCAATGAAGCTGGAGTTATCGTTTATGTCAATCGTGCAGGGGAAGGGCTTTTTGAGTACAAGGAGAGTGAGTTCAAGCTTATGACGTTTAGAGATCTTCTTTCAGCGGACCACAAAACATTTGACCTTCTGAACATAACTGGATCAAACGAAACGGTTTTGTGCGATAATGAGGGATGTTACAGGGCACAGGTCGATTGTCTGAAAAAAGATGGCACACCCGTTCCTCTTGAGATAACAAGAGGTAGCGTCATATTCAACAGCATTCCATACACTGTTATTGTTGCAAGAGATATATCTTTAAGGATTGAAGCGGAAAAGAGCCGTTTGCGGTTTGAAGCCATGCAAAGGGATCTTGAGACGCAGATTGAAAAAAAGCTTTTGCAGAGTCATATTCCAAATATTCTACACGATGCGGAAATAAGCCAGTTCATGATTTCTTCAGGTCATCTGAACGGAGATTTCACGGAATTTGTCGCTTATGATAACCACACTGCTGATATTCTGATTGGTGATGTGATGGGGCATGGAATACTATCAGCTCTTGTGGGTTCAGGTTTAAAGTCACTTTTTTTGAAAAAGGTTGCACAAAAAAAACATGCAGAGAACAGACTTCCCGAGTTGAAAGATATCGTAACCCTGCTGCATGATGATTGCATTCATGAGCTTCTTGACCTCAACACTTATGCCACCCTGCTGTTTCTTCGACTTGACCTCGAGAGCAGAACGTTGTCGATGATCGACTGCGGCCATACTCCAACTTTTCATTTTCATGCCGCCACAAAAAGCTGTTCGCTGCTGAAAGGGAAGAATCTTCCGATAGGAATGATTGAACAACAGGAGTACGAGTTACACTCGTATTCTGTAAAAAAAGACGATATTATTGTGCTTTATTCAGATGGCATCATAGAAAGCAGTCTTCCTGATGGCTCATTGTTCGGGATTGATCGGCTCCATAATCTGATTTTGGAAAATCATCATTTGATGCCAGAGGTTTTGCTGGAAAAAATAAGAGAGAGTGTTTTGTTGATAACAAATAAAAACACCTTTGAGGATGATGCTACCTGTATCGTTATCCGTATAGGGTGAAAGCAGTGGGCAGTGGGCTTGGGATAGGGGGATGAGGAATATATAATGTTTAAGGCAGATGCGGTCGAGTATACTTATTATCAGTGATAAAAAAAACAGGGGGCACTCCGGCTTGATTACCAAGGAGTGGCCTCATCTGAAATTATTGTTTGCTGAAAACCAGCGTGACGCAGAATATCTGGCGGCTGAGGAAAAGATTGACATGATTCTGGCAGCCTTAAACGGAAATGGTCAGGAAATATTTTTGTTTGTCCAAGAGACACTGGAAAAGCATCCGACAAATAAGGTGATGTTTTTCAGCAGTCATGAAGTACTGCACTCAACACTGGAAGCTTATACTGCACTGCCTCCGGAATACCTGAAAAATATTCTTGCATGTAATGGCAAGTCAACATTTAAACAGGCATCAGTTCCTAAATATATTGAACACAAAGCGCCGCATCCTGATTCGTTATCTTTAAACGCGTTTGACTATAAAGGGTTTATTGGAGATTCGCCTGAGATAATAAAGCTCAAGCAGCTACTCGTTAAAATTGCACCAACCGGTACTACTATTCTGCTTCAGGGTGAGAGCGGAACAGGCAAAGAGGTTATTGCGCGCGCCTTACATGCTCAAAGTTCCAGAAGCCATGAAGTGTTCATTCCTGTCGATTGTGCAGCAATCAATGACAGCATTATTGAAAGTGAGTTGTTCGGCCACTCAAAAGGAGCGTTCACCGGAGCAGACCGGAACACTCTCGGAATGATCCGGTCTGCGGACAAAGGCACCCTTTTTCTTGATGAAATCGGTGAACTTCCCATGTCGATGCAGGCGAAACTGCTACGGACTCTTCAGGAAAGAGCGGTAAAACCGGTCGGAGATACAAAAATATATCCTGTCGATATCAGAATTATTGCCGCGACCAACTGCAACCTTGCTGAAGCGGTTAAAAAAGGGACATTCCGCCAGGATCTCTATTACCGGCTTAATGCGATAACAATTTATGCTCCGCCACTACGTGAGCACCGCTCCGACATACCTCTTTTATGTGATTATTTCATCAACAAGCTTATTCAAGAAGGGTATCCGGCCAAACGCTTTTCCCAGAGTGCAATAAGTGCTTTATGCGCTTTTGACTGGCCGGGAAATATCCGAGAACTTGAAAACGTTGTCCGGGGTGCCATAACCATATCTCATGATGATATTATGGGAAGGGAGAGCCTTTCTATAGATCGTTACGCTGCCGGAAATGAAGATTACCTTGAAGCTGATGAACCTGCCAGTATTGCTTCTCACGAAAAAGATGCAATCCGTAAAGCGCTTAATCAGACAACCGGCAACAGAAGAGCTGCCGCAGAACTTCTGGGCATCAGCGAAGCCACACTTTACCGGCGCCTGAAAATGTACAGTATGTAAACCACATACAGGACTTAGCTTAAGCTGCTCTCCCTTCTTATTCATTCCCTCTCTGCATGAGAGAGAGAATGAAACATATCTCGCATTGTGATAGTCAACAATACCCTGCGTCCATCAATTGTGGCGGGTAAGCGCTGTAATACAAGGGTTTTCAGCTGCCATTCATTTTCTGGCACTCAAATTGTAATTACACTCTTAAATCAGACACAATAGTTTTGGAGATAAAAGGCAGAAGAAATGAGCGAACGCACTGATGTTGTTAACGCACTAATCCTGGGTAAAAAAGCAGAGGTGGTGAGGCTTTGCTCCATGCTTCAGAATACCGATTACCAGATTACCCTGGCTGAAAGTACTGAAGAACTTGAAATAATAAGCAGGTTCAGGCAATCGTTCAAGCTTGTTGTCATGACAGACAGTTTCCCTGAAGCTCCATGTGCCAGACTGGTCAGCTACATTAAACAACATCTCAATCCAGGGAAGATTATCTGCCTTTCTAAAAGTGAAGACGAGGAAAAAGAAAGGTCACTTCGTGCTTTGGGCCTGATTTTTTTTGGCAGCTATCAAAGCTTTACGGCATTTGCCGAGAAAATAATCAATCATGTCCTTAAAGTACCCGACCAGAAAGAGGACGAAAAGGTCAATACCATCAAAATCAATACGGAAAACGGAACGACGAGTGTTTCTCACGACTCAAGTGAACTTTTAGGTGTTTCATTTGAGCGAGCCACACTCTCGTCAGCTGTTCACCAGATTATTAATGCTGGTATAGAAAAGAAAAAAGGACTTGTTGTCACTCCAAATGTGGACCATATCGTCATGCTTCAAGACGATACTGAAATGAGGCATATCTATCAAAATGCCTTGTTTCGATTTGCTGATGGCATGCCGATTGTGTGGCTGAGCAGAATACTGAAAAACAAACATCTTCCTGAAAGGGTTACAGGTGCAGACCTTTTAATTGCGATCTGTGAAAAAGCCGCAAAAGCTGATTTAAATATTTATTTCCTTGGCGGAAATCCAGGGATTGCCGAGCAGGCTGCGGCAATATTAAAAAAACGTTTTGATGGACTCAGAATATCAGGTGTTTATTGCCCGCCTTTTGGTTTTGAACATGACCCGGTGGAAACGGATTTTATTGTCAACGATATAAACTCGCGGAATATTGACATCCTTTTTATCGGCGTCGGAGCTCCAAAGCAGGAAAAATGGTCGGCTAAACACATTGATCGATTACAGGTAGGTCCGATTCTTTGTATAGGGGCCGCTTTTGATTTTGCTGCAGGAATTATTAAACGAGCACCTGTCTGGATACAGAAATCCGGTTTTGAATGGGTCTGGCGTCTTGCAAGTGAGCCTGCCCGTATGTGGAAACGCTATCTGGTGAGGGATAGTCGTTTTATTCCACTTGCTATCAGAGAGATTTCGAAGGGCATATATAACACTTAACCGAATGAAGATATAAGCAGAGATCCGTCAAGGAATTGAATTGAAAGGTAAACCGACAGATTTATATGGAACTTGATCCTACAGTCAGAAAAGAGCTGATTCAAAAAGTGAGCGAATCGATCAATCCAAAGATCCGATTCAGAAGGACTTTGAAGGTCACATCGTGGGAGACGACTGTAAGGTTTTCCTATCTGCTTAAGAGGGCTCTTGATATTACCATTTCGATATGTGCTTCACTTGTTTTTTTTCCTCTTCTGCTTCTGACTGCTCTTGGTATCTGGCTGGAGAATCCAGGCCCTGTGCTTTACTTTCAGACCAGGGTGGGACGCAATGGCAAGCATTTCAGGTTTTACAAGTTCCGCTCGATGGTTCTTAATGCTGATCATTTGAAAAACGAGCTTGCCGCAATGAATGAGTCTTCAGGAGGAGTGATATTCAAGATTAAAAAGGATCCGAGGATCACAAGGGTAGGAAGAGTAATACGCAAGCTGAGTATTGATGAGCTTCCACAACTTCTCAACGTACTAAAGGGGGATATGAGCCTTGTAGGCCCAAGACCACCGCTGCCTGCCGAGGTTGCAAAATACACGCTTGAGGAGCGGAAGAGGCTACATGTCATACCGGGCATCACCTGTCTCTGGCAGGTTAACGGCAGAAGCGATATACCATTTAAAGAGCAGGTGATGCTTGATATGCAGTATATCCAAAGCGCAAGTTTTGTTAATGATATCCTTCTTCTTTTGAAAACCATTCCTGCGGTACTGACCGGCAAGGGTGCATATTAAATCCAGAACATCACTATGCCATGATTTTTCAGCTTGACACATCCACAAAGAAAACCATCGGAATTGCGGCACTGCAGGTAAGAATCGATGCAAATAACTGCAACGACCTCAAAAAGGCATTTTCTCACTGGTTACATTACAGTCCTAACATTGTTTTTGATTGCAGCGGGCTGGAGTTTATTGACAGCAGCGGATTGGGAGCTATTGTATCCTGTTTGCGCCGGGCCCTTGAGCTGCAGGGGGACCTCCGGCTTGCCGGACTTGGCCAGAAAGTGTCTTTGATTTTTGAACTTACGAAGGCGAAACAACTTTTTTCCATTTATCCGGATACTTCTTCTGCTGTTGCTTCGTTCAGTACGGTCGGGTCGGCATAAAAAATCAGGAAGCATGAAAACGATTATTATTACAAAAGGAATCGAATACAGATGGTTGCGTGATATTTTTCCCGGACGCCATCCCCTGCTTGTAACGCTATGCAACAAGCCTTTTATTGAGTTTCTGATTGATTTCTGTATCCTCGCCGGCAGTACCGGCATCAGGATTATAAGTGATGAGGTTATGAGCGATTTAGAGAAGCATTGCGAAAATGGAAGTCGATGGGGTGTTGAAATCAGTTATGCTAATTTACTTCCGACGGACAACGTGCAAAAAGCTATTGAAAAGAACAGCAGGTTTTGTTCGAACGAAAGGGTTATGGTTATCAATGGTCTTCTTTTTATCCATTACGATAAAAGAAGTGATTACCGATCTTTTTTTGCATCACTTCCTGTCGGGGAGGTTCTTGAATGCAGCAACGGAAACATCAGTTTGACAGGAGCTGCATCGGGGGCAGAACATCAGGAAGGCGCGCCCCCGCTGTCGCTGCCCGTTGTTGATGGCATTGATAAATACTACAGGCTTGCCGCTGGGATTCTCCATGAGAGACTGACACATTATGTACTTCCGGGATATAACAATGAGCCTGATTGTTTTATCGGGAGAAATGTCGTTCTTCAAAAGGGGGTAAGCGTTATTAAGCCTGTTATTATCGGCAATAATGTCCAAATCCTTGCCGGCTCCATTATTGGTCCCGGGGCCATCATCGGCAGCAATGTGATTATTGACAGGGAGAGCAGGGTTTCGGAGAGTATTGTGATGGATAATACCTTTATCGGTGAACAACTTGATGTTGATAGAAAGATAGCTGAAGGCAGTCTTCTTATTGATCCTGAAAGCGGCTGTTCCCTTACCATGGAGGATCCGCATCTGTTGAGCGGGATTAAACAGCCCGCTACGACAGGATCTGCTTTGCAGTGGCTGGCGCACCGGATGGCTGCCGCATGGATGATTATGATTCTCTTAGTGCCTTATCTTGTTATCAAACCTTTTCTTGAGTGGTCAGGTCTTTGGAAAACAAAAAAAATCGTCTATCATTCTGTGATACCCGGAGAGAATGTTTCTCTTACATTTACAAGTATTGAAAAAAAGAGTGTATTAGGTGCGATTGCCCTTTTTCTCTCTCTCGACCGCTTTACCTGGCTTTTTAAGGTATTGAACGGGCATTTCGCTCTTATAGGCTGCCGACCTGTTCGCACGGATCAAACCATTCAGGCCGCCAATAACAATTTAGGCTTATACAGACCGGGTGTATTCAGTTATTCAGAGGCTGAAAAGTGGCCGGAAAATGACATAGAGTCAGATATTGTCGATCATTATTATGCAGTTCACAGCAATTTTATCAAGGATATATCGATGACACAAAAGGCACTTTTCAACAGAATCAATCAAGAGAACAGCATATGACTATCATTGAAAAAAACATCAACAACTTCTCCATTGTCTCCCTTAGAGGTATCCTTAATGCTTCGTCAGCTCCTCAGCTTAAAACCCATTTTGAGCAGTCGCCGGAGAATCAACCAGTTGTGATTGATCTTGAACAGGTTGACTTTCTTGATAGCAGCGGCCTTGGGGTACTGGTAGGAATAGCGCGCAAAAAAAAGGCTGCAAGCGCTGTATTCAAACTTGCCAATCTGAACGAACGGGTGAAGAAAGTATTTGAGATAACTCAGGCTTATACACTGTTTGACATTTATGATGACCTTGCAGCTGCAGCTTGTGAGTAAAAAAAAAATGCAAATAACTATTTGTAATCTGTTATGAAACACATACTCTCCTTGACACTTGAATGCGACCTACTCTATACTCAGGCAGCCTCACTTGTGGCAGGAAATGTTGCGGATATTTTTGCCAATAGTACCGGGGCTTCCGGGAATATCGCTGAATTCTGTCATGCTTTCGAGCTCTCAGTCAGTGAATCATTTACAAATTCCGTGCGTTATGCCGACTCTTCGAAAGAGGAAAAGCAGGTCATGATCAGCTTCAGTTCCAATGAGCAGGAACTTATCGCAACCGTGGTGGATACAAATCAAGCGTATAACCCGCATACAGAGACCCCGGATATAGCAAGCTATCCCGAAAGCGGTTACGGACTTTTTCTTATCAACCGTCTGATGGATAGTGTATCCTACAGCAGAAGTGAAGGTAAGAACATTCTGGTGATGACCAAACAGGTTGAAACGGCCAGAACGGTTTTCTCGTAAACGACTAAATTTGATCGGGATCCATATGGTCACAGTTGTCATTGTCAGTTATAATACCAAGGATATCCTTCGTCATTGTCTTGAGGCGCTCTTTACCTATAGCGCCGGTTTAGAAATTGAAGTTTTTGTTGTCGATAACAACTCCGCAGATGGTTCCGCCCAGATGGTGCAGACAGAATTTACAGCAGTTCGTCTGATTTCAAACAGCAGGAATGCCGGTTTTGCAGCAGCGAACAATCAGGCTTTTCGGCTTGCTACGGGCCGTTATATTGTACTGCTTAATCCCGATGCCTATTTGCGACCACTCTCTCTTTCCAAAGGCATAGAGTTTATGGACAAGAATCCACTGTGCGGGATTTGCGGGGGAAAAATAATCTCTCCTGAGGGAAAGCTTGAACCTTCTGCCAGACGATTCCCTTCCGCACTCTCCAAACTTCTTACGCTTTCGGGGATAAGCGGGAAGTTTTCGCACTCCCCTATTCTCAATCGGCATGAATTTGGAGGTTTTGCCCATGACAAGCCGATGGAGGTTGATTGGGTTCCCGGTACGTTCACGATTGTCCGCAAGGAGATGCTTGACTCCATAGGCTTTTTTGATGAACGGTTTTATCTTTATTATGAGGAGACGGATTTGTGTCTTCGGGCAAAAAAAGCGGGATGGAAGGTGTATTTCATTCCTTTTGCCGAGGTGATGCATATCGGCGGAGCAAGCAGCAAGACAAGAAAAGACAAGGCTTTCGACAACAAAGCGGCTCAGGTACTCTCTTTCAGGATGCGCAGTGAGTGCCTTTATTATCGAAAAAACAAAGGAGTTGCAACCATGTTGTCGACCTCAGGAATCGAACTACTCTGGTATACTGCCCGATACGCTAAAAATCTTCTGCCGTCAGCTAATGCTGAAAAAAAACGTAGAGAAGCGCTGGGAGTGAGCCGGCTGATCATCCAATCATTGAATGACACCAGTTTCGGTGCTGTTTCACCTCCCACTCCCTGGTAGCCCTTATGACTCTTTTTCGCACTATTCGAGCTGATCTGGCAACCTATGAGGGTGTGTGGAGTGCTCAGGGATTCTGGGTGATGATTGTCTACCGTTTTGGACGCTGGCGTTACACCTTAAAAAACGGCTTTATAAGAAAACCCTTTTCACTGCTTTACAAATTTCTCTATAAAATAGTACAGGTGCTGACAGGGGTCGAACTACCCTGTGAGGTTCCGGTGGGATCAAATTTCAGGATTGACCATTTCGGGGATATCATTATCAGTGGTTATGCGAGTTTCGGTGACAACTGCATTATCCGAAACGGAGTGACTGTCGGACTTAAAAATATTGAAGAAAAAGCAGCGCCCTTTATCGGCAGCAATGTCAATATCGGGGCAGGCGCTAAAATACTCGGCAATATCACTATCGGCAATAATGTCGATATCGGGGCCAATGCCGTGGTCATCACATCGGTGCCGGATGACTCTATTGCGATTGGTATTCCGGCAAAGATTATCTCTCGCAAAAAGGATGTTTGAGCTATCAAATCATTGCAACAACCATTCATCCGCTGTATGATAATGAAATCAAAGAGAGATGTAATTTATTGCGGCGGTCCCGGTGATATTGCTGGCACCATGCGCAACTGGATTTCCGGTAAACATGATGCCTCAGAGGTCTCTGATACCTATTCCGGCCAGTTTTTTGACCAGATAAAGGCTCGCGGCCTTTCTGCGTTAGTGATTTCTTCGCATGCGCATAAAGAATTATTGCATGAAGGTTCATTCACCGTTGAGCACAGGCCAAATCCGGCAAACGGCAAATCGGGACTTGCGTACAAACGTGCCTATATGTCGCATTGGTTAGACATTATCGGCACTATTTTGCGACAGCATCCTCGTGTGGTTGTGATTGCGGATCTTGAGCATTGGTGGCTGCTGACTATTCCAGCCTTGTTTGGCATTAAGGTAATCACCGATTTGCAGTGCACATTCTGGCCACGAGGTTATCGATCGAGCTCGCTTTATCAAAAAATTCTGCAAAGCTTCAATGGCATGTTCTGGAGACATATTCCAATTGCCACGATCTGCATCTCACCGGAATGCGAACGACAGGTGAAGGAGATGACCAGTGGCAGGGTAAGCGGCAGTCTGCTGCAGGCACGCAGTTCTTATCAGCGCGAACATTTTGAAGGCATTAAACGCCCCACATGGGATGCTGATTCATTCAGATTAATGTTTGCAGGACGCGTTGAACGCACTAAAGGAGTGTTTGATTTACTTGATGTGATGGCGAGTTTGACAGGTGATGGAGTGAAGAGTGTATCGCTTGAAATCTGTGGTGGCGGGACCGCACTCAGTGAGTTAAAAGCAGAGGTATCCCGACGTGGATTGCAGAATTGTATCAAGGTCCTTGGTCAGTTAAACAGTTCTGAGATGCGTGCCGCCTATGAACGATGTCATATGGTTATTGTGCCGACGACGGCTGATTTCCCTGAGGGGTTGAATCGCGTGGTGGTAGAAGGAGTGTTATCCGGGCGACCGGTGGTTGCAACAGAGGTGTGCCCTGTAATAGATATCTTACCAGACTCAGTGATTACAGTTACATGTGGTGACATCCCGGCTATAACAAAAGCCATAACAAGAGCTGCCAGCGATAAAAAACATTATGAGTCGACCTGCAAAAGCTGTGGCGCTGAGTCCGAGCAGTTTTATGACCGCAAGAAGAGTTGGGGCGAGGCTCTTAGTCGCGCACTTGATATGGCCATATAATAACATTAATGTTTACCTATGCGCAACCCTCTCGTTGTCGACCTTGATGGAACACTTCTAAGAACAGACATGCTTTTAGAGTCTATGCTTTGTTACGGCAAGCGAGAACTGTATTCTGTTCCGAAGCTCATCTACTGGATGATACAGGGCAAGGCATCATTAAAAGAACGCCTTGCGAAGGAGGTGTCTATTGATGTGAGTCAGTTACCGTATAACGAAGATATTGTAGCATTCCTTAAAACTGAAAAGCTGAATAATCGACATATTGTTCTTGCTACAGCTTCACATCGTTTATATGCAGAGAAAATTGCCGAGCATTTGGGGCTGTTTGATCAGGTGATTGCCACTGAAGGTGACATTAATATGTCTTCAACTGTAAAACGCAATCGCCTTATTGATGTCTTTGGAGTGAAAGGATTCGACTATATCGGCAACTCACAAGATGATATTTCGGTCCTGGAGGTTGCAGAGAAAGCATATCTGTCAGATCCTGAATTTGGTGTAGAAAAAAAAGCCAAAAGTGCCGGAAATATTGAGGTGGTTTATCGCTCCCGAAAAAACTTATCCCATTCATTGATAAAAGCACTCAGACCTCATCAATGGATGAAAAACCTTCTTTTATTCATTCCCCTTCTGGCGGCACACCAGTTAACCAACATTATCCTGATCTTTCATGCTTTATTAGCATTTATATTTTTTTCCCTAAGCGCTTCAAGCGGCTATCTGTTCAATGATCTGCTTGACCTTGAAAGCGACCGCCATCATGCAAGCAAAAAAAACCGACCCCTGGCATCAGGTCAACTGCCAATTCTGGCCGGCGTCATCGCAGCGCCACTCTTGTTTCTTGCTGCTCTTGCCGGCTCTTTTCTTTTACTGCCGCCTGCATTCACCATTGCACTTGTTATGTATTACATCCTTACCCTTGCATATTCCCAATGGCTGAAACAAATGATGGGAGTGGATACCATTGTATTAGCCGGCTTATACACGCTTCGCATTATCGCCGGTGCTTATGCCTGCTGGCTGGTTCCGACATTCTGGATTCTTGCTTTTTCAATGTTTCTGTTTTTAAGCCTTGCTATGGTGAAGAGATATGCTGAATTGCACCGCGCCCGTTTCGCCCAGGGAAAGGAAAAAATAAAAGGGCGGGGATATTTTGCTGATGACCTTGAAATTATTGCAAGCCTTGGCTCAAGTGCCGGGTATTTATCGGTCCTCGTTCTTGCACTCTACATTGAAGATGCCAGAACAATGCAGTTATATCATGCACATAAACTTATATGGCTCTCCTGTCCGATTCTGCTTTTCTGGATCAGTCGGACATGGATGCTTACCCACAGGGGGCAGATGTTTGATGATCCAGTGCTGTTTGCCGTCAAAGATAAAATAAGCCTGCTGACAGGTGCCTTGTTTGCCGCAGTATTCATTTTAGCCGGTTTGATGTAGTTTACATAGGATGACCTGTATGAGAATATCGATACTCTATACTCTTTTTGCCGTTTTTGCTACCGCCGTGAACATCGGGGTACAGGATATTGCCACACGGTTATACTCCGGTCCATTTTCATTACTCTTCTCAATCGGAGCAGGAACGGCTGCCGGGCTTATGTTAAAATACGCGCTTGACAAACGCTATATTTTCAAATTTCAGGCCAAAAATGCTATTCACAACAGCCAGACTTTTATGCTCTATGCTGTGATGGGCGTTGTTACAACCACAATCTTTTTTGGATTTGAGTTCGGGTTCAACTATCTGTTTCAGACAAAAGAGCTGAGATACCTTGGAGGGATCATCGGTTTGGCTCTTGGCTATCTTTTGAAATATAATCTTGACAAGAAGTTCGTGTTTCTCCAGGAGACAAAAGTATGAATATGCATGGATGGGGAAGATATCCCGTTGTAGAGGCTAAAGTGTATGCGCCGCATACAGAGCGTGAGATTAAGAATCTGCTGCTTGAATTGCCTGATAGCGCTTTTACACCGCGTGGTCTTGGCCGGAGTTATGGGGACAGTTCGCTCGGCGAGAGGATGATAAGCTCACGCTGGCTGAACCATATGCTGAGATTCGATCATCAAACAGGCGTGCTGCATTGCGAAGCGGGTGTTTCCCTGGGAGAGATTCTAGAGGTGTTTGTTCCGCAGGGATGGTTTTTGCCGGTTACACCCGGAACTCAGTATGTAACTATTGGAGGTGCCATCGCCAGCGATGTGCATGGTAAAAATCACCATGTTGCCGGCTGTTTTTGTGAGCATGTTGAGTATATCAATATAGTTCTGGATGCTGAGAGGATTTTGCGGTGTTCTCCTGGAGAGCATGCTGATCTTTTTTATGCTACCTGCGGCGGGATGGGGCTTACAGGATTTATATATTCGGCAGCGATTCGACTGCAACCGATAAAGAATTCGTTTATCGATCAGACAACATTTAAAGCCTCAAATCTTGAAGAGAGTCTTGACCTTTTTACCATTCATCAAGACAAACCGTTTTCAGTTGCATGGATAGACTGCATTTCAAAGGGAAATTCGCTAGGTCGCTCCCTTCTCATGACAGGTGATCATGCTCAAGAAGGAACGCTAACGTGCAAGAAGAAAAAACCATTAGCCCTTCCTTTCGACATGCCTTCAATGCTGTTGAACCGATACTCGATACAAGCCTTCAATACGCTCTATTACAATAGAATAAGAGCGCGCTCTGTTAGTGATCATATTCATTACGAGTCATTTTTTTATCCGCTTGATGGTATCGGTGAATGGAACCGGATGTATGGTAAAAACGGCTTCACACAATATCAGTTTGTAATCCCGAAAGAGGCAGGTCGTGAAGGGATGACAGCTATCATGAAAAGTATCGTCGAGTCAGGGAAGGGATCTTTTCTTGCAGTTTTGAAAGCCTTTGGAAAACAAAACAAGAATCTTCTCAGTTTTCCCATGGAGGGTTATACTCTGGCCCTTGATTTCAAGATCGAAAAGGATCTTTTCCCTCTTCTGGAACGGCTTGACGGTATGGTACTCAGTTATGGAGGAAGGATATACATGACGAAAGACTCACGCATGAAGGCGGATACCATTCGAAAAAGCTATGCCGGCCTTGAACGGTTTGAGGTAATCAGAAACAGATACGCGGTTAACAAAAGATTTCTTTCGCATCAATCAAGACGATTAGGAGTGAATTAATGCAGAATATTCTCATCATCGGAGCAACTTCAGCAATTGCAGAAGCGACAGCAAAAAAGTTTGCTGCAGAAGGTGCAAAACTTTACCTCCTTGGACGCAATAGAGAGAGAGTGGCAACAATAGCCGAAGACCTTACCATAAGGGGAGCGGCCTCGGTTACTTCGGAGTATTTTGACAGCAGAGATATTGCGTCGTATCAAGAGCTTCTGGACAAAGCATACTCTACCTTAGGGTCATTTGATATTGTGCTTATTGCATACGGAACCCTCGGCAATCAAAAGAGTTGCGAAAACAAGACAGAGATGGCAATGCAGGAACTGCAGACCAATGCCATAAGCACCATTTCCCTGCTGACTGGAATCGCAAATATGATGGAAAAGCAGAAGCATGGAACGATTGCTGTGATCAGTTCTGTAGCGGGAGACCGCGGGAGAGCGTCAAACTACGTGTATGGAGCAGCAAAAGCTGCAGTGAGCGCATTCTGTGAGGGATTAAGAGCGCGATTATTCAAATCAGGCGTGCATGTCCTTACCATCAAACCGGGAATGGTGGATACTCCAATGACAGAAGGAATGGATTTGCCCGCAATACTGGTTGCAAAACCGGAAGTGATTGCTGAGGATATAGTAAACGCAATAAAGAAAAAGAGGGATGTGCTCTATACTCCCTGGTACTGGAAATATGTGATGATGGGGATTATTCATTTACCAACAAGCGTGTTTAAAAAATTAAATCTGTAAAAAGGCGGAATGGTGAGCTCATCTGACTGCATTAAACACATTAACACAGTTATTTTACGATTTTATCAAAAAAGTCATGAACTTATATAGACATAAAAACAAGATAACCGCTTTAAGCCTATATATCTTTTTTTTCATACTTCCACTATTTCTTGTAAAAATTTTAAAACTTGACAGCCTTGGTAATTTAATCGAAATACATTGGCATATTTTAGATATAGAAGTATTAAAACAATACCCGCTCAACTCTCTTCTTCATCTTCATGCTCAACCACCCTTATTAAATTTTATTGTCTGGATTTTAACTAATTTTGAGGGCAACCTTTATAACAATTTTATAATTATAAATTTATTATGCAATGGGATTACCAGTATGGTTATTTATTCCGTGTCAAAATTTTATTTTCAATCCTCAATTTATGCATTCCTGCTTGCAGTTCTATACACGATTTCCCCAGGTGTAATCCTGAACACTGCATATCCTTTTTATCCATGTCTTACTGCCGCAGGAATATCGTTACTTGTCTATAGCTTCTTTATCTCAGACACCCGAAAAACATTATCTGTAACATTACTCTTAACCTCACTGACATACCTCTCATTTTTAAGAAGTTATTTTACCGTTGTACATGTCATACTTATAATGGGGATATATTATTTTTATATCCAGAAAAAGCCAAACATCAAAACCTTTTCAATATACTTACTAATAGAAATCATATTAGTTATAACTGTCCCGGTTAAGAATTATATGCTTTATGATTTTTTCGGCACGAGCAGTTGGGCACCAATAAATTTAGCAAAGGGTTTTGGTATTGAGATGAACCCTCATAACTTCCCAACTCCTGAAGAGATTCAACGTCTACCACTTGATCCAAATAATTATGGTAAACATTATGGAATTCAAGACACGCAATTGAAAAAACATAACGGATACCCAAATTATAACTCATACCTTACCTTAGGATACGCATCATCACAAAAAAACATTATATTTTCTAAATATAATATATATAAGCATATCAGAAGAATCGCAGGACACATACATTGTTACTTTAAAGCGCCTGACAAATATTTTGTTTTAACAAATAGAGAAAACATAACTTTATATGCAAATGTGTTTGATTCACTAATTTTTTTAACAAAAGATGTCAGGTTTGGGATTTTTTTTATTTTACTCATAAGCTTTTTTATTTCACTTGATGACCGATATAGATTTATACGTGTTTTGATTTCAATATTTCTCATTCATTTTCTTACTCATATCTTGACAGATGGCGACGAGGGAGAGCGATTTGTAATTGATATTGAATTTATATTCTTCATACTTTTTTCCATACTATTTCATCGGAAAGCAATACTTAAAACCGCGATATAAGTATTCATACATCTGTTGAATTCTGAACATAGTTGCGCCCCTAACAACTGCATAATACTCCACTTCTACCAATCATAAAACTCTCATGTTGAGAGATTGAGATCCTATTGCTTGCTATATGACATGCCCGAAGGAAAAAACATATTTATAAGTTATTTCAATAATTCATGTTAACCTCTCATGACAGATGGCACAATTATTGTCTGTTAATTGTATTGAGGTTTGAAAATATCATTGTTGAATATATGCTGTCGAAAATAAACATAACCGTTCGTCTCTCCTGCATATTACTACCGATGATGATGATTGCCTGCAGCGGTATTTCCCCCACACCTACCCGTATACCGGCTGCCCCCGAGAGAGAATACAGTATCGAGCTTCCTAAAAAAAGCCAGAAGTTTGCAACAAAGGAACAGATAGAAGCTATAACACCTCAGGAAACATATCAGTATCGTCTTGGGCCAGGTGATCTTGTCAATATCAAAGTCTGGAGGCGGCCTGAGCTTTCGCAGGAAAGCATTGTGGTATCCCCGGACGGGTTTATAGCCATTCCCAGAGTTGGACATATCAATGTGAGCAACTGCACACCTGAAGAGGTGACGAAATTAGTTACAGAGAAACTAGAGGTACTTTATATAAAACCAGAGGTAACAGTAGGGGTAAAAGAGTTTCATAACAACAAGGCTTTTGTTCTTGGAAGAATTTCTAAACCTGGTGTTATCAATTTCCCTGGCAACGGAACTCTGCTTGAAGGGTTGGCTCTTGCCGGCGGATTGCCCGATCAGGGTAAAATGACCAGATGTTCAATCATCCGGGGTAATAATACGGTTCTCTGGATTGATTTGCAGGATCTCCTGAAAAACGGAAATATGAGCCTGAATGCCCCTATCAGAAACAATGATGTCATATTCGTTCCTGAGCTCAATGATGAGGTGGTGTATGTGATGGGTGAAGTTAATGCTCCCGGTGCGATTCAGTTAAAAGACGGGATGAATGTGCTAAAGGCTATCATGTACGCAGGAGGAATGAACAAACTGGCAAACCCTGAAAAGGTATTTATCATCCGGCAACAGGATGTGAAGGGCGATGTTATTTCTATCGATCTTAATAAACTTGTCGGAAAAGGGGACTTCAGCCAGAACTTTACCCTTTTGCCTAATGACATCGTCTACATCAGCGCAACAGGGATGGCTAAATTCAACTATACGCTTGAAAAACTCACGCCATCACTATCTTTCCTCAGCTTAGGAACATCTATCGCTGAATCGTTGGGTATCATGGCAAAGCTTCGACAGAACTGGTGGAACCAAACCGGATTTGTCAACAGCAGCAGCACAACTGTGACAACTGGATCCAGCAGCGGGTCAACAGGTACCACAAGTGGAACCAGCAGCGTTTCAACAAGTACCACAAGCGGTAAATGAAATACTATCAATTGAAACCAGTGACAATGAAACTTATCCCGATATCATTTATAAAGAAAGTACGGATATTTCTGGAACTCAAGGAACGTGTTAACGTTTTGATTCTGCTCTTACTCATGCTTATCGGCGTCTGCCTTGAAACTCTTGGTATCGGCTTAGTTATACCGACACTTACTATGTTTTCTGAACACAATATATCAGACAAATATCCAGCGTTTCGACCGGCTCTTCAATTTCTGGGAAACCCAAACACCAATACGCTTTTAGTTGGAGGCGTTCTGCTACTGTTTTTTGTGTATCTCATTAAAGCAGTTTTTTTAGGAATGCTGGCGTGGGGTCAAAACCGCTTTATCTCTAATTTAGAAGCCAGATTGTCACTCAGTCTTTTTACCATCTACCTGAGACAACCCTATTCATTCCATCTACAGCGAAACTCTGCCAATTTAATCCAAAACGTTCTCACTGAAACATCGGTTTTCACGACCAATGTTGTAACCCCGACATTACAACTCATTACGGAATTTCTGGTGATTGTTGCCATATGCCTTATGGTAATCCTGATCGAACCTGTAGGCAGCATTATCATCATCAGCATTTTCAGCTTAACCAGTTTTGGATTTATTCAACTGACAAAAAAAAGGATGACCCGGTGGGGAGAAATTCGTCAGCATCATGATGGACTGAGGCTCCTGCACTTACAGCAGGCTCTTGGAGGCTCAAAAGATGTAAAACTGCTTGGCAGAGATGCCGAATTTATAAATCGATATAAAATTCATACTAATGCGCGTGTAGGTGCTGTTCAGTTAAGCGGAACTATGCAACAGCTTCCCCGTCTTTGGTTAGAGCTTATTGCTATTGGAGCTTTTGCACTGCTTGTCATCACTATTTTAGTCCAGGGTGGCGGAATAGGAGAGATCATCCCGAAAATGGGTCTTTTTGCTGTTGCTGCATTTCGGTTAATACCATCAATTAACAGAATTCTTGCTGCAACACAGACGCTAAAATACTGTTCACCCGTTATTGATGTTCTTCAAAAGGAGCTTGAGCTGCCATACGACAATGAAATAAAGAGTGTCGCCACATCGGAATCATTCAAAAATAATCTAGAGCTAAAAAATATTTCCTATACCTATCCATCTTCCATAACACCTACCATTAAAAATATCTCTCTTACCATCAAACAAGGGACGTCAGTTGGATTAATTGGAAAAAGCGGATCAGGTAAAAGCACGCTGATCGATATACTCCTGGGCTTACTGACCCCTAATTCAGGTGTTATAGCTGCAGACGGTATTGATATTGAACAGAACATGCGTGGATGGCAGAATCAGATCGGATACGTCCCGCAATCAATCTATTTAACGGATGACTCGCTTCGGAAAAATATTGCCTTTGGGTTACCAGCAGAAGAAATTGATGAAGAAGCAGTAAGAAAGGCAATTTCAGCAGCACAACTTACAGAATTTGTGGATCTTCTCCCTGAAGGACTTGATACTATAGTGGGTGAGCGGGGTGTTCGTCTTTCCGGTGGTCAACGACAAAGAATCGGCATAGCCCGGGCACTTTATCACAATCCTACAGTACTGGTACTTGATGAAGCAACCAGTGCGCTTGATACCGCAACTGAAAAAGGAGTCATGGAGGCTGTGAATGCCTTGCAAGGTTCAAAAACAATCATCATTGTAGCTCATAGATTGAGCACAATTGAAAAATGTGACGACGTATATAATCTTTTGAATGGAACAATTGAGTCCCATGGCAGAGCTGAGGTTATCTTAGGCAAACCGTCACTTATAATTGACTATAATAATAAATCCTACTGATGCTGAAAGAGAGTGCCGTAAGAGAGGTTCTTCCGTTCGGAAAGCCCTCTAAATCATTTGATATTATCGGTTTTTTAAAGCGATATGGGATATTTATTCTCTTTTTAGGTTCTTTTCTTTTTGCAATGTTGACCCCATTAATATTCATCATTAAAAACCCATACTATGAAGTTCATGCATTTCTTAAAGTTGAGCCTGTTGTCTCAAAACTAATATCAACTTCTGATGAAACATCCATAGTTAATTATTATCAAGACTATGCCAATACTCAAGCTCATACCATTAAGACATTTGATCTCCTGAAGCTTGCCGTTGAGCACCTGAATCATCGCGAAAGAAACTTGTTGTTTCCTGGAATCCGCTCATCTGAAATATGTGCTGATATTCTTGATAAAATGATTACTGTCAGGCAGACATCAGGCACACAGCTTCTTGAGATTACAATTTCCGGAAGCAAACCTGATGGACTTGCAGAGATGGTTAATAAACTCATGAATGTGTATATAAAAGAGAGTAGAAATAAAAACAATAGTACGGATTCTGACAGGTTAAAATATCTTTATGATCAAAAAAAATCTATTGAAAAGGAAATAGCTATTTACGAACAGGATCTTGACGGTCTTACTAAAGATATTTCAACAGCTTCTTTTACTGAAAACTTCAATATTGCGGCAAAAAACAGAGAAACACTTGCCAATATGTATGACTATGCTTTAACTGACCGAATTAAAGCAGAAGCAAATTATGAGAAAGCGAAAAACTTAAATAAAGAGATTCTTCCACTTACATTAGAACCGTTTGTAGAGGAGCTTGTCAAGAACGACAATTCACTTCATATGACTGATGCATGGACATACCAACAGCTTCAGGAAATGAGAAGTACAACTGACGGATTAACTCCAAATAATCCAGATCGTATTTATGTTGAACAGCGCATGAATGCTATGAAGAATTATGAAATAAAAAAACATAATGAGGTTCGCAATACTTCAAAATCCATTCTTTACGGGAAGAGAAGCCATGATATGAAAAAAGAGTTAATTCAAGCGAAAACAGAGTTGGATAAAACAAAAAAAACAGAGTTGGACATATTACAAGAAGTTGAAAAAAATTTAAAAGAGTCAAAACGAGTCTCTATTGGGATTCACAAAGGAGAAAATATTTCCGAATTGTTACGGCACAAGCGCGAAATGCTTGACATACTTGACAAAAGAATAACTGAAATTGAAATTGAAAATAAGGCTCCATCACGTATATCCATTGAATCTTTTGCAAGAACCCCGAAAACGCCCCTGAAATCAAATACAAAAAACCTTGTGACCATGCTTTTTCTGGGTTCATTCGGCATTGTTGCGGGAGTTTTTTTTGTTTATGAATTTTTTGACGATAGCATCAGGCGACCCCAGGATGTCTTGCAGGCGCTTGGATACCCTCCAACACAGACTATTATTGATATTGATAAACAAAAGGATAACGAACAACAACTCAGTCTTGCTCCTGATGATTTTAAAGCCCATATGATTGGGAGCCTCGCTATTAAGTTCTGCCGTGAAAAAGAAAAGGACAATACCAGAATAATCCTCTTTACCGGAATAGAAAAGGGAGTCGGCTCATCATCAATAGCCTTCAGCAGCGCAAAAGCACTAGCCCGAATTGCACCTAAAGTGCTCATGATTGATGGGGATATTGAAGTTAACCCTGTTGAAGATAGTGCGGATTTTTCGTTGAACCTGCCGGGCCTTTGCGATTATCTCTATCAAGGCGGGTTATGGAAAGAGTACATAATATCGACACCAGGCGATAATCTTGATATAATGTATGCGGGCAGCATAACATCAAAGCCTATACCCCGTCACCAAATTCGCGAGCTGCTTAACGAAGTAAAGAAAGAGTATGATTTTATCTGTATAGACGGAGCACCCTTATTAAAGAGCCACCTTACCGAACACTTTTCCATTTACAGTGACATCGTTGCACTGGTATGTTTAGGCGAGAGTTCAAGATTTAAAGACCTGAGAAAGTGTGCTGAACTACTTATCCGCCTCGGAGTTCCGGGAATTGCTCCTATTCTAAACTTTGGAGGCATCAAGCAGACACTGACAATTGAAGAACTTTTTGACAACCCCCCGGAATTCATCCAAAAAATTATGCCTAAGCAAGTTATAAACTTTATCAAAAAATCTCCATCTCTTCATGTGATTGATAAATTCATCAATTATTCAACGGGTAATAGGAAACCTACAAAATAAATGCAGGAATTAACTTCTAAAATACAAGTATCAGGTATTGAATATGATTTCAGCAATAGAGCCTGACTGGACACGAGAAAAAAGTGAACCGGGACGCTATGAGCCGGGGAAATATCTACTATCAACTATCCGTAGTTATCAGCGAGTGAAATCAGAAGGGAAAGTTATATCCAAAATAACTTTGCCTTTTATCATTCTGCGATATCATTTCTGGAGCGCGGTGAGTGGAGCAGACATTCCGCTTAATTCAAAAATAGGCGGTGGGCTCATGATACCACATCCAAACGGAATCGTCATCCATCCTGATGCTCAAATCGGTCCAAACTGCCTTATTTTTCAACAGGTTACTATTGGCGCAGGATTAAAGCCAGGTCTCCCTGTTATAGAGGGGCATGTCGATATCGGAGCCGGAGCCAAGATTATCGGGAATACACGTATCGGCAATCATGCCCGTATCGGCGCTAATGCTGTTGTCCTTGAAAATGTTCCCGATGGTTGCACAGCGGTTGGCATACCGGCAAAATCCATAATCAAAGATTAATGAGTGGCCCAGGTAACATAATGGTCCCGATTGCTTTTTTGGGATGGACACCCCTCGTCATCTTTCTTTACAAAAAGCTTGATGCTCGTCTTGTTCCTGTAATAGCCTATGTAGCCGGCTGGATGTTTCTGCCATGTGCAAATTATGACATTTTCCTGCTCAAAAACACTAAATCAACTGTAATTGCGCTCAGTATTCTTGCTGGAGCGTATATTTTCGATCGTGAAAGACTTTTGAATTTTAAATTCAAGGCAGTGGATACACTGGTACTTCTGTGGTGCACCGCTTCATTTTTTTCATCAATGGTTAATGGTCTTGGATTTTATGACGGCATCTCGACAATACTGTACACCACTATACAATGGGGGCTACCTTATTACATCGGCCGAATATATTTTACTGATACCGATGCCTTGAAAACCCTAGCACTCACTATTTTTATTGGGGGAATCATCTACATTCCATTCTGCTGGTATGAACTGATCATGAGCCCGCAGCTTCATCGCCTGACCTACGGCTTTCACCAGCATGACTTTATCCAGACGTTGCGGGACGGCGGAGGTTACAGACCAATGGTCTATATGACCCATGGACTTATGACTTCGATGTGGATGATACTTGCTTCTTTTCTTGGCAGCTGGCTTTATTACTGTAAAGCACTCCCAGCAAAAATAATGAGGATACCTTCCCACTACCTACTGTTGATGCTTATATTCACAACGATCATTATGAAGTCAGCCGGAGCTCTTTCTTATTTTTTCTTCGGACTTGCAGTGCTTTATCTTTCGAGCAAAATAAAAAACTCTTTTCTCGTAATAGTATTACTGCTTTGTCCGCATCTTTATATGATAGCTAGAGCTGGAGGTTCCTGGGATGGACGGAATCTTAGCGATTTTATAGCAGAAAAATTCAGTCGTGATCGAGCTGATTCGCTGCAATTCCGATTTGACAATGAATCTATCCTCTTAAAAAAGGCTCTTGATGGCTCTTTTTTTGGATGGGGTGGATGGAGTCGTTCAAGAGTAATGGATAATAACGGAAAGGATATTGCTGTTACAGACGGAAAGTGGATTATAGTGTATGGATTAAACGGAGTCTACGGATTATCTGTATTTGTTATGATGATTCAGTTACCAGTCATCCTTTTTATTTTTCGGTTAAAACCTGAGGTATGGAAAAGCGTAACATTTGCGACCCCAGCTGCAATGGCGATATTTATATCTTTGACGATGATAGACAACCTGCTTAATGCTATGGAAAACCCGATATATATGGTTATCGGAGGTGGCTTAATCGGTATGTTTATAAAAAATCCAGAGTTTTATTCACCTGAAGAGGAAAACATTATATCAGAAATGATAGAGAAAATAATAACCAGGGGAACCCGTTTTATTGGAACACCTGAGTCTCAACTCTCAGAATTTATCAACTGATAATCCATAATATTATTTAAACCATGCAATTCTCAACAAAACTCAAAATTATTTGGACTATAGTTTTTACTGGACTTGTTGCCTCCAGCTTATCAAGAAACACTGCAAGCACTCAGGGAAGTGTTTTTGATTTTATTTTTCATGTATCGATTTATAGCGTTCTTTCTTTTATTCCGATACTTTTATTCCGGAAGCGACTGATTGCGTTTATGGTGACTATCGCCATAGCGCCGATAAGCTTCCTTTTTGAAATGCTGCACGGAATGATCAGTGGTGTTGATTTTCAAAATCTTGGTGCTTTCTATAATAATGTCGGGATCCTGATCGGAATTATTGCGGCAGCAATTTTACGTCTTAAGAAGCATTATGAAAATGAATCCATAGTATAGCAACCCCCCAACTATGAAATTTCTCATAAGTTTATTTTTTGTGATCATTTTTTGTGCTTCCATCCTTTGCCATGCGGAGGAAATGTTACAAGAAAAAAAAGACGGTATGCCTAACAAATCTTTGTTTGACAATGTTCACAATTTTTCGGAAGATTTAGCCGCTGTTAAAATGGGAGGACACTACGGGTATATTGACAAACAGGGGAAGTTGATCATCAGTCCACAATTTGATGATGCACATGATTTTTCTGAAGGTGTTGCTTTGGTCAAAACAGGTGGTCGATATGGATTTATTGATAAACAAGGAACAATGGTTTTTGTACCTCAATTTAAAGCAGCACATAACTTTTCAGATGGTCTTGCTGCAATAATGATGAATGACAATATCGGAAACACTGGATTTATCGACAAAAAAGGAAGGATAGTCATCAATCAGCAATTTGGGAGCACACCTTCTTTTTCAAACAATGTGACCAAGTTAGATATAGGCGATTCAAGCGCAAACAAGCTGGGGTTTGTTGATCATCAAGGACGATTGATTTGCATACCGCAATTCGATGTAGTTGAAGACTATTCTGAAGGACTTGCCACGGTAAGAGTGGGTGATGAACGTACAGGCAAATTCGGGTTTATCGACAAACAGGGAAAGATGATCACTGGTTTCCGTTTTGATGCCGTGAATAAATTTTCGGAGGGTCTGGCTGCTGTCAGATTCGGAAATGAGCGTACCGGTAAATGGGGCGTTATTAACAGAGAAGGAACAATGGTAGTCAACCCGATTTATGATGCAATCGGTATTTATTCTGAGGGTTTGGCATCGGTAAAAACAGGTGGAAAATATTTTTTTGTCAACAAGCAGGGAAAAAGTGTCTTTAGCCCGTCATTCAGTGCCGTTGGTACTTTTTCAGGGGGGCTGGCGGCAGTCAAAACAGGCAATCGATTCGGGTTTATTAATCACGATGGACAGATGCGCACCGATTGGCTTTTTGATGATGCCGGTAATTTTTCAGAAGGCCGTGCGTTGGTTAAAGTTGGACATCACTATGGCTTTATAAACAGGCAAGGTGAAATGGTCATTACCCCCCCAATTCAGCGAGGCACGAGCTTTTTCTGAGGGTCTTGCGGCTGTATTGATCAATGATGGTAATAAAGAGGTCTATGGATTTGTCGACAAACATGGCAAGTTAGCCATCACGCTACAACCTGATAAACAATAAACCCGCGATTTCTATCAATTAGAGAGTACTACCGCCACAAATCCTCTCCGGATGCTATGAACACAATATCAGTAGCCTCCTCACAATCCACCAACTATCTATAAATAAGTATCTTACTGATTCTTTCACTTCTGGCATTTGATTTGCTTTTTATGTAAAGAGAGTGTGGAGGAATACCCAATACCTTCATTTACTTGTGAACATATATCAAGAAAAAGTAATGCTGAACCTGCCAGATATCGATTGCATCCTGATAGGAGTCAACTGCTGTAACACACTGGGCAGGTGCATTACTTCTGTCCTGGCATCTGATTACCCAAAAGAGAAGATACATCTCTACTATGTTGATGGTGGATCCACGGACAGAAGTATACAAATTGCCAGGGATTATGAGGATGTTACTGTGATCAGCATTAATCCGGAATATCCAACCCCTGGACTAGGCAGAAACCATGGATGGAAACGGGGCCTTTCACCGTTGGTACAGTTTCTGGACTCAGATACTATAGTTGACAATAAATGGCTGAACAACGCTGTTCGGGCAATGCATGACGATAGTACAGGAGCTGTACTCGGATTTCGGAAAGAGATGCATCCCGAACACTCAATCTATAACTGGATAGGGAACATTGAGTGGAACGGGCCTGTCGGCGAATCAAGCTGTTTTGGAGGCGACGTGCTTATACGCCGTGAGGCTCTTGACAAGACGGGTGGCTATGATGAACTGCTGGTCGGGGGAGAAGATCCTGAACTAAGCCGTCGGATTATAAGAGAGGGATGGAAGATCGTCCGACTTGATGCCCTTATGACACAGCACGATCTGGCGATGAAAACAGTGCGTCAATACCTTGCAAGGGCTTTCCGTTCTGGTTATGGTTTTGCTGCCGTTCAAAGACGTGAAACAAAAGCTGGAAGTGATTTCTGGAAGTATGAGTTGGAGAAAATAGTGATCAAAGGGGGTGTTTTTTTTATCTGTATCATTTTCGCTCTGGTGATAGTTCTGATTGAGCGGTCGAAAACAGCACCCGCACTTGCACTCCTGACGGTTGCGCCTGGGATAGCCATACTCCTTAACCCCCGCCTGTTTAAGATCAATAAATTTATACGGGAAAACAATCTTAACAGAAAAGAGGCCAGAAAGTATGCCTGGCACTGTTCTCTTGTTGTTATACCCCAACTCTTTGGAATTCTCCGTTTTTATGTGGGTATCGTCACAGGCAACCCGTTAAAAAATAAACGCAACATACTCAAAACTGAACTTTCTCTTTCCGACACATGACCAATCGACCGATAGCATATCTCTGCAGCGAGTACCCGGCAGTTTCCCATACCTTTATCTACAGGGAGATAGAATCGCTTCGGATGGCAGGAATGACAGTGCATACCGCATCGATCCATAAGCCATCGAACCTTGAATTCATGACCGCAGCAGAACAGGAAGAGGCTCGCAGCACCCTGATGGTACTCGAAACGACACTGTCATTGATGGCGAAAGCGCATCTCCACTGCCTCTTAAAACAACCTGCGGGTTACCTGCGAATGGCTGTGGGAGCCTCAAAACTCCTCTTCAAAGGGCCAAAAAGTCCAGTGAAAGCATTTGCATACTTTGCTGAAGCAGGCATTCTTTTAGAGTGGATGCATAGGCACGGAATCACCCATATTCATGAGCACTTTGGAAATCCAACCGCTATAGTGGCCCTGCTTATGAAAAGCTATGGCGGTGTGAGCTACAGCATCTCAGTACATGGTCCCGATATTTTTTATGCAATCGATTCAGCCATGCTTGCCGAAAAGGTACGGAACGCAAGCTTTATCCGCTGCATAAGCCATTACTGCCGGAGCCAGATCATGCGTATCAGTAATTCGGATAGCTGGAAAAAGCAGCACATAGTGCGGTGCGGTGTAAATCCCGACCTTTATGCCGTCAGGCCGGACCCGGGTAACAGCATACCGAGCATCATCTGCGTCGGCCGACTGGTTCCCGCAAAAGGACAGCATATACTTCTTGAGGCATGTTCACTGCTGAAACAACGAGGAGTAAAGTTTCATCTCACTCTGGTCGGTGACGGGCCAGACCGGCACTACCTTGAACAGTTCGTTGCCGGCAACAACCTTAAAGAGAGAGTCACCTTTACCGGCGTACTCGGCCAAGATAAGGTGCGAGTACATTATGACAGTACCGACCTGTTTGTACTTGCCAGTTTTGCCGAAGGAGTTCCTGTGGTGCTGATGGAAGCCATGGCTAAAGAGATCCCTGTCATATCAACCCGTATAACCGGCATACCTGAACTTATCGAACACGGCCAGAACGGCCTGCTTGCAAGGCCGGGAGACAGAATAGACCTTGCTCAACAAATCCAGACCCTTCTCGAAAATCCCGTTTTACGAAACCAATTCGGAAAGGCTGGAAGGATAACAGTGATTGAGCATTACAACCAGCACAAGAACAATCTCCATATGGCGGATTTACTTAAACATGCTGCAGCATAATCATGATTATTATTGAACTTCTCGTCAAGTGCCTGCTTCTTCTTCTGGCTTTGCCTGCAGGATATCTACTTATGGCCACCGTTGCCTCATACCTTTTCAAAAAAAAAGAGCCACCTAACAACCGATTCCTTAATATAGGAGTCCTGATCCCTGCCCATAATGAAGAAGGAGGAATAGAGCGAACCATTAAAGGCATCCTTGCAAGTGATTATCCTGCAAACAGGTATGAGATCTTTGTGATAGCAGATAACTGCACTGACTCCACTGCTCAAAATGCCCGAGAAGCTGGCGCTCAGGTATTTGAGCGCTTTGACGATCTTAACCGTGGAAAAGGCAAAGCACTTGACTGGTTTTTGAAAAACTGCAAAGAGCACTATCAGCATAACAACGCCATTACCATTATCGATGCTGATGTTTCCCCTGACAGAAACTATCTTCGAGAAATCAGCGCCTCGCTCAGCAACCCTGATATAGAAGCCGTTCAAGCATATAACGGCGTCAGTAACCCACATGACGGCTGGCGTCCGGCCCTTATCGACGCTGCTTTCAATGTTTTCAACCATCTCAGGATGGCTGGTTCGTTCCGCCTGTCGGGAAGTGCAATTCTGAGAGGAAACGGCATGGGATTCCGTACTGAACTGCTGCAGTGTTATGGATGGCCTTCCCACTCTATTGTAGAAGACATTGAGTTCACCCTGCTTCTGCTTCAGGATGGCATCAATGTACACTATAACCCTGATGCCGTTATTCGCAGCGAGATGGTCACCTCCGGCAAAAATGCTTCAAGCCAGAGAAACCGTTGGGAAGGAGGCAGGTTTATGCTCGTACGGAAGATGACCATTCCGCTTCTCAGCAAGTTCAAAGAAACCGGAGATTCACGATATCTTTACGCACTCGCAGAACTTGCTGTGCCACCGCTCTCGATTCTGGTGATGCTCTTCACACTCGGAACACTTGGCTCCATGATGCTTAATGCAGGCTGGCTCAAGCTTTCTGCGGCAATTTGGGGGATATTGATCTTCTATCTCATCTCAGGACAAATACAACGCACAGCGCCACTCTCAACATGGCTTTATCTGACAGCAGCACCGATCTATGTGCTTTGGAAAATCCCGATATATATGGGAATGCTGCTGAAGAATAAAAGCAGTGAGTGGATCAGAACGACAAGGGAGCGTCAATAACTGCTGAACAACAAATAGTATTGAAAAGAATCATGAATATGAAGGTACTCTTAATTATTGAACAATGTAATCCTGAATGGCCTTCGGTACCATTGGTAGGATACTCCTTCTATAAACACATCAGCCAACTTATTGACACAACCCTTGTAACCCATGCAAGAAACCGCTCTGCTTTGGAAAAAGCACATCCTAATCGGGATATTGTGTACATCGAAGAGAGTGATGTTATTAAGAAATATTATAGAATAGTTGAGAAGTGGAGCACGGTTGGGGATAAAATAATCTGGCCGTTATACAATGCCCTTACCTATCCTGTGTACAGTGAGTTCAACAGAGAGGTTTATACACAATTTAAGAGCTTGATCCTCAGAGGGAATTACGATATCGTTCACGCCCTTACCCCGATACTTCCCCGCTATCCGGTAAAGGTTATCAAGGCGTGTAAAAATACACCATTTATTATTGGACCGGTAAACGGCGGTGTCCCGTTTCCAGAAGCATTTCAGGCGGTGGCCCGTCAAGAGTTCTCATACTTCAACTTTCTTCGATCAGTTGGCCGGTTCATCATTCCCGGGTACAGCGAAACCTATACAAAAGCTGACTATATTCTTGCCGGTTCTTCCTATACTTTGAAGCTCATTCATGATCTTTTTAGCATAGAAAAAGAGAAGATTGAACTGTTTTTTGAAAACGGAATTGATCATTCATTTCTGAAGGAACAGAAAAATAATTCTGATACCGACAAGAAAAACACTACTAAGGTTAACCTCCTTTTTGTTGGGCGGTTAGTTCCTTATAAAGGCGCTGATATTCTCATTAAAGCCATCAGCACATTGGACCCATCTATCCTGCATAATATCACCCTTACTATCGTTGGGGATGGGCCGGAGCGAAAAACACTCGAAAATCTGGTGCACAACCTAAATCTTCACGAAACAGTTCATTTTACAGGTTGGGTTGAGCAACAGGACACCCTCAGATACTATAAAACCTCCGACATATTCTGTTTTCCCTCTGTACGTGAGTTTGGCGGCGCTGTTGTTTTAGAAGCAATGGCTAACGGCCTTCCCTGCATTGTCATTAATAATGGCGGGATTGCTGAATATGTTACTGAAGAGACGGGATTTAGAATCAACCCAACGTCTGAGGATTTTGTTATACAAGAATTGAAAGAAACTATAGAGCAATTGGTTCAAAATCAAGTACTGCGCGAGACCATGTCACTCAAAGCAATTCAGCGGGCAAAAGAATTTTCATGGAGTGCAAAGGCTGAAGCGATTGTGAGTATCTACTGTCAGTTATTAGAACATCGAAATATTAAGAAGTCCTGTTGACAGGAATTCAGTCTATACCACCCAACTCCTTATGAAAACATCAATACTTTATGCCGGACTTTCGTCACCTCATGCAGGCTGGGCTGCTATCGACGAAATTGCAGAGCTTTTGGTGCACTATTTTAACGCCGAAATTCTGTCGCCAAAACTTGTTCCAAGCCCATGGGCAGCCCGTTTGATACGTCGAAACCATCAATCTTATGAGCAATTACATACAACGGGTGGTGATGTTCTTATAGTGGTTGCCAGAGGACCTGGAGATCTTGGTATGATTAATACAATACCAGATTGTCGCCAGAAATTTGACAAAATCTATGGGTTAGTTACTGATTCATATTATCAACAAGGATTCGTTAAGGAAACGAACCTGTATGATGCCATAACAGTTACCGCCCATGAAGATATAGAGTATCCAAAAGTCCGTTTCAACATACCAGTTCACCAGTTATATCAGGGTGCAGACTGCCTAAAATGGGCACCCAGTGAACAAAAAAAACGGGAAATTGATATCATAGGCTTTGGACGAACACCACAGAGGTATCATACCAACTTTGCAAAGCGATTCCATCGTGCAAACTCTCCCTACCTTTACCTCCACTCGCCTCTTGGGAATGTAACCGGCCCTAGCGTACATCTTGAGCGGGGTATGCTTTTTAAGCTACTACATCGAACAAATATTTCACTGGCATTTCATCTTTTAGTAGACCCTGAAGGAGAACGTCCACGATCAATGATGATTACAAGCAGATGGCTGGAATCTTTGCTTTCGGGTTGCATTGTCGCCGGACGCAGACCGGAATCGCAAATGGCTGATGAGATGCTATGTTGGCCAAAAGCAACTGTTGAACTTTCTGAAGACCCAGACACCGCAAGTGAAGAGCTGATTACACTCCTGCTAAACCAGGACAGCTTAGAGGAACAACGACTCGTCAATATATTTCAGATGATGAATCATCATGATTGGCGGTACAGAATAAAAAATTTTTGTGGCATGATGAATCTAACTCTACCTGAGAAATTAAAAACCGATTTATGGCTACTGGAGGAACGAGCAGCATCCTTTAAAAACTCATGTTAAATTATGTTTTTCTATCAATATGACAGAAAAACACCAATAAAGATTTCATGATGCAAGAATAATAATTATCCGTTATTTTTTAATAACCCCCAATAGCTTATAAATCAATAACTTATAGAAATCCAAACATGTGGCACTCTATTTGCAAATTTATATATAAACAAGGAATAAGATCAACAATGATATTTGATATTTATTTGTTGAGATTCATTATTTTTTTTAGGATATGAGCTTAAAATACAGAGCAGATATTGACGGCCTACGTGCAATTGCAGTATTGTCTGTCATTTTTTTTCATACTGATATCACGGGATTTTCAGGAGGTTTTGTAGGTGTAGATATTTTTTTTGTTATATCCGGATTTCTGATAACATCAATTATACTTAAGGATATTAAATCCGGATATTTTTCTATATCAAATTTCTATGAGCGACGTATTAGAAGGATATTTCCAGCACTTTTCCCAGTTATTTTTTTTACACTTTTAATAGGGTCATTTACTTTAGATTATAAGACCTTTAAATCATTAGGCCAAAGTATTACTGCGACAACGCTTTTCAGTTCAAATATTCTCTTTTTAAAAGATTCCGGATATTTTGACACTCCCTCATTACAAAAGCCATTATTACATACATGGTCATTGGCTGTAGAAGAACAATTTTATATTTTTTTCCCGCTTTTACTTATTGGAATAAACCGATTTTTTAATAAGAAATTTTTACAATATCTTATTATTATTGCAACAATATCTCTATTAACCAGTATATGGGGTATTTACAATCAACCATCTGCAACATTTTATCTGGTTCATACAAGGGCTTGGGAGTTATTAACAGGTTCAATACTTGCGTTGAAAGTAATTAGGGAGCCAAAATCATATTTATTACGAAATCTACTTTCTTTTGCAGGGCTCACACTTATTATATATAGCGTTGGCTTCTATTCAAAGTCTACAGCATTTCCTGGAATTAACGCTATTATACCCGTACTTGGAGCCGCATTTATTATTTACAGCGGCACTGGAGGATCATCAATTGTCAATAGACTCATCAGCATCAGACCAATGGTTTTTACAGGGTTGATTTCATATTCCCTTTATCTATGGCATTGGCCACTTATTGTATTTGCCAAATATATGGTATTTCGTGATTTAAATAATCTTGAAATTTCAGCAATAATTTTATCAAGCTTTATATTAGCAACTCTCTCTCTCAAGTATATTGAAAAACCGTTTCGAGGAATTCATTCAATTTTCTATAAAAGAAAATCCGTTTTTGTATTTTCATGGACTATAATTGGAATATTTTCACTTATTGGTTTAACAATACATTTGCAAAATGGAATGCCATACCGCTCAGAGGCTAACGCTATAATATATAATAATGATAACGAGTATGAGTGGAAAAAAGGGGTAACACTAGAAGAACATGCAGTAAAAGAAATAACTAAAGGCAATTCACCACCAATAATCGGAACGGCCAATACCTCTCCAGTTTTTATTTTATGGGGTGATTCTCATGCCAGAATGCTTAGCTCAATATTAACTGAAAAAGCAATTAAATATAATATTTCAGGATATTTGGCTACTAATAGCGGAAGTCCTCCTATAGTAACAGAAAATAATGATGAATCGTTTATCAACGGGGCATACTTTAATACATGTGTCATAAATTTTATAAAAAATCATTCAGAGATCAAAACTGTAATCATCGCATCAATGTGGAATGCATATGGCAACGACACTATTGAGAGTAAGGAGAATGACATTCTCTCATGGAAGCCTACAAAAGACAAAACCAATAAAAATCGTAAAGCAAATTCTGTTTTATTGAAAAACGGAATTTTAAATACAATTAATATTCTTCATAACCTCGGACGAAACATAGTAATAGTCAGTGATGTCCCAAAAATTGATGGTGACGCATTGAGACTTTACTGTGTTAATAGCCTGACCGGTTCGGATTATAATGAGCTATTGCCTACAGAGAGCAAATATCGCAAAAGCAATCAAGCTGTTTATGATTTATTTCTGAAATTAAAAAACAAGAATAATATTACTTTAGTCGATCCCGAGTCAATGTTATTTGATAAAAACAAAAGGACAATATTAACCATTAACAACAAACTACTTTACCGAGACAATAATCACTTATCAGACTATGGCGCTAAAATCATAGCGCCAGTATTTGATAACACTATAATAAATATTACACACTCTCATATGTAAATATTTATTTTGATTATACAAATCGTTTTAAACATATAACTAAATTATGAATATACCTTTCGATAAAATTGAAATGGGGAAATTAATTCCTAAATTTATTTATATGACCCATTCCCAAAAAGAGTTGCCATATGCGTTAAAAGAAAATGTAAATAACGTAATAAAAATAAATCCAGGATGGAATTATTTGTTATTTGATGACCAAGAAAGAAATAACTACATATTATCAAAATCATCTTTTTTACATGAATGCTATAATAAAATTGATATCAAATATGGACCTGCAAGAGCTGACTTTTTCAGATATATCATATTATACTATGAAGGTGGATGTTATTTAGATATTAAAAGCAGTACGGCAATTCCTTTATCTCAAATAATAAAACCTGAAGATAAATATATTTTATCATATTGGGATAATATTGATTTCCCATTATGGGGAAAACAACACAAAGAACTTATAAACCCACTTGGTGAATTTCAACAATGGCATATTATTGCTGTAAAAGGCCATCCCTTTTTAGCTGCAGTGATAGATGCTGTTACAAAAAAAATAAATACATACAATCCATATTTTCATGGAGTAGGGAAAAAAGGTGTTGTGAATGTAACGGGACCTGTCATATACTCTAATACTATTTATCCATTAATACAGAAATACCAGTGCACAATATATGAATCAGAAAAGTCAATTGGCCTTATTTATTCAGTATTTAATCATAATCACCACCTTCAGTTCAAACAACATTATTCAACTCTTCTCTATCCAATAATTACAAATGGAAAAACAAAAACTATATTTGTAATTATTTTTCAAAATATCAAATACTCAATTATAAATTATATTAATTTAATAATAAAAACAACCAACCGATACAAGTCAAGATTAAAAAGGATATTATTCATAATTAAAGATCAATTTAATGAAAAAATATGTTTAAAACCCTAGAATAAATACACTAATAACTATTCGGAATTAAAATTAATCATAATAGCTATAATTACTTATGAACCTTGTTGAATATTTTGATAAAACAGTTATTATTAATCTTCCTGAAAGGTCGGACAGGAGAGCTGAGACCAAACATGAATTCGATTGCATTAATTGGCCTATTGGAAAAGATAATATTGATTTTTTCAGCGCAATCCGCCCAGAGAATAATGCCGGATTTCCAAGTATTGGTGCAAGAGGATGTTTTCTAAGCCACTTAAAGGCGATCAAAACTGCTACCAATGAAAAAGTTAATAATATTTTAATTTTAGAAGACGATATCTCATTTATATCAGATATTAACCGAGTAGGCACTGAAGTAATAAATTTATTAAAACATATCGATTGGGGCTTTTTATATCTCGGACATGAATATAAATCTTTACAGCCTTCAAATCAGATCCTTGAAAGAATATCAGAATCATTACCATTAACACATTTTTATGCAATTAACGGTAATGTATTTGAGCGATTTATAACATTTCTTGAACAGTTACAGAAAAGAATGCCAGGTGACCAACTCGGTGGACCAATGCATTATGATGCCGCAATATCCACTTTCAGATTACAAAACCCTGACATCAACACTTTTGCCGTCATTCCAAGCTTAGGATATCAAAGAAGTTCCCGTACTGATTTACATGAATTATCAGTCTGGGATAAATGGCCATTGCTTAGCTCTATCACAGGTGGATTAAGAAGCATTAAAAACAGAATAAGAAAATTATCTCGATAAGAATTATGAAAACTCAATATAGAACTGATATCGATGGCCTTCGTGCAATAGCTGTTATTGCAGTCCTTTTTTTTCATACGGATATACCGGAATTTTCAGGGGGATTTGTAGGGGTTGATATTTTTTTTGTGATTTCAGGATTTCTTATTACTACAATCATTCTTAAAGAGATCAAGGTTGACAACTTCTCCATTGTCCGGTTTTATGAGCGACGTATCAGAAGGATCTTTCCTGCTCTCTTTCCTGTAATAGCATTTGTTTTTATCGTTGGAGGCTATCTCTTTACAACTACAGGATATTCAGAGTTGAACTCAAGCATAACTTCAACAACTCTATTTTATTCAAATATTTTCTTTATGCTCAAATCCGGTTACTTTGAGCCTCAATCTCTACAAAGACCATTATTGCATACTTGGTCTCTTGCTGTGGAAGAACAGTTTTATGTTTTCTTTCCATTGTCAATAATTTTAATTAACAAGTTTTTTAGAGGCAAGTACTTACCTTGGCTGATAACAATTGGCATTATTTCATTATTTGCCAGCATTTACGGCATTTCACATCATCCAAGCGCAACATTTTATCTTGTACCTACGCGTGCGTGGGAACTACTTGCAGGGTCAATTCTTGCTCTCGGGATACTACCCACACCGTCAGCTATCTGGTTACGAAACATTCTCTCCATTACGGGTATTGTTCTCATTACTTACAGTGTTGCATTTTATTCAGAGTCGACTCCTTTCCCCGGGCTGAATGCAATTCCTCCAGTATTGGGCGCGGCCTTAATTATATACAGTAACCTTGAAGAGAAAAGCACCACGCTCAGTAAACTTTTTTCGATACGACCCTTAGTTTTTACAGGACTTATTTCTTACTCTCTTTACCTCTGGCACTGGCCTTTTGTCGCATTTACCAGGTATTGTATATTTCGTCCATTAAACACCTTTGAAAACGTAGGAATTATTCTCGCATCATTTATTGCTGCAACTTTTTCATGGAGATACATTGAACGGCCTTTTCGTGGAAAAAATATGCTTATACCAGATAGAAATGCATTATTTGCATTTTCCGGAATATTGATGGCTGCTGTTACCGGACTTTGTTTATTAATCCAGTTTAACATTGGAAAGGATAAAACTGATGAGTGGGCACAAATGCCTGAAATGCAACAAATATTTAACAAATCATCATTTACGCCAATAATTGGAATGAATAATCTAAAACCGTCATTTGCTTTATGGGGGGATTCACATGCACGTGCTCTTATTCCTGGAATGGATGCGGAAGCAAAACTTTTAAAAATATCAGGCGTTATTCTAACCCATGACGGAACGCCTCCTCTTTTAGGAATTGATATAACAACAATTCCAAATAATAATCCATGCAATTTATTTGATGAGGCTCTTTTTAACACGAATGTACTGAATTTTATAAAATCTCACGAAGAGATTAAAACAGTTTTTCTTTCTGCCAGATGGGCTGCTGATACAAAAGGAATGAGTTATAAGCAAGAAAACAGTCTTACTTATATTCTTAACGATGCCAATGGCGAATATACAGGAAAACAGCCTAATAAATTAATGGTAAAAGTCGGACTTACCAGAACGGTACATGCATTGCTTGATATGGGTCGTAAGGTGATAATTGTTACTGACGTGCCTGAAATCGGATATAACGTACCTCGTTTCAATATAATACAGCAACGACTGCCAATCGCTGTGAGAGGACTTGATATTCGACCATCGATAAACGAGTATACTGAACGCAGCCGAGAAGTACAAGATACCCTGAATGAGTTAGCTATACTGCCTAATGTTACTTTAATTCATCCTGAATCAAAGATGTTTGACGCAAACGGACTGTGTAGAATTATAAATAACGGCAAGCTTTTATACTTTGATGATAACCATTTATCGTCTTTTGGATCAGCTTATGTCTCAACTACTTTTGATAAATCATTCAAGGAAATAGCAAGAAATTCAGTCAATTAATAGCTAGCTCTGATATGTATTTTGATTATAAAAACAATTCCTCCCTGCGAATTTTACAAATGGGGTCAACTGCATACCGTGGAGGTGTCACTACTGCCATTACGACGTTATGCAGATCTCTTCACCAGGAAGGGCATGAAGTGATGCTCGTGAGCGACGGCGGTGATCTTGACACTCTTCGTGCGCAAGGGATACAGTGCGTGGTTACAGACTTTTTTCCGAGATTCAGCTCCATTCTCCGAGGTACGTCGGCTGTCAGGCAGTCGATCCGCCGGTTTCGTCCGGACGTCATCCACGTTCACGGTCGAGCTCCAGCACTGCTTAGCTATCTTTCAGGACGTATTCCTGACTGGTTCACTCTCCATAACACGCACTTCACTGACCAAGTAAGTTTTATAGATACAGGCATAATACGCCGTTTTCTTTCACCAATGGGTAAACTTTTTTTTGTGCTTGACGAAGAAGCCAGGATTTACCTACAAAAATCGATGGGAGTAGACAAAGGAAAAATTGAAGTCATCATCAATGGCGTGGATTGCGATCATTATCGCGAACCAAATACAGAGGAGCGGAAACTTGCTCGAGAGAGATTTGAGATTGAAGACGACAAAACTCTTGTGCTTTTTGTCGGTCGTCTTCACCCTTCAAAGCAACCTGAAGCTGTTGTTGCGGCTGCCAAAGCGATCAGAGATGCCGGACGGCATAACATCCGTTTCGCAATTGTCGGTGACGGAGAACTTGAAGAACAGGTGCGTCATGACATAGGTATTGCAGACATCCAGGATATCTGCAAAGTGTACAACTGGATGGATCCGCTTGAGGCTTACTTTGCTGCTGACTTACTCGTTATGCCAAGTCTTTACGAAGGATTTGGACTGGTAGCTCTTGAAGCTTTGGCTACCGGCGTTCCCGTCCTGCGATCACGCACAGGAGGATCAGAGAAAATGATTATTGAAGGGAAAACCGGATTCTGCTGCGGAACTGACATCCCCGGATTTATCGATATACTGATGCGAATACTCTCCCACCCTGAACAACTTCGACCAATGCGTTATTACGCGCGCGAATTAGCTCAAACGCAACTATCATCCAAAACACAGGCGAGAATGTTAGTGCAACATTATCGTGCTTACCTTTAGAGCCACGGTTTTCTTCTTGAAGCAATGAGAGTATTATTCATTCTATCAGGTCCAAGGATGAACCAAGTCGTGAAAATAATCCCACTATTTGAGGCTTTTTCCATAAATAAAGAGCCCACAAAAAAATAAAGAATTCTAAAAAGCCAGTATCCCATGGAATATAGTTTCCCAAGGTGAAAGGTTTATCCATATCGGCAAATGGCGCTAACCATACAACAAAACCAGCGATAGTATCCAGGAGCATATGGATAAGCCCATTGAGTGAAAAAATAACTGCCAAGGCAGAAATATGCTTATGATTGGTATCAAAACTTAGCCACAGGAGAGAGATAAGCAAAAGGCTAAGCCAAAAGATGGGGAAGTGTGTAAAATATTCGTGATGATGATGATCTTTATGATCGATGAAAAAATAGTAGATAAAATCAAAATCCGGAGCGATAGAACCCAACATACCCCAAAAAGCAAACCTGTTGAATTTCACAGGAGATTTTTCAAACTTCCTGAAAAGTAATTTTGAAGTTATATAACCTGCCGGCAAATGGGCAAAATGCATTGATGCTCCTTCACTGATAATATGTTTCGTCCCAGTCTTGCAATGTTAAAGCATAAAAAAAGAGCTTTTCGACTTTTACACCTGTTATTTTGAGATAGTAACCTGAAGCAAGATGAGTTCCTTTGTGAAGCTTGACTTTACTGATATCAACCCTCCAATATGTGTTACGAAAGTCTCGTACCAGAAGAAAGTGATCTTTTACAGAAACGAAGATGATTTTTCCTCCAAGATATCCCTTTTCAGGTTGACTCCAGTGTTGTTCATTGCCATAGACTACTTTATTGTAGGCTGGCAATTTAATTGAAAGATAACGGTGGGCATATTTGCCGATATCAAAAATAGAAAAGCTGATGCTGAAGATTAGGGTTGAAAGGAGTGATATACTAATCACCATTCGCTTTGAATATCGGTAACCATTTTTTGTGGAACGAACCGTCAGTAACGCGATCAATGAAACCAGAGCGACAATGATTATCCATAAATACGGGATACTTTGAAGGATATTCAGTACAAGCGACCATTCAATCAGATTTGATGTATGGACTTGTTCTACATCCAAATCATGGCTGAATAACACATAAGAGAGTGTTGCCATGGCAATGCTGGAGATGACAACAAATAGTGAGACCAAGAGCCATAGTCCATAATTTTTGGCAACAAAACGCCATACCGGTATCGGGACGGTCTTTCTTTTTTCAATTTCCTTCCAGAAGGAGTCTGATAAATTTTTGGACATATTTTTACTACTGAATTTGTTCTAACAATTTTTTTAGCTCTTTTTCAGCAATACTCAACAACGTTGTGACGACATCCTCATGTATCTCTAAAATATCGGATAGCTCTTTTTCTGTTTTTTCAAGCATATATTTTAATACTATAACATCACGACACTTGCTTTCAAGACGGTTAACAGCTTCCTGCAGATCACTTGATGCATATTTTATTTCCTCCTCCGGAGTGAGTTGGAGAGCATTGATAATTGCCCTACAGGGAAAATGATCATCTTTCAGTGTCTGATTAGCTGAAACGCCTTTGTTTTGGTGAGAGAAGGAAAGTATTTCCTTATGAGCAACTCTAAATATCCAAGATGAGAACGGTATAGAATTGTCATAATCATTGAGATAAATATAGGCGTTTATAAATATCTCCTGAAGAAGGTTCCTCATAGTCAGATCGTCACTGGCAATCTGAAACAGTATGTATTGAAAAAGAGGTGCCTCGTAGCGATGAATAACCGATGTAAATGCATTTTTATTTTGACGAGTACGAGCAACTATATCATAATCGGAGCAAAGCAACTCATTCTGGTCTTTCAATACCCGGTTAAATATCATCACTTCACAGAATCAGTCATTATAGAAAGTGTAAACCTTAAAAAGTACTATGGTGCACCTTGCCTGAATTTCAGTGCAGTCACAAAAATCAACCTACAAAGCAACGGGATAATTGCATTTTTTTTAACCTGATTTGCTTAGCAAACTTTCAATGACCTTTCTTCTCATTTTGCAAATCGAGTGCCAGAGTTGACTAATAGCAGCTATGTATCAATATAAAAGCAAGTTATCCCTGATCAAAATAGCTCACGTTCACTTTTAGTCATTCATATTGACTGGATATTAAAGCGGTTCTCTCTTCTTGATAGTGTGGCATTTGCTGAAAAATCCAAGGCAGAAAACGTTGTTATACGTCCTTCGATTACCACCATTGTAAAATTAATTAAAGATTTCCATCTCTCAATCAGGATCGTCTTGCAAAAAAACTATCAAAATGCAAGATATTCAGCTCAAACCAAGACTTCACAAAAATGATATATATTATTATATAATATAATCTTAACAAAAATATACAACTTTCGGCATAGTATTTGAAAATGTTATCAATAAGAGGGACACTTTTAAATTTCTATCATTTTCATATGCTACAGCACCTTTATTTTTTATTGAGGCTTACCGTCAAGTCCAGAGAGCAACTTAATAACTGGGGGGAACTCATAATCGGAACAATCAGGGAATTCCGTGGCATGTCCATACCTGAGACGCCTATGCTGAAGTTTCGCAATGGCCTCAAGATCTCCATGATGAAGGGAGGATACGGGGGATTCTACCTGCTCTTTCCAGAGATTTTTGTAGAGAACTGTTACGAGCCAACACCAGATTTCGTTGTACAGGATGGGTGGAAAACCATGGATATTGGTGCCAACATGGGTTTCTATTCATGCAAAGCAGGTACGGCAGCAAAAAATGTTCAACTCATTTCCGTTGAACCGGTGGGCGGATACTATGAGAAACTGAAAGAGAACCTTGCCAATAACAATATCACGCGTGCGTTTCCGTTACATGCGGCAGCAGTCGGAATCCCGACGGAAAGCATCGTTATCAGCTCATGGTTCACAGCATCCGGCGAGCAAAAAGTAACATGGACTCCTCCACCAGAAGGCTCAAGAACATTGACTGAAAGTGTACCGGGCATGACGTTGGCAGAGATTCTTGATGCGGGAAATATGGAACATTGCGACCTTATGAAGATGGATATTGAAGGTGCGGAGTTTCCGATTTTTGAGGCAACACCTCCTGAGGTCTGGTCAAGGATAGATCGTATCGTGATGGAAACACATGAAAAATCCGGAACCAACGATCAACAGATACTGGTTGACACACTTACTAAGCAGGGATTCAGGGTTAAGACAAGACCGATGTTTCTGTATGCTATTCGACCGGCGCTCGCCTCCTAACCATTGATTAGCTTATGCAAGAAGGTGAAGGCGGGAAAAAACGTAGTCGAGGGAGTCTTCGTTGAGGACTATTCTGGAAAAGCCTGTAGAACCCAGATCCATTGGGCGGTTATCGCGGTCGCTGGTGAATTTGCGGCTCTGTTTGCCGTTATACCAGTAGACAAGCCGGATTTTATTGCCTTCGATTTCAAGAGCTGTTATACCGCGTTTACCTATAGAGCAACCTGAGTTGAAAACACTTGGGATGGTAAGGTTGTTATAGAGGCCGCTTCGAAGACCGATTTTTTTGCCTCGTTTGTAACAGGCGGCGAGTTCAATTTTCATTGCTGAAATTTTCTGCTCGATTACCGTACGCTTTTCGCTGTCGGCCGAAGGATAGGCTCTGCAGAGTTCCTCGATGCGGAAGTTCAGGAAATCAACTTTTGAGAGGGACTCAAACAACGGGCGGTGGGTATGGCCAATGATGGAGACAATTTTTGCCTGGTTTGAGAACTCATAAATTGATTTTTCGATGGCAAACCTGCGGCGACTGTTGTAGGCAGTTGAAAAGTTTCTTATGCCGAAGGGCTTTGCGATGTAGCGGAGAAACAAGACTACGGCCCGACTGACTATTGGATAGGTCTCCCATAACAGCACCGAGGCCTGATGGCCGTGAAGTATAAGAATTGTTTCATCACCATAATGAAATTTGAGAGACTCTACCATTGATGATGCCAGAGGGTACTCTTTTTCTCCCATCAACTCGGCATCATGGTTACCGCAGGTTTTCCAGAAAAAGCCGTTGAGCTGGAATTTTAGAAAAAGATCGTAGAGGTCACCCCACTCTTCCATGATACTTTCGAGAGGAAATTTAAAGAGTTCCTCTATATCACCATTAAGAACAAGACTGTATTTTTCGGGCAGATAATAGCTTTGGAGCATGGTTCTGACCAGTTCGGCGTTTCGGCGGAGGTCATCACGCCTGCCGCCATTACCCATGTGGAGGTCGCTGAGAATAAGGACTTTTGATGATGGGTCAAGATTTACAGACCTTGCTTTTTGAAGAAGGCGCTCAAGCTGGGGATGTTTTTTATAACGCAGGCTCATAATGTATTAATAAATGGTACACTCTTGATATAGTTAAAATTATTTAGCCTCGCAAGATGGAAAGAAAATGAGCCCACTGTGGGTAATTATGGAAAAATAGCTTTCTTGTATACCTGACTTTGAGAGGGAATGATTTATTAATTTTTTTACTGACATTTTGATTACACCTGAGCGATTCAGAAAAATCCGTGAGATGCTTTTTCATCGACAGCCTGATTTGACTGTTGTGATGGATAATGTGAATAAGGCCCACAATCTTTCGGCTATTATCAGAAGCTGTGATGTTGTCGGAATCGGACAGCTCCAAGCGGTTTCTTACAGAAAATACATTCACGCAAAACAGAATAATGCAGCTGCCGGCGCGAGCAAATGGACAAAGCTAAATCTCTATCATGACATTGCAACGGTCTATGAAAAATTGGCGGGCGATGGCATGCAGATCCTTGTTGCAACGAATAAGGATGGATGTGTGGATTTCAGGGATATTGACTATACCGTACCTACCGCTCTTGTGGTGGGGGCTGAGTGGGATGGAATTTCGGAGGAGGCTATCAAAGGCGCTGACCATATGATTGCGATACCGATGCTTGGCATGGTTGAGTCGCTTAATGTTTCGGTGGCAACAGCGGTTATTCTTTTTGAAGCGCAGCGCCAGAGAGAAAACAAAGGAATGTACAGAGAGATGCAACTTGAGCAGGAATGTTATAAGCGAATGCTTTTTGAGGCTACCTATCCGCGATTGAGCAGAGAGCTGAAGGCTGCAGGGAGTTCTTACCCTCAGCTTGATGAGCATGGCAATATAGTTATGAAATAAAAGGTTGGTTATGAAAAGATACCTTGGAACGAGCATTATTTTTTACAATAGCCGGCATGAGGTTTTGCTCGTCTTGAGGGATGATATACCGACAATCGTCTGCCCTAATATGTGGGATCTGCCGGGAGGACATGTTGAGAGCGGTGAGACACCTGCTGAGTGCATTGTGCGGGAGATGCTGGAAGAGATTGAGGTGAATGTTGAGGGATGTGAGCTTTTTAGAGTCTATGAGTTTTCAGACCATACTGAGTACGTCTTTGCCATGAAAGCGGAGTTTGATGTTCAACGTATGGTGCTGCATGAGGGGCAGATGTTGCGGTGGTTTTCACAGAGGGAAGCGGAGGAGACTGAACTTGCTTATGGGTTTAATGAGGTGGTCTCAGACTTTTTTAAAGGCGACGCAATTTTACGGTAAATAACTCAGTGTATTAGCCTTATGGTTATTATGCTGGACAATGAAACTTAATGCCGAGCTGGGGCTCGGCGTTCCCGGGATTTGGCGTTCCCGGGGTTAGCGGATTGATTCCAGGAAGCGTTCGGCGTCGACGGCTGCCATGCATCCGGTTCCTACTGCGGTTACGGCCTGTCGGTAGACGAAGTCCTGGACATCACCGCAGGCGAAAACACCTGGCACAGTGGTTTCTGTTGATGATTTTTTGGTAAGGATATAGCCGTAATCGTCGGTATTGAGCTGGTCCTTGAATAATTTGGTATTGGGCTCGTGACCGATTGCCAGGAAGACTCCATCGCATGGGTGAACTGAAAGTTCGCCTGTCAGGACATTTTTAAGGCGGATTCCGGTAACCTTGAAACCATCGCCGAGGATTTCATCAACAACCTGATTGAGCATCGTGCTGATTTTTGCATTTTTACGAGTACGGAGCGTCATTATTTTTGATGCCCTGAACTCTTCGCGACGATGGACAAGAGTAACATGGGTTGCGAATTTGGTCAGATAGAGCGCCTCTTCCATTGCAGTGTCTCCCCCCCCAACGACAACGATGTTACAATCACGGAAGAAAAACCCATCACAGGTTGCACATGCCGATACACCTTTACCTCGATAGCGGTTTTCCGACTCGATACCGAGCCATTTAGCATTTGCACCAGTAGCAATAATCAGTGAACGGGTGAAGAATTCGCGGCCATCCTCAAGCGTCAGGCAAAAGGGGCTTCGTGACAGGTCTACCTCCGTCACGCTTCCACTGGCGAACTCCGCACCAAACTTGGCCGCCTGCTCACGCATTCTGGCCATAAGCTCAGGGCCGCGGATACCTTCAGGAAAGCCGGGAAAGTTTTCAATCTCCGTAGTGATCATGAGCTGACCTCCAGGCTGGAATCCCTCGATGACAAGCGGCTTGAGGTTTGCCCGTCCTGTATAGATGGCTGCCGTAAATCCGGCAGGGCCGGTTCCCATAATAATTATGTCGCGTACTTCACAGTCCATGATTACCTTTATGGATGTAGTTACAGGGAGAGGGTTCCGCGCATCCCGGCGCAAGTGCCGGGATAACGGATGGCTTTACTTACAGAGCGAGCTCTCAGCCGATATGCTCGTCGATTTTTTTTGCAATCTGGTTTTTCGGCAAGGCTCCAAGCATCTGGTCGACAACCTGTCCATTTTTGAAGACGAGAAGAGAGGGGATGCTTCTGATGCCGTACTGTGTTGCGGTTGCCGGGTTTTCGTCAACATTGAGTTTTGCAATGACAGCTTTTCCTTCGTAATCACCGGCAAGTTCTTCAATAACTGGTCCAAGCATCATGCACGGGCCACACCATGCTGCCCAGAAGTCAACCAAGGCAACTTTATCTGATTCCAGAATCTCTTTTTTGAAATTCTGGTCTGTTGCAACAAAATATTTTCCGCTCATTTTCTTATGTACCTGTTTGAGTAAGTTAGTAAATGTATATAAGCTCAATATTCATACAATTGATCAGTGAAGAAAGTAATAAAAATATTCCATTAAATAAATCAGGCTACCCGGAAATACGGACATTGTCGGGACCAAGAATCTCCTCGAGCTTTGCAATGGTGCTTTCTGCCGGATCGATAGGAATATTGCGGGCAAAAAGTGTCAAGGTTTCAATGTTATCTCCCGACTGTGCTTTTACTTCGAAATCGACCGGAGTCCCTCCCCTGCTGGAGTCAAATATCCGTTTAACACCTGCAAGCTTTTCGAGTTGCGATTGATCGTCGGCATCGATTTTAAGGATTATTTTTTTGACCAGGCTCTCTCTTACTTTTTTTATCGGAACAATCTCCCTGACAAGAAGTTTGAGCATACCGCCACTCACCTCCCCTTCGGCGACAAGCATTAAAACCTCCTCGGGTTTTATCAAGTGCCCGTATTGTTCATAGAGACTTGCGAAAACAGTAAAATCAGCTTTGCCGGTAAAGTCTTCTATTGATCCGAAAAGCATCTGTTTGCCTTTACGGTCCTGATAAGGTTTTACTGAGACGATGACTCCTATCACTTTATACTGTTTTGCCTTGTCTACCTCTTTAGCCTGAAGCTGAAGGGTTGCAAAGGCCTGCCAGTCGCGGCGGTAGGGTGTGAGCGGATGATGACTGAGATAAAAACCGACCAGTTTTTTTTCGTGAAGAAGCTTTTGGGCTTCGGGCATCATTTCCGCCTGGTCCATATCGGGATAGTGCTCGTCCTCAAGTTGAGCTCCCTCTTCGGCTGAAAAGAATCCGCATTGACCGAGCGTGACGGAACGGTTCTGCATCTGCCCGAATTTAATTGCCTTGTCGATATTGGCAATAAGTCGTGCCCGGTGCCTGTCGATTTCGTCAAAAGCTCCGGAAAGAATGAGACACTCGAGGGCTTTGCGGTTCATGACTCTAAGATCGACCGAGACGGCCAGATCGAAGAGGTTCACAAAGTCACGTTTTCGGCGAAGTCGTGAGGTAACGACCGCCCTTGCCGCGCCCCCGACCTGTTTGATTGCGCTGAGCCCTACGCGAATGTATGAGCGCTTGTCGAGATCTTCAACTGAAAAAAGGGCATCGCTTTTATTGATCGATGGAGGCAGTGTCGATATTCCAAAACTTTTTGCCTCGTCGGTCAGGTGCTTCATGCGTTCTGTATCGCCTATTTCGCTATTGAGAACAGCAGTGACAAATTCAATCGTGTAATGCGCCTTCAGATAGCCTGTCCAATATGCGAGAACGCCATAGGCCGCGGAATGGCTTTTGTTGAATCCGTAGCCGGCAAACTCGGCCATCAGTTCAAAGACCCTTGTTGCAAGCGTATCGTGAACTCCCTGGCTGATAGCTCCCTGAACAAAATCAGCTTTGTATTTATCCATGATTTCAGGCATCTTTTTCCCCATTGCCTTGCGAAGATTGTCGGCTTTGGCGAGAGAAAAACCACCCATGACCTGAGAAATCTGCATCACCTGTTCCTGGTAAACAATAACACCATAGGTCTCTTTGAGAATTTCCTCAAGCATGGGGTGCATATAGTCGATAGCTTCCCTGCCGTGCTTACGGTCGACAAAAAGGTCGACAGCATTTCGTTTTTCATCAATGCGTGCGTTGAGGGCGCCCGGACGGTAGAGCGCACTCATGGCTATGATGTCGCCGATCTGGGTTGGCTGAAGGCGAGTCATGTAGCTCTGCATGCCGGATGATTCGAACTGAAAGATGCCGGCCATTTTGCCTTCCTGGAAAATGCGGAAGGTTTTGCGATCGTTCATGGGGACTTTTTCAAGCTCGATATCGAGGTTGTGCCTTCGCTTGATCATTTTGAGGGTTTCGTCGATAACGGCGAGAGTTTCAAGGCCGAGATAGTCGATTTTGAGGAGGCCGGCGGTTTCAATCCAGTTTTTGTCAAACTGGGTGACGACCTGCTTTTCGTCGCTGCCGTCGGAGTTTTTTGCTTTGACATGGTCTGGTTCGTCAAGATCGATCTCATCGGCAAATTTGCGGACTTCGGTCTCGATTTTGTTGGAAACATAGAGTGGCACCTGCTCTTCAAGCGGGCCATCGGTAATGACAACGGCTCCGGCATGCATTGAAACGTTGCGCGCCCGGCCCTCAAGAGCACGGGCATAGGACATAAGTTCACGGATTTGCGGTGTACTCTCCGAATACTCCTTCATCTCCTTTGCTTCGTTCAATGCTTTTTCAAGGGTGATGCCTGGCCTCACAGGAACAAGTTTAGCGAGTTTATCGACCAGGGGCAGCGGAACTTCAAGAACGCGTCCTGCATCACGAATGGCAGCTTTGGCTCCAAGCGTACCAATGGCAATGACTTTTGCGACACTCTCTGCGCCGTATTTTTCAACCGTGTATTCAAGGACCTTCTGCTTGCCGACCGGGGTGAAGTCGATATCGATATCGGGCATGGAGGAGCGCTCAGGATTCAAGAAGCGCTCAAACAGCAATTTGTATTTAAGCGGATCGATCCTGGTGATTCCGGTAAGGTAGGCAACAATGCTTCCGGCGGCTGAACCTCGACCGGGGCCTACGGAGTAACCGAGACGACGGGATGCAGCTATCAGGTCGCTGACAATGAGAAAATATGAACTGAATCCCATCTTTTCGACAACCCCGAGTTCAAGCTCGATTCTCGAGCGGACATCCTCAGCAGTGATGCCATCGGCTTCTGAATCGGCATATTTTTCTTTTGCCCCTTCCCATGTAAGATGACGGAGATATTCAAACTCACTCGAAAACCCGTCGGGAAGAGGAAAATGCGGAACGACAGGTTCTTTATTGGTGAAGCTGTAGGTGCATTTTTCGGCGATCAGCAGGGTGTTGCTCAGCTCACGGTGTTGATCGCTGAAAAGGCGGTTCATCTCTTCAGATGATTTCAGATAGTGATCGCTTCCCGGAAGTGCAAGAAGATTGGGGCTGGAAAGTTTTTCCTTGGTTCTGTTGGCAACCATCGCCCTGTAGCAGCCTGCATCTTTTCTTTCGAGATAGTGAACATTGTTGGTGGCAACCAGTTCAATGGAGAATTTTTCGGCCAGATCAATGGTTTTTTCGTTCAGAGAAGCATCGAAGGGGGTGTTGTGGTGCTGAAGCTCAAGATAAAAGTTGTGGCCGAATATCTCCTGGTAGTAGGCGGTAAATGATTCCGCCTCATCTATTGCTCCGGCAAGAAGCGCCCTGCCTATTCTGCCTGATGAGTAGCCGGAGAGACAGACAAGCCCGTCATGAAAGGTTTCCAGGAGACGGCTCTCAATATGAGGCATTCCATTGACAAAGCCCTCTTTTGTGGCTCTGGACAAGAGAATGCAGAGGTTCCGGTATCCAGCATCATTTTGAACAAGAAGTATCAGAGACGGCGAGGCCGGAGTATGGCTGTGCTGGTGTGCATCGGTTTCAAGAAGGAAAAGTTCACTGCCGATAATAAGCTTGATGCCTGCTTTTTTCGCCTCATTAAAGAGTTCAGGCATATTGAATATTGCGCAATAGTCAGTGACAGCAATACTCAACATGCCTAACTTTACCGCAGTGGAAAACATTTGTTCCGGAAAGACAGGACTGCTCTGCATCGAATAATGCGTATGAGCATGTAAGTGTACAAAATCCATAGGTAGCGACCCTTGAGCGTTTGATTAAGAGCAGTGGGTCAAAATAGTACATTTTTCGGGTTCTGTGTACAGTTCAGGTAACCTCGTTGTGGATATTTTACAAGGAGAGCTTCAGGAGGCACAATATGGCAGTACGATGACCTGGTTAGTCACTATAGAATAGGTTTTGCGGTAAAGGCTTAAAGGAAACGCTGCTTCTTCGGCTGAAGTGATCATGACAGAAATCCTGTCGTGGAAAACGGTAACGTCAACGGTTCTTGATCGCCAGCGAACAGAAAATGAGAGGCTTTCCCATTTTTTTGGAAGCCAGGGTTTCAGTACAATCCGGTCGGACTTTATTGAAAACCCTCCAAAGCCGTAGACGACAGTCTGCCATGTACCGCCAGTTGCAGCGGCATGAATTCCGAGCGCTGTATTTCCATGGAGGTTTTCCAAATCAAAAAGTGCCGTCTTCATAAAATAGCTGTATGCCCTTGAGCGCCGGCCTGCTGAGAGACCCATCATAGCGTGGATACAGTGACTCAATGAGGATTTATGAGCTGTACGCTTCTCATAAAAGTCATAATTTGCAGATTTGTCCTCGTCGCTGAATGCATGAGGAAAGAGCATCATCATACTAAGGACGTCAGCCTGCTTTATGAGACGTGTAGACTGAATATTGCGGAAATTAATCCCACGAGGCAGCATAGGATGGCCTTTGCGGTCAAACCCTTCTATAAGGTAATCTTTCAGGGCGAAGTAACCATCAAACTGTTCAAATAACCCTGTCTCTGAGTCGTACGACAGCTTGAGACGGCGGCTGATTGTAAGCCAGGAATCAACCTCATCATTGCGGAGCGATAATCTGCCTGAAAGCGCTTCAAGAAATGAAGAGTTGTTGCGGCCCATATACCTGTAGAGCATCACAGCAAGGCGGAGATGCCATTTTACCATGAAATTGGTATAGGCATTGTTATTGACATGTTCATGAAACTCATCAGGACCGATCACACAATGTATCTCGTAATATTCACCATTTTGAACGACCCTCGATGCCCAATATCGTGCAGTAAGAAAGACCATTTCAAGTCCGTAGTCCAAAAGAAAATTTTCGTCGCCTGTAACACGGAAATACTTTTCCACACCATATATAACATCGGAGACAATGTGATCTTCCTCTGTTCCGGTATAGATCAGCCGAATGGTACGTTCAAGCTTTGAGGCAAATCTCGGCGTGACATCCTCTCCGGTAGTTGCAGACTCCCATGCATATTTAGCTCCTTTATAGCCCATTTTCAGGGCATTGAGCTGCGCGCCGGCCAGGGTATTATAGCGGTAGAGAAGGAGGTTTCGGGCAATATCAGGAAAATTGTAGATAAAAAACGGGAGTATAAATATTTCGGTGTCCCAGAAAACGTGACCGAGGTAGCCTTCTGAGCTTAAAAATTTTGCACCGATACCGGCAGGGATGACGGGACCGTTAATCAAGAGTTGATAAATATTGAACCGCAGGGCATGCTGCGCCTCAGGGTCCCCTTTAATGACAATATCTGCCTGTTGCCATTTTTCCTGCCATGCGCCCAGATGAGCTGTTATTTCGTTAGACGCTCCGCTCCGTACAAATGTTTTAAGCCTGGAAATGGTGCCCTTGAACATCTGATCGGCAGGGATTTCACGGCTTGTGGCAACAACAGCGAGTTTTTCGAAGAGATAGCTCTCTCCCTTCTGAACATCAATGGTAATTTCACTTGTAAATTTTTCGCCGTATATCCTTGGCTCCCATGTATAACTCTGCAGGGAGGGGGATACAAGCTTCCATGAAGCCGCTTCTGAAATCTGTATGCCCCGCTCACGGGTTTTCATTTTAAGGTACATAAAAGCCCTGCCTCGTTCAATGCGTTCGAGCTGCAGATGCTTGAGCATTTCACGAGGGAAAAAGCCTCTATTGCAGACTTCTCCGTTCAGGCCGCTGAGTACACGAATAGGGGCAGAAAAATTACGAGGAGTGATCTTGACCATTAAATAGCCTAAATGCACATTGTGCATGAAAACAAGGCGAATTGTTTCAAGGGTGATAATTTTTCCGTCAGGGTTCCTGAAGGTGGTAATTCGGTGCAGGCACCCTTTTTTCATATCCAGAATCTGTTCGTGAAAGAGCGCTTTGCAGGTTGAGAGACAGAATTTGTGCCCCTCGCTCCATATCGATACGTCAGTCCACATAGGACACTTGACGAGCTCTTCGACAGCAGCTTCTGATTTATCGTATATCCCGCTTAAATACATTCCGCCGGAATGCTCGGGCGGCAACTCCTCAAGGCTTCCCCTGATATTGAGATAACCGTTTCCGATAGTCAAGAGCGTCTCATTGACCTGAATACTTTTACGGTTATTGCGGAAGCCCTTGCGCCTCAGTAACCATTGTTCGTCAGAGAGTGCAAGCAACTGCTCCGGCTGTAAAACGGGAGATGAAGTTTCCAGTGAAGAACGCTCAGGCATTACACTCTTTCCCCGGTTGTTTATCTCTGATTATGACGTAATATCAGTAGATCTAACACCCGGTTCATCCAATAAGTTTATCCTGAATTGCTGCAATAACAATCTTCAGAAAATTATAGCTATGTTTTTTTCCTTCCTGTATGTCGGTAACGCTTTTTTTCTTATAATTAAGTTACCAACCTATTATGATTTCAATGAATTAACCACCCTATTATTTTGGAGCAAAACACATATAATCAGTGCCCAGTCTGTGGCTATCCCCTCACTATGTCGAGTGCGGTATGCCTGAGGTGCGGTAATGATATACTTGAAGATATATCCTCACTTGACCAGCAATCGCAAGAGTTGCACCATCGACACATAGAGGAAAAAAAGGCTGCATGGTATACTCACTGCCTTACTGAAAAGCTTAATATCTTCGCACCTCCTCCTGAAGATATTGCAGTTGAAAGCAAGCAAAAGGAAGATACCCGTCAGGCCCCGTCTCGAACTGATGATATTGAATACCTTCGTTCGGTTACAAGGGCAGAACTTGTAAAAGAGCACTCTGCACGAAAAAAATGGTGGAATTCCATGACCGCTGACTGGAAGGATATCGTTAAGACGACATTGAAAATTGTACGTGATCCAACAGAACAGGAGTTATTGAACTTTCTGGAGACTACTCACCTGCGTTGTGATAATCGAAGAATTCATAACATGCTGCCTGTCAGGGTACTTGAAAAACTGCAGCAGCTGCGTTGCGATGAATCTCCGGTCGAAAATCTTGAGCCTCTGTCACATCTTGAAAAGCTGCAGCGTCTTTATGCTTTCGACTGCGACTTCTCATCACTTGAGCCTCTGCGCAATCTTAAACGCCTGAAGCTCCTGTGGGTCTCCAGCACGCAAATCAGTTCTCTTGAGCCTATATGCGACCTTGTCAACCTTGAAGAACTTTATTGTTCCGAAACGCTGATTAATGATCTTTCGCCTCTTAAAGGGCTTATCAATCTTGAAAAACTGAGCTGCTACAAAACAGGGATTTCGTCAATTGAACCGCTCAGCGGGCTTGAAAATCTTATCGAATTGGGAATAAACAGTTCAAAGATTATCGATTTGACACCGCTTTCCTCCTTAAGCAATCTTGAATATCTCCGCTGTAACAAAACGGGTATAACCAGTATTGAAGCGTTGCGAAACCTTTCGGATCTTCGCGAGTTGAGCATAGCAAATACGCCACTTACTGCTATTGATCCTCTGGAAGAGCTTGTCAACCTTGAAGAGCTTGATATATCGAATACTCTCGTCACTTCCATCGGGTCTATAATGCATCTTCAGAATCTTGAAAAACTGGAACTTTCGACGGCTCTTATTCCCGGCGAGGAGATTGAGCGCTTTATTGAGCTGCACTCTGAGTGCGAAGTTTTGCTGAAGCAGTGAGCAATGAGCAATGAGCAATGAGCAATGAAAAAAGGTTCCGGGGTGAGACGGAACCTTTTTTTGTTTGTATGATGTGAGGGATAACAGGGTGATGCTGGAGGGGGCCTTGGAGAAACTCAGCCTTTTGGCTAACTTTATTGTTGTTAATGTATAAGATATTTGTTCACGCATAATCCATCGATGTTATCTGCCTATAAATTCACACCATATTTTGAAAACGAGGTTTTACTAAAACGACCTTATATCAAAAAGCAATGGTGTATTGAGGTTATTGAGCATCCAATTAAAATGGAAAAACAGGAAAATAACCGGTATCGCTTTTGGGGAATAATCGATGAACTTGATGGAAAAATTTTGCGAGTCATCACTCTCGAAGACAAAAATATAATACATAACGCATTTCCTGACAGGAGATTTAAACATGAAAATTAATTATTACCCAGATACCGACTCTTTGTATATCGAATTCTCAGAAAAAGAGAGTGCCGAAAGTATCGAAATATCTGAAGGAGTTGTACTTGACTACGACGACAAGGGAGTCTTAGTCGGTATGGATATTGACAATGCAGGGAAAAAAGTCAACCTTAAGGAACTCATTCTCAATAAGTTACCACTTGAAACACAAAAATTATCTGCTTAATTATACCGTAGGCAGTGAGCAGTGAAAAAAGGTTCCGGGGTGAGACGGAACCTTTTTTTGTTGCCCTTGGATTTGCATTGCGGGGCGCAGGCCGGGTTAGCCGATAGTCATCATGACATCATTCATTGAGACTGTGCCTCCTTTTACGGCAGTTATTGTGAGGATTTTGCCTGCGCAGGGGGCTTTGATTGAGTTTTCCATTTTCATGGCTTCGATAATGGCGACCTCCTCCCCTTCTTTGACTTCATCACCGACGTTGACTGAAATGGCGTGTACATTGCCGGGCATGGAGGCAATTACGGGGGTGCCGGGGGATGAGTCGAGTGCGTTGGCTGTTGGCTGTGGGCTGTTGGCAGTGGGTTGGGGGTTGATGGCTGAGCCTTCGGCGAAGGAAACTGTGTAGGGGGCGCCGTCGATGTGAACGGTGAAGTTGCCGGACATGGAGATTACTTTTGAGCCGGGTGCAGATGGCTTGGGAGCTTCCTGCGGCGTGAGTTTTGAGAATAGATCGACAAGTCTTTTGTTGACCTCTTCCTGGTGTATGTCGTGCTTGTGGGCTTCGTGGTAGGCTGCGACAACCTCTGCTCTTGTTTTTGCTTTGATTTCGACGGCGATGTCGGCTTTGTAGCGAATACCGGTTGAACAATCGCCCTGGAGGAAAGCGATACCTTTCTGGCCGCATGTGGCAGCGATGAAAATATTTTCTTCGGTTTGCGGGAGGCCGGCTTTTTGGAGAAGGGATATGTTGTATGGTATCCCGAGCTCCGGATTGCGGTCGTTGATATCGTGAACGTCTTCGGTGGTTGGCTCAAGGCCGAGCTGCTGTGAGGCAAGACGAACCACGTCATGGTCGGGGCGTGCAGGTGTGTGGCCGAAATAACCGAGCACCATTTTGCCATATCCGTCGGTGATTTTTTTCCATGGGCCCTGTATGGTATTGGCAAAGGCCTGCTGGATGTAGAACTGGGATACGGGAGTGACAGATGAGCCGTAGCCGCCTTTGACTACTGCTTCACGCATGTTTTTTATGACCTGGGGCAGGAGGTGGAGCGTATTATTGTCGCGCATCATCTGGGTGTTGGCCGTCAGGGCTCCACCAGGCATGGGAGAGAATGAGATAACGGGGTTGACCGCTGTGGCTTCGGGCGGCATGTAGTATTTGTACATCTGGTCGATAAAGAGCGCTTCGACTTCGAGATATTTTTCGTGGTCGATATCAAGGGTGTAGCCAGTGCCTCTCAGCCGTTGCCACATGGTTAGAATATCTACGGCTGCTGTGCCTCCGCTGACCGGGGCCATGGAGAGGTCTATGATATCGGCACCACCTTCGATTGCTGCAAAGTTGCAAGCGACGCCCATACCTGCAGTGTCGTGAGTATGGAATTCAATTTCAGTGCCTTCGGGAAGCATCTTTCGGGCACCTTTGATTGTTTCGTGAACGACAGCCGGAGTTGTTGTTCCTGAGGCATCCTTGAAGGCAACACTATCGAAGGGAATTGCTGCCTGAAGGATTTCCTTAAGCTTGTCGAGATAGAACTGTGGCGTGTGACAATAGGTTTCGCTCAAACCGGGAGGAAGACCCATCATGGCAATGACGACCTGGTGTTTAAGACCTGCGTTGTGAATACATTGACCTGAGTAGGCAATGTTGCGAACGTCCATCAGTGCATCGAAGTTCCGGATTGTTGTGATACCGTGCTTTTTAAAAAGGCGAGCGTGAAGATCGATAATATCACGTGACTGTGATACCAGACCGACGACGTTTGCGCCTCTGGACAGAGTCTGCAGGTTGATATTGGGACCGACGATTTTGCGGGCGGCGTCCATCATGGCAAATGCGTCTTCCTCACAGTAAAAGTAGAGGCTCTGGAATCGGGCTCCACCGCCGATTTCAAAGTTGTCGGTGCCGGCGTGAACAGCGGCTTCGAGTGCTGGAAGAAAGTCTTCGGTTTTTACCCGGGCGCCAAAACATGACTGAAAACCGTCACGAAAAGAGACGTCCATAAATCTTATTTTTTTCATATATCCTTTTGTCTTTTACTGTTAAACAATGCGATTGATGATAATTCAGTTAGTTGCTGCTGTCGGCAAGTGAAGAGAGCTTTTTGAAAGAGTCATCTTCAATCAGGCGGTGCAGGCTGTTACCATGTGAATCCATAGTGACAATAGCTGGAAACGAGTTGACTTCTAAATGCCACATTGCTTCGGGAACGCCCATCTCTTCAAGAAAATCAACACCGGTGACTTTTGTAATACAACGAGCGTAGTACTGGGCTGCACCTCCTATGGCGTTGAGATAGACTGCTCCGTGGTCCTGCAGCCCCTGAAGGGTTTTGGGGCCCATGCCTCCTTTGCCGATAATTGCCCTTAAACCGAGTTTTTTTATAACATCGGCCTGATAGGGTTCTTCGCGGCTGGATGTGGTTGGGCCTGCGGCTGTGACACGGTAGGTGCCGTCAGCATTTTTCATCACGACAGGGCCGCAATGGAAGAGAATGCCGCCGTCAGTGTCGAGATGGTCGGGAAGATCGTGATGCATGACGTAGTGGTGGAAGGCGTCACGACCGGTGTGCATGGTACCGTTGATAAGAACGACATCACCGACTTTGAGGGCTCGAATCTGCTCTTCAGTGACGGGTGCCTGAAGGGTAACCTCCCGGCCGGTCAATGGCATCCCCTCCCCTTTTGCCATACGCTTGATTTCATCGGTTTCGCGATACTGCCAGCTGTTGATGTTGCCTGTGCTGGGGTCAAGGAGAATGCCAAGTCGTCGATACGCCCAGCAGTTGTAGGCGACCGAGACGTAAAAGCTTGCGGGAACACGATGGGATTTGCCGATTTTGCAGCCGAGGAGGGTGGCTTTTCCGCCGAAGCCCATAGGGCCGATTTCCATGGTGTTAGCTTTTTCGAGGATATAATGCTCGAGAGTGTCTAACTCAGGATCGGGGTTGCAATCGTCAATCGGGCGCAAGAGCTGCTTTTTGGCAAGTTCAAAGCCGCTTGTGCGGTCGCCGCCGATGCCAACGCCGATAAAGCCGGGACTGCAGCCCTGACCTTGAGCCTGAAAGACGGCATGAAGCATGCATTTGCGAACACCATCAAGATCGCGGGAAGCACTGCCGAGGCCCGGAATTTCGGCTGGAAGAGAGTACTGGATGTTTTTGTTTTCGCAGCCTCCTCCTTTCAGGATAAGTTTGACCTCTATCTCATCTTTTTCCCATGGCTCAAAGTGAATGACCGGAAAATGCAGACCGAGATTGTTGCCCGAGTTTTTGCCGGTGATGGCATCAACAGCATTAGGACGGAGTTTACCGGTTTTAGAGGCTTCCTCAATTGCCTCTTGTATCTCCCGTTTCATTTGAAGCTGGTCGACACCCCGGGGGGTATGGATGAAAAAGGTCGGCATGCCGGTATCCTGGCAGATGGGGGAGATATTGTCAACAGCCATATCGATGTTGACGGATATGGTTGACATGGCGAGGCCTGCCTGAGAGTTCGGGTCTTCCCTTTCAATAGCTTTGGCAATGGAACATCGGACGTCACTGGGAAGGTTTGCCGATGTTTCGGTAATAAGAGCGAGTATTGATTGCCTGAAATTTTTCATAGCCGGTAATACAATTTTTATATGAACAAAGAATATTGACTGTCAGTGGGAAAAGATTTTTTTGGCAGCTTCCTGTTTTACCAGCAGAACGGGAATGTCGGAGGAACGGAATACCTCTTCGGCCACGCTGCCCATGATAAGGCGCTGCAGGCCGCTCCTGCCATGGGAGCCCATGATGATGAGATCGGCACCCCATGTGGTTGCCTGCTCGGCAATGACCTTTGGCGCATCCCCCTTGAGAACGCGAATATCGGCGCTGAGACCTTTTTGTTTTTCGGCCATCAGGATAGCGGAAAAACTTTCGGGAAGAACGTCATCCTCTTCCAGTGGTGCTGTGGAGTCATCAGTGCCGGTCGTAATTTTTTCAATTGGATTTGCGGTTGTCAGGATATGTATGAACCGGACATAGGCTCCGACTTTTCGTGCGAATTCTACTGCATAACGCACAGCGTTGTCCGATGTTGAGGAATAATCGGTCGGACAGAGTATCTTGGAAAGGTGGATCATAGGCGTAGGTTGTTTCGATGAGAATGACGAAAAGCTTAGCCCTGCGTACGAACTTTCAATTTACATTTTTTTTAAACCTTATCCACTCGATTGTTTAGGGGAAGTGCTATGGAGCTGTTAGCAGAGGCGTTAAGCCGGAAGGAGGCATATCCTCATGCCACTGGAACAATTGAGGTGGTTGAAACCCATATTTCCTGGATATTTCTTACGGAAACTTATGCCTACAAGGTAAAAAAGCCACTGAATCTCGGGTTTCTTGATTTTTCAACTCTTGAGAAACGCCGATACTTTTGCAATGAGGAACTTCGGCTTAACCGGAGGCTTTGTCCTGATATTTACCTTTCGGTTGTACCGGTTGTGAAGTCGGGAAACTCTTTTTTGGTTGACGGTGAGGGCGATTTGGTCGACTATGCCGTTAAAATGGTGCGTTTTGACAGAACAATGGAGCTTGACAGAATGCTTGCCTCCGGGCTGCTTACTAGAGGTCATATTGATAGTCTTGCCGCTCTCGTCGCTGAATTTCATGAAAGTATTCCTGCTATAAAGGCTGAGACGGGATTCGGACATCCTTTGAATCTTATCAAACCGATTCTTGACAATTTTACCCATACCGAACCGGTGGCGTCGAACAGGGATGAAGCGGCGAGGCTTGCAGCAGTCAAGGAGTGGACCGTAAGGGAACATCAACGACTCTATTCTTATTTTCTGGAAAGACAACAGGGAGGCTTTATCAGGCAATGCCATGGCGACATGCATACAGGGAATATGGTTTGGTGGAAGAACCGGATTTATATTTTTGACTGTATCGAGTTTAATGAGAATCTCAGCATTATTGATGTTATCAGTGATCTGAGTTTTCTATACATGGATCTTGAGCACGCCGGATATCCTTCGCTTGCCTGGAGGCTACTGAATAATTATTTGATGAAGACGGGTGATTACGGAGGGCTGCGGCTGCTGAAGTTTTATTCGGTATACAGGGCGATGGTGCGGGCTAAAGTAACGGCGATACGCTACGTTCAGACTCGGGATGAGATCACAAGGAGAAAGATTCTTGAGGAGCACTTTTCGTACCTCAAACTTGGAGAGCGATTTACCTGCAAGCAAAAGCCCATACTGATTATGACGTGTGGTGTGTCGGGAAGCGGAAAAACGTGGCTTGCGGGTGAGATTGCTCAAACAACAGGGTGCGTGCATGTGCGTTCTGATATTGAGCGAAAAAGACTTGCAGGCCTTAATGCACTTGAGCGAAGTGGTAAAATGCTGTATTCGAAGGAGATGGGAGAGCGGACATACAGGCGGCTGAGTGAAGTTGCGACACTGTGCATTGAGGAGGGTATGAGGGTGATCGTGGATGCGACGTTTCTCACAATCGAAAACCGGCAAATGTTTATGAACCTTGCCGGGAGATTACAGTGCCAATGCAGGATTCTCCATGTTTATGCTCCACGGGATGTGTTGATGGAAAGAGTTGAAACACGCTATTGGACTGGCAATGATGCTTCTGAGGCTGATACGAAAGTGCTGGCTTCGCAGATTGACAAACAGGAAGCGCTTACTGTTGAAGAGCGGAATATATGCATACAAGTCAATACGGCTGAACTGTATGACCCGGGCGATATTGCTGAGAAGCTGCTCGGTTCAGTTCAGCTCTGAGTGGTGAGTGGTGGCGACTGTACGTTATGAATATCGTCCCCTAATTGTTCGACAGGAGGCTGTTTAGTGAGGACTACCGACTGTTTTGTGGTTAACTGTACGTTATGAATGTCGTCCCCTAGATTGAGATGTGGAAGGCGTAGCGGATGGCGTAGCTGGCCAGGAAGCTCAGGGCTGCTACGGTGAAGCTCAGGGCTGCCATTTCGAGGAAGCGTCTTTTGAAGGGCAGGTCGCGGGCTACTGAGATGTAGAAGTTGAAGAAGCCTATGATGAAGAGTGCGGCTGCGAATGAGAGGCCGAGACAGAGGTAGAGGTCTTGCAGGAAGAGGTAAGGGGTGATCAGTGTGAGTACGGTGATGATGTAGGCTATGCCGGTGTAGAGTGCTGCTACGAAGGGGTTTTTGCCGGCAGGATCTGATTTTGTGGATAAATATCCGGATGCTGCCATGGACAGGGCTGCTGCGACGCCGGTAATGGTTGCGGTCAGGGCTACCAGAGCGGTGTTCTGGAGGGCGAAGGTCAGGCCGGCGAGAACGCCCATAAGTTCAACGAGTGCATCGTTGAGGCCGAGAACAATTGAGCCGGTGTATTTGAGGCGTTCTTCGTCCAGAAGGGTTATGAGTGCCTGTTCGTGCTCTTCTTCGTCACGGATGATACCGTTGATTTCGGGGAATGTTTCGGGTATGCGGCTATAGATGTCGTGCGCATTTTTTTCGGCATTTTCCATCAGCTTGATGCCGAATGTAAAACCGAACAGCAGGCTGACAAGGGTGTAAAACCAAATTTTGATGCGGCTTGGTTTTATATCCTGTTGTGTGTAGGTTTTCCAGACGTTGTAGTGACGCATTTCATCATCGGCAATCTGAAAGAGTATGCGGCGATTTTTAACGCCGCTTACTCTGGATGAGAGATTTTTGTAGATGTAATGCTCGGTTATTTCGTTTTTTTGAAAAACCGCTATAAGCCTGGCTTCGATATCTCTTCCCTTTTTCACAAATTCTCAGGTTAAAACGTTTTAGAATCCCCTTATCTGGAAAGCGTAGCTGCCTCGATCAATTCGTTCATTCTTGATAAGAATGCAGTAGTCGAATCGAGTCCTCCCTCAAGAAGAAGTGCGCCTTCATAGAGCTGTTTCATGGCGGTTTTAATGAGTGGATTGTTTTCGTCGGCAATAATCATCCCTGAAAGGTTGCGGATTATTGGGTGTGAGGTGTTGACCTCAAGGATTTTTTTGCCGGCCGGCATATCGCTCTTCATCATCTTCATCATCTTTTCCATCTGGCTGTCGAGGCCGTCCTTTCCGCTTACCAGGGTTACCGGCGAACTGACGAGGCGATGGGATTCAATGACGTCTTCTATCCCCTCTCCGAGTGTTTCGCGGAAGAGTTTAAGGACGGGCTTGAGAAGATTGCCTGGAAGGGGTTTATCTTTTTCGGTTTCTTTTTTCTGTTTTGAAAAGTCGATGTCGGCTTTTTCAATGGACTTGAGGGGTTTTTTGTCGTATTCGTGAATTGATGGAATGACAAATACGTCAACAGGGTCGCTGAGGAGCAGAACCTCAATCCCCATGTTCTGGAAATACTCGAGGTTCGGGTGTGCCAGAAGCTGGGCGCGGCTTGTGCCGGAGTGGTAGTATATTTCTTTCTGGTCGGGACCCATCCTTTCGGCATAGGCTTTGAGCGTTACATATTCGTCCGGTTCGGTTTTTGTGCTTTCAAAGCGCAGGAGCTCGATGATTTTGTCGCGATTGGTGAAGTCGGTATTCAAGCCGATTTTTATAACCGGTCCGAAGGCCTTGTAGAAGGTCTTAAATTTATCGGGCTGTTCCTGGGCCAGTGTTTCAAACCAGCCAAGAATTTTGCCGGTGAGAATCTGACGGATTTTTGCAAGTACCGGGCTTGACTGAACAACTTCGCGAGAGACGTTGAGAGAGAGATCTTCTGTATCGACAACGCCGGAAATAAAGCGAAGGTATTCGGGTAAGAGGTCGCGGCATTCCTGCTGGATGAGCACTTTTTTTACATAGAGCTGAGGCCCGCGGTTTTCGAGGTCGCCCTGACGATAGAGCATATCGGGTGGAGCTTCTTTGGGTAAAAAGAGGAGCGCCTTGAAGGTGACCATGCCTTCAACTGATACGGGGAGAAAATCGAGGGGGGCCTGATAGTCGTTGGCTATGAACTTGTAAAATTCGTTGACCTCTTCGTCTTTCAGCTCGCTTTTTGAGCGCTGCCAGAGGGCTGTTATGCTGTTGAGCTGCTTTTCGCCGAGGTAGATAGGGAAATCGACGAAGTTGGAGTATTTTTTGACAATCTGTTCAACACGGTACTCTTCGGCAAACTCTTTGGAGGTTTCTTTGAGTTTGAATGAAATTTTTGTGCCGCGCTGTGCCTTGTCGATTTTTTCAATAGTGTAGGTTCCCTGGCCACTTGAGCGCCAGCGATAGCCTTCGGAGCCCGGGCGGGCGCTTCTTGTTTCGACCGTGACTTCGTCGGTTACCATGAATACAGAGTAGAAGCCGACACCGAACTGGCCGATGAGGTTGCCGTCGAGCTCTTTCTGCTGTTCTTTCAATTCCTGCAGAAAGCCGAGCGTGCCGGATTTTGCGACGGTTCCGAGGTTTGCAATCAGCTCTTCTTCGGTCATTCCGACTCCGCTGTCTTCGATTACAACGGTCAGCTCTTTGGAGTCGATGGTTATTCTTATGGCAAGTTCGGCTTCCCTGTCGATGATGTCCTGGTCGGTAAGGGAGTTGAAACGTACTTTGCTCAGGGCATCGGAAGCGTTGGAAATCAGCTCCCTGAGATATATTTCAGGGTGAGTGTAGAGCGAGTGAACGATAAGGTCGAGAAGCTGCTTCATTTCGGCCTTATATTCAAACTCCTGCACTGGTAGAGTATCGTTGTTACTTTTGTTGCTCATAGCGAGTATGCTTTATTGATAATAGGTGCCGTGAAATAGAAATAAAATTGAAGCATAAATTTAATGGTGACAGGCAAATTTTACAAGTACCGGAAACAAGATCATGAGCGTCGCAATTTTTTGCGTGCGGCAGCCTCACCTGCATAGACATGCTTGACGCCATCACCCAGCGCTTTTTCTATATCACGAATGTTTGAAACAAGCCGGGCCATGCCTGACAGTTCAACCGATGCTGCCTGATCGGAACCCCACATGGCGCGGTCAAGCGTAACATGGCGTTCAACGAATGTTGCTCCAAGTGCAACAGCGGCCCATGTTGTGGAAAGGCCTACTTCATGACCTGAATATCCTACCGGCACGTCGGGATAAAGGGTTTTGTATGTTGTGATCATCCGAAGGTTAAGTTCTTCAATCGGAGAGGGGTAGGTTGAGTTGGTATGGGCCAGGAGAAGGTTTTCGGTTCCAAGCTCTTGAATGGTTGACTCAACCTCTTCCATTGTTGACATACCTGTTGAAATAATAAGCGGCCTTCCGGTTCCGGCTGTTTTCTTCAGCAGTGGAAGATCGGTGAGCGATGCCGATGCACCTTTGTAACATGGAGGATTAAACTGCTCCATAAAATCAACCGATTCCTCATCCCAGCAGGAGGCGAACCATAAAATTCCCTGTTCTTTGCTGTAGCGGTCTATTTCGAGGTATTCGTCGCGGCCAAACTCTACCTTGTAACGGTAATCGATATACTTCATGCGTCCCCATGGGGTATCACGCTCGATATCGCGCTGGTCCTTCGGGACACAAAGTTCCGGGGTGCGCTTCTGAAATTTTACGGCATCACATCCGGCATGGGCAGCGCCTTCGATAAGTTTTTTTGCAACCTCCATCGAGCCGTTATGATTGATGCCGATTTCTGCGATAATAAAAACGGGATGATTATCCCCTACCAGTCTGTTTCCTATGGTAACATCAGCCATACCTGTACATTGGATATAACGAGCAGAACACTCCTGTTTAATCGGATTGCCCGGATCGCTCTTGTTGAATAAATATCTCTCTTTACATAAAACTGTAACATTGGCTCCTAAATAGAGGGCTGTTCAGGAGGCTCTCAAGCTTATGAGCCATTCGGCAAAATCCCTGAATGCTCCATACCCGCCATCCGCATGACATTGATAGTGGCTGCAGGGCCGTACAAAATCTGTTGCATCGCGAGGGCTTGCTGTCAATCCCTCACGGGCGATTTCGTTCATAATTTCTACGTCGTTGACGTCGTCGCCAATATAGGCGAGCTCATGCTTTTGAAGCCCCGTTTCAGCAAGAACGGCGTCAAGAATTGAAAACTTGTCCTTAACTCCAAGATAGAGCCTTTTCATTGCGAGCTTCTCAGCCCGTTTCTTAATACTTGGAGAGTTCTCGCCGGTCATGATGCAGGTCTCTATACCAATATTTCTCAAACGCTCAACACCCATTCCATCCCTGATGGAATAGCGTTTCATCTCCTCTCCCTGTGCGGAATAATAAACGCCGTTATCGGTAAAAACACCGTCATTGTCAGAGATCACAAGTTTTATTGCCTTCCCTCTTTTTGTGAGCTCCTCAAGGTGTAATGATATCATAAGAGTAGAGAGATTAAACCAGGCATTATTGTTTGTATCGGCTAATATATGACTTTTCAAGCATTTCACAGGACGAAGCAAAAAAACAGACTTCCATGAACACACATAAACATTCGCAACCGAGTTGTCAACACCTTATCAACACAACAAAAGAACTATACCTTGACATCAGTACAAGCGATAAGCAATAGCTGATTCCTGCAATAAAATTACAGTTATGTAACAAATTCATAATATGTTAACGTAATAATGCAAGACGGGAAATATTTTATCAGCTTCACCCTATAGAGTTCATCGCTATTTTATGACTATAATGAATCAACATTTTTCCCTCATCCCCATGACCTTTTTAAAACATTACCTATCAAGGGGAGACCAAGCCGTCACAACAAGTAAAAAGGCGGTCATCTGTCAGAATGTCCGCCTTTTTAATGATGACATACCATGCGGTTCACGATACAGCCTGCCGCTGTTCAGGCATAAACCTTTTTGTAGTTTTCAATGGCATGCGAAACGCTCTGGCGAGCAATTTCAGCGTTCTGGAACTCCTCGACAAGTACGGTTTTCTGTTCGAGTGATTTATACTCTTCGAAAAAGTGCTGCAGTTCGGAATTGAAGTACGGAGGCAACTGATCAATATTATGAATGTTGCTCAAACTGATATCGTCTTCGGCTACAGCTATAATCTTGTCGTCGCCTTCACCGTGATCGATCATGCGCATAACACCGATAACCCTTGCTCTTACCATGCACATCGGGACAATGTCGCACTGGGAAATGACAACAATATCAAGCGGATCGTGATCGTCTCCGAGCGTTTTCGGAATAAAACCGTAATTGGCAGGATAAAAAATAGAGGAAAAGAGCACACGGTCGAGCTTCAGCATTCCTGTTTTTTTATCGAGCTCATACTTTGTTTTACTGCCTTTTGAAATCTCAATAATGGCATTGACGATATTCGGCTGATGTTCTCCTATTTCAACATCGTGCCATGGGTTAAAATTCATAATATGATGAGTGCTTATATTGTTTAAAATACTGGGCATATTATAGTGATTTTTTCAAACTTGCGGTCAGAAAAAATACAGAATTCCGCTTTTGTGACCAATCTGTTAAAGAGAGATTATTATAATAGGTATGGTTCTTTGTATCTTTGGCGGGTTTTATCAGTTCTGAGAGGAATGAGTGGGCAGTGGGTATTTTTTTTATAACACTCTGCTGGTGTTTTGCACCGGGAACAGAGAGCATTAATCATAATGGATTTAATTAAGGAAACGGCGAAACGGAAAACTTTTGCAATCATCAGCCATCCTGATGCGGGCAAAACTACTCTTACTGAAAAATTTTTGCTTTTCGGCGGTGCAATTCAGACTGCGGGTGCTGTAAAAAGCAACAAGATCCGTAAAACTGCGACAAGTGATTTCATGGAAATCGAAAAGCAGCGCGGAATTTCAGTGGCTACTTCGGTCATGGGGTTCGAATATGCCGGCAAGCGGGTGAATATACTCGACACTCCCGGTCACAAGGATTTTGCGGAAGATACTTACCGGACACTGACGGCAGTGGATAGTGTTATTCTGGTTGTCGATTGTGTGAAAGGTGTGGAAGAGCAGACGGAAAAGCTGATGGAGGTTTGCCGGATGCGTCATACTCCGGTTATCATCTTTATCAACAAGATGGACCGTGAAGGAAGAAACCCGTTTGAACTGCTTGATGAGCTTGAAAATAAACTGCATATCAAGGTCAGACCACTGACCTGGCCGATCAGTCAGGGACAGACATTCAAGGGTGTCTACAATCTTTATAAAAAAGAGCTCAACCTTTTTGAGGCCAATACCACCCGTATCAGCGACAGCCTTATCAAGGTTAAAGATCCTTATGACCCTGAGCTTGAAAAGTGGATTCCTGAAAGTTTCTGTGAAAAGCTCCGTGAAGCGGTATCACTGATTGAAGGGGTTTATGATCCTTTTGATGATAAAGTTTATAGGGACGGGCAGGTTGCTCCGGTTTTTTTTGGAAGTGCCATCAACAATTTCGGTGTCAAGGAGCTGCTTGAAACATTTCTCACAATTGCCCCAAGCCCGATTGAACGTGAGGCCACCGAGCGCATCGTTAAAGCTTCGGAAGAGCCTATGAGCGGGTTTGTGTTTAAAATTCATGCGAATCTTGATCCGAACCATAGAGACCGTACCGCTTTTTTCAGGATCTGTTCCGGGAAGTTTGAGCGTAATAAATTTTATTTTCACACCAGACTGCATAAAAAAATACGGTTTTCAAGCCCGACACATTTTATGGCCAATGAAAAGAGTGTGATTGATGAAGCGTGGCCTGGAGATGTAATTGGACTGTATGACAACGGTTCTCTGAAAATAGGCGACTCTCTTACGGAGGGGGAACTGCTTCATTTCCGTGGAATACCGAGTTTTTCGCCCGAAATTTTCAAGGCGCTTGAAAACCGGGACCCGATGAAAGCTAAGCAGCTTGATAAAGGTGTCCGGCAGCTAACCGAGGAGGGAGTTGCCCAGCTGTTTATTCAGCATGGGGTTCGCAAAATCATCGGCACTGTCGGAGAGCTGCAGTTTGATGTTATCAAATTCCGTCTGGAGCACGAATATGGGGCGCAATGTGATTTTACTCCCTTGCGCTTCCATAAGGCATTCTGGATTACCAGCAATAACAAGGAGATGCTTGAAGAGTTTTTACGCCGCAAATGGAATGCAATTGCGCATGACAAGGAGAATCATCCTGTGTTTTTTGCTGAAAGTGAATGGATGCTGAAAATTGCCAAAGATGATTATCCGGAGCTTGAATTCCATACTACCTCGGAGTTTAAGACGGAGTAACAGTGCTGAGTTAGGAAAGATAGCTGTGGGCTGTGGGCTGTGGGAAGAAAATAAAAGTTAAGGGCAGGCACGGGGGGCTGCCCCTACGGGAGAATTGGTATGAAAAGAGGGCTGGTGGTTGTGTTTATCATGCTGTTGTCTCTTTTGCCTGCTGCTGTCTGGCCGAAAGAGCCTGCCGTACCTGCAGAAGAAGCTGCTGCGCTTGTTGCTGCTGCTGTTGCCAATAATCCTGAATTGAAAGCGTCGGAGTCGCGGTGGGGGATGTTTACCAGTAAGGCGAAGCAGGCCGGGGCTTTGGATGACCCGATGGTAATGATGAAACTGCAGAATATGCTCGCCAAAGAACCATGGGTGTTTAACCAGGATCCAAATTCCGGAAAGGTGGTCGGCATATCACAGCAACTCCCCTTCTGGGGCAAGCGGGCTCTGAGGGAGCGGGTGGCAATGCTTGAGGCTGATTCCTACAGGTGGGCTTTTGAAGAGCGGAAGCTTGAGTTGTCGCGAATGGTGAAGGAGAGTTATTACCAGCTTTGGGCGGTGAACAAGGTGCTCGGCGTCATTGATAAAAATCTGAAGATCCTCTCTAATTTTCTGACGGTTAATGAGTTGAAATACTCTGTCGGTCAGGGAGTGCAACAGGATATCTACAAGGCTGGTCTTGAAAAGTCAAAGATACTGGAGATGCAGATTAACCTGCAGCAGCAGCGAAAAAGCCTGGAGGCAAACCTCAATTACCTTCTCTATCGGCCCGGACATACTCCTGTAGGGACTTTTTCTGATTTCTCTCTCCCTTATGTCACACTCACGGAAGAACAGTTAAATGCATACGCCCTGGATAATCGCCCTCAGGTGAAAAGTCTTGCGAGTCTGGTCAATAAAGCTCAGGCATCGTATCGTCTGGCAAAAAAAGAGTCGTATCCTGATTTCAACCTCTCTGCCGAGTATATGTTCCGCGAACCGGTTACTACAGAGATGAGCACGGATCCAGGGTACAACATGTTCAGCCTTGGCTTTTCGTTCAACCTGCCTTTCCAGCAGCAGAAGCGCAGGGCAATGGCGGCTGAATCAAAATTTGAGACAAGCATGGCTACTGAAGAGCTGAATGCCTTGAAGAATACGATCAGCTATACTATCAATGAAACGCTTGCCCAGCTTGAGCGACGTCGTCAACTGGTGGAGCTTTACAAGGGGGGTATTATCCCTCAGGCGAAACAATCTCTGGAGTCAGCCCTGATCAGTTACAGGGTAAACAAGGTCGATTTTCTGACGCTTCTTGACAGCAGGATGAACCTGTTCAATTATGAGCGAGAACTTTATGAATCGCAGGCGGAGTATATGATGAAGCTGGCTCTCCTTGAAGCTACAGTGGGTTGTGATATATCGTCAATACCCTCATCGGCTGAGAACACTCCCCATCATGACCATTAACGATTTCAACATGCAGTCAATGGCACTGAACAAGAAATTTGCAGTTCCTCTGGTGATTCTTTTGCTGGCGATAGTTGCCGGCGGAGGGTGGTTCTTATGGCAGAATACACAGGGAGGGAAGGCAGCTGGCGGAATCAAGCAGCTCTACACCTGTTCGATGCATCCTTTTATTGTCAAGGAGAAGCCTGGCGTGTGCCCGATATGCGGTATGGAACTGATCAAGAAGATTGACAGTGCCGCAAAGGGAGTCGCTCAGAGGGCGGATGAGGAACAGCTGACCGGTGCTTCTAAACGCGTTTCCCTTTCACAGACTCAGCGGGTCATGGCCAATGTTACGACGGTTGAGGCAAAAGAGGAAACGTTGAGCAAGGAGATCAATGCTGGCGGCATCGTGCAGTACAATCAGTCGCGGCAGGCCAAGGTTACCGCATGGGTTGCCGGGCGGCTGGAGAAGCTGAACGTCAACAGTGTCGGGGCCATGGTGAGCAAAGAGAAGCCGGTTGCGGAGATATACTCGCCTGATCTTGTTGCTACCGAGCAGGAGTATCTGCTGGCTATCAAGAGTCGGGAAGAGCTGAAGAGTTCGCCGATAGGTTCCATTTCACGGAATGGCGATGAACTGGTTGCCTCGGCGAAACAGCGGTTGATGCTTTTCGGGGTGAAGGAGGGCCAGATTGCTGAGCTGGAAAGAAGCGGCAAGCCAAATATCAGGATATCTATCTATAGTCCGTTTTCTGGAGTTGTAATTGAAAAAATGGTACAGCAGGGGCAGTACGTCAATACCGGCGAGGTGTTGTTCAACATCGCTGACCTGTCGACTGTATGGGTTGAGGTTGAGGTTTACGAGAATGAAGTTTCCAGTATTCATATCGGTCAGCAGGTGGAAGTACGCTCACAGTCTTTTCCGGACAAGCCTTCAACCGGCCGGATAGCGTTTATTTATCCCTTTCTCGACCCAAAGACGAGAACGGTTAAAGCAAGGATTGAGCTGGCGAACCCCGGAATGAAGCTGAAACCGGAGATGTTTGTGAACACTATCATCAAGGTGGCGCTTACCCCGACAATTGCTGTTCCAGCTACGGCGGTCATGAATACCGGGAAGCGTCAGGTTGTGTGGGTGGAGAGTTCACCGGGAGTGTTTGAATCACGGACAGTACAGGTTGGTCAACAGGCTGAGGATAAGGTACAGATTCTTTCCGGCCTGCGGTCAGGTGAGAAGGTGGCTGCCTCCGGCGGATACCTTATTGACTCTGAATCACAACTGAAATGATAGAGAAGATCATAGAGTATTCTGCACGAAACCGGGTTGTCGTGCTGATGTTGTTTGGCTTGATCATTGCCTTTGGAGGATGGTCGATCTATAACACGCCGGTGGATGCCATTCCTGATCTTTCCGACAATCAGGTGATTGTGTTTACCGACTATCCCGGCCGATCGCCGAAGGTGGTTGAAGATCAGGTCACCTACCCTCTTGCGGTCAACCTGCAGGGACTGCCGAAGGTACGTGCAGTCCGGGCGTCGAGTGCTTTCGGTTTTTCGATGATCTATGTCATCTTTGAGGACAAGGCTGATATTTACTGGGCAAGAACGCGTGTACTTGAGCGACTGAATTATGCGGCGTCGCTGCTGCCGTCGGGGGTGGTCCCTACGCTTGGGCCGGACGGCACTGGCGTGGGGCATGTTTTCTGGTACACTATTGAGGGAAAGGGGTATGATCTGGAGCAGCTGAGAACATTGCAGGACTGGTTTGTACGGTACCAGCTGAACACGGTACAGGGTGTGGCCGAAGTAGCTTCAATCGGCGGGTTTGTGCGGGAGTACCAGATTGACCTTGACCCGAACAAGCTGCTTGCCTATAACATCAAGGTGGGCAAGGTGATGGATGCGGTGAAGGCTTCCAACAAGGATGTCGGGGGGCGACTGATTGAACAGGCTGATGCGGAGTATCTGATCAGAGGAAGCGGGTACGTAAAATCCAAAGCTGATCTGGAGAATATTGCAGTAGGAACCGATATGCGCGGGACTCCTGTCTATCTGAAGAATCTTGGTTCCGTCCAGATTGGCGGCGCTATCCGGCGGGGCCTTCTGGAGATGAACGGTGAGGGGGAAAAGGTGGGGGGAATCGTGGTAATGCGGTACGGTGAAAATGCCAAAGAGGTGATTGATAGGGTAAAAACAAAAATAACGGAGCTGGAAAAGGGGTTGCCTCCCGGGGTAAGGATCAAGGTCGCCTATGACCGTTCTGATCTCATTTCGCGAGCGATTGATACCTTGAAGGAGAACCTGCTGGAGGAGTCAATTGTGGTCTCTCTGGTGATTCTGGTTTTTCTGCTCCATTTTCCAAGTGCACTGGTGATTGTGCTGACGCTGCCGATATCCGTGCTGATTGCTTTTATCACCATGAAGCTGATGGGGGTGACCTCGAACATCATGTCGCTCGGGGGGATTGCTATTGCTATTGGCGTACTGGTTGATGCGGGAGTGATTATGGTGGAGAACTGCTATCGCCACCTGTCGGAGCTGCCGCCGGAGGAGAGAGCCATAAAGCGGCTTGAAGTGATCATTACATCGGCCAAGCAGGTCGGTCGGGCGATATTTTTCTCTCTCGGGATTATTGTGCTCTCGTTTGTACCAGTCTTTATGCTGGAGGGGCAGGAGGGCAAACTGTTCCATCCACTGGCGTTTACCAAAACATTTTCGATGATGGGTTCAGCCGTTATTGCCATAACGCTGGTACCGGTGCTGATGTTCTTTTTCATGCGCGGCAAGATGCCTCCGGAGAGTTCAAATCCGGTCTCTACCTTTTTCATCAAACTCTATTCGCCGGTTATCCGCTGGGTGCTGAAATGGAAGAAAACGACCATTGCTCTTAACCTGCTGGCCCTCGCCATTGCGGTGCCGTTGTTCATGAATCTCGGTTCGGAGTTTATGCCGCCGCTTGATGAAGGCTCGCTGCTCTATATGCCGGTGACTCTGCCGAACGTCTCTATCACTGAGGCTAAACGGATTATCCAGGTGCAGGACACCATCATCAAGAGTGTCCCGGAGGTTGAACATGTTCTGGGTAAGGTGGGGCGGGCTGAAACCTCGACGGATCCGGCTCCGGTATCGATGTTTGAAAGCATCATCATCCTGAAGCCGAAAGACAAATGGCGCCCCGGGATGACCAAGGCTGACATTGTGGCGGAACTGGACTCAAGGCTGCAGCAGATCGGGGTACGCAACGGATGGACACAGCCGATTATCAATCGCATCAATATGCTCTCTACCGGCGTGCGCACTGACCTTGGAGTGAAGATTTTCGGCAATGAGCTGAATGTGCTTAAGGATCTTGCCATTCAGGCTGAAACCATTCTCAAGCCGATCAACGGGGCGGCAGACGTGGTTGCCGAGCGGGTTACCGGGGGCAACTATCTTGATATCGATATTGACCGCCAGGCAGCTGCCCGGTATGGGGTTAATGTGGGAGATATCCAGGATGTTATTGAGACGGTCCTTGGCGGTGAGATGCTCTCTACTACGGTTGAAGGACGCAATCGCTTTCCGATTCGCATCCGATACCTGCGAGATTACCGCGATACTATTGACTCGATCCGACGTATTCTGGTAAGCGGTATGGAGGGGGCGCAGATACCTCTTTCGCTTGTGACAACACTGAAGATATCCACCGGGGCACCTGAGATCAACAGTGAGGGCGGGCTTTTGCGGTCGCTGGTGTATCTTAACGTGCGCGGGCGTGACATGGGGAGCTTTGTGACAGAGGCAAAAGAGGTGCTGGAAAAGAAGCTCAAGCTGCCGACAGGTTATTACGTGGCGTGGTCAGGACAGTGGGAGAACCAGATTCGTGCCAAAGCGCGGCTTCAGGTGCTTATTCCGCTTGGGATACTGATTATCTTTATCCTGCTTTTTTTCACCTTCCATTCAGCCATAGAGGCATCAATGGTAATGCTTTCGGTGCCCTTCGCCCTTGTCGGCGGAGTCTATCTGGTGTCGGCATTGGGTTATAACCTCTCTGTTGCCGTATGGGTCGGGTTTATTGCCCTGTACGGAATCGCTGTGGAAACCGGGGTTGTGATGGTGATTTACCTTCATGAGGCGCTGGACAAGAAACTGCTTAATGGACCATGCACCGAACAGGATATTTATGATGCGACTTTTGAAGGGGCGGTACTCCGTCTGCGTCCAAAACTGATGACTGTTGCTGTTGCTCTGTTGGGACTGATTCCTATCATGTGGTCGACGGGAACAGGGGCTGATGTGATGAAACCGATTGCCGCACCGATGATCGGGGGAATGATTTCCTCGGCGATTCATGTTCTTATTATGACGCCGGTCATTTTTGTGATGATGAAGACACGGGATCTGAAAAAGGGGCGTCTGCGGCATTCGGGCATGAAGCATCAAGACGTGTTGACAGCCGCATAATCTATAATAATCATCTGCCATGAAACAAATACCATTCGTCATTATAGCACTGTGTACCTTTGCAAGCCCGACAGCATCTGCTGCCGCCACCAAAGACGCTCAGGGACAGGCTCAAAACAGCAGTGTAAAAACATTTACAATTCTCTATTCGAACAGCAAAAAAATTGCACCGAATACGTTTACTGTAAAAACGGGTGAGCGGGTTCGTCTTGAAGTGCAGCCTCTGGATACTGCTACCGGATGCATGAATACCATTATGGTTCCTGGGTTGTGGGACAAGCCCGAACCGATCATCAAAGGGAAAAAGATAGTCATGGAATTTACGCCTTTACATCCGGGTTCTTATAAGATAACCTGTGCTATGGGGGTGAACCAGGGAGTGATTAATGTGAAGTGAAAAATAGTGCTGAGTTCTGAGTGGAAGAGAGGAAGAAGACTTATTCAGAGAGATACAAATAAGCACCTATGACGACGAGGACTTACTCTGTTAAGGGGATGCATTGTGCGAGCTGTGCGGCTATCATCAGCAAAAAGCTGTCTAAGGTTGATGGGGTTAGAGAGGTCAATGTCAATCTTGCGACTGAGAAGGCCAGGCTTGAATTTGATAACAATGCGTTGTCGGTGGAAGCGGTCAATGATATTATCAGCAAATACGGCTTTACGTTCGCTGCGGAACCAACACTGGAGAGGGGCAATGCCCTCCTTTTAAAAGAGGAAAAGCAGAAAGAGCTTCAGACGCAACTGGCCAAGGTGCGGTTTGCTTTACCGGCAGCTTTGGTGATGTTTATCCTTATGATGTGGGATACCGGATCGATGTTTTTTCTCTTTATTCCGAAGCTGCCGATTCCTATGGAGTTATTGAACATTATCTCCATGGTCATTGCTACGTATATGGTTTTTTGGATTGGTGCTCCATTTCTGCACGGCGTAACAATGTACCTGAAAAACGGCGCTGCGAGTATGGATACGCTGATCGGTATCGGAACACTGACGGCTTATGTTTACAGCGCTATTGTTACGCTGATTCCTTCGGCAGGGCGAATCCTGCGATTACCGGACTACACCTACTTCGATGTGACCATTGTGGTGATCGGCTTTGTTCTGCTGGGAAAATATCTTGAGGCCCGTTCAAAGATGAAGACCGGTGAGGCTATTGAAAAACTGATTGGCCTTCAGGCAAAGTCTGCCCTTGTCATAAGAGAGGGTAAAGAGGTTGAGATTGCGGTGGATCAGGTTAAAACCGGCGATGCTGTTATTGTAAAGCCTGGGGGTAAGATTCCTGTTGACGGCATTATGACTGAAGGGTACTCGTCCATTGATGAATCGATGGTGACCGGCGAGTCGATACCTGTCGATAAAAAGGCCGGCGATCAAGTGATAGGGGGGACCATCAACAAACAGGGATCGTTTACGTTCACCGCTTCAACCGTTGCTTCAGACACGCTGCTGGCCCGCATTATACGGATGGTTGAAGATGCCCAGGGATCAAAAGCGCCTATTCAGAACATGGCTGATAACATTGCGGGAGTCTTTGTTCCTGTTGTGCTGATTCTTGCGCTGGCTACGTTTGTTATCTGGCTGAGTCTCGGGTCATTTCTGATCGGATTTTCTGCTGCCCTCTCTTTCGCCATATCCGGTCTTATCGGCATTTTAGTTATCGCCTGTCCATGTGCACTCGGCCTGGCAACACCTACAGCGATCATTGTCGGTATCGGAAAAGGGGCTGAGTATGGCATCCTTATCCGCAATGCGGAAAGTCTTGAAAAACTGAGCAGCGTTGATACTGTAGTGTTTGACAAAACAGGTACGCTTACTACGGGAAGTCCGCAGGTTTCTGATATCATTACTCTTGAAAAGGAGAGCAGCCGCACTTCCCTTCTGCAATTGGCCGCCAGTGTTGAAAGCCGGTCGGAACACCCTCTTGCGCAGGCAATTGCTGATGCAGCAAAACAGGAGGGGCTCTCCTTAAGCGGGATCAGCTCGTTTGAATCACTGGAGGGCGTAGGAGTGTCGGCGGTGATTGACACTATTACCGTAATGGTACGCAAACCTGATGAGGCTGAAAAGACCATGACTGAAGTCGAACGGCTGCAGAGAGAGGGAAAGAGTGTCGTTATTATTGAGAAAAACGGTACATGCATCGGGTTGATTGCTTTGAGCGATACCGTCAAAGAAGATGCAAAGAGAGCTGTAGAAGCACTTCACCAGAAAGGGCTCAAGGTCATCATGCTGACCGGAGATAACCGTTCAGCAGCTGACTTTATAGCTCAACAGGTTGGTATTGACGAGGTGATCTCTGAAGTGATGCCTCAGGAGAAGGCTGACAAGATCAAGGAACTTCAGGCCAAAGGGAAAAAGGTTGCCATGGCGGGGGACGGGATCAACGACGCTCCGGCTCTCGCTCAGGCTGATGTGGGGATTGCTATGGCGACAGGGACTGATGTTGCCATGGAGACAGCGGGTATTACCCTGCTAAAGGGTGATATCAATAAGGTCGCCCAGGCCATCACCCTTTCACGTGCCACCATGAGGGTGATCCGCCAGAACCTTTTCTGGGCGTTTATTTATAACATCATCGGCATTCCTCTTGCCGCCGGAGCTTTCTACCCATTTTGGGGTATCGTTCTTAACCCGGTCTTTTCAGGACTCGCGATGGCCGGCAGCAGTGTTTCGGTTGTCAGCAATTCGCTTCGACTTAAAAAACTGAGTTTTGCCAAGGGCGCCAGGTAAAATTGTCGGCTGGTTTGGTGGCAACTGTACGTTATGAATGTCGTCCCCTAATCGTGTTTGTCGGGGTGGGTGAATTTTATGGATATTTTTATCTGATCTTTGTTGTCCGCTTCGACTTTTGCGAGCTGTTCGGGAATTTTGATCTCTGAGTTTACGCCTAAGTTATATTTCGCTATTTCTTTACTTAGAGTCATTTTATTGACTTTAATCACTTTATTTAGAGCATGTTCATTTTGATTTTTGGGTGTGACCGTCAAGAATAAAAGATCAGAGGCGTCATTTATATTTAATGTCAACTCCCTTGTTATGGTTTTTCTGGATGAATAGGTTTTCTTTACTGCATTACTGTTGAAGATGCGAATTATCTGACCCCACCCCCTGCTTGATGGTTTAAAGGAGTTTGTTTCAGCATCATACCAGATATGGTCACGAATCTCGACATAGAGTTTTGCTTCACATGGATTGGTATTGAAAATAATAAGCGATAGAAAAAGTCCACATGCTGTAATAAATTTTTTCATAATTAACATCTTTGATAATTAGGGTTTATAATTAATAAGCGTGTAGTAGAACAGGTAAGTCCGATAAGAGCATTTCGGCTGAGTCGGCAAAAAGGGGCAAACATGAGATATGGTGTCTGCCCCTTGATTTTTTTTTACAGCGGAATAGTACTATTGGGCAACGAAGTGATCCCTTCTGTTCTGAGCCCATGATTCTTCGTCATGTCCTGTGGCAAAAGGTCTCTCTTCGCCATAACTGACCGTATTGATACGACCGGGTGCTGCTCCAAGATTAACGATGTAATCTTTGGCACTGGTGGCCCGGCGCTCTCCAAGAGCCATGTTATACTCATTGGTACCTCTTTCGTCACAGTGACCCTCGATAGTCACTTTTCTCGATTGATTTTCTTCTAACCAATGGTAATTGGTGAGCAGCTGATCGCGGGCATCAGCGCGGAGCTCTGATTTGTCAAAATCAAAAAATATATCGCCAAGAGAAGATGATACGGCCGGTGGCGGTGGCGGCGGTGGTTTTGGTGCTTCAACAACAGCTTTCTCTCCACAGCACGCTCCAATAAAAAGGAATCCGGGAATAAACAAGCTTCTCAAGAAAGGCCTCATCGTTTTCATCTCTTCTCCTGATTTTTTTTGTTTTTTTAATGTCCGGTTGGTCATTTGCTGATGTTCTTTGGGCCATGATTATCAGTTTTCAGGGAAATCTTTTTAAAAAGACCCCATTTTATCACTTTACAGTAATTTCCTTTCCTGTTTTTGGTTTTGGCTCGATTTTAGGCACCTTGATTTTAAGTACGCCGTTATCGTAGGCGGCATCAATTTTGCCTGCATCAACATTGTCTCCTACAGTGAAGCTTCTGCTAAGACTTCCCCATGAACGCTCAATGCGGTGATATCCTTTTTTCTTTTCCTCCTCCTTCCTGGTTCTTTCGGTGCTGATAGAGAGCACATTATCTTCAATGGAGACCTTGATATCCTCTTTTTTTATTCCCGGCATGTCGGCCTCGATGAAAATGGCCGTGTCGTCCTCGCTGATATCGACTTTGAAGGATGGCGCAACCAGGGAAGAAAAGAATGGTGACACATTGTCATTTAAAACGTCTTCAAAGAGTTTCAAGGGATCCTTTTTAAACAGTGTCAGTGCCATGATAGTAGTTCCGGTTTATGTTATCGTTTAAATACAGTGTTTTTATATAACGAAGAGAACGCAAATACATAACACACATATATTACGATAAATTCCCGGAATATGAATAGTTTCGATAAAAAAAAGAGAATAGAACTGCTGAAAATCGGGCGTTATGGGGGAAACTCAGCACCGGTCAAGTTTTTCAGGCTGGCAGTCCGATATCCTCGTTCCACAAGGAGGGTTTTTCTGCAATAAAACCGGTCATTATGGTGATGCAGTGTTTATCGTGAAGAATTTCTAATGAAACTCCCCGAGATGTGAGCCAATCCTCTTCACCCTTGAATGTCTGGTTTTCACCGATCACCACTTTTGGTATTCCGTACAGAACAATGGCACCGCTGCACATTGGACAGGGTGACAAGGTCGTATACAACACTGATTCCCGATAGAGCGCAGCCGATTGTCGTCCTGCATTTTCCAGGGCATCCATTTCGGCGTGACGGATTGCACTGCCGTTCTGAACCCGACGATTATGCCCCCGGCCTATAATCCTGCCCTGATGGACAAGCACTGAGCCGATAGGAATGCCTCCTTCGGCAAGCCCTTTCTCTGCCTCTGCGATGGCAGCCTGCATGAATTGATCCATACTCTTCTCCGTTTGCTCTGGAATTTTGAAACTGCTTTTTTTAAATAAAGATATAAAACTCTTTTATTATACCCTTACTTCGATAATATCACTCCAGCGGGTAGTATAACGGGGAGAAAGTTTTTCCTGGCGCTGTTTCCAGCCAGATGAGGTATCAGAAGCGATCCTGAGCGTTCCGGCACCGTAGCGTGAGTTAACAGCATCAAACGCCTCCATAAGGAGATCGGTTCGGTCATGCTGTTCCCGGTAAGGATCAGTATCGAAAAGAGAAAGTGCGGTCTGTTCCGCTCCGACGGCAGGGACAATACCTGCGACAATCACGCCTGCTTTTTTGTATTCATACCCTGATCTATAGAAAGAGTCGAGTGCAAGACGGGCAACCTTAAGCAGAAGCAGGGTATCATTTGAAGCCTTCGGAATTGATAATGTCTTCGTACTCCAACAGCGCTTTTCTTTTGCGGCAAACGGGCTGGTAGAGGCGAAGACGGTAAGCAGTGATGCCTTGGAGCCTTCACGGCGAAGCTTGAGAGCGCATCTGGAGGCGAAATGCGCAACGGCATGCTGAAGTTCTTCAGCTGTTGTGACCGATGAGCCGAAAGAGCGTGATGTGCAGATGGTTTGTTTGGGAGGCCTTACCAGTTCGAGTGAGAGACAGGAGCGGCCGTTCAGCTCTTCCTGAACTCTTGACCCTGTAATGTGCAGGTGTTTACGTACCCATGGGGACGGGGCTACGGCGAAGTCATACGCGGTATGAATGTTGTTGTGGTGCAGCAGTTCACTGTACCGGCGGCCGATTCCCCAGATATCCTCGACATCCATGGAGTGAAGTGCCGTGTTGGCTTCCGGCTGCGATGCAAGAATGGAGATGCCCCGAAGAGCAGGATTTTTCTTTGCCATGCGGTTTGCTGCCTTGGCAAGAGTTTTAGTGGAGCCGATACCAATACTGACAGGAATGCCGGTGTTCCGCTGAACTGTTTTCCGGATCTCTTCTGCATATTCGGCAAGATTAAAGCGGCCAAATCCGCTGAAGTCGAGAAAGCATTCGTCAATAGAGTATATTTCAAGTTCGGGCGCAAACTCTGCGAGGGTTTTCATCACTCTGGCGGACATATCGCCATAGAGAGAAAAGTTGGCCGAGTAGACTGCCACATTGCAGCGGCGGAGCAGTTCCCTGCTTTTAAATGCCGGCGCGCCCATGCCGAGTCCGATTGCCTTGGCCTCATTGGATCGTGCTATAAAACAACCATCGTTGTTGGAGAGCACCACAACCGGGCGGTTCCGCAATGCAGGATTAAAAGCCCGCTCGCAGGAGACATAAAAGTTGTTGCAGTCAACGAGAGCAAACATAGCTTTATATCCGGTTACCTTGCTTTGTGAATGATGTAGGTCACTATACCCCACACCAGAAAGTCGTTCTCTTCGGTAATACGGATAGGCTGGAATTTTTCGTTAGCCGGCATGAGTAACAGCCCTGTGTCCTGACATGAAATCCGCTTGACGGTAAACTCGCCATCGATAAAACAGATGGCTATATCCCCGTCTTTTGGATCGAGTGACTTGTCGATAACCAGAATATCACCTTCTGAGATGCCGGCGTCAATCATGGAGCTGCCTTTTACTCTGGCATAAAAGGTAGCGGCTGGATGCGGAATGAGGGCTTTGTTGAGATCGAGGCCGAGTTCCATGACATCGTCAGCGGGGGAAGGAAAGCCTGCGGAAACACCATTTTCAGCAAATGGCAGCAAGAGTTCGGTTACGATATCGGCGGAATAGAAATCGACAATATCTCCTTTATGTATTCTGATAAGTTTCACGGGTGTCCATTGTTGTAATAACGATCTGGAGGATATTTGTTTCAATATACGCAAATGGGCAGCATATACAGGGGCTGCACGTACAATGTGATAATCCCGGATTGTTGCGAATGGTGTGGCAGGGGTGCAATAAAAAGAGGGGCAGGCACAGAGGCCTGCCCGTAGAGAGCGGGTTAGTGTTCGTCGACCTTGATTCTCATGGAGAAGAAGGAGCGGTGTACAAAAACCAGCGAGAGCAAAAAGAAGATTCCTGCCAGAGAGAGCGCGAGCTGAGCAGGAAGTTCAATGGCCAGTTCGATTGCAAGAAGCCCAAACAGGGTGGTGAACTTGATGATCGGGTTGAGGGCAACCGAAGAGGTGTCCTTGAATGGGTCGCCGACCGTATCACCGACAATGGAGGCATCATGAAGCGGAGTGCCCTTGGCATTGAGTTCGGTTTCAACAATCTTTTTGGCGTTATCCCAGGCGCCACCGGCATTGGCCATAAAGATGGCCTGGTAGAGACCGAAAAGCGCAATGGAGATCAGGTAGCCGATGAAGAAGAATGAATCGAGACAGGCGAAAGCCAGTGTCGTAAAGAATACGGTAAGAAAGAGGTTGATCATTCCTTTCTGTGCAAACTTTGTACAGATTTCAACAACCTTCTTGCTATCCTCGATCGAGGCCTTTTCAATGGAACTGTCAAGCTTGATGTTATTCTTGATGAATTCCACTGCGTAGTATGCTCCAGTGGTGACGGCATTCATTGATGCGCCGGTGAACCAGTAGATGATTGCACCGCCCATCATGAGGCCAAGGAGGAACGGAGGCGACAGAATAGACAGTTTAGCAATTGACGAAACATCGGCTAGACCATTGGTCAGAATCATAATGATCGAGAAGATCATAGTCGTCGATCCCACCACGGCGGTACCGATAAGCACCGGTTTTGCCGTTGCCTTGAAGGTGTTGCCTGCGCCGTCGTTTGCTTCGAGGTACCGTTTGGCATTGTTAAAGTCGGGCTGGAAACCAAACTCCTTCTGAATTTCACTCTTGATATTCGGAATTGTTTCGATGAGCGAGAGCTCGTAAACAGACTGTGCGTTGTCAGTAACCGGACCATAGGAGTCCACAGCAATGGTAACAGGACCCATACTGAGAAATCCGAAAGCAACAAGACCGAAAGCAAAGACTGAAGGTGCAAGCATGATCACCTTAGCAAGGCCGACAGTAAGAAGTCCTTGCGAAGCAATCAGCTCAGGAGTCAACCCAAGAGTGGCTATGCCAAGAGTACTGAGGCCGTAGGCTGCTCCCATCAAACCAACAATGGCCAGGCCCATCCAGTATGCGCTGAAATTACCGGCAACAAGACCTGAAAGAATGTTCAGGGCTGCGCCTCCCTCTTTGGAGCATTGCACGACGTTACGAACATGGGCACACTCTGTGGAGGTGAACCGGTTCACCAGCTCAGGGATAAGTGCGCCGGCAATCGTTCCGCAGGTAATGATTGAAGCAAGCTTCCACCACATGGTACCATCGCCGAGTTTGCTGATAAGGTAGTAGGAGGCTATGTAGGTAAGAATGATTGAAACAATCGAGGTGAGCCAGACAAGAGTGATCAGAGGCTTCTCGAAGTTCATCTCATCAGCATTGCTGTACTGCATTTTGGCAAAGGCAGCATTGGCCCAGTAGGAGAACGCGCTGGCAAGAATCATCACAAGACGCATGGCGAAGATCCAGACAAGCAGCATGATCTGCACTTCAGGCGCCTTGATGGCAAGCAGGATAAAGGAGATCAGGGCTACGCCGGTAACACCGTAGGTTTCAAAGCCGTCAGCGGTAGGACCAACTGAGTCTCCTGCATTGTCGCCTGCACAGTCGGCAATAACGCCGGGATTACGGGCATCATCTTCCTTGATTTTGAAAACGATCTTCATAAGATCGGAACCGATGTCGGCTATCTTTGTAAAGATACCGCCGGCTATACGAAGCACTGAAGCCCCGAGAGATTCACCGATGGCGAATCCGATAAAACAGGGTCCGGCAAAGTCGCGAGGTACAAAAAGAAGGATGCAGAGCATAACAAAGAGTTCGATGCTGATGAGCAGCATACCGATACTCATACCGGCTCTGAGGGGAATGGCATAGGTTGGGAATGGTTTTCCGCCGAGGCTTGCGAATGCAGTCCTTGAGTTGGCAAAGGTGTTGATCCTCATACCGAACCAGGCAACGATATAGCTGCCGAGAATACCGATAAGACTGGCGACAAGAATGGAAATAACCTTAATCGCTTCAAGGTGTCGAAGCCAGCCGAAATAGGCTACGATTATTGCTCCGATAAGAACCCAGAGCACAAGGATAAATTTACCTTGAGTTACCAGGTAGGTTTTGCAGGTTGCATAGATCAGTTCGCTGATCTCGCGCATGGCACTGTGAACAGGAAGCTTGCGAATGCCGACATACTGTATGATACCGAAGATCATACCGAAGAGGCATACGGCAAGGCCCCACAAAAGAAGCGTGTCACCGGGTATTCCACCCAGGAATGGCACGGAGTGTAAATCAGGCAACTTCAGATCGGCCTCGCTTGCCAGCGCATTTGGCGCCTGCAACACAATACCAAGGCCTCCGAGAACTGCAGCAGTTCTGGCTAACCATGTTACTTTTAACGATTTTTTCATTGCTTTTTTTTTCACTGTTTTTCTTGACTCAAGAAAAAAATGTTGACAGCTACATTTATAAGAAGGAACGACCCTGATTAGAACAGGAAGCTATAATTTGCAACTTTTTTTCAGGATTCTCAATACCTTTTTGTAGAACTTCTTACGTGTTTCAGCTCTATCGGCAAACCTGCCGCCGCCCGTTTCACCTTAAGGTTCGACATGGATATTTTTTTTACTGATTTTGCTTCAGCTCTACTATATTCATGCCGATTGTCCTTTGTGCTCTTATGAATAAACGCCGGTTCAGTGCCCCGGATACAGTGATTGTGGTATGAAACTTATTGCAGGTCTTGGGAATCCGGATTCACAGTATGCCGGTACACGACACAACATCGGCTTTGATGTTGTGGAAACAATCGCCGCCTCTTTCGGCGCAGGATTCAGCAGAGGAAAAGGAAAATATCTCAGTGCGAAGCTGACCCATAGAAAGGAATCTGTCATCCTTCTTAAACCGATGACCTATATGAACCTCTCGGGTCATGCGGTTGTGACTGCCATGAATTTCTATAAAATTGAGCGTAAGGATATTCTGGTCGTATGCGATGACCTCAACCTCCCTTCCGGGACCATACGACTACGTGCTAAAGGGTCCGCCGGCGGGCAGAATGGATTGAAGCACATTATTGAATGTCTTGGAAGCGATGAGTTTGCACGGATGAGAATCGGTATCAGGCTTGAGGAACAGCCGTTGAGCTCTTTTTCTTCGTTTGTACTCGGAAAATTCAGCGAGGCTGAGAGAGTGGTGATGAATAAAATACTCCCTGTCTGTGCAGATGCTGCTCTTGATTTTGCCTTAAACGGCATTGAGCACGCCATGAACAACTACAACAAGCCCGCTCTTTAGCAGGCAGCAAACTTCAACGGTGGCTTACCTGTCAATTCGGCAGCTGACATCTTTTTCAAAAAGGTAATAGCGCGGGCATTGAACTCTCTGGGTTGATCAACATTGCAGACATGACCGGAATTGTCGATTACCTCCAGCCAGGAGTTGGTATGGCGTGTAATGATATAGCGGACAGCGGGCAAAAACATGTGGTCTTCTTCACCCATAAGGTAGAGAGTCGGAATTGCCGTATCTTTTTCTTCAAAGTATTTTAACAGCGGGGTCAGCTCATAGGTGAGACGGAACCAGCGCATGAACTCTTTCTGTGCGACTTTTTTTGCTTCGTTTACAAAGAGTAGCCTCGATTTTTTATGCCGCTCACTTGGCATGATAATCCAGGCAAAAAAACTGTACAGCCACATGTAGGGAACAAACCTCTTGAACATGTTTCCAAGGGCAACAAGAACCTTTGCCCTGATGTTAAGCCTTATAATAGCACCGCCCATGACCATTGAACTGACCCTCTCTGGCGCAATTTCGCTGAGGTTGCGAATAAGGATGGTTCCAAGTGAAATGCCGATGAAGTGGGCTTTGCGTATATTGAGGGAGTCGAGCACTTCGATGATATCACGGGTAATATCTTCAAAGTCGTAGTTGCGATCTTCCTTGTGGGGCACTATGCCTTTTGACTTGCCATGACCTCTCAAATCAACAAGCAGGATATTGAAATGGCGGATGAACTCCTTGATCTGCAAAAACCATATTGAGGAACTGCCGCCAGCGCCGTGAACAAAAACGACCCAAGGAGCACTGGTGTCATCCAACTCGTATGTCTTGTAATGAAGCATGGAAAACCCCAGTTATAAACATTTAAGTTTATAAGTAAACAAAACCATAGGAAAAAACAAAAAGTTACGCACCTTTCCTGAAAACTCTAACCATCTCAAACAAGGCAATACCGGCTGCAACAGCTACATTGAGAGAGTGTTTGGTGCCATACTGCGGAATTTCAAGCACCTGATCGCACAGGGCCAGCACTTCGTTTTCGAGACCTTCAACTTCGTTGCCTACGACAAGACAGAGCGGGAAATAAACAGGGTCCAACGCTGTATAAGGCTGGCTCCCTTCAGTTATTTCAAGTCCAAAGATTCGAACGCCCTCTTTTTTCAAGCCTGAAAGCGCCTCAAGCGGATCGGCATGATACTCCCACGAAACGGTTTCCTGAGCGCCGAGCGCGGTTTTTTCGATCTCTTTTCGCGGAGGCGTCGCCGTATAGCCTGACAGAACAATTTTTTCTATGCCGGCAGCATCTGCCGTGCGAAACATTGAGCCAACATTCCACATGCTGCGAACATTGTGCAGCATCAGTGTAATGGGGTGCTTCGACGCTCCGGCATATTGTTCCGTAGTCATCCGATTCATTTCGGAGCCTTGCAGCTTTCTGAACCCGTGCATACTAAATGGAGCGGAGTTTTTCGATGAGACGGCGGTTTTCTTCGACGAGGCCGACATTGAATCGCAGGCAGTTGTCCATAAGCTTGTAACCGGAGACATTTCTCACCAGAATACCTTCACTCTGAAGGTTCCTGAAAACCGAACCGGCTTCGTTGATTTTGATAATCAAAAAATTGGTATCACTGAGATAGGGCTCAACCCCCTTAATGGTGAGAAGCTCATTGTAGAGTTTATCCCGTTCGTGAAGAATGAATGACACGGCATCATTAACAAGAGAGTAATTTGCCAGCACCCGGGTTAATGTTATTTCGGCAAGCCTGCTGGAGGCAAACGGAATTTTCGGTTTGGCAAGTTCAGCCATGAGCAAGGGATTTGCAATTGCAAACCCAATCCGGATACCGGCAAGCGCAAGCGCTTTGGACATGGTTCGAAGGACGACAAGATTGGGGAGTCCATCAATGAGTTCAAGAACAGAGCGCTGCCGGGAAAATTCAATGTACGCTTCGTCAACTAGAACAATGGCATTGCAGGATTCGGCAATCAGACGAACTTCATCAAAAGAGAGGGATTTGCCGGTGGGGTTGTTGGGCGTTGAAAGAACTATAAAATCAACCTGCTCATCTTGCGCTGCACGGAGAATGGCATCGGTATCAAAATCGAGACCGGGAAGCATGGGAACCGTTACAATACGCGACTGCAGAAGCAGCGCTATTTTTTCGTAGAGCGAAAATGACGGGTCGGGAATCAGCACTTTGCGGCCTGGCCCAAGGCATGCAAGAAATATGGTATAGAGCATCTCATTCGAGCCGTTGCTCATCATCACCGAATCGGGTGAAATACCTAGAAAATCCGCGTACGCTTTCATGCCTCTATATGGCAGAATATCGGGATAGCGGTTCCAAGGCTCTTTGATAAACTCACTGATAATCTCTTCTTTGAGCCACATCGGTATGTCGAACGGGCTTTCATTCTGGTTCAGTTTTATTTCGGCCTGCTGTCCGCCTTCAACCTTGTATGTGGCAATATTCTGTAATGCCGGATTGAGAAGACGCCTGATATCTCTTTGCATATTGCACCTGTATTTGTTGCTGTAACTCTTTACACCGGAATGATAAGCCTGTAATGACACTGAACATGTTTAAAAAAACATCTTTTTCATAGAATTCTTGAAAAAAATCTGGACAATCCTCAATTTTTTTATAAATTAAAACAAGACAGAATTTATCCATTATAAAGGAGAAATTATGACACCGATTACAAAGACACCTCTTGATCTTCTTGATAATATTTACAGTCTTGCCTATTGGATGACCGGCAGCGAAAGTATATCTCATGACCTTGTCAACAAAACCTATCTTTATGCCAACACGAGAACAAGGGAGTCTGATCTGCTTAAAACATTCAGAAGGTGCTATGTCGATCAGTTTGGGCAATACGCCGATTTCTGTACAAACAGGAAAACGTGTACATGTCATCATGAGCTTCTTGAATCGCTCAGGCAGTGGGCGGCTGATATAAAACTTTCAGTTTTGTTGAACGAAATATCAGGACTTAAACATAGCCAGATATCGGCCATTGTAGGCAAACCGGTTGATACCGTGAGATTGTGGCTTTACTGGGGCAGAAAGCTTCTGGCTAATGATGGTTTGCTTCAAGCCTCAGCCTGACCTCTTTTCCCTTAAAGGCCGCTTAAATCACAAGCGGCCTTTTGTTTTAATACCCGCCTCTTTATATTCGGTTTACCTGGATTAACCTATACCTTTTTCAATATGATCATTATCACCGGCGGAGCTGGATTTATAGGAAGTGCCATGCTTTGGGAGCTCAACCGTAAAGGTGAAGAGGATATCATCATTGTTGACGATCTGGGCTCGACAACTACTGAAAAATGGCGCAATCTTTCAGGTCTTCATTTTACAGATTTTATCTCAAAGGATCTTTTTCCTGATCTTCTTGAGCGACATGCCCTGAAGGGTATATCGGCCATCGTGCATATGGGTGCGAACAGTTCAACAACGGAAACTGATGCAGACCACCTGATGACCAATAATTTCGGATACTCCAAAGCCATTGCAACGTTCTGCATATCGCATGATGTACGGCTTATTTATGCGTCGAGCGCGGCAACGTACGGTGACGGATCCAATGGATACTGTGATGATATCGAGGGGCTTGATGTACTTCGCCCACTGAATATGTACGGATACTCAAAGCATCTTTTTGACCGCTGGGCTTTGAAGCACCAGATTCTGAAGAGGGCTGCCGGCCTGAAATTCTTCAATGTCTACGGGCCAAATGAGTACCACAAAGGGGATATGAGCAGCGTGGTCTATAAAGCGTTTCACCAGATACTTGAAAAAGGATCGTTGAATCTGTTTGAGTCGCATAGAGACGACTATCTTAATGGTGAACAGTTAAGGGATTTTATCTACGTCAGAGACTGTACACGAATAATGGCATGGATGCTTGAAAACCCGTCAGTTGCGGGACTCTTCAATGTCGGTACTGGAACAGCACGAAGCTTTAAAGACCTTGCAAAGGCAACCTTTTCCGCTTTAGAATGCGAACCTTCCCTGAAGTACATACCCATGCCGGAGAGCTTGCGTGACAAATACCAGTATTATACCTGTGCGGATATCACAAAACTTCGTTCAGCAGGCTTCAGCGACGCATTCACGTCACTTGAGGACGGCATAAAAGAGTATGTGCAGTACTTTCTCTCATCATCCAATCCCTATCTCGATATTTTGCGCGTTCCTTAATAATGCATAACCCTCCCTATTTTGACTACAGAAAAAATAATCAATATACAGGGCATTGAACCTGTCATTATTTTTGGCCCTTACGACTCTCTGCTGAAAAAAATCAAAAATGAGTTTTCAGAGATACAGATCACTGCGCGGGGCACCCAGATAATTCTTCGGGGTGGTCGCGAAGAGGTTGCTCTGCTTGAACAGATTTTCAGCGAGATGATCCTGCTTGCCAACAAGCACGGGGAGGTGCTTGACAATGACCTGAATACGCTGATCAATCTTGCTCTCTCCCCTGCTCTCCGACCGATAGCGACGCCTCTGGGTGATGAAGATATTATTGTGACATCATCGGAGTACACCGTAAGAGCTAAAACAAACGGGCAGCGGCGAATGGTGGCTGAAGCGAAAACAAACGATATTGTGTTTGCAATCGGCCCTGCAGGAACGGGAAAAACCTATACAGCGGTTGCCATAGCGGTCGCGGCATGGAAAGCAAAAAGAGTCAAGCGGATAGTACTTGCAAGACCGGCTGTTGAAGCTGGTGAAAGCCTGGGGTTTCTGCCGGGCGACCTGGCCCAGAAAATAGATCCTTATCTTCGGCCACTGTATGATGCGCTTCAGGACATGCTGAGTGCTGAAAAGCTGAAACTGCTTACGGAACAGCGTATTATCGAAATTGTTCCTCTTGCGTACATGAGGGGAAGAACAATGAATAATTCATTTATTATTCTCGATGAGGCACAGAACGCCTCGAACAAGCAGATGAAGATGTGCCTAACGAGGCTGGGGGTCAATTCGAAAGCGATCATTACCGGAGATGTTACACAGATTGATCTTCCGAAGGACCTCGATTCAGGCCTAACTCTTTCTCCGAAGATTTTGAAGGACATTAAAGGAATAAGCTTTGTCTATCTTGACAAAACAGATGTTGTCCGCCACAAGCTTGTCCGTGATATCATCAATGCTTATGAAATTCATGAACAGGAGTGAAAAAAACCTGCAGATTATTGAACTTTTTTTTGTGGAGCCGGGTTCTGAAATTTTGAATATTGGAAAAAAGAAAATAATTTTACACACTTTATTTACGCTCCGATTGTAAATTGAATCCGGGAGAAATTATGGCACATCGAATTATCGATACTTGTACTTATTGTGGTGCATGTGAACCTGAATGTCCGGTCAGTGCAATTACTGCCGGTGATGATCTGTATGTCATTGATGAAACAATCTGTGTGGACTGCATCGGGTTTCATGATGAAGCTGCATGCGTGGCTGTCTGCCCGGTAGACTGCATCGTCAAGGTCTGATTCATTGGACGGAGCGATAATAAGGAAGATATTTCACGGAAAGATCACTCTGAAAGCTGTATCATTTTCAAAATAACGCCGAAGTAGCGTGACGTTTTTTTTGAGCTAAAAATAAAATCTTATATTAGTCGAAATTCACCCGAATCGTTCTTTACTTTTTTTTAACTATTAAGCGAGGAAATTTATATGGCACTCTACATTACTGAAGAATGTACTTACTGCGGAGCTTGTGAACCAGATTGTCCAGTCAATGCAATTTCTGCCGGAGATGATGTTTATGTCATCGATGCTGCAACCTGTACCGAATGCGTAGGATACTCTGACACACCAGCCTGCTCTGCAGTCTGCCCTGCAGAGTGCATCGTTCAGGCGTAAACCCGCAACAGATTCGAACAATAAAAAAGCGGATAAAAATATCCGCTTTTTTATTTCCCTCCCGAAACTTTATTTTAACGAGCTAAAGGATCAGAATTCGTAATCAACAAGCCTTCGTTCTGAACTTGCTTCGCTGATAAACGGTATTATTGCCAGGTGTTCCGGATGTGCCTGATAGGCTTTGAGAGCATCCCGACCTATGAATTTGCTATACAGCACCACATCGCATGAACTTTCGGTCCTGCTGAAATCAATTCCTACCTCTATAGCGGTCATTCCCGGTATTTTTCCGCGAAGTGACTCAAGCTTTTCCTTGATAAGAGATGCATTGGTTTTACTGTCATTACCGTGTGCATTTCCCTTGAGTCGCCACATTACAATATGCTTGATCATTATTGATGAAATTAGATTTACGGAAGGATGGTTTGTCACGGGCAGGTATCCATTATCGCCTGCAACAATTATGCATTGGAAGCTGAAGATCTGAACGTGCAATTATAACGAAAATTATCTTTTTACAAGAATCAAGAGATTCTCCGGATGCAGTTCGACCGAGGAGTGAAGAGTGGATATGCGGGAAGTACACTCAGTCATGAACGTCCCCCAAAATTTCGGTTGAGCAGCAACTGTACGATATGAATGTCGTCCCCTATTCTTTGTCTGCTGAACGCGCCAGCCTCCGCTGGACGCACAACTGTACGATATGAATGTCGTCCCCTATTTTTTGCATGAAATTACCACTGGTTGTGTGCTCTAATTCCTACCTTTATGGAAATTCTTATTCAAGATGATACCATTATGTCAGTAGAAGATGCAAGGGCTTTTATCGAAAAGATAAGATCGGACGGGGCGTTTAAAGCCTGCATTCTGGCGATTGAGGGTAGTAAGGGGCGTTTAGCAGCGGCTAAGGATGCGGGATTCTGCTTTACTGAGGAGGAGATCAATGCTGTGTCGAGTGAGTTGAGTCTTGAGGAGCTGGATACGGCTGCGGGGGGACTGTGGAGGCTCATGCAATCTAACAACGATTTACTCTTTTAGCGGTTGAGGATTTTGCCTTGCTGATTTCATTTCTGCTTTTCAAAACAAATCCAATTATATGACGGTTACCTGGCTGCATGTTTCGGATATCCATCTCAGTGCTTCAAATCCTTTTGACAGGGATGTTGTTATTTCGACGCTGTTTGAATCTGTGAGGAAGTACAGGGTGTCGGGAGAGTGGAAGCCGGATCTGATTTTTGCCACGGGCGATATTGCTGAAAAAGGCTCGGTTGCCGCGTTTAAGAACCGGGGGACGGAAAGGGCGCTTGCTACGGCTTTTTTTGACGATCTGCTTGAAGCGGCTGCGCTCGACAAGGAGCGTTTGTTCATTGTTCCCGGCAATCATGATATTGAACGAAGGATGGGAAGCGGGCTTGTGAGAACGCTTATGAGCCAGAAGGAGTCTGATGCTTATTTTGATCTTCAATCTCCCATGTATCATCTTGCCGGCAAACTGGCTACTTTTGCCGGATGGTATAATGATTATTTCAGTTCCGTTGTGCCGCAAAGGACTTTTCCGGTGAAGTCGACCTGTGAGTTGATTCCGTTTACGGTCAATGATGTACGGCTTAAGATGCTGCTTTTGAACAGCTCGCTTTTCTGTGATGATTCGCAGCGCGACCACGGCATGCTGTGGCTTGGGTTGCGTAATATTGATCCGCTCATCAAAGAGCTTAAAAAGGATGAACAGGACTTTTCAGTTGCGCTGATGCACCATCCTATTGACTGGCTGACAAACGAGTATGAGCGGACAGAGGTTACGGCGCTGCTGAAATCGGGGGTCAATGTTTTTATGCATGGGCACTATCATAAGACTGAGGCGGAGCTCAGGGATGAGTTGATTGAAATTGCGGCGGGTGCTACCTTTATTGCGGATGAGCTCAAAGATAAAAGAGCGCTCTATGGCCGGTTTGACGGCAAAAGTGTGGAGGTGTTTCCGATTTGTTATCAACAAGAGAGTTTTCCCAAAGCATGGAGTGAGGATACCAGTCTCTTTGCGATGAATGAAAACGGATACCATTCAAAAAAATTTCTGCTCCGTGATCGTGTCGTTCCATCCTCTGCACCGGCAGGTTCTTTAGAGACCTCCAGCCATCCGGATGATGACTATGTTCATAATTATCAGGCATCTCTTATTGCTGCTCTGGATCATGCACTGCCGCCGGCAGTTCAAAGCTTTTCGGCAAAAGTAAGCGAGATTTTTGTTTCGCTGCGTCTTTCGGATGCATGGCAGAGCGTCTCGAGAGGAGGCGAGCTCCAACAATCGATTTCCGGTTTCAGCCCTGAGAGCGTTATGGCTTCAGCATTTAAAAAGAACCGTCTTTTGCTTGTGATGGGTGACCCGGGCTCGGGGAAAACAACCCTTCTCAAGCATTATGCCCTTTCTGCTCTTGATAAAGAACGCTGTAAACTTTTGGGTTTTGATGAGCCGGGCATGGTTTTTTATCTGCCGTTACGTGAATTACAAAAAACGGAGAGCGGCTATGCGTCACTTCATGCCAATATCTTCATCTGGTCTGAACAAAATGCGCTTCCTCTGCCTGAAACGGTTATTTCCCAATGGCTTTACCAGAAGAAATCGTTAGTGCTGCTGGATGGTCTGGATGAGATCGGCGAGCTTGAAGAGAGAAAGAACGTGTGTAAATGGATCAAGAAGAGTATAACAAGCTTTACGAACGCATACTTTGTTGTCACGTCACGTGCAACAGGGTATCAGAAAGGTGATAACCTTGAAATTCAAGTTCCTCATAAAAGAGCGGATATTCTTGATTTTAATGAAGGGCAACAGAAGAATTTTTTACAGCAATGGTTTACTGCCCTTTTTCTTGATGAGTTGTGCTTTGAGGGTGACGAGCTGGCGGTGCAGGAAGAGAGGCAGAAACAAAAAGCCCTTGATCAGGCAGATCTTATCATTGCCTTTTTGAACAGGGAGGAAAACAAGAGTTTAAGGCAGATGGTAAGGATACCTTTGCTGCTTCAGATTCTGGCAATGCTCTGGAACAGGCATGATATACTGCCGGACAGCCGTGCGATGCTTTATGAACATGCTTTGGATTATCTGCTCGGTTATCAATATGATCAGAAAGAGATAGAACCGCTTCTGGCAGTAACACCTGCTAAACAAGTTCTGGCATCTCTTTCATTGTGGATGCAGGAGCAGGAGATGGACAAGGCTCATCGGGAAGCGATTGAGGCCAGAATAGAACTCTCTCTGGGCAAGCTTGAGCTGCGTAACCAGCCGACTGCCAGGGATTTTTGTGATGATCTTATTAATCGCGCAGGTTTGTTGGTTGAGCATGGGCAGGAAGAATATATGTTCAGCCACAAATCTTTTCGTGAATATCTGGCCGGTGTTCAGCTTGTTGCTGAAGTTGACAGCTGTACGAGGTATCTTGACAGACTGATTCTCAGTTTCGGTGATGACTGGTGGGAAGAACCTCTGAAGTTTTTTATGGCGCAGGCAGATGCAGAGGTATTTGATCTGTTTATGGGAAAACTTATTGAGTCGCCTGTAAGTGTAGCATTGAGTCCAAAGCAGCAGATTCTTCTGCAAACCGTCATAACAGAAACACCAAAGGCTAAAAGAAAGATTGACCGGCTCTGTAAAAAGCTTTTGGATCCGGCTACATCAACCAGTCGTCAACGGATCATTCTCGACAGTGTCAAAACCATCGGAAACCCTCAGGTTCTTGATACGCTGATGAGGTTCAGGGAGCAAAAGCCTGCAAAAGAGAACAGGGATGTGAGGAGCAGGACTGAAGAGGTGATTCTTGCCTTTGGCGGCAGACCATTTGATGTTGAGGCTGAAAAGCCAGGAAAAGAGCGATCTGCATCGTTCCGCAACCCTCATGAATATCTGGCGAAATATATCCTGATACCGGGAGGAAGCTATGTTTATCCAGAGAGAAACAAGGAGGCTTTTATTGAGGATCTTTATGTTGCCAAGTATCCTGTAACCAACAAACTCTACGGCTCATTCATTGCATTTTTAGAGTCAGGCGGCACGGAGCAAGGCTCAGCGTTGTCGCTTAAGACGTACAGTGCAGAGGTGAATGCCATTGCTTTAAATAATGCATGGGGTGCAGAATTTGCCGGCTACCTTTCTACGGGAGAAAACAATCTGGCTGCTCTCTTTTCTTCAAGCTATAGCGATGACAGGAAATTTGACGGTGACGATCAGCCTGTGGTTGCCATCACATGGTATGCCGCCAAAGCCTACTGCCTCTGGCTTTCCATGCTTGAAGGCAATCAAAGCAGGTATCGCCTCCCTACTGAATTAGAGTGGGAGTGGGCCGCTGGCGGCAATAAAGCAACCAGTGAGCAAAAAGCAAGAGAGTATCCATGGCCACATGAAAAAGGCGAACCGACCTCATTACTGGCTAACTATGAGAGTAATGTCGGACAGACAACCCCGGTTAATCGTTATCCCGAAGGTGCCACACCTGAAGGGATTTATGATATGGCCGGCAATGTATGGGAATGGATGGAGGACTGGTATGATAACGATCAGGATACCCGTTCTTTGCGGGGCGGTTCGTGGGGCGACAGTGCCGAAAGCCTTCTTTGCTCTGCCCGCAGCGGGATGCATCCCGGGGTAAGGCTTGACGATTTTGGATTTCGTATCGTTTGCTCAATCAGTCGCTCATCAAGCGGAGTTTAAATAAACAGAATTTACCCTCATCAAGCATGAAAAAGTTAGTCTTGACATTTCTGGCCGGAGCCCTTGTTGTGCCTCCGGTTTCAGCAGCGCCTTATGTAAGCGGATCAGTCGGGTGGGCATCATTGACAAATTCTGATACAACGTATGGCGGTATCACCAATAGCAATATGATCACATACAAATCAGGAGTTCCTTTTGGCGGAGCTATCGGCATCAGGAACGATGCATACCGTTTTGAAGCCGCTCTCGATTATCAGTCTAATGTTGTTGATACCGTCAAGCGTGCCGGTGTTCCAATGACAATACCAGGCCACAGTGTCTCCAGTCTTTCTTATATGCTGAACTGTTATTATGATTTTACTATCAAAGGCAGTGGTGTTTCACCATACCTTACCGCTGGTATCGGCGGAGCAAACCTCACTGAAAAAGGGGGCAAAACTCCGGACGAGACAAGCACCGGGTTTGCATGGAAGCTTGGTACAGGGTTAGGTGTCAAGGCTTCTGAAAATATTGTCGTTGATTTGGGATATCGTTACTTTAAGCCATCATCGTACTACGCTAACGGTGCAACGGATATCACGGCATTAAGCCACAATGTTCTGGTCGGAGTGAGATACTGTTTCTAACGTTGAAAAGGGATGACGGTTTTCTATAACAAGATGTTACTATGTCAGCAGCATACTGATCTTTAAAATATTTTTTCCATCATCCCTTCGATAGGTGACATTGTCGGTTAATCTGCGAACGAAATAGCCTCCTAATCCGCCGATATTTCGATCGGAGATATCAAGTGAGGTATCCGGATCAGGGAGAAGCATGATGTTGAATGGAATGCCGTTATCTGCAATTTCAAGTACAAGGGCATCATCTTCCCTTCCGGCGATAATTGATACGACCCCTTCTTCATCCGGATAGGCATAGCTGCAGATATTGACGAATATCTCCTCAACAGCTACCTGCAAGCCAAACGTTTTTGCTGCATCGAGCTGGAAGTGTTCCGCGCATGCATCAACGAACTGAGCAATTTCGGCTAATCTGTCAACTTGAGCCGCACAGGTAATTTCACTCACGGGCGCAATCATTTAACCGGCAACAGCTACCAATGCACTGGCGACTGACTGGTAGACTTGAAAAATCGAGGCGAATCCGGAAATTGCAAAAACCTCCTTGACAGGGCCTACGATATTTGCCAGAAGAAGTTGCCCGCTCTTGCCCTTGACCCGTTTTGCGCTGGCAAGAAGTGCTCTCAATCCCGCGCTGCTGATGTAGTCAAGCTGTTCAAAATCAACGACAAATTTTGTTTCGCCGTCAGCAATAAGCGCATTGAGCTTCTGTTCATACGCTGGTGAGCTTACGGCATCAAGTCTGCCGTTCAGCTCGACAATCATTGCGGCTGATTCTTTTCGGGTTTCAATATTCATATTCGTCCTTTTTATTTTATTTCGAAAACATAGTTTCAGGATCAGGGACACCACACTCATTCAATCCCCTATATTTTATGGCCAGCATGGTAATGTCATCAGATTGAGGAGCACCATTTTCATGCTGCCTTACTTTTTCCCTGACGTATTGAATCAAATCTGAAAGTGTCTCTTTTGGTGCTTCCTGCACAGCTTGCAGCAGTTCTGCCTCTCCGTACAGCTCGTTATCAGAATTTTTCGCCTCGGTCACTCCATCGGTATAGAGAAAAAGAGTATCACCAGGCTTGAGAGCAAGACGTTCGACATTATAGAGTGAATCGGGCATAGGACCAAGCACAACACCAGCCTGCAGAGAAAGAAAGTGTACGCCCTGCGATGCTATGATGAGCGGTGGATTGTGACCGGCATTGGCAAAACGTACTTCACCGTTCTTTGTATCGAGAATGGCGCAGAATACGGTGGCAAACATGCAGCTTTCGTTGTCTGCAGCAAGAATATTGTTGACACAGGAGAGGATAAGCTCCGGTTCACCGAGACGCTGAGCCTCTGATTTCAACAGGGTTTTTGTCACCATCATGTAAAGAGCTGCGGGCACTCCTTTATCGGCAACATCGGCTATAAGAAAACAGAGGTTGTGGTCGTCAATAAAAAAGAAATCATAAAAATCGCCTCCCACCTCTTTGGCCGGATCCATCAAGGCAAAAATATTGAATTCAAACCGATTTGGAAAGGGTGGAAAAATGCGTGGCAGCAGACCGACCTGAATTTCAGTCGCCACATTGAGTTCACTCTGGATTCGCTCTCTGGCGGCAGTTGTTTCGGTCAGATTTCGGATATACTCTTTAAGCGATGCTGTCATTAACCTGAAGGAGTTTGTAAGCGTCCCTACTTCATCGTTAGCAGGAGATGATGGAAGTTCCACATCAAAATTCCCTGAAGCTATCACTTGTGTTGCCGCTACAAGCGACCGAAGGGGGCTGGTAATGGAGCGGGCAATATAAGTGACGGCTAAACACAGCAGGAGCATTCCAGCAAGCCCCATAGCCGCCATTGTCATACTCAGCTGGCGGACATTTTCAAGCAGCTCATTTTCTGGAAATACAACAGCAAGAGTCCAGCCAGCTGAACGTATTGGAGCGTAGTACATCCAGTTTCGAACTCCGGCCTCAGTTTTGTAAAGAACAAAACCGGACTCCCCTTTCAGCATCTTTTTTCCGAGTTCCCTGAGGGTGAGATCACGACGCGACTCGGCAAGACTGAACCATGTTTCGTTCACGATCGCATCTTTCACCGGGTGTGCCAGAATCATTCCATTTCGGGATAATAGAGCGGCATACCCCGTTTTAAGAATCCTGGTCGACATGATAAGCCGAGTTAAGGAAGCAAGAGAGATATCGGCAGCCACAACTCCCTTGAAATGCCTTACTCCGCCAGTTTCATCGTAAAACGGAGTTGAACAGGTAGACATGAGAATACTGCCTCCACCTTCATCAAAAAAGGGCTCACTCCACTCCGCCTTGCCCAACTCCCGGGGAATCTGATACCAGTCCCAATATACATAGGGAAGAGCGGTATAGGTCTCTTCAAGACGAACAAGCGCAATCTGTCCATTTTTGCGATAGTAGTCCGGGGAATAAAACCGGACCTTGGGGCTGAATGCATAAGGTTCAAAAGCTGCACCAAAACCATATATTTTTTCATTAGCGGCAAGGGTAGTACGGAGAAGAGTGTGCAGCTGCGCCTCGGAATAGCTGCCTGTTTCGAGTGATCGGGCGACACCTTCAGTCACTTTTGAAACTGAAACAAGTTCACTCTCAACCCTGCCGGCCAACGACAGGGCAAGGTTGCGTGCATTATTTTCAAGCTCCTGCTCCAGAACAATGCGGGATCGATAGTAGTTATATCCGAGTGTAACAGCGAAAATAAGAGCACTGCAAACCGATATAACCATGATCAGCTTTGTAACGATACTTTTACTTCCCGGCATTGTGCCTCCAGGTAAAAGCGGCATAGTCAGGATATTCGGCGATCAGCCCTGCATGCTTCATGGCCGCGGCGGCAGCTTCATAGTCATGCCGGTCAAGAGTTCCATAGGAAAGCGGTTGTCTGACAGGGAAAATAAGGTCACGCATGCGGTTGAGCATCCATTTCTGGTGCATCCTGTTGGCAGGCACATGAGCCTGACGCATGTACTTTATGATAATATCGAGCGCCTCTTCTGGATGAGCAAATGCATATTGCCAGCCTTCACGGGAAGCATCGGTAAAGGCATCAACCAGTTCCGGATCTTTTTTTATAGTTGTTTCAAGAGTGTACATTCCGTCCTCGGGAAAATTCATGCCCTCATCCTGAAGAAAAACCGTGTTGAGCTGATCGGCATCAACTCCTGAATTGAGCATAATATGGTACTCATTATACCACATGGCGGAGGTCACATCAATTCCGCCACGCAAAAAAAGGTTGACCGTGCCGGACTGGGGAATTTCCTGAACCGTTATGCCGCGTCTGGCAAATAACGTGCGGACAGGAATTGAGAGATCTTCACTCCACAGCCCCACCTTTTTTCCCTGCATATCTTCAATCCTTCTGATTCCACTTGTTTTTCGGGAAACAAGCATCATCGATGATTTTTGGATTATTTGAGAAACATTTACCAGCTTTGTTCCGGAATTACGATGCTGTAGCGCTGCTGTTAGCCAGAGGAGCACAAAGTCAGCCTCCCCTTTTTGCAGAGAGACGGCCGGGGAGGGACCAGGCCCACCTGTCAAGATTTTTACATCAAGACCACGCCGGGCATATATCCCCTTGTCGAGGGCAACATAATAGCCTGCAAACTGAGATTGCGGAGTCCAGAGTGGAAGAAATGAAACTTTTTTATGCTGAGAAGCTGGAGAGGCAATAAGCGGGCAGGCTGCAACCGCCGCAAAGAACAGAACGTGCAATATGACAAAGCAGCGCTGATGGCTTCTTTTATTGTTAACTGGAGCACCATTCATAACGAGTATTTCAACCTCTTATTTGCCAAGAAATTTGTTTGTCCTGTTTGCGGCATTCTGGCGAATATTGTAGTAGTACAAGGCATAATCGAATACGTGATATGCCCCTTTGGGCCATGACGGCAGGAGGTTATATATTTCGGTTTCATCAGCGGTACTGCATATCACTACCCCGTTGGCCTTGTCGACCCGGGCATCGGCATAGTGCGGCACTTTGCTGAACTGCCTGATCTGATGATTATCGGGCATAAATGAACCAAGTCCCTCGGTCGCTGCTGCAGGCGTCTCACTTCGTGTCCAGGTGATCGGATTGATTACAAGAGCCGGCTTGCTGACGAGGATCGGATTGCCACCCGGAGGGAGATTTGGTGATTGTGTGTTGAATGAAATGATGACTCCCGTATCGTTCGGCCCTTCTGCAAATTTAAGCGAGGGGTTGTTGTCCATATAGTCCTGAGTCACCGGGTAACCGATTGCATAGGCGGCTATCATACGCTTATAGACTGCCGGGTCCCTGACTATGTGAGGCAGAAGAGTGAGCATGACCATTGTCCCCTCAGAGTGCCCTGCCAGAATAAACGGCCGCCCGTTGTTGAAGTGCCTGATATAGTAGTCAAAGGCTGCAATGACATCATGAGCCGGTATACCGTCGGTGCATTTAAGCCGTTCGTTGTCGTGCAGACTTACAATATAACCGGCGTCGGCCTGGCGGTAATAGGGTGCGTAAATATTTCCAACAGGTTCGAACGCAGACGCCTGCCACGCATACAAGTTTCGTGTTCCTTCAAGCATGCTGGCATTGTTAAGCTCGCAAATATCGGGGTCGCTCTTATCTGTCTTAATCCAGGCGGCGGGATATATGTAAAAAACATCGACATCTTTTACCGGTGCCGGCAGCGAGAGCCAATGATCGGCTATGGAGTAATCGGTGGGAATTATCTTGTTATTCTTTTGTTTGCTGCAACCAGGCTGAGCAAGATAGAGAATGATCAATCCCAGCCATAACCCCAAAATTTTAAATCCTTTTGGTACTCTCGTGATCATTTTGATGTATCGATTGATCCTGAAAAATGAAGCGGCTTTATTTGAACCCGAACTTCCTGAGGCCGAAGAGCATTGTTGTTATCTGAAGCACCAGCTCATAAAAATTATATTTCAAGAACAAAAGCGGCAGGAGCGGAAGAATCGTGCTTACCACCATTCCCATAAGAAGCCTCTTGCTGGCGGGAATACATCGCATCCCCCGAATATTATTGATACTGTTATTTAGAGCCGCGAAGGAGTGCAGGTCAGCTGTACCTAACAGGGATTCATCGGACTCATTCTGCTCCCCCCACTTGAAATGAAAGGCGGTTACATGTCGGGATGACCACTTCATATATTCACTCAGGGCGTTATTTCTGCAACTACTGAGCTTTGGGGTAAACATAAAAAGCGGTAGAATAAAGAGCAGCGCGGACGGAATAAGCGCAAAGGGAATCACGCTGTAAATTGCATTGAACGGAATCCTTTGTGAAACAATGTCTTCGGCCAATGATGCAGATAAAATAGCCGATAAGGCTATAACCAAAGGGATGAAATGTTCATGCACAACTTCAAGATATCCCAAGCCGGCCGTCTCGTCCGGATGAACCGCATTAAGACGAAGGTTCAGTTTCTGCAATCGCCAAAGGAAGTAACACCAAAGCATAATCTGCCAGATGCACCGAACCAGCAGAAATCTAAAAAGAGGAAGGCAGAAAACAAAATACCAGTAGACAGTCCAAGGAATATCACCATTTGTCCGGCTGTTGATCATCTCCAGAAAACTGACTGATCTGCCAATAAAGAGCACGTTTGAGGTACTGCCGATTAAGAGCCCGTTCGATATAAACATGGTAATTGTGAAGACTGCAAGGAGAAAGAGCAGCTCAATCATCCATATATCGCCAAGCCTTCGGATACGACGAACGAGTGAAGCGAACAGCGGACGTTCTTCGTCAGATACAAGGCCTGAAGAGGCTATATTGCCCACAAACTGGTCCATTTGCGGAGTTACCAGAGTTTCGGTCAGAAAGAAAAGAGGAATGACGACGATAAGGCGAATATGAACGGCGATGAACTGAAGTGAAAAAAGCTTAGCGGTCAATCCCTCAAGGCCAGCAAGAATTACCAGAACGGACCATGTAACAACGCTGAGCACAAGCCCTATCCTGATGGTATTGGTTTTTTTGACAACGAGCCCAAGTCGGAGTCCCAGCCTGTAGAGTGGACCATCGATCAATGAAAAATCATGAATAGTATCCTCTTTTCCAGGCATTGTTGTTCAGGTCTTGTATACGTGAGCCGTGGCGTCCACTCGTGAAAAATGGTATCGCCCCGGCTTGAGAGTTATAACCAGCTGAATAGTGAGGGCACCTTTTTACCTCCAGCCGCCTCCGAGTGAATGGTAGAGGGTGGACATGGCGGTGAGGTGCTGGCTGCGAACGTTAGCAAGGTCGAGGTCTGCATTCAGTGAGTTGGTCTCGGCGGTAATGACATCAAGATAGGTGTCCATGCCGGCCACATAGAGAAGTTTTGCGCTCTCTACAGCCTTGTGCAGTGTTGCAGAACGCTGTTCGCGAAAGTGCTCCTGCTCTTTTACCTTGTCGAGCTGTACGAGGGAGTTGGAGACATCACTGACAGCCTTGAGTACTGTTAACTTGAATGAGAGTTCTGCCTGGTCGCGGACTATTCTGGACTGATTGTACTGCGCTTTTAACTGCCCCCGCTGAAAAATCGGTTGTACCACTGAACCCTGAACCGAGCTATAGAGTGCGCCAGGGAGAGTAAACCAGTCACTTCCCTTGATAGCCTCAAGCCCGCCTGTGGCTGATATTGTCAGCGACGGGTAGAGAGTAGCTTTTGCCGTACCCATGTCGGCATGGGCGGCACGCAGAGCGAGCTCAGCCTCGCGGACATCCGGGCGGTTCTGCAGAAGAGCTGAAGGAATGCCCGAGGGAAGCGAATCGGCAACTTTTTTTTCGAGAAGCGCGCGATCACGCTTAAATTCACCCGGCATGCTGCCGCAAAGAATACTGAGGGCATTTTCCTGTGCGGATATACTGTTTTCGTAACCCAACAGCGATGCTGCGGTATTCTGGCATACGGCCTCCTGTGACTGAATGGCAAGTATGGTTTCCTGACCTGCATCGTATTGCAGGCGAATCATTTTGAGGGTTGTATTGGCCAATTCAAGGTTTTTCCTTGAGATCTCAAGCTGCGTGTCGAGCATGAGCAGATTGTAATAGCCTGAGGCTACATCCGACACCAGCTGTGTACGGACAGCTTTGGCGGCCTCCTCTGTTTTCAGGTAGTTTGCAAGGGCCGATTTATGTTTGCTGCGAATCTTTCCCCAGATGTCAGCCTCCCAGGACAGAATTCCTGATGCCTGATACTGATACGTTTGGATCTTTGAATTATTCCCTATAAGGGTACTTCCTGGAATAAGTGCAGGAGGAGTACTGTTCCCTGTTCCAAGAACCTGGGCATTAAGTGTGGGAAAATAGCCCAGCTTTGCGGTGTTAAGGCTCTCTTTGGCATAATCGATATTTTTCAGCGCTGTCTGCAGGTCAATATTGTGCGCAATGGCATTGTCGATCAGCTGCAAAAGCGTGGGGTCAGAAAAAAAGATTTTGTAAGGCAGCATAGCAACAGAGCTGTCTGGCGGGACGCCTTTTGCGGCGGGTTTAGCTCCACGGTAACCCTCAGGAAAGGCGATGTCGGGCTGTTTGTACTCACGGGTGACACCGCAGGCCGCAAGGGCAGCGCAGGTCGCAAGCAGTATGACGGAAAAAAGCTTTTGTTTCATAAGTTGAGCATTCAAAAAAGTGTTAGACCTCATGATTCTGTTTCGCGATGTGCGTTTTCCTTGCTCAAGACCTCATCGAGCAGATCACCAGCCTCAACGATAGGAACAGGGGTGCCGGAAATGAGTTCCTGCAGGTATTGGAAGGTGATAAAAAGCACCGGAATTATAAAGATGCCGAGCACCATGCCGAAGATCATGCCTCCGATAGCTGCCGCACCAATGGAATGGTTACCCTGGGCTGCCGGGCCGGAAACAAACATGAGCGGCATAAGGCCAGCAATAAAGGCAAGTGCCGTCATGAGAATGGGGCGAAGCCTTGCCTTGGCACCCTGAAGGGCCGCGGCAACGAGTGAACTGCCGGCGAGGCGGCGCTGCATGGAGAACTCAACAATGAGGATTGCATTTTTTGCAAGTAATCCCATAAGCATAACGATGGCAACCTGAACATAGATATTGTTGGCAATCCCTGCAAGCTTGATGGCGACAAAGACGCCGAGCATCCCGGTAGGTATAGACAACATTACCGCCAAGGGCAGCACGTAACTTTCGTAGAGTGCCGCAAGAAGGAAGTAGACAAAAATCAGGGAGAGTGAGAAAATAATAACCTGACCGCCGCTTGATTCAATTTCTTCACGGCTCTGGCCTTTCCAGTCGTAGGAGTAGCCGGTGGGCAGGTTTGTCTTGGCAACATTTTCTACCGCCTTGATGGCCTGACCGGTGCTGAAGCCCGGCTTGACGGCAGCATTGATGGCAATGGAGTTAAAGAGGTTGAAATGGTCGACGGTTTCTGTGCCATTGACCCGCTTCATGGTTATCAGAGAATTGACCGGCACCATGTTGCCGCTGGAGTTGCTGACAAAAATACCGTTCAGGGAGGCTAGCTTAGCACGATCGTCCGGTGCCGATTGAATAACCACACGGTAGTATTTACTGAAACGGTTGAAATCAGAAACCTGCTTGCTGCCGTAGAATGACTGCATCACGGTCATAAGATCCTTGACGTCAACGCCAAGCTGACTTGCCTTGATATTGTCCACAACAAGTTCATACTGCGGATTGGTCGTTTTGAAGTTGGTCAGGGCATAGGCAATTTCCGGGCGCTTCATCAGTGCACCGATAAAACCCTTTGAAATATTACTGAACTTGTCGAGAGAGCCTCCAGTGCGATCCTGCAGCACAAACTCGAGGCCGCCGACCATACTGAAGCCTGGAACCGTCGGCTGGGCGATAGCAAAGCAGGTGGCTTCACCGCCATAGAGTCTTTTATTGAATGTATCAAGTACCTTTGAAATTTCTCCACCAGGGCCTCGATGTTTAGGTTCCTTGAGCTGAACGAAGAGCAGTCCTGAAGAGGGGCTTGGGGCTGACGTAATAATATTATAGCCGGAGACCGCCACAACTTCCTCCACTGACGGCAGCGACTTGATCGTTACAGATGCCTTGTTTAAGGCAGCCACAGTCCGGCTAAAAGAGGAGCCCGGTGGTGTGGTGACGGAAACGAACACGAAGCCGTTATCTTCATCGGGTATAAAACCGGTTGGAGTCGTTATAAAAAGTACGGCTACAATCGCAAACAGAAGACCAAGAAGCGAATAGGTGACCAGTTTATTGCGAATCAGAAAAACAAGTGAACCGATATATTTGCGTTTCATTGCCTCAAATCCGGCATTGAAAGCGGTGAAAAAACGATGGGCAGCGCTTGACTTTTTGGTCTTCCCCGAGTTTCCTCCACCCTCCTGTGTATGAGGATTTTTAAGAAAAAGAGCGCAGAGTGCCGGGCTCAATGTCAGGGCATTGACCGCAGAGATAAAAATGGCAAACGCCAGTGTAAAGGCAAACTGCTTGTAAAAAACGCCGGTTGAACCATCAAGAAAACCTACCGGAACAAAAACTGATATCATGACCAGAGTGATGGAAATGATAGCGACCGTTATCTCTCTCATTGCTGAAGCAGTAGCGATCTTGCCAGAGTAGTGCGTCTCTTCCATTTGGGCATGAACTGCCTCAACGACCACAATCGCATCGTCGACGACAATACCGATGGCCAGCACCATACCGAAAAGGGTCAATACATTGATGGAAAACCCTAAGGTATTTATGAAGAAAAATGTGGCGACAATTGCAACGGGAACGGCAATGGCTGGAATGAGGGTTGAGCGCACATCCTGCAGAAAGAGAAAAACCACTATAAAAACCAGAATAAAGGCTTCGACAAGAGTGTGCAGAACCTGCTCGATCGATTCATCGACAACCTTCTTGTTGCTGGAAGGAATAGTGTAGGAGAGCCCGGGAGGAAATGATTCCGCCTGCTTTGCAAGTGCTTTTCGAATACCGATTTCTACCTGGTTGGCGTTAGATCCCGGTGCCTGGTAGACCGCGAAGCAACAAGCCGGCAATCCATTGGCTTTTGCATCAATGGCATAGCTGTATGCCCCGAACTCTACACGTGCGATATCACCAAGCCTGAGCAAGGAGCCGTCAGCATTGGCACGGATAACCATCTGCTCGTAGTCTGCAGGATATTTACTCTTGCCCTTGTACTTTATAATATATTGCATCGACTCCGAACTGTTCTCTCCGAGAGATCCCGGAGCAGCTTCAAGGTTCTGGTTCTGTATGGCCGTGGAGACCTGCTGCGGAGTCACTCCATAGGCTGCCATCTGTTGTGGACGAAGCCAGATGCGCATCGAATAGTCCATGCTGCCAAAGATGTTTACCTTGCCAACGCCTGACACCCTTGTCAGTTCGTCGACCATATTGATTTTGGCATAGTTCTGCAGGAAGAGCTGGTCAAAAGCCTTGGAGGTGCTCTTGAGGCTGATAATCATGATCTGGGAATTCATGGCCTTAACAGTTTCAACGCCCATCTGGTTGACCTCGTTAGGCAACTGGCTGGTTGCCTGAGCAACACGGTTCTGAACATTTACCGCCGCCTGGTCGGGATTGGTTCCCTGCTTGAAATAGACGGTAATGGTAAGCGAACCGTCATTGGCTGAAGTTGAGGTCATGTAGGTCATGTTGTCGACCCCGTTGATGGCCGCTTCGAGCGGAGGAGCGACTGAACGGCCTACTGTTTCCGCACTGGCGCCGGGATAGACTGCTGTCACCTGAACGCTTGGAGGAGCGATATCGGGAAACCGGGTAATCGGAAGCTGAGTGATACCAAGAATACCGAGAATAACCAGAATAACTGATATGACGGTGGCAAGAACCGGCCTGGATATAAAGCGTTCAAACATGTGCAGCCGGGTTTAGCGTTTTCATTTCGATACTTTTGTCGTATATGCTCTTTGTCATTTATGAGTCTCCTTGACTGGCGCAGCTGCGACTACTGATGGTGCTGCTCCTGCCGGGGCTGGAGTACTGACCGGCCGAATGATGGCGCCTTCCTGCAGTTTGTCGACACCTGAGGTGACAATGACTGCTCCCGGAGCAAGACCTTCGCTGACGACATAATTGTCACCACTGTTCGCTGCGACGGTTATAACCTGTTTTTTGACGCTGCCTCCAGGGCCGACGACAAAAGCCAGTATCTTGTCTTGCAGTTCGACGGTAGCAGACTGGGGTACCAGCAAGGCATTGCGATAGAGAGTTTCGATGACAACCTTTCCGCTGCTGCTTGCACGAAGAAGCGCCTTCGGATTCGGGAAAAGAGCCCTGACCCTTATGGAGCCGGTGCCCTGATCGAATTGGCCGCTGATAGTGCCGAGTGTGCCTTTTTCAGAGTAGACGGTGCCGTCAGACATGACAAAGGTGACCGGGGAGACTTTTTTTACCTTTTCCTGTATGGTGGAACCGGCATACTGCTCGCGAAACTGGCTGAAGGCTAACTCACTCATACTGAAATTGGCATAGATGCTGCTGACATCACTCAAGGTTGTCAGCCCGTTCTGCTGGTTTTTGCTGACAAGATTTCCCTTGCGAAACGAGATTTTTCCAATGTATCCGCTCATCGGTGCCTTGATGACGGTATACTCAAGATTAACCCTGGCTGATCGGGCTGTTCCCTTCTGCTGTTCAACCGTCGCAAGAGCCGCCTGTGAGCTGGCTTTTGCAGTTTTAAGCTGGATATCGGATACGACGTTGTTCTGAACCAGCGGGACAAGTTTATCTTCGTTCAGCTTTGCATAGCTATACGACGCTTCGGCCGCATGCTGAGCTGCAAGAGCGCTGTTGTACTGCTCGCGGTATATCCTGTCGTCAATTTTGAACAGAATCTGTCCCTCCTTGACGAAGGCACCTTCTTCAACACAGATCTCACTGAGCGTTCCGTCGACCTCGGGGCGAATGTCAACGTTACCCTTTCCTTCGAGCATTGCGGAATATTCGGTCTCAACCGGAGCGTCGGCAGGAGTGAGGGTCATCACCGGCAGGGCCGGCTTTACATTCTTCATAGCTCTGCTTTCGGCGCTTTTGGGGCCGCACCCGGAAAAGAGAATCGGCATGCCGATAAGGAGAGGAATGCATAATAAACTGTTTAATACTCTATTGCTCATAATGTCAGGTTAATTTTTTACCCTATGATAATTGACCATAGAAGTGTCAATGAAGAACTTGTACCAACAAGAAATATCTCGTTGATAAATCAACAAATTTTTAAGGAGGAAGTGTGGTAATTTTGTGCAAAAGATGGGTAATTTTGTGCATTATTCTTGATCAAATAGACAGTAACGTTATATTTATTCGTTCTAAAAGGATTTTATCGATTAACAACATGTTTCGTTGAGTCCCCTTAAAAACCAACTAATCAAGAAGTGCCATGAAAACCATGAAACCATTATTGAGAAGCTTACTGATTCCAGGCCTCCTTTTTATCGGAGCGTGCTCCTGTCAAAAGGCTGTCGTCGAAGTGCCAAAGCCACTGCCTCCTCCTCCTCCTCCAGTTGTCAAAACTTCTCTTGGTGATGTTTTTTATGATTTCGATAAATCAGAGCTCCGCACTGATGCTGTCGAACAACTTCAAAACAATGCCAAGTGGTTGAATGAAAATCAATCAAGTAAAGTAACCATTGAGGGTCATTGTGACGAAAGAGGCACCAATGAGTATAACCTTGCCCTTGGTGAACGTAGAGCCAATAGTGCCAAGACCTATCTCGTTAACCTCGGTGCAGATGCATCCCGTATCAATACCGTCAGTTTTGGCGAAGAGAAACCTTTTGATCAGGGCCATAATGAAGAGGCATGGGCTCAGAACAGAAGAGCTCATTTCGTCGGGCAGTAACAGTATTGCGCTATAGTACATAAAAAGGCAGACATTACTATGTCTGCCTTTTTTTATTTTTAAAATTTTAACTGCAACCTGATTACGAGACCATGAAAACGATAGACAATCACCAGAGCATGTTGCGAATCTTCTGTATCCTTTTCTCCCTTGCCGTTTTTTTCGGCAATGAAAAAACTTCGTTTGCCGCTCAAGCGCCAGCCTCTTTGCAGGAGCATAAGACAGGAGATTCAATACAGATTTTTGTGCACCCTGGTGAAACTGCGGTGCTGCGGCTTCCCGAGAACAGAACAACCGGCTACATGTGGCAGCTTGAGCCTCTTGCAGCTGATGCTCCGATAGAACCGGCGGGTGAAGAGACCATGGTAAACGAGTCGCCCGGTAAAATGGTGGGCGCCGGCGGAACCAGAGAGTGGCGCTACAAAGCTTTGAAACCCGGCCGAACGGTTATCCATGCCGAATACGTGCGACCATGGGAAAAGCCACTTAAGCCAGTAAAAACGGCTACTGTGGAGATTATTGTTGAAGCTCCCTGATGGATCTGGATATCTGCATCGAGTGCGCGTTTGTTATTTCTTTCGCAAATATTCCAGGATACTATCAGCGCACTCGTTAACCGATAATGATGCTGTATCGAAGCGCAATTCAGGGTGAAGCGGCGCCTGGTAGGGTGAGCTTATACCGGTGAAGTTGGGGATTTCTCCTTTGCGGGCTTTTTGATAGAGACCTTTGGGGTCGCGGGCTTCGCAAACGTCAAGTGAGGTGGTGAGATGTACCTCGATGAATATTCCAACGGGCAGAAGGGTGCGGACCATATCGCGATCAGCTGTGAAGGGGGAGATAAAGGCTGTTATAACAATAAGGCCGGCTTCGGTCATGAGTTTTGCGACTTCACCAATCCGACGGATCTTTTCGGTGCGGTCGGCTTCAGTGAATCCAAGATTGCGATTAAGTCCATGGCGGATATTGTCGGCATCGAGGAGCATGGTGTGACTCCCCTGCTCTACCAGCAGGCGCTCCACGGCATTGGCAAGGGTTGATTTGCCGGATCCGGAGAGACCGGTAAGCCAAACGACGCAGGGCTTTTGACCCTTTATTGCGGCTCGCTCCCGGGGGGCAACGTCTCCCGTATGCCAGTGAATGTTTTGCTTTTCTCTATCCATCAGACAATTGTCGTTCAAAGCCAGATCGCAAGACGATTTCACTTCGTCTCATGGTAACCGAACGAATCATCCTCTCTTTTATGCTTACGCTTGATTTCATTGTTTCAGAATGCAGTATATGCTCATTGACTATGGTAAAGAATAAGCATTTTTGTCAATACTGGAAAAGTTTTATTTGCGCAATAATTACTTAGCCTTATTAAAGGAAAAGTTGAAAATACCGCGTAGAATTAAGAAGTCAGGGATTGATAAAGAGGGGGAGGATGCCACACCGATACTTTTTTTCGTACAGGATACTCATGAAACCGAGCATTATCTGCTCATGCCTCTGAAACCATTTTTTTAAGGCAAGAGCCAACTTTCCCTTGCGCCTGATTTTTCATCCACGCTGCAGCTTTTTCATGGAGTATAGCTTCGCCGGTTCATTGATAACGTTCCCAAGCCGTGTGCACAGACAAGTGATAGCGAGTGGTACGGAAGGAGCAGAGAGGAATACGTTATGAATACGCCAATACATTAAGCAATGTATCTCAGGATGTTCGCCGAGAAACCGGCCCTCGGCAGACCGGTCACATCGACAAATCTTGATATCATGAATTACTTAATTGTTTATGCCGAAGCAACCGGATTGAGGTTGTGAAGCTTTCATAGCTTTGCTGCAGGGAGAGCATCGGCTAAGGTACGCATTATTGATAGTATCTGCGGGGTGGCATTCAGGCAGACCTGATCGAGCGAATCTGAAAAGGTACCTTTTGCATCATCATTAGCTCCATCGCTGACCACACGGAGCACGAGAGAGGGTATCTTGAAGCGGGAGGCGACACTTGCGACAACTGATGATTCCATATCGACCAGATCGGCACCTTCTTTGGCAATGCGCTGGCTGATTGCCGTATTATTGATGAACATGTCACCGGTAGCGACAGTTACCCACTCGACCTTCGGGTACTTCGCTGATACAATGGAGCGGATATTGCTGTCGACGGGCATCTTGACAGGTGGCAGATTCTCTCCTATGGGCAGAGTCCCTGACTGCCAATGTTCAAAACCGGAAGGATTGATAGCACCGTAATCGTAGGTCCAGGTCTGTGCAGCAGCAAAAAGCACGCCGCGCTTAAGGGCATGAAGTCCACCGGCGGAACCAAAGAGGATAATCACGTCGGGCTTCGTGGCTATGATATACTGTGTTGTGGCATAGGCGGCATTAACCTTGCCAATACCGAGCATACCTACAGACACGTTATTATTATCGAGCTTACCCTCATAGATAGTGAGGTCGGGATAAAGCGTGTGTTTTTTGTCAACAACATGGGCGCTCAAGAGCGGTTCAACTTCCTGCGACATCGCTGTCAGAAAGAGGATGCGCAGGTTTTTCCCATCAGGTTTAACGGCAGCAGCGACATTAGCAGCCTCAGAAACTGCACATGGTATTGAAAAAGCAAACAAGAGACAAACGACCACTGAAAAGAATCGAGACTTAAGCATAAACATGACTTTTATTTTGATGGTTATCAATCTCCCCTTCGCCCGGCGAAAAAGGAGAGAGCCTTGGTGTTAACGTAAATTATAAGCTACACATCCTTGAAGCCTGCTGAAGCGCTATACCCTCAAGCGGTTGGCTCTCATGACAGTGTAACAACAAGTCACGTCGAGGTGGATATAGCGATAGAGCTCCGACTCAATAAACACAATATCAACCCTGTTATTGTGGCTTTTTTGTGCATTTGTCGGGTAATCTTGTGCATAACCGAACACATACACTTTAATATTTCGCCATAATATAAAGAACAGCACCTTATCCGGCTTGAGCAACCTGCAACGGATTGAAGATTGGAAAGCGCAGGTTTATGTTGTTACAATATGGTTTATCTTCATTCACTGCATTCTTGATCAGAAACCCGCAAATTCTCCTTTCAATGCTTCAGGTTTACCTATGTCTTCCGGTTCAGGTAAAATCTTTTCAATTTTGCGAAGGATTGCCTTGTTGCCGACTTTCATCCGGTGATTCAGGCCGGAGAAGTCGGTTAATAATTCTGTATTGATTTAGTCGTGACAACATAATTCTTTACATTTTTGAAGTATGGGCAAAAAAAGTGCCTTACTGAAGAACAGCGGTCATAATGAGAAAAAAAGACAATCAAAGGGATAAGAGTTATGCTTACCATATCAATATTTTAAGGAATTCTTATCCTGATGTATTTTTATGACAATAAAAAGCATGCTCGACCGCATATCCACGCAGAATAAGGAGACCCCCACGCCTCAATTGCTATCGACGATGGAGAAGTTCTTATTGGGAGTCTGCCGCCGGCCAAGATGATACTTGTTCAGGCTTGGATTGAGATTCATAAGGAAGATTTGATGGCTGATTGGAGGTTGGCAGTTACAGGCGAACCCGTTTTTAAGATTGACCCGTTAAAATAAGAGAAGAAGTATATATGGATAAAATCATCAGAGCTATTCCGCTGGATAACTTTCTTATCGAAATTGTGACGAGTAGTGGCATTTCGGGGACATTTGATGTCAAACCCTATTTCGGTGGCAGTGCATTTAAAGAACTTCAGGACGAATCGTATTTTCGCCTCGTTCGCCCCGCTCACCATGGTATTATGTGGCCGCCCCTCTATTGCTGCCATTGAACGACGTCCCGAATTTTCTTTTGCTTATTTTTTTTGTTTCAGGAAAGGTCTATTTTGCATAGATAATCGAATATTTATCGATTATCTATGCAAAATAGGATTTTATGCGCCATGAACTTAAGATTAAAGATCTCGGTAGCGTACCGATAATGCACGGGACACTTTTGTCCATGCTCAAAGAGTACCGCTCACCGAACGATAAAATAGTCCGCCTTATTGATGAGGGATGGCTTATACCTATTAAGAAGGGAATGTATGCTGTTTCGCCTGAACGGACAGCTCTCCCTCTTTCTATGCCGCTTATAGCTAATCTGCTCTACGGTCCATCTTATGTTTCGATGGACTTTGCGTTATTCTATTACGGAATTATTCCTGAACGAGTTGTTGAGGTAACATCAATGACAATCAGGCGCGGAAAAGCGTATAGTCTTCCCATTGGCAGGTTTTCCTATACCCACTCTCGTCCAGATTTCTATCAAATCGGGATTGAGCGGATAGCAAATCCTGACAAGAGTTGTTTTTTGATGGCCTCTCCAGAAAAAGCGTTGTGCGACAAGCTTGTATTTACCCGAAATCTGAAAATCTCTTCTATGAACGGATTGATGGAATTGCTTTTTGATGATCTCCGGGTTGATGAAGATCTTTTCACTCGCTTTGACCCTAAGGTTATTGAGGCATGTTTGATGTCGGGACTAAAGGTGAACATGCTTCAGACATTGTTGCGTCTAGTCAACTCGATGAAAAGGAATTTGCTATGAGTGTACTGACTCAGATGCTTGAGAAATATGATACGACCACTGTCGAAGGGAGAGTCAACGTACTGCGGGAGGTGATGCAGGAGGTAGCTCTTGCAGGACTGTATCGTGGCGGATTTTTCGACCGGGCTGCTTTTTACGGAGGCACCTGTCTACGGATATTTTACGGATTGCCAAGGTTTTCAGAGGGCCTTGATTTTTCATTGCTTACGGCTGATCCGGATTTTTCGTTGGAACCATATTTTAGAGCGGTCATGGATGAATTTCTTGCACTTGGTCTTGATGTTGAGATTTCCTCGAAAAAGAAAACTGTACGCACAGAAATCAAGTCAGCGTTTTTAAAGAGCGATACGCGCCTGTTCACGATGGCAGTGCAGGGTGAAAAAACGGTTAAAATCAAGTTTGAGGTCGATACGCTTCCACCCTCAGGTTTTTCAACAGAAGAAAAGCTGCTGCTTGAGCCATTCTCGTTTTATGTCAAGTGTTTTGCCTTGCCTGATTTGTTTGCCGGAAAAATGCATGCATTGTTGTTCAGGAACTGGAAAACCCGGGTGAAAGGGCGTGACTGGTTTGATTTCGAATGGTACATAAGAAAAGGGGTTCCTCTTAATTTGTCGCATTTTGTCAGTCGGGCTATACAGAGCGGCCATTTGAAAGATACGCAACTGACCGAAAAGGATTTTCGTTTGCAGTTGCACAAGAGAATTGAATCCCTCGATGTGAGACTGGCCATTAACGATGTATCGCGGTTTTTGGAGGATCAAGCCGCCTTGAAAATCTGGTCACAGGATTATTTCTACCAGCTGGCACAGAGGATAACCATTATTGCAGGCTGATGATGTTAAGATGTGTCGCCTCGCTTCTCTATTGCTGCTATTGATGTCCCTAAGTTTTCCTCACAAGTTTTCACACTCTGTATTGGGGAAACTATTCAGTTCTCGAAATTATTCCGAAAGTTCAGTTAGATTGATCAACGCTCATCAGCAGTTAAACAGAGCACTTTGGCTTCGACGAGATAATCCGGCGTTTCTATAACAACATGCATAGCTCAACGTACGGCAATGCTGTAGATAATGCAAGGGGTAACTTGAGGGAACCGGCCCGCCAATGTATACCACCGACGCCAATGCTCTTATATTGATAACATGTGCACACTTAAAACTTTACGATATGAATGAGTTTGGCACGGAAGGAGTGGAGAACTGTACGATATGAATGTCGTCCCCTAAATTTTACTGAGAAGCGGCGAATGATGCCATACCCCTTTGAGAGCGAGGTTCCGCCCTTGAGTTGAAAGGCGTATCCAGCCTGCTGAAGGCCATAGAGAGCGTGCATAAGCAAATAATCTTTTTCAACAAGATAGGGATCGATCTTGCGGTCACCTGCTACTACTCTCATCAGGTCAGAGAAATCAGGATTGTCATGGAGATAACGTTTAGACGACATGGCTGCTCTTCAGCTTGGAATAGTTTTTCAAAAAAGCTTTGGGTTCTTGCGCCTGCATAACCACGCACGGTTCTCATCAGTTTCGATTTGTCCATAGCCCGCGCTTTCTTTGCGACATGAAGCACAACGCTTTCCTTATCCTCAGCGAGGAGATGAAGCTTGTTCATGAGATCAATCGACAAAAACTCCTGACTACTTTTGACGGGAAAGTGAGGCCGTTTTATAAAATAGAAGTGCCGGCCATTCAACGTATGCCGCCCGTCACGCTTGGTATTGCAGACCAGCTTTTCATTGTAGAGCTGCGTTGTGCCGACTCCAAGCGAATTATAAGCTGTTCAGGGATGCGATATAGAAATGGTCGTCTTTCAGAAAGGCTCTAACCAGCATGTCGTCATCAGGGGGGAGGTTGACAAATGCCGTTGCTTGTGAACAATAATAGACCCCGCCGAAAAGTTTTTGAAGAACCCCTGCCTGGACAAGCTGCTGCAGATGGCGATCTATGGATTTTGACCATTTCGCCAACTCCGAGCGCCGGTAAACGTGACCCGGTCGAAGATATTTTTTCAGTTCATCTGCTTTCGGCATACATACTCTTTTAGGTCAACTCTGAATACCCTTTTCTGAGATGTACTATATTTAGTCTAAATTTCATGCATAATATAAAAAAGCAGGCTGAGTGAATGAGGTTGTGGTGATTGGGTGAGGGGTTTCGACTATAGTTCAACGTTGCTTTTGCTTTGTTCTATAGTAAAAAAAATATGATATTCGTAGTATGACTACCGATAAGAGAGTAAAATTAAAAGAAACTCTTGCGAATCACATCCAGGGGACAGTTGCTTTATCGTCATGGCTCGAGAGGCTGGGTATATCGCATGACCTCCAGAAACATTACCGTAAAAGCGGATGGCTTGAGGCTATCGGTACAGGAGCACTGAAAAGACCAGGGGAAGAGGTGGCCTGGCAGGGTGCTCTTTATTCCATGCAGGTGCAGGCAAAGCTTTCGGTTCATGCCGGTGCACTCACTGCCCTTTCTTTACAAGGTTTCGGTCATTATGTACGTCTTGGCAAAGAGCCGGTCTATCTTTTTTCTTCCCTGAAAACACAGCTGCCGGCATGGTTCAGAAATTATGACTGGCAGCGACCGATCGTGCATGAGCGATCGTCATTTCTCCCTGAAAAGAGGGCTCTCCTCGATATGCAGTTACCTCTGTTTTCCATACGCATATCCTCACCGGAACGGGCTATTCTGGAGTGCCTGCACCTTGCTCCTGACTCGATCGATCTTATGGAGTGTTATCAGGTGATGGAGGGGCTCTCTACACTTCGACCTCGTTTAATGCAGCAACTACTTGAGGAGTGCAGGTCAATAAAAGTTAAACGGCTTTTTCTCTATATGGCGGAGAAAGCCGGCCATGAGTGGGTGAAACGACTTGAACTGTCGAAACTCGATCTTGGCAAAGGTCCGAGAAGCATTGTCAAGGGCGGGGTCTACAGTAATAAATACGCTCTTAACCTTCCCAAGGAGCTGGTGCAACTATGATGTTCCAAAAGTATCGTGAGCAGGTAAACATACTGTTGCAGGTGTTGCCATACGTGGCCCGTGAAGAGGTATTTGCGCTGAAAGGGGGGACGGCAATCAATCTGTTTGTTCGGAATATGCCACGGTTATCTGTCGATATTGACCTGACCTATCTACCGCTTGATGACCGCCCTGCAGCGATGAAAGGGATTGCGGAAGGATTGAGCCGAATCAGAGAACGGATCGGGAACGCTGGCCTGGGAGTAACGGCACCATTGCATCAGCAAAGCGGAGGAGAGGAGGCAAAACTTATCTGCCAGTCGCATTCAGCACAGGTAAAGATTGAGGTTAACACCATTATCAGAGGACATATCTTCCCAACCCGTCTGATGGATATTACGGAAGCGGTTGAGAACGAGTTCAGCAAATTTGTGACCATGAGAGTGGTATCGCATGCAGAGTTATTCGGCGGAAAAATATGCGCGGCGCTTGACCGACAGCATCCGCGTGATATTTTTGATATTCATCAGCTTTTTGAGCAGGAGGGATTCACCGATGCTATACGGCTTGGGTTTATCGCCATGCTGGTCAGCCATTCCAGACCGATGCATGAGATCATCAATCCCCATCTGCTTGATCAAAAGGATGTGTTTCAGCATCATTTTTCGGGGATGACCTTAACACCGTTCAGCTATGAGGACTATCAGGCGACACGATCCATTCTCGTGAGAAAAATTCAGGATTCCTTGACTGCTGATGATAGATCTTTCCTTCTGAGCTTTAAAACCGGGGAACCGGACTGGGACCTTCTCCCGTTAAAAACGCTACACCTTATGCCAGCTGTTCAATGGAAACTTGCAAATATCGTCAAACTGAAAGCACAGAATCCGGTGAAACACGCTGCACTGAGAACAGCCTTGGACAGTGCGTTGATGACTTATTGACAGGTTGTTTATACCCCTTACCATACTTCCCATCCATAGGCACTGGCCAGCTCTCTTTCTTTCTTGCTTTTAACGCCGCCGTAATGCCCGGCTGGCCCGCCAATACCATGCTTTACATAATGCCAGATTATGCAAACGCCCTACCCGGTGTACGGAACGTTGCGAAACCGTACTATCGAATCGGGGACGGCGGGCTACCTGAGCTCGCCATGAAATGCTTGACCCTGCACCTCACGCAGCGAAACCGGCCGCTATGAATTGTAAAAGGTTTGTTGTCACGCCAATACTCTTCCGTTCGACAGCACTTCCAATGCCAGTTGACACGACCGCCAATGTATGCCACCGCCGCCAATGCTCCTATGTTGATAACATGTGTACACTTACCTACTGTACGATATGAATGTCGTCCCCTAAATTCGGGAAGGTATTTTATGCGATCTGGCGGCTGGCGAGTTCTTTGAAGAAGCCTTCCTGGGCCATTAATTCGGTGTAGGTGCCGGATTGGACTATACGGCCTTTGTCGAGGCAGTAGATGCGGTCGGCGTGGCGGATGGTGCTGAGGCGGTGAGCGATGACGATACGGGTGGCCTGGAGTTGTTCAAGACTGCTGCTGACTACTTCCTGCGTGCGGTTGTCGAGGGCACTGGTGGCTTCGTCAAAAAAGATGATGCGGGGTTTACGGACGAGGGAGCCGGCAATCAGCAGCCTTTGTTTCTGCCCGCCGGAAAGGGTTCCGCTGCCTTCGCTGATGACGGTGTGCATGCCCATGGGCATTTGGCGAATGTCTTCATCAAACCCGGCCATTTTTGCGGCTTCCCATGCATCGTCGATGGTGAGGATTGAGGAGCCGATGATGTTCTGGAGGATAAATCCAGGCTGGAGCTGGCCGTTCTGCATAACGACGCCAATCTGGCGGCGGACGGCCTGGACGTTGAGGGCAGCGAGATCTTCGCCGTCGTAATAGACTGTGCCTGAATCGGGTTTTTCAAAACCGAGCAGCAGGCGCAGGAGGGTTGATTTGCCTGATCCGGAGCCTCCGACCAAGGCTATAAATTCTCCGGGAGATGCAGAGAAGTCGATATCGTACAGAATCTGCGGACTGTCGGAGCTGTAGCTGAAGTTGAGATTCTGAACCGACACGCCTCCTGTAAGTTTGCCGGGATATTTTTTGGTTGTGTCGGATTCAGGCAGGGTTTCAAGTATAGGCTTGAGCCTGTTGTAGAGAGGCACGACATTGAGGCTTGCTGTGACGGTCATGACCATCTGGATAAGGGTGGTCTGAAAACCGGTATATGCGGATATAAAGGCCAATAGTGAGCCGGTTGCAAGTTTGTCGTTCTGGAGAAAGTTTCCTACTGAAAAAATGATGAATGCCAGCGCCATAACAGGAAATGAGGTGATGACAACCGAGAGCGTGTTTTTTAGTTTTCCTGCCTTAAGCAGCAGCCCTCGTTCGTGAGCAAACAGGTGCGCCCACTTTGAGAATGCCGCCCGTTCTGTACCGGTTACCCTTATTTTGGTTATTCCACCAAGGAGGTCGCCAAGCAGGCCGGAAATTTTACCCTGTACAGTAACAGCGTCACTGTTGATTGCAAGCTGGCGAAGTGAAACGAAGAGGGTTGCGGCAGATATGATCATGATAAGCAAGAGCGCCACAAGCGCAAGTTTCCAGCTGTAATAGAAAAGCAGGCATAATGAAAAGATGCTGAAGAGCATGCCGAGAATAACACTGACGGCGGAGCTGCTGAGTATGTCGCGGATCTGGTTGGCTCCCAGAACACGCATGGCAAGGTCACCGGATGAGTAGGTACGAAAAAAGTTGCTTGGAAGGTTAAGGAGGCGGTCAATCAGTCCGGGCTGGATGTGCATATCAATACGAGTCTGCATCCTTGTTGCGGCAATCGACTTGGCCAGGTCAAATCCGGATGCAGAGATGATGCTCGCTACCAGAATCAGGGCCAGCTGCAAAAGCTGGCTCCGGTCGGACTGCGGAATTACCTCATCAAAAAGCTTACCGGTCAATATCGAAGGCAAGAGCCCGAGGAGTGAGCAGACTATGCCCAGAAGGATTATTCTGATTACATCACCGCGGCAGCCGAACATGCCGAACTGAAGAAGCTCTTTGCCCTGCATGGGTTTGTCGGGGAATGGGCGGTAAAACATCCAGGCCTGTTCTGCAATGCCTTCGGCAATCGACGGGGTTACTTCTACAGTTTCGGATGTTGAGGGATCAAAAAGCCGGTACCCGGAATTTACACCGGGAAGCAGGGCAAAAGGTTTTTTATTGTCGTGACTGTAAGAGAGCATTGGACCGTTATCCAACGTCCACCACCGCTCGGATTTTCGGAGCGTGACCAGCCGTGCCCGGATACCTGAAAACCTGCATATCAGCTGCAGAGGGTCCTCGTGGGAACTGGTGATGTCGCCGTCCGGCTTGCGGAACGTCAGTCCTGCCGACTTGCCGATTGCAGCGCAGGCGGCAAACAGGGGATCTGCATCGACTATGTCGAGGGTTGCGTCTCCCCCGCTTTGCAGCAGGGATACTACTCGGCCTAATGCGGAGCGGTACTCTTTCTGCTGTGTGTCGGCTTTCAGTGCCGCCCTTCTGGCAAAGGGGTTATTCGGATCAGCCTGTCGAACGTCTTTATCCATTGAGATGATGTTAGAACTATCCTGTTTTGATGAGAGCGGCGTAAACACCGTCTGAAGCCATGAGAGAGGCATGTGTTCCCCGCTCTTTGACCTGACCATATTCGAGCACTATGATTTCGTCGCAATCGCGGATGGTGCTCAGGCGGTGAGCGACAATAAGTGAGGTGCAGCCCCTTCGGCGAATGTTGCCATCAATCTCTTTTTCAGTTGCAGGGTCAAGTGCGCTGGTGGCCTCATCGAGCACGAGAATTGAGGGGTCGATGGCAAGTGCACGGGCAATTTCCATCCGCTGGCGCTGCCCACCACTGAAGTTTCTGCCCCCTTCTGAGAGAACTCCCTGGTATCCGCCGGTACGGTTGACAATGACATCGTGGATAGCGGCATCTGAAGCCGCACGGGTAATGTCGTCTTGAGGAATTGTTGTGTCCCACATGGCGATATTTTCGGCAATGGAACCTTCAAAGAGGGTTATATCCTGATCGACCAGGCCAAGTGAGTTGTTGAGGAGCCTTCCCTGTGTTTCGTTTCGGGGTCTGCCGTCAAAAAGCACCTCTCCGCTCCATGGTTCGTAGAGACCGGCAACTATTTTGGCGATGGTGGATTTACCGGAACCGGAGCCTCCAACAAGCGCAACTCGTGAACCGGGGGTAAGCTTGAGCGAAAAACCGGTGATGAGAGGAGGTTCGAGAGGGTTGTAGCCGAAAGTAACGTTTTTCAATTCCACATAGCCATCAAGTTTTTCTTTGGTGGGTTCGCCCGGTGCGGCACTCTCCTTCTCTTCGCGGGAAAGCGAGGCTTCATTGTTCATGACATCGTCAAGCCGCTGCATGTCGCCTTGAGCATCCTGGAGTTTCTGGCCCAGTGTGACCATCTGGTTGACCGGAGCAAGAAAGGAGAAAAAAAGGCTCTGAAAGGCTATGAGCATACCTATGGTCAGCTCGCCCTGCATTACCCTGAGGCCACCGGCCATAAGAATGGCAATATTACCGGCGGTCTGAAGGAATGGGGGAATCGCAAGCAGAAATACTGACGAGACTGCAAGCGACTGCTGGCCGGCCACCATGTTGGCAAAGAGCCCCGACCAGCGGGAAAAGAAGTCCTGTTCAGAGCCTGTGGCTTTGATGCTTTCGATGGTCTTTATGCCATAAAATGTTGTGCCGAGCAACTTGCCGTTGTCCTGCTGGTACTTCTGGTTCAGCACGATGCGGCGCCGTGAAACAGAAGCGAGGGCAATGCCGTTCAAGGAGGCGATGAAAATGGCTACAACGGTCAGCACTCCGTCGTAGCTGAACATCATGAAGGCATAAAAGCAGATGAGCAGAATATTGAGCCCATTGGTTGAGAGGTCGCCGGCTACAAGGGTCGCAACCTTGTCGTTCAATTGCACACGATTGGAGATTTCGCCGGCCTGACGCATGGTGAAAAACCTGATCGGCAGGGCAAAGACATGGTTGAAAAACCTGGCCGATGAGGTCAGGGCAAGTTTTGTTTCGGCCCTGAGCAAATAGTGCTGCTGCAGCCAGGTAAGCCCCCCTTGCAAAATTGCGGTTATCAGCATGCCTGTCAGGAGGGGACCAAGCCAGCCGTTCAATCCTTTTACAAGAATGTAATCGACAAAAATGCGCTGAAACGAGGGAACCACGAGGCCGGGGATCACCAGCAGCAGACTGACCAGCACAATATAGACCAATGCTGTTTCAAGGCCTGACAACCGCTTTTTGAGACCGTCAACAAGGCTGAAGGGCTTCCCACCTTTTTTAAAGTCAGCGGTGGGCGAAAAGGTTAAAACGACTCCGGAAAAAGAGTCGCTGAACTCCTGCCCGGTAACCTTGCGGGGACCGGAACCCGGGTCGTTGATATAGTAGAAGCCGTTTTTATAGCCTTCCAAGACCACGAAATGATAGAGGTTCCAGAAAAGGATCATCGGCAGAGCCTTGTCTTTAATCCCTTCAGGTTCGATTCGAAATCCTTTGGCCTCAAGACCGTAGGTACGTGCGGCCTTTATGAGGCTGCTGGCCTTGCTGCCGTCGCGCGAGACACCGCATGCTTCTCGAAGGTTTTCGAGCGGCTCAAAGCGACCGAAAAAGGCGAGGATCATGGCAAGTGATGCGGCACCGCACTCTACTGCTTCCATCTGCAGTACTGTCGGGGTTTTCACCCTCGCCTCTTTCCAGGGCGGCTTGCCTTGTTGCAGTTTCATAGCGTACTTCCCGTGTTGTCAAGTGCAGGAATGGTAACGAGGTCGCGCTCGTCAACATTATAGATGCCATCACGTTCATGCATAAGCGCTGCGATTTGATAGCGAAAGTTGAGGATGGAAAATGCATAGGCTTTTTCGGCTGCAAGAAGCTGCTGTTCGGCACTTGCCATATCGGTACTGACTTGCTGTACCTTGTAAAGGTCGGAGATGCCTGATCTGAATTTTTTGAGTTCAGTTGTATTGAGAAAACGGTATGTTTCAGCACTTTTCATAACAAGGCGCAATGTTGCCGCACAATTTTTAACTGATTCTGCAGCAATACCCACTCCATCACCAATGGTGCGCTCAAGTACATCGCGGTTGATTACTGCTGTTTCAAAAATTGCGCTGTTACTGATAAACGTTGATTCCTTGCTGTTGTTTGCGGTTGCGAATGTATAGGTGAGTGTGGCTGATACATTGGCACCTTGAACCTGACTGGTCAGTGCTGCGAAATAATCAGGAACCGTTGAGCCGGAATACTGGCCACTATATCCAGCGTACAGTGCAAGATCGATTTTTGGTTTAATGTTGTTCCTGCTGCCGGCGAGGTTGTCGTTTGCGGCCTCAATCAGCAGTCGCAGTGACTGGAGATCAGCCCGACTGGCGAGAGCTTTTGCTTTCAGTTTTGAGATGTCAGCGAGCAATGACAAGTCTTGATCGGGACGCGGAAATGAGTCTACAGGCGGTTCCGGAATTTCACGTCCTTTAATGGAACAGCCGATTGCAAGGAACAGGTCACTCCATGCTTGACGAAGTGCCTGGGCATCGGTGATTTCAACAGCTTTTTTTTGCTGCAAATAGGCCTCGGCCTGAGAGGCTTTGATCAGGGGCTGATCACCAGCTATGGCAAGAGCCTTTGTGGCCCGTAAAGCATCTTCTGCATTGTGCGTGAGCTGTTGGTCGACCTTCAAGGTCTGGTATGCAAAAACGTAGTTCCAGTAGGCTGCCGCTGCACTATTAATAGTTGTAGCGGCGGTATGCTGCAAGGTGCAGCCTTCTGCCCGATAACTCTTCAGGGTTGATGACATGAGCATCCGCCTGGTGTTGTTACCGAGTCCCTGCAGGAGGGGTACCGTAAACGTAACGCCTGCTGCTGCTATATTGACGGCAGGAGCGGGTGGGGTCGTATTTCCCTTAACTGATACATTCGGTGCAACAGTCACGCCAATGGGAAGGAGGGTGCTTGACGATACTGTGGATGAAACTGTTTTTAATTCAGGAATTAAGGGTGTCGATTCAGTGCGGCTATAGAGTGAGGAAAGTGATATCTGGGGATCAAATGCCGAGCGTGCAGAGAGCATGGCACTCTCTGAAGTACGCAGATTCTGTTTTTCAAGCAAAAGACCTGGAGAGTGTTCGAGGGCTGTTCTTACCATTTCAATAAGAGCAACAGATGCTGATACGGAACCCGGAAATAACAATATGATGCCGACAACAAGAACAATCATCATTGTTCCCGGCCTCAAGGGGAAAAGAGGTGAATATTCACGGGTCTGACTGTATCGGTGAAGCATATCAGCGGGCCTCGCCCAGAACATATTTTTTGAAAACAGGAATGACAAGATCAACAGGTCGTTTTTCTTCATCAATAATCCGCCCTGTACAGAGGGTTCCTGAGTTAATCGTTACATGAGGACCTTTTCCCGATGTCCAGCGATATCCGCTATACGATGATGAATCGCGCTGAAGCCTGGTAATAATTTTGTATACAGGAGGCCCTGAAGTAAATTTCCGGGCAACGACTTCATTGATATCATTTTGAATCGATTCCAACGTTGAAGGATAATCGTCAACGGTAATCACATCGCCGATAATGTGCCCATACTCTTCGGGCTTAACGGTTGAGGGCGATATATAAACCTTCATCCCCCGTTTTGCATTTTTTGCATTGTCGGCAGAAACGTACATGTAGACATACAGTCCTTCGGAAGATCTGCCGTTAGGTTCAAGATGCTCCAGAAGCAGTAAATATTTACTGGTGGAAACATAATCGCCGTTGTTATAGTGGACTTCAGTGACTTTTCCAGTATAGGGAGCTACAAGTTTGGTCATCCAGTTGTATTTGGACTGAAGAGAATTATAGTGACGGTCAATTTCTGCTTTTTTTTCCTCTATACTGTATAGATCATTTTTTACATTCATCAGCTCCTTTTCGGCAGTGATGACAAGAGACTTTTCAACAAGCCCTTCCTTGAAAAAGGCTTTGAGGCGTTCGAGCCTGCTGCTCAATGACTCAATGACCTCTTTATAATGAGCCTCTCGTTCACTTTGATGCTGCTGAATAAACGCACTTTCAGAACGGGCTTTTTCAACCTCCTCATGCAATTCGGGCTGTTCGACTTCAGCAAGCAGTTCTCCCTTTTGCACTATATCACCTGATTTTATATGAAAGTTCCGGAGAATACCATTTGAACGGATGAAAATGGTATCGACGGTGCCTGTCACCATTGTTATTCCCTCTCCCAGAATCGGAACAGGTATCTTTCCAAAAAAGCCCCATATGATAACGGCTGCGAGCAGGATTCCTCCTGCAAGCAAGGCGATCCATCCGCGTGCATCGGTGACTGGCATCAACCGGTCAAGGTCGTCCGGGGAGCTGAGCTTTTTAAGTGCCTCTTTTCTGAATTCCAGAGCCATAAATAGATACAATTATTTCGGTTAAGCGTGATGCCGCCATTCAATTCCCCTGCATGCTTATCATTTGCCAGCTCAAGGTAAAACTTTTTAATGCATCAGCTCCTGCAAGTTCTTCAAGCGTCATGCGGGAAAGTGCAGGAAATACCAATGTTCTATCGCCACTGTTCTGGTGTGAGCCAGTGACCGCACGTTCTATTGTTTCAAGATTTGAGGCGGCCTGCACTATCAGTGCGAGCTTTTTCAGCAGTGCTTCCTCAGAAAGAGGGGGATCTTCCCTGTAATTTTCAAACCTACCGCCTGGGCGTAAGCGGGGATAATTCTCCAATCCCAAAAAGAGCAGAAAGAGCGATGCCCTGTAATGGCCGAATGAAGCAACAATTCCCTGGTAATCGGCAAGGAGTTCATCGAAGAGGTCGTTACGCATCGAGCCATGGAGTCGCAGTGTTGTATAGTGGGCGCACTCATGTTCGAGACGGATAATCAATGATTTTGCCTGCCATTCATCTTCATTAAGACCTATGAGTGAAGCACTGACTGCGCTGTAGGAGCCTTCGCTTAAGAGGATCATCCGATCCTGGTAGCGTTCTTTCTGCTCTTTAAAATAAAGAAATTCCATGGACCAGTCACCATCAGGATGCTGCTGCTGCCATTGCATTTTATAACGCTTTACCCTGTCCCAGTTGTTATAGCCCTTTATAATACAGGCTCCCATGGAATCAGGAACGGTTTTCGGTTCGTTTCGGTGCGAAAGAGCTCGAACAATTGTCACAAAATCTCTCCTGTCGGGAATGATGATGACAGGGATCCGTCCGGCAATGGTGGGATGAAGAAACAGTTTGAGCACCTCTGGATGGTGCAGGGTCAGACCTGCTCCTTCTTTGCTGGTGTCCGTTACGGTGTCGCCCCTGAGGGTGACTGCACGGTATGCCTCTGTTTTGCTTATGCCCTCTCTGACCGGAAAAGAAAACTGTGGCAATTTGTTTTGAAGTGTTTGATAGACGCCCTTCTCTTTGGCTTCATCGATGTAGCTCTCCCATGCGGCGACGAAGAGTTCGTCGGTGAGTGGAAGTGAAAAGCCTTGAGAGAGCATGGACTATCTTGTTAAGGTTTTGATTGCGGCCGCTTTTTGGCGCATTCAAGTTCATGAGGCGTATTGGTGAGGAAGTTGTAAAAACAGTATCCGAATCGGCGGGAATAAAAAAGGGTATTATAACGAGAGCGGTTCATCTTTAGGGGTGGTGCCTGTTATAGATTACGTGGAATAAATATAACGGAAAGATTGATTATAGCATAAGGTGTTCTTTTTTGTTTTGAGAGCAATCTGCTGCTCTTAATTCTTCGACAGGGCAGCAGATAAAACTTATGGAAGTCCCCTGCCGCTCAGATTTCCGGGCCGGTTCCTATTTTCCTTTTAAGGGGTTGTTGATAAACTACACGTTATGAATGTCGTCCCCTATTTTTGATTTAGCTGGGTGGGTGAGCTTTTTTTCCAGCTTGATTCGGGATTGTAGGCGGTTATCCGGACCACTTTTTTTGCGGTCTCTTTTCCGAGGTTTCGCTGGTAGATGGTTCCTTCATGGTTCATGATGAATGTCATGATTCCGGAGTTGCCGTACAGGGCGGGCCAGGCAATAATGGCGAATCCTTTGACTAATAATCCGTCGACCATGTAATCCGTGGCACCTCCGTGTGCGGCTGCACCCTGGCGCGTGAGTATGCGGTAGCGGTAGCCCTTATATGGCAGGGAAGATTCCGTTGCGGAGGGTTCGGGTTTGTACCCTTCTTCGGCTGCACCGGCTACCAGCAGACCAAGGGGACTTTCCGGAGCATTATCCGGTGCCGGCCAGTAGAGTCCGTTCCTTTTGCCCGGTTCGCTGATGAAACGTACGGCATAGTCGTGCACGCCGTCACCGTGTGCGCCTAAGCGTGATATGTATTCCTGCTGGGCTTCAAATATGGCATGGCAGGTGTTGATTGCTGATAACTCATTGCGTCCGATACGGCGGTTGAGAATTTCTTCTTTTCCTGCGTTGGTGTCAAATTGCCATTTTCCTCCCTTTTTGACGATAGGTATCGGCATGGGCCAGTCGGATTTTCCGACAATAAGGATCATCGTACCTGATTTGCCGGCAACAAGCTGATGCTTTTCACCATAGGCCTTGATAAATTTTTCGAGCAGGTTCCTGTCGGCCACTTTGTCGCCGGAGAAAATAATTTGTTCGGATTCAGGACCAAGCACTGACTTGAGCTGCCCAATATCCTGAGCACACACGGCTGAGAGGAGTGAGAGCATAGCCTTGTCGGGCGAGTCGTAGTGTGCCTGAGCGGTGTATGCTTTGGCTGGAAACAGCAGAAGAAGTGCAAGAATAAGTGCCTTGCCGAGCATGCTTGAGCGGAGGGAATGTGATTGCCTGTTCATGGGTCATTTTCTCCTTTTAATAGTTAACGTCTGCCGCCATGTCCACCCATCCGTCCTGCACCACCGCCACCGCCAAAATGTGAGGGGGAATTGAACTGGAAGGAACCTGAACGGCTGGCACTCCCTCTCTGGCTTTCGGCACGGGCAGCAGATCCGCCGCGATCCACGCCTTCAAAGGCATTCTGTCTGCCTGAAAAGGCGGCTTGCTGATGGTACTGGGCGGCTGTCGCCTGGTTTCGGTAGGCAACACCCTGACGATGTGAGGCATCGTGCTGGAAGGTCCCCTGGCCGTGATATTCGTTCTGGTACTTTGCACGGTTGATGTTGTTGTTGACCTGGAGGTTGCGATTAACATTGATATTAACGTTGCCATGATACCAGTCGGAATGGCCCCAGGCATAACCCCATGCTGCGCCAATCGCGACACCGGCGGTAAATGCCAGTGCCCTGCCCGGAACATATCCCGGAGGGTAATATGGCGGCGGCGGGTATGCGGGGTAGGGCCAGACAGCGTAGAAAACTTCAGGGCTGTATGTTGGAATGTAGACTACAGTCGGATTGGCCGGTTCTATGATGATCACCTGCGTGCCTTCCTGCTTGTCCAGAACGATATTCTGCTGGGAGGTTGTTTTGAGATTTCCGGATTCATAGGCTTTGCTGCGCAGTTTCTGAATGGTACTCATCACCTGTTTCTGCTGGCCGATGAAGGCATCACCTATCTTGACGGTCACATCAAGATTATCGCTCATCATCGAAAGAACCTGGGGAAAGTTAACCAATGATTTGACGCTGACGTCCCAGGTTTGCGCTTCAAGAGCTTTGGTCAGGGCTGTGCCAGTGAGATTTTTGTTCTTTTTGACCCATCGGTCGCCCTCGACAACTTCGAGAGGATAGGTCGAAGCCATGAGAATCTGGGAGAGAAGTGCATCGGGATAAAGTGCTATAGGGGCGAGCATCTGCTCAAGCTCTTCGGGCTTGAATGGCGGCTTGTCTTGCGGCGGTTCTGCAGTGACTCTAACGGCAGCTCCGATAAGGAGCAGCAAAAACAGCATTCCTGCCGAACTCCATGGAATGATCACTCCTTTTTTGTTTTTCATGGCTCGTTCCTGTGTTCATTAGTTGTTTAGTCGATATGCACCATACATCGATTCCATAAACCCAGTACGCCTTTGAAACCGCCGCAGCCTGCAGAGAACCCTGCAGGCTGCAACGATTTTATACTTCAGGGCTTGGTGACATCGATGGCTATGGTGCGGGTCATCCTGACCACTACGTTATCGCCTTTTCTGATATTGCCGAGGTTTGTAACATCGGGGGCGATTTTAATGTCTTTTTGTTGACCTTCCGGGCCCTTTACGACAATAATGCGCTTATTGACGTCGATGGATACCACTTTGGCGGTGAGAACATCAACATCGGTTTTTTCGCCTGATGGCTTTTTGCTCTGATTGCGGACAATTACGCTTTGGGAGCCTTCAGCGGAAGAGATTGCTGCGTCAGCTGACTGGACAAGAATCGCGGTTGATTCCAGATAATCCACTTTGACGACATCCTTTTTCTTGATCTCTTTGAAACGGGTTACTTCAGGGCCGGCTACCATGGCGATAACATGGCCTTTTGAGTCTCTGAGCGTTACTGTCCGTGAATCATAATCAATGCTGACAACGGTACCCTTAAGTGAGGCTGTTGAGGTTTCGATCACAACGGGTTTTTTTTCGCCAGTCTGCAGGACTGTTCTGGTCTCTTCTGCATGCAGGAGCGGTGTGCCCGTCAGGAACAACGAGAGTGATGCTATTGCAAGTTTGTGATGTGCTGACATTTTTTTCATTTCGTTTCCTGTTTTTTTTATTTAGAGAATACAACAAATATGATAATACTAAAATTCCACTGGATTTTAACTATTTTTATGCAACGGAGTCGTAAAACAGAGCATCAATATTGGCAGGCTTGAACTCAGTTGGTGTGACTCCTGTAAGTTTTTTAAATACTTTTGCAAAGTAGGAGTTGTCTTGAAAACCGAGTTCGAAGGCGATTTCCTTTATACTGAAATCTGTGACGAGAAGCATGCGTCTTGCTTCAAGGATGAGGCGGTCGTTGATGACATCTGAAACATATCTGCCGGTGTAGTACATAATTATTTCCCCTAATTTACGCGATGACAGCCCCATTTTTAATGCGTAGTATGATACTAAATGTTCGGTTCTGAATTTTTCTTCGAGGATGGAATTGAACCGGTTCCATATACACTGGGTTAGAGTTGCATTTCGGGGTTCTAATTTTAATTGCATACGGTGCTGCTCCTCTATTTTCAAGATTAAAACAGTGAGCAGATTCTGGAGCTTTTTTACCAGATAGGGGTTGCTTTGGGCGCATTCATAAGCGATCAGTTCAAGATAGGACTCGATGATGGATGCCTGTTCATTATTCATCCGGATGGCTTTATGCCCTCCGCAGAGTGAAAGAATCGGGTGCAACGCACTTTCGAGAAATTCCTCCCTGAACCTGATGACTGAGATTTTGCAGTTGCGTGAAGGATAAGGGTGATGAATACTGCCTTTAGGGATGCAAACAATAGAGTGCTTTGGAAATTCGAAGATTTCGCCATCAAGAAAATGTGTGGCAGATCCGCACCTGATCCAGATGATCTGATGATGTGTGTGTCGGTCAAGTTCCGGATTATTGCCCCGCGTATCGGCAGCGACCTTTTGGTCCAGTTCGTAAAACATGAATTGATGCGAGATTTCATTGAGATTACCATGAACTGACAGAGCGGGTTGTCTCGTCAACGTATCAATCGCCGTATGAACCTTTGAGGCATTCTTTGCTGCTGCTTGAGGTTTTGACATTGGGGGATGCCGGTTGAATTTTTATTTACATTCGATTTACTGAATAATAGTTCTTTTATATGCGGCAAATCAACACATTAATTGTCATTTTTTCAGCACATCGACAAGCACGGAACGGCGTATAATCAGAGAATATACTTATTTTACCTGCCCGGTTTCGTGTCATTTCCGTTAGGTTTTCGTGTTATTTCTACCTTTTGCCGGTAACGGGTGAAGCATTATTTGCATGTTAAGCAGCATGTACTCACGTGACTATTACGCCTGCAGAAGCAAAATCGCCAGGCAGACTGCAAAAAAAAGAATCTGTACGATAAAGCTAATTTTGTCGACTCTAATCATTTTCAGAAGATTTGAACATGATTCTTTATCGAGCTTATTGTTTACAATGATTATCTGCAGCAGTGTCAAGGCGACATTGAATATTGCCAGAAGATATATTTTGTCCATCAACACTAATGATGCGCACCCTGGAATTGCGTCTAATGAGGATTGCTGTAAGAATACAATCGTCAGTAAGGCCGTTGCCGGCATGGCGGCTCTAACTTCAAAAAATGAGGGGTGCAAAAGCAGAGTCAACCAGTTGGTCATTAAAATAATCAGTAATGGAATCAATAATTTCCATACAAAGAAGTTTGTATATCTATCAAGATTCACAGAGAATTTAATGCCTGAATATTTTGATCCTAACGGGACACCTGTTTCGCCGAAATCCGTACCGTAATCGTGCAGGTAACTCTTTATTTCGAGACCTTTTGTTTCCCAGCCTGGCACTATTAATGCAATATCATAACTTGTTGAGGCAAGATCGGGAACATAAAATATTTTATCACTTGTATCGGTTGAGTTTTCGATATACAATGATAACTGCTGTTTATCAAGTGGGTACCGGGTGACATTAAATGGCTGATAAAAACTGCCATCAAGACGAATAACCTGATATTTTTCTCCGTTACTTAATACTGTAGGTGTCGCCAACAATGTCTTTTTTGTGAAGTTGACATTTTGAACAAGATTGATGAAATCCAACGTTTCAACAGGATCATAATCACCTTTCCACCTAAGCCACATATAAGCTGTCATGGAGTAGGTGCTGGATTTTAAATCCAGATTATAGATATTAATTCCGTACAGTCCGATGCTTACAAGATTTGCTCCAGGTGTTGGAGCATTGACATTTACGAAAGTCCCCTGGGGATGGCGGACAAGTGAAGAGAGTTTTACAAGGGAAGGATTTTTTTCTGCACAAGCTTTTGATTGTGGAAAAACAAGGATGAGCAGGAGCATCATACCTGATATTACAGAGCTGATCAGGAGCCTGCCTGTTGATGCTTTTGTGTTTTTTCCTGAAGGGGGTAACATGTTTTATAGTGTTAGGGCGGGTTATGTGGTCAACCTGCCCTGTTATTGTATGCCGGCGCTACAACACAGTTAATGACTATTGTGTCCTTTCACGTGCGTCAGGTAGAGTGAGCCCGCAATGAGAATAATTCCGCCACACAAATACAAAAGGTCCAAGGGTGTTGCATAGACAATACTTAGTGATTTTTCTAAAAACGAGACGATAAGAATCATAAGAATAACTTTGCCAATAGTACCTTTAAGATCGTCAAGATTTCGAATATTCAACCAATTCGGCCGGGACTCAGGTGTTCTGCTGGCAGGATCAATTTTACTGATAAATAATTCGTAAAGACCCATACTGAAAATGAGGAGCACTGTTGCGAAGAGGTAGGAATCAACCGAATTAATGATAAGCGGTACGATTCGCTTGTCATGATGCGGCACCGCATTATGCATGTTGTTTATTTGATCAAAAAAAACATTTACTCCTTCCAGTACGAGTAACGTTCCTGTTATGAACATAATAACAGAGGCTACAAGAGAGCCTATAATGGCAGTTAAAACTATGAAACGAACATTAAACAGTGCCGATTCAAATATTTGTTCAATCAGTTTTCTTGGCTGAGTCATAGACTTTATGGATAATCAGGTTGTGGCCGGCCTGAACAGTTGATACCAAAACAGGAGCGGTAAGGGGTTAAATTGCTGTTTTGAAGTATACTCTTTTTGCATGCAGCAAATCAACATATTATTTGTCATTTTTTTAGCACATCTCAATGTGTAAATACGGCATATAATTACTTTTATTACCTTTTCCCGTGCTCTTTCCGTGAGATTTGAGCATGTCGCCGATAAACTATGAGCCGAGACGACTGAAGAGAGTGTTTACATAGGCGACAAGCAGGCGACAATTAACAGGTTTTGTGAGATTGAGATCGGCTCCTGCTGCCTTGATGTTTGTAGCCAGGGTGGTGGTGGAAAATCGTTCTGACAGGGTGATGATACGCATGGCAGTATTTTTTCGTGCGTATTCAACCAGGACAATACCGTTCTGATCGGCGAGTGCAATATCAATGATACCTACGGTGTAGGGTTCTTTGTATACCTGCTGATAGAACTCATAGGCCGAATCAATACCTGTAACTGTATATCCATCATGCGCGAGATAGCTGACCATGCTCATACGAAGCGATGGGTCATCTTCGACAACAATTACCCGTTTAAGGGAGTTACTCTCGAAGGGGTGAGGCTTAATCATGCCGGATTATTTATGATTGTCGGTGTCGCAGGTAATGACGCAACATCATAATAAGGAAAAGTTGAGGAGTGGCGCAAGGCATTAATTATCATTTTTTTAGCACAATTAATAGCTGCTTTCACTGCATTATTTACTTATAAACCCCCATTTGCCAGTTGTTTCGTCGCCAATTCTAACCGGCGCGAGGCCTTGTGAAAATTTACCCGCAAGATCGAACTGTGGAGTAATGACCATCCTTCCCTGTTTGTCAATAAATCCCCATTTGCCGGTTATTCCATCACCAATAAGCACCGCTGCGAGACCTTCTGAAAAGTTACCTGCCAGATGGAATTTCGGGGGAATGACTATCTTTCCCTGCTTGTCAATAAATCCCCATTTGCCTGTTAGCGGATCACCTATCCGGATTGCTGCGAGACCTTCTGAAAAGGCGGATTCCTTATCAAATTGAGGAGGGATGACCATCTTTCCCTGCTTATCGATAACTCCCCACTTCCCTTTTGTCTTATCACCAATTCTTATGATTGCAAGTCCATCTTTGAAGGATTCGGCATAATCGAATTGCAGGTCGATTACGATCTTTCCCTGTTTGTCAATAAATCCCCATTTGCCTGATTTATCAGTTCCCTTTCTTATGAGTGCCAGGCCTTCGGAGAAGTCATTGGCAAAATCGAATTGGGGAGAGATTATTTCTGTGCCTATTTTGTCAATAAACCCCCATTTTCCTGATATTGCATCTCCAACCCGTATTGCTGCGAGATCTTCTTTAAAGCTGTTTTCGGCATCGAATTTTGGAGCAATCACTTTTTTTCCCCGCTTGTCGATAAATCCATATTTGCCAACAAATTCATCGCCATCTCTCATGAGTGCAAGGCCGTTTGTAAAGTCACCGACAAAAAAGAATTGCGGGGTGATGACGTTTTTTCCCTGCCTGTCAATAAATCCGTATTTACCGGAGGATTCGTCACCAATTCGGACGACTGCGAGATCTTCTGAAAATTCATGTACTTCATCGAATTTCGGGGGAATGCACATTTTCCCCTGGAGGTCAATAAAGCCCTGTTTTGATAAGATTTCATCGCCGATCTTTATAACTGCAAGACCTTGTTTGAAGTCTTTTACCGCATAGAATTGCGGGGTGATGACTATTTGACAGGTTTTGTCAACTGAAAATTGAGGAGAGTCGCTGCTGCATCCAAATAGAACGCTTAGGAGACAGAGGCTTAGGATAGATATGTTGTGATGCCCTGCTGTTTTCATTATTAAATGGGATTTGACCATACTCACAGGAGGAGATGGATCATTCAGGGTTCACCATGATTCGTTAGTGGGATAAACCCAATGATATCATAATATGAAGGAGAAGGTGTCCGACGCAACGCATTAATTATCATTTTTTTGACACAATTAAAAAGAAATAACCCATAAGCAGAGAAATTTGATGATACAAGACCTCTGGTATCGAAATCTTTATCGTTCAACGATAATGTCGGCTAAAAAGATGTAGCCGACGGCGTGGGATGTCTGAATGGGTGAGGCAATGTTATGGGATTCTATTTTTTGACGCAGACGGTTGATGAGAGATTGCAATGAATGGCGGCCTGATTCATTGTTGAGGTAACCAAGACCGGTCAGCAGTTCGACCCGAGAAACCACCTTTTTTGGGGTGGAAACAAGCATGGTTATGAAATCAAGCTCTTTGGTGGTGAGTTTGACAGGCGTCCCCTGAGGGGGGTGCAGAAGCCATTGCGTACTGAGAAGTCGCCAGTATCCTGATGACTGCTCTTTCGGCTTTTCGGGGGTGAAAAGCGGGGGTATTGATGTTTCGGCAAGACGACTGAGAAGTGTTGCGATAGAGGCGGAGAGCTGGCGAAAATCAACCGGTTTGACAAGATAGATATCCGCACCGGCCTGTTGACCGGCAAGCTGATCTTCAATGGATGCGCGGGCAGTAAAAAGGATGATGCGCATGGTGGTGTTTTTCCGTACGTACTCGGTGAGCACCAGACCGTTCTGGTCGGGAAGGCCGACATCAAGTATCACTATGGAGTAGGGTTCATCGAACATATGCTTATAGAACTCGTGCGCTGAACTTACTCCTGTGACATGGTATCCGGCAAGCGTGAGGTATTTAACAACGCTTTTAAGAAGAGGCTGGTCGTCTTCGACGATGATTACCCTATTGTGCTGTAAAGTATCGTTTATCATTTTTTTTATTCTAATTCTGGTAACATGAAGAGGGCTGGCACGGGGACGCTGCGCCTACATCTACCTTTATCAGGGGGAGGCGGATGGTTGCAGTGATGCTTGAGGCCTTGGCTTTGAGACTCACCCTGCCGTTATGCTGTTCAATGATTTGCCGGACAAGCCAGAGCCCCAGACCGGCTCCACTGGTATCGCTGCTCTTGTCGCCCCGGGTGTATTTGTTAAAAAATTCTTCTCCTTCTTCGTCGGTGAAGGTATTGCCCTGATTTTGTATGGTCATGACAATTTCGCCCTGTTCCACGTGGCTTACGACATGAACGGATGAGTCTGGCGGAGAGTATTTCCGTGCATTGTCCAGAAGATTGATGATTACTGTTTTAAGAGTATTGGAATCGCCGAGAATGGTTTGGCGGTCGGAAGGCTCGTTGTAGCTGAACGTCCGAAGAGGCCACATGGACTGCATGGTTGCAATCTGGAAAGAGAGAAAAGGAACAATGGCAATAGGCTGTAACCCGCTGTTTATGTTTGGCTCAGAGAGACGGCTGCGTTCCAGTGAGACTTCCATGACTTCAACAAGCCGGTCAAGAGCAAGATGCATAGCGCTGAGTTCTTCGTTGTATGCGGTTTGTTTTGTGGGTTCCTGAATATCAATGATATCGAGGCTGCCCCTGATAACAGCAAGAGGAGTTCGGTATTCATGTGATAACATTGAGAGAAAGCGATGCTGCTGCTGGAGAGCCTGTTGTTCGGAGACAAGTGCCACTTCAAGCTTGGTTTTGCTGATGCGAAGTTCCTGCGTCATTTTGTTGGCAAGTGCCAGCGCCTTTCGCTCAGTCTCTTTTGCGACATTAAGTGCCTGATCGGCGCTCTCCGCCAGCACTCGTTCAGACATAAGGATCCGCCTGGAGAGCGCTATAGATATAAGGGTTATATGGAACAGGGAGGTGAACTGAAGGGTATTCATATCCCATAAAAAACCCAACGGTGTAATGCCGATAAGACGAAGCAGCATATGAAAATAACCGAGGGCGTTGACTGCAAAAGCCAGAACAATATAGATTTCGGAGCCAGGAAAATAGATACGTAACCGGTGACTCAATACCAATTGTATTGCGACCAGGCTTAATGTTCCGATAAAGGCTAACGGGGCCATCATCGGATAGAAGCCCATAGGCACGGCCACAATTGTCACCAAACCAAGCAAAGAGAGAAATCGCATATAGCGCATACTCCATTTACCTGCAACCTTGGAGAAAAGAATGTGGGAGAACTCGCCGAACACCAGAACATTCGCACCAATTCCACCAAAGACTAGATAATCAGAGACAAGATGAACAATTGAGGGGAAGAGAAGGGTCAATACCCCTTCAACGGCAAAGTTGACAATGAATGCAGCAAGTAAATAGCTCGAATAAGCGAGAAAAAGAATGTCGCGGGTGGAAATGTAAAAGATGACATTAATCAAAAGGATTGTCAGGAAAATACCGAGCAAGGCTGACTGAATAATGACATGATGGTTGGTGTAGTCTCGAAGGTCTGTAGCCGTCTGCATCATCCCGGCAAGACTTATGGAGCCATTTGAAAACACCCGTGCATAGATGATGACCGGTTGTGATACCGGCATAACGACAGGGACGACAAAGTCCGGATTGAGTAATGGACGCTCAAGGGCTGAAATATGGTTACCCAGACGCACCATATGATAGGAGGAGGCAAGCGCGGGGTTTTTGCCTGGAGTCTGGATGTAGAGTGTGAGATAATTAACGTAGTTCGGTTTCAACCTGAGCCAGCCCTGCTCGGGAAATGAAGCATTGCGCTGAATGGTGAACCGGACCCAGCAGGCTTCCTGCTTATAGCCGTTATTGAGGTTCCCTTCGATATGATGGAAACGGCCCGTTTCCGCGGCTTTCAGGACTTCTGCAAATCCCATGCTGCGGGAGGGGTCTTTAAGGAGGTCCATATGCCCTGCAAGGAAATATTCACTGCGATCGGCAAGCAATAGCGGGCCAGCCAATGCCCTTGCCGAGAAAAGAAGCGTGAGCGTGAGTACTATGCCGCAAAGTATTGAGCGCAGAGTATTATGAGTAAATGCGGAATTTGTATACAGCGCCTATTTCCTTAACGATGAAAAACGGGGGTTGGAGGATATCAAATACTTTATACTGCATTTTACGACTTTTCACGATTGTGAACAAGTTTTTTTTCGGGGGCAGTGGGCAGGCACGGGGGCCTGCCCCTACAGTTAGAGGGATTGGGTTGCGAGCGGGGTTATTTGACCGGTTTGGGAGTACTTGTAAAGGTTGACAAATTCCTGGACTGATCCTCCGCTTTTCTGTGGGGTTATGACGACAAAGGTCATGGTCGGGAAGGTGTTTTTATCGATCCATGTTCCGGAGTTGGCATAAATTGTTTTTTGTCCTTTGAGGTTTTCGGATGGAATAATCCTGGCTTCGTGAGTATGACCGAATACTACGATTCTCTTTTGTGAATTTTTGTTGGTAAAGTATTGTGTAAGTGCCTGCTGGTCAGTCTCGCCGGCCGAGTCGGCCTTGGTGATGGCTTCATAGGCAGGGATATTGACGGCAACTTTGTTGAGCAGCTGCCTTTCGTTCCATGTATCCTGAATGCCTTTGTATACCTTGAGATCAATAAATCCACCATCCTTCAACTGAAAGGGCATGAAGTCGTTAATCGAATAGGTGGCGGTAAAACCGTCAATTTTGGTTTTTATTATCTTCTGGTCAAAACCCTCTTTTACCGGCAAAGCAGTCATGAGTGTTTTCCAGACATTCCAGTAGACGAAGGCGAGGGTTTGGCTTTCGCCGAGTTTGTTCGGGGTTACCTGGGGTATGGTGCCGCCAGCTGCAGGTTTTTTTTCTACAACGGAGGTTGTGGCTATTCGTGTAAAGAAATACCCCGGGGGCAGGATGGAACCGGGAGCTATGGATTTGTTGGAAATGGGGTCAGGTGCGCAGAAAAAATTGTATCGATGGCCGTGTTCAATGATTATTTCGGGATGAGCATCCGGGGAATATGCTCCCAGGCCCCTCACATCGCGCGCTTGTGAAATTCCGGGCAGGACACTTTCAACATCTTCCTTTGTGATGAGCAAATCGTGATTACCAGGGATATAGGTAACCTTGATTTTACCATCGGTGATTATACTGTTAAAGGCATCGAAGACCGGTTTATTGTTTGCTGCTATAGAGCAGACAAAATCCAGCTGTGTCTTTCCATTGAATGTATCCGTTGATGCGGGTATGAACCATTCATCGAAGAGATCTCCCACGATGACAAGTTCCTTAACATTTGGAGAGAGTCTGACCTGGTTGAGGAAATTTACAAGCGCTCCCCTGTTCTGCCTGCATTCAGTATAGAGGTCGTTTGCGCCTAAATGGATATCGCTTATGCAGATGATCTGTGATCTTTCGTTGTTCAGCGGTGCAATCCCTGTACCCTGGAGGTCCAACGGGGCAATGCCTGATGTTACGCTCAGGTTGGCGGATGATGCCTTTGCAGATGCCGGCATGGCAAGAGATCCGAGAAAGGTAACGAGCGCTATGAGAAGTCCTTTTGCTTGATACAATGACATGATGGCAGCTCCTTTAGTAGACGTTAGGAATGCAAATTGAGCATTGTTTTGTCAGGAAATCGTTGTTCTCTTTTTGTTTTTTCTGGTTTGCCGGGATGCGGCAAGTTGATGCTTTTTTGATTTTTTGCCAATATGGGTAATGGCTTGCGCTTTTCTCTTTGCCTTATGGTTCGTGGTGGAGAGAGCAAGAGCAGCTTTTTTTGACTTCCGTGAAGGTTTTGATAGAGCTATTGTGTTTCTCTTTGACCTTAATGCAGCCCGCGATAAATGATGCCTTCTTTTGACTGGTTTTGAAACGATTGTATCGACGTTCTCCTGCTCATTTGCCTTAGAAATACCGGTATTGCCTGCATCAGTATGGGATGATTGAACAATCCATGCAGGGTCTGGCTTGCTACCTAAAAATGCCATGTCGAACATGCTGGCGGCAACATTCCATCGGTCTGTTTTAGCGTTCAGAATCACCAGAAGCATGTCTTTGTTATTTTTGATGGCTCTGGCTATGAGACACCCGCCGGCTTTTGTGGTGAAACCGGTTTTGATGCCGACAGCATAAGGGTATTTATCGAGAAGTTTGTTGTGGGTTTTGAGACTATAGACCTTATGGGTTGTCTGTTCGGTGAAAACAGCTTTTTCAAGGCGGGCTATGTCGTTGAAGACAGGGCTCTTTACTGCGTATTCGGTAAGGCGGAGAAGGTCGCCTGCCGTGGATGTATTGCCGGTATAGATACCTTTGTCAAAACCCGCGGGATTGGTAAACCTGGAGTTTTTCATTCCAATCAGTTTTGCCTTTGCGTTCATTGCAGCAACAAAGGCGTCAACATTTCCGGAAAGATATATCGCTATGGCAAATGCGGCATCGTTGCTTGAGTTGACCATGGCCGCTTTCACCAGATCAATAAGCTTGATTTTTTCACCTGGTTTGAAACCCGCTTTTGTGGGGTCTACGATGGTCGATTCCTTTGTAATCAAGACATCCTGCTCAAGCTTTCCACTTTCAATCGCTATGGTACAGGTGAGTATCTTTGTGAGGCTTGCCGGAGAAACGGGCCGATCAATATCCTTGGACATAAGAAGTGTCGGGGAACCTACTTCCTTAAGGATGTAGGCGTTTACCGGGGCCAGGGAGTGCAGTGAATCGCCACCTGTATGGGCGTGCAGCGAAAGAGGCAACATCAGGATCGAGACGAAGAGAAGAGAAACTAAAGCTTGCAAGGTCGACAGGCAGCCCAGAATGAGTTTTCCCTGGTTACGTATCGCCTGTTTCCGTGAACGGAATATCGCGGATGTCAGGATTTGGTTTGGCATTGGTCAGATCTACAGTTCTTTCTTTGCAATTAGGGGAATACTACGGGTTTCTATCTCTCAATAAAGTAATCTGATGGATAAATTTCACCAATTGATCTTTTTTTATGCAAAAAAAATAACATTCACGGTTTTTGAGCCGAATCCTGTACCGTTGTTACTTGAGTGGCAACAACACCTTTGAAGAGTTCAATGCTTGAAAGCATTGACTGGTAGTGCCTGACATCAAGAAGGACTACGGTGCTTTTTCCATGCTGCGTCAGCACAATGGGACGCCCTGTCTTTTTAACCTGTTTAACCATGGATGCTGTGTTGGCACGAAATTCCGATAACGGCCTTATATCTTCTTCTACATTGATACTACGCATACAATAGTTAAAATAAGTACGATTTTATGTACTCTTAATTGTACGTAATCTGACTTTGAAAAACAAATTTCAAGCCGGGTGTCTATTTCGCTTGATGCTTATCTCTTTTAAAGACTTCCATTAACGTTCGGATAGTGCCAGTTTTAGAGCAAGACCGATAAACACTGCTGAAGCTATTCTGTTTACAATTTTCTGTGCGAGGGCAGAGCTGCTGAACTTCTTACCGAGGCCGCCGGCAACGACACTGATTAGGCCGAAAACGATAAGGGTTGCCATGATGAATATACCCCCGAGCTGAAAAAACTGGATCATCATGGAACCGTGACGGGGATCTGCGAACTGCGGCAGAAACGCCATAAAAAAGAGGGATACCTTAGGGTTGGTCAAATTCATGATAATCCCGCGCCGATAAAGGGCTGCTTTGGAAAGTGGGCGAAGCTCTTCTTTGCTCCCCGGTGCAACACCTGCGCGGAAAGCCTGCCAGGCAAGGTAAAGAAGGTATGCAGCGCCTATACCTTTCAGCATTGTGAACGCAAGGGCAGAAGCACGCAGAACAGCTGCAAGACCGAAGGCGACAGCAACAGTATGTCCTATAAGCCCTGTTGCAAGGCCAAGGGTTACAAAAATGCCTGCTGCACGACCTTTTTGGGCTGATTGAGCCATGACAAAAAGATTATCGGGACCGGGGGCAAGAGCAAGAATGACCGAGGCGGTAAAAAATGCAAGAAGAACTCCGGTGCTGATCATAGAAGGGTGTCGGGTTTGTTGCGATGACTATGGAACATACCATAAGTTTACGATTTTGGGATAAAAAAAGGCGTACTCCACAAGCCGGGAAATACTCCGACTTGAAAAGCACGCCTTTTCCACACAAAACAACTAACAAAGAACATCAACAACCAAAAAATGCTAAAAACCTACCTGAGTATAAAAGTTCAGAGAATTTACTGCCTGACTTCCATTGGTAACAGCAAGAGCATCATTGGTAACGGTAACCCATTCCATTCCGAGCTTGACATTAGGTCTGAGCAAGGCACCTATACCGGGAATAAGCCTGGTAATCCGGCCATTAAGGTTATCCTGTGAATACTCGTAACGGATAAGACCAAAAAGCCATGGATAAAGCCAGTAATCAGCTTCTAAAGAGAGTGCATCTCTTTTACCGAAATCCTGACCCGGAATTGCTGACGGGACCCTATCGCTGGCTACGTATGAGTTCACCGGAGTGCCCTCCGGGTAGGTCGTACCACTCACACCAAACTGGTATGGATCAAAAATAACCTCATTAGAGCGGGTGTACTGGGCAACGGCACGCAGAGCGCCGTAAAACGCTCTGATATCGGCTCCGAAGACATTTTTGCTCAAACCAAGAATCTGATCATGATTGTTCAAGCTCGCGCCCTGACCAGAGTTCAGGTAACTGACTCCAAAAGTTATTGAGTTGTCCATCCCTATTGCCTGAAGTCCATAGCTGCCTCCTACCCCGCTCAGCAACCCGTTACCACCGATCTTGAAGGTTGCCCGAAGATAACGGGTATCTGCAAGATTTTCATTGGCACCATCAGGCAGGTCACTGCTGGTAAAGGTAGAGCTGCCTGCCTGTGAATTGCGGCCGAGTCCTAAAATCAGTGAATATCCACCACATTCTCCGGTATTGCCGGCCAGATTCAGCTCAGCACCCCTGTTTGGATATGGCATATTTGCGGCATAACCATTGAGATCGTCACCGGCTCTTGCGGAGATCAAGTCAAACTGTTCCGGATAGTTGACGCTTCCCAATGCAAGCATTACTCCAGGGGTAAACGTCCACTTCATGACAAGTCTGCCCAATACTGTCGGAGAGGCATCGTAGCCATAGCCTCCACCATCAATGGTAAAGTCGCCAATATAGCTGATCTGCTTCGTTATGGTACCGGCATAGAAAATATCAACTTCCTCATTGATGGCAGACCTTGACCTTCCCTTTACACCGTTTACAGAGGGATCCCTGTAGTTCTCGGAACTGATTTTGGCAAGCATGCCAAATGAAGGCATGTTAGGCAGATCTGACGGCCAGATTGCATCCGGGAAAACATCTTTGTAGGCATCCTGGCCAAGCTTGATGGGTTCTTCTTTTACCATCTCTTCGTCGGTGCCATCTGGAAAGCGGTAGCCGTTGTTGCGGAAAGCATCACCAAAACCGTTTCGGGCAGGGAAGGCTATATGGCAGGTGGAACATGCGGTATGGTATTTTCGAGCAAATACCGGCAAGGCAAAACTCTCCTGGGCCGATAAAAGAATAAGAGATACCATACTACACAAGAGAAGGATAAAGCTGCTCCTGCTTCTATTTCTGACGGGCGAAACCTGCCCTGATGTTTTTGTCATACTCTCTCCATTTATACATTAATATAGCAGCACAGTCAAATAAGCTATGCGCTTCACCACCACCGAAAACAACCATGCCTTGAGCGACTCTTTAAACACGAACTATTAACGAATAAGGGTTATGGATGCTCTTCGGCCAAAATCGCAGAATAGAAATAACCGATACGACACCGGTTCATGCGCAAGAACAGCAGTAACGGGATATTGCTGCCCGAGAATCATCCATAAATTTCAATACCCTGGAATACGAGCTAAAATCACAATTACGCTCTACTACCTTATGACCATACCAGGCATGAAGCAGCAATCATATAAAAGCCGCATCATCCTCTATGGCCAATCGCTTGACAATTACGCTTAAGCCACAGATAAACGTAATGAATGAGAGGAATTAAGGGAAAAAATACTCAGAACTTAATTAAAAGAACAAGGTACTTAAAACAGAAATCTTTGTCCTCTATCTGGCGGTAGGCTACAACTTTATACTACTTACTTAAAAGTTAACAATTGTGAGGAATACCAACAAACTTTTTTTTAAGCATTTTTTAAGAACACAGAATATTTATATCTAATAAACATCTTTTTCATAAAAAAATAAGAACATTATACAAAATAAATACATATACACCAATTACGCCGGAAATCTGTAATTGCTATAGGAATTAACAAGAGAGTGTAACTCAAGGTTTTTGTGGCGGCTTTGGCTGGGCGGAAAGTTTGCCGCCATAGTGCCCAAGCAGTGTCACGACAGGCAGCATGGAAAAAAGCAGGACAAGATAAAGCCAATGCTCAATACCCTGGCGATTCATCACATCAGGAATGCTGAGCCTTATACCCGCAACGAAAACACCGAGTGTAAAGAGGAGTCCTGAAAGCCTTATTTTTTTTATAAAAATCGGGGCTTTGGCTTGGCGATATTTCGTTTTCCAGTCGTGAATACCTGAAAAAAAAGAGACTGGAACAGCCATGACAACGATGACTATAAGATGTTCAACGGTGTGTTCGAAATAGGTATTGCCTGTATAAAGGGTCAAAAGAAGGTAAAGAACTGAGACTGGAATCAAACCGTTACTGAAGTGGGCTGCAATGGCATGAAACAGAAAGGTCTTTTTCATGTCTTTTAGTAATGATGAAGGCATATAAGTATTTTTTTAATAGTTGGTTCTATGAATTTTCAGAATACGAAATTGTATGGGAATCGTCAATGCAATTCCCGATACTGCCTCAACGTCGATCATCCACCGGACCTTGGGGCCGTTGCATTTCTTATACCAAATGAGGGCGATTATATAGATGCTCATTATATATTTTTTATGTATCAAAGCATTTGTAATTATATTTTTTATATACGTTAACGTTGTGCATCAGGTGAAGAATCAATAGCATAGCCTGCCGTAGGAGTAATTGTAATACGGTCGGCTGTGCTAAAGAGCAGATGCAGTTTTGCTGGTACACTAATACCTCTTTCATTATGAAAAAGTTTTCGGCTTTTCTAAGTGCTGTTATAACAGCATTTGTGCTTACAGTTCCTTCATGCACAAATGCGTCTCCGACTCCTTATGTGAGTGGAAATATCGGTGCTTCCTGGTTTGATAACATTACACCACAAACCCAGGAAACCCTGTCAACTGCTGGAGTTTGTTGCCCATTTTCGGGTTATTCCCCTGTATGGAGTGTATGACACGGCAAAACCTGCCTCATATACATTTTGTCCATGAACTCTCTCATGTCCTCATAGAACCTTCCCCAAAATCCGTATACAGTCAATTCTCTTGCCTATATCTGGATTGAGGCCGGCCAATCTATATCTGCACAATATTACCCATCTTTTGCAGATAATTACCACTAAACAGACAGAAATTATTCCTAACTCTAGAGACAGTAAATACGGGCATGTGGCAGAGCTTTGCCGAGTGGTTTTAGCGACATGAAAGAGTGCGTCAGCCGCCGGGCAGACGGAAGAGGTGAAGGGAAAATGGGGCTGAGCCGTTCTCAGTCGCTCTTTGTCTGCCGGTTTGGGTCAACTTTAGTTTTTCGTAAAAACTAAAAAATAAGAACGATGATAAAGCAGTATCGGAGAGTGATGAGGCCTTGTCTTATGCTGTCGAAAGAGAATTGGCGTGACAATAAGGAGAGTCTGAAATACATAAGTAACTTGGCAATTTGTCATCAAAGCCTTAGAATGATAATACATGATCGGCAGAATTGTATTGATTAACACAACACCAAAGAGGTATCAAGATGATTCCAGAGAAATTAACGGAAATATTAACACATGAAGGAGTGGTTGCTATAGCAACATCAGGGCAAGATGGACCTCATATGGTCAATACCTGGAACAGTTATATCAGAATTACTGATGCTGAACGCATATTGATTCCTGTCGGTTACATGCATCGTACAGAAGCAAACATTGCTTTTAATAATCAGGTATTGATTACTCTGGGAAGCCGAGAGGTCACCGGAAATATTGGTCCTGGCGCCGGTTTACTGATAAAAGGTATAGCGAGTATAGAAACATCCGGTTCTGATTTTGACCTCATCAAAGCAAAATTTGCCTGGGCTCGTGCAGTAATGGCGGTAACCGCCAATTCCATTGAACAGACATTATAGATATTGAGCAATAAAAAATATATAAGCCTATATAAATTATTAATTTATATAGGCTTATAATGTTATTAATTAACGGAGTTAATTATTGATAATGATCTCTGTTTTTTCTTCATATTTCATATTGTATCCGCAATTCGGACAAAATATGTAGTCGAACATATACCGCCATGTCTTACCACAATCAGGGCAGGTTATGTTCAATGGCTGACCACATTCGACACAAAATACCTCATTGCCGCCGGTGGTTTTGTTACACTTTGGACATTTAAACGCACTCATTTTTCTCTCCCTGGATATAGTTATAACAACAAGACCTGTACACCGTTATATGTTGCGCAAGCTGTCTATCTGGGTACGCTGTATTTGCCTTGTATGCCATTTTTTGACAGCAGCACCTGCCAGAGCTGATTTGTTCTCGACCTGAACCCGCCGGCGCAGCTCAGCAGGTAGTATCGCCACATGCGCTGAAACTCCTCACTGTATGGGGGCTGCAGCAAGGACCAGTTTTCCTCGATGTTTTTATGCCACGCCATGAGCGTCCGAGTGTAATCGTCATGGGTAAAAACATGCCAGTCTTCAAGCGTAAACAGGCCTTCATAGCTGGCGGTGATCTGGCTGGCTGAAGGAACGTTTGCGTTAGGAAAGATATATTTTGCGGCCCATGGCTCAACACTTGTGCTTGACTTGTTTCCCCCAATGGTGTGCAGCAGGGTCAAGCCGTCCTCTTTAAGACTTTGGTTAACTATTTTGAAATAGTCACGATAATTTTTGTATCCAACGTGCTCAAACATGCCGATGGAGTAAATTCTGTCGAAGGAGCCCTGCAGCTTCCGGTAGTCGATAACTTCAATGGAAACCGGCAGGCCTTTGCAATACTCTTGTGCAATGGAGGCCTGCTCTGTTGAAACCGTTACTCCGTGAACTGATACTCCGTAGTGTTCAGCAGCAAATTGTGCGGCACCACCCCATCCGCATCCGATATCCAGCACCCTCATTCCCGGCTTAAGCTGCAATTTCTTAAAAATCAGGTGAAGCTTTTTTTCCTGGGATTCTTCAAGGTTGTTTGCCTCTTTCCAGTAGCCGCAACTGTAAAGCATTCGCTTGTCAAGCATTGCTTTAAAAAGGTCGTTACCGATATTATAATGCTTTTCTGCCACCTTGAAAGCTCTTGAAGGACGCTGCATATTGTAGAGCTTGCTGATCACCCTGCCAAGAAGCATTACTGGTGGAGAAACTTTATCTTCAGCTCTGGAACCGATAATCCGGTAAAAAAACTGGTCAAGCCTGTCACAGTCCCACCAACCTTCCATATATGCTTCGCCTAAACCAAGGTTTCCCTGAGTAATAGCGCGACGGTAAAGCTCAGGCCTATGGATATGGATATCCCATTCCCTGTTGCCTCCTATTTTGATATCGGCATCATCAAGGATGCGCTCAAGCTGTTTTTTATAAACGCCGTTCAACATACTACTGTGAGCATTGATTTATTAGGCGAAAGAATGGCCGCCTGAGATACAACCGGCTCGACTATTGAGCGTCACACCATTACTTTCCAGTCATCAAGCATGATTTTTTTCACTGCAGCCACCGGCAGCTCTTTTTTGGTTTCGGATTTGAAATATTTATTTCCATACATATAATTTAAGTATTTTTTTTATTACTTTTTCTGTATAAAATATATAAAAAGGGGATGCGATAATGTCGCAGGCAGATGATACACTTTCTATCAGCGTGAAACGGATCCAGAGGGAGGAGGAAAAGAAATCCCTCTTTAACAAGGCTTATTGCCGGTCATGCAAATGTTCTCAACAATATTTTATAACCTATTCTAATTAGTAGAACAACATGTCACACTCATTATCAGATAAAACAAAAAAAGAAGTCGAACCGGCAAAACAAGCACTGACTCGGGAGCAACGTGAAGAGCTGATTAGACTTAACGCTTATTACCTCTGGGAATTGAAAGGAAAAAAATTCGGGGCTGATAAGGAAGACTGGTCTGAAACGGAAGATTACCTCTTTGATGACTTAAAGGACTAAAGAAAATTGTGATGAAAAGAGATCACTTTGCTTAACAGGGTTATTTATCGGACAAAACAGTTCTGGGGTACAATGGGATGCGATTTTGAGAAATTAACTACTATCAAATTCTAAGGAGATCTTTATGAAGGGCAATACGAAAATGATTGAAACACTCAACGGTCTGCTTGCTGATGAGCTTACCGCGATTAACCAGTATATGGTACATTCTGAAATGTGCAGCAATTGGGGATACGAAAAAATTCACAAGGCTGATGAAAAGCGAGCTATAGACGAAATGAAGCATGCTGAAAAACTTATTGGCCGTATTCTGTTTTTTGAAGGAATTCCGGTTGTCAGCAATCTTAAAAAGATTATGATTGGTTCAGACGTTGCTGCTCAGCACCGTAATGACTGGAATTCTGAACTTGATGCTATTGTGTCATACAATGAAGCCATAAAGATAGCTGTTGATTGCGCTGATAATGGTACTCGGGAATTGCTTGGCTCAATACTCAAAGAGGAAGAAGCCCATCTCGATTGGCTTGAGGCACAGCTTGAACAAATCAGCCAGATGGGTATTCAGAACTATCTTGCTGATCAACTTGGATAACTTAAGTCTCGGGTTTACCTGGTGAATTTGACATAAGCCCCATGGGTTAGAATATTGGAATTTCCAACGTTTTGAAACCCTATGCATTGGGCATGATGACAATACTCACTTCAATTATTGCCGCAACTGTACGTTATGAATGTCGTCCCCTAGTTTTGAATATTGGAATTTCCAATGTTTCGAAACCCTATGCATTGAGGATGATGACAATACTCACTTCAATTATTGCCGCAACTGTACGTTATGAATGTCGTC
>JBAWYL010000004.1:0-135272 GCA_037143555.1 Chlorobiaceae bacterium
GGCTCACTTAATCAAACTCAGGGTATGAAGCCGCATTATTATTTTATCGGAGCATCGTTTTCGATATTGCTTTCGATTTACGTCTTTATTTTCGGAACCGGGGTAAACCATGAGTTGATTGCTATTTTTATCGGGTTATGGGCGCCGACAATCGTCTGTGTTGGTATTTTCAATACGCTGCTCGGCATTCTCGATGAAATGTGCTGTGCGCACAAGCGTATAGAAGAAGGGCAGGGTGGTCATGACCGTTAGGCTGTTAATCACTGATGCGTTGCATTCCTGGAGGTTCAGGTGAAACATGCAGGGGCGCTGCTGCTTGTCGGTACCGGAGGGTTTCTCGGTTCCGTGGCGCGTTATATGGTGACCCTGATGCTCTCCCCGTTTGCGCCGGGGTTTCCTTTCGCAACTTTTGCAGTAAATATTTTTGGTAGTTTTCTGATTGGACTTCTGAGTGAACTGGCGGTATCTACTACACTGGTATCCCCTGAAGCAAGACTTTTTCTTGTTACAGGGATCTGTGGGGGATTTACCACTTTTTCAGCTTATATGTTTGAGTCTACCGCTCTCATAAAAGATGGACAGTTCTTCTATTTCAGTATTTATCTTTTCGGTAGTATCGCAGGAGGGCTGGTTGCTCTCTATTCAGGAACGCTTCTTGCTAAACTTTGGACATAAGGGGGTAATTATGGAACTGAAAAATTTAGAATCGCTCCGGATTTTTGTTGGTGAACACGTACGCTTCGGTCATCGCCCCCTTTATGAGGAGATAGTCCGTGAAGCACGCCAGCTTGGGATGGCGGGCGCAACCGTAGTGAAAGGGGTGCTTTCCTATGGCCATGACCTGCATATCAATACCGCAAAAATTATGGAGTTCGGTCTTAACCTTCCCATGATTGTTGAGCTTGTCGATACTACGGAGCATATTGACGGTTTTCTGCCGATGCTTAAGCAGATGGTCAGGGATTCGGCAGGACGGGTTATGATCACGAGGGAAAATGTGCGTTCAGGGGTCATTGAATAACCTTTCAGCAGAAGTTTCAGACAAAAAAAAGGGAAGCGGCAGGGCTTCCCTTTTCATGTTGAACTATTTCTGCACTACTTGCCGGAGGCAACAAGAGCGTTGTAGTTTGCCTTGATGGTTTTTTCCAGATCGGCATCGGTGTGCATGGAGCTGGTGAACATTGCTTCAAACTGCGACGGAGCAAGATAGATTCCCTGGTCGAGCATTGAATGGAAGTATTTGCCATGTTTTTTAACATCTGCAGTGATAGCACTGTCGAAGTTAACGACCGGGGTTTCAGTAAAGAAGAGGCATGACATTGATCCAACGCGGTTCTGCACATAGTTCAGTCCGAGTTTTTTCAGGTTTTCACTGAATCCAGCTTCAAGAATTGCAGATTTCCTTTCAAGTTCCGGATACGGATTTTCTTCAATAAGGATTTTAAGGGTTTCAAGACCTGCGGTCAACGCCAGAGGATTACCTGAAAGGGTGCCGGCCTGGTAGACATCGCCGAGCGGTGCAACGCGCTCCATAATTTTTCGTTTACCGCCGAAGGCGCCGACAGGGAGACCGCCGCCGATAATCTTGCCCATGGTTGTGAGGTCAGGGGTTACACCATACAGACTCTGTGCACCGCCGAGTGCAACACGGAAGCCGCACATTACTTCGTCGAAAATCAGGACAATTCCTTCCTTGTCGCAAAGCTCACGGAGCGCTGCAAGGAACCCTTGCTTCGGAGGGATAACACCGGTATTGCCTGCTACAGGTTCGATGATGATTGCGGCAACCTTATCCTTGTTTTCATTGACAAGGAGCTTTACCGATTCGATGTCGTTGTATTTGGCATTGAGCGTATCCATTGCTGTGCCTTTGGTGACGCCGGGGCTGTCGGGAGCGCCGAGTGTCAGGGCGCCTGAACCTGCCTTGATAAGGAAACTGTCGCCGTGTCCGTGGTAGCAGCCTTCAAATTTAATGATTTTATCGCGGCCGGTGTAGCCTCTTGCGAGCCGAACGGCAGACATGGTAGCTTCAGTTCCGCTGTTGACCATGCGGACCATTTCGAGTGATGGTACGATTTTACAAAGGAGTTCGGCAATTTCAATTTCCATTTCAATAGGTGTGCCGAAGCTGGTGCCGATGTTCTTCAGGGTATATTCAAGCGCTGCAGTTATTCTTGGGTGCATGCTGCCGAGAATAAACGGTCCCCATGAGCCGACATAGTCCAGATAGGTGTTGCCGTCAACATCGGTCATGTAGGCTCCCGATCCTTTAGCCATGTAAATTGGATTTCCACCAACGGATTTAAATGCCCGTACAGGTGAGTTCACTCCGCCGGGAATAAACTTCTTTGCTTTTTCAAAGAGTTCAGCTGATTTTGTTAGTTGAGGCATGTCGGACAATTCTTTTGAGGATTGAACAAGACGTTATAAGTGTAGTAAAATGTTTGATCAAGATAGAAATACTCCTGAAGATATAAAACCCCAAAAACTGATAGCGGACCTATTTCAAAAGGATTTGTGAGACAATTGAGAGGTTTTTGCCGGGTCTGGCATGTTCCAGATGAAGCGCACAATACTCCTGAAGCAGATTCCAGAGTCTTTCAAAGTCATCTGGCTCAGCCTTGATTGAGTCAAAGGAAGGCGTGCGCTTTGATGCGAGGGTGTTTAACTGCATGGCGAGACGTACCGGAATGAGGTGTTTTTTTGCAGGACTTTCTCCCGCGGCTCCGGGGAGTGCGAGTCCGCCCGGGTTCATGACAAAATAAAGTTCCGTCAGCTTCATCGATTCAACCGCAGGGATGAGCTCCTTGCCGCTGAAGACACAGGTGCGAAGGGATGGTTGAAAGCCAAGGAGTGAAATAAACCGCAACAGGAACCAGGTATAGAGCTGCTGAAAATTGATGCCCTCCTGGCAGAGCTTTTCAAGCGTTGCTGCCAGCAGGGTGAAGAGTGTCAGGTTTTTATCATCGTGTTCCGTTGTGTGCCGGACAAGATCGATGATCCGGTAAAGGATGGCGAATCGATCGAGGTCCGGAGCGGGAACCATCGGGCTTAAAATAAGGTTGCCATCACTGACGAGTTGAATATCCCTGCTGTTTTTTTTATAGAGCACCAGATCTACAATATTGCCTGCGCTGAACAATCCGGAGAGCTTGTTTTTAGGATTGCGGGCACCTTTAATGATCACTGCGATTTTGCCGAACTCGCGGGTGTAGACCGTGCAGATCTTTGACTGGTCACGGTATTTGATTTCCCGTAAGATGACAGCCCTGGTTTTGACGATCACGACTTCAGCTTTTTTATTTTTGAAAATATAATTATATATGCTGACGCTTCCTGCAAAAGGGCAATGACGTTTTTTCACAATGTGCTTACCAGGAACAATAACAGTCAGAAAGAGATTAATCAAGGAGAAAAATAGATATGCCGACCTATCACTATCGCTGTAAAAACTGCGGAAATGAACTTGAAGTTGTTCAGAAAATGTCAGATAACTCTTTGACAATATGTCCGGAATGTGAAAAGGATACCTTTGAGCGTGTTATCAGTGCGGAAGGGGGATTTGTTCTGAAAGGGTCCGGATTTTATAAAACAGACTATAACCCAAGCAAAAAAGAGTCAGCTCCCGCTGCTCCGTCTCCTTGCTCTGCGGGCGCATGCTCTGGGGGGGGATGTCCTTTAGCAAAGTAGAACGCTGAAATTATTCTGCCATTATGTGGCTCATTGAAAGGCCTTCCGGATCATGGAAGGCTTTTCTGTTCTTTAAAAGGATTTTCCTTTTCTCTCCAGGCAAACGTTGAAAGATTGATCTTTTTGTCACCCCGGAAGCTTTCGGGGTACTGCTTTCCTTCAACATTTCCTATAACCTTCACCTGTTTGAGTATTCCGCCGGTGAAGAACATCCGTATCATATCTCCGCTGGAATAGTTTATGCCTGAGGGTTTCCGGTCATTGTTATAGAGGTGGTATAGGCTTTCAGCCTGATTGGTGAGGGTAATGCCTTTTATCCTGGAGTTGTCGTTGAGCAGAATTACCATTTTCTTTCCGCTGAACTGGTCATACACAACCGGCGAGAGGGAAAGTGTATCCTGTGCGGCAAAAAAAGCATTACCCTGTACCTGTATTTCATCAATAGTCTTGCGTTTCCCGCTGGTGCCGATTTCCTTGAGATGCAGAAGAATAGTGTCGCCGCTGATCTGTTGACGGTCATGCCATGCGATCGCGTCATCGATGAGCCATATCTGGCTGGTTGCCTTATTGACGGCAGCTTTTTTAGATTTCCCGACAAGGGATTTATCGAGCATTCGTCCCCGGACGTTGCCATTTAATTCTCCGATTTGGCGCTCAGTGTCGTAGACTCCATTTTCGCCATAGATTTCAACGGTATTATCGGTCATGAAGACGTTTCCCGTAAGGACGATTTTGTTTTCCTGCTCATAACTGGTGGCACGGTCACATTTGAGTGTTAAGTTGTCGTGCAGAAAAACCACATTGCCGATGACAGAACGGTATGAGCCGGATTCGGTTTCGCCGCCTTCAATAACATCAGCATGCTGGAGAATAATTTTCTTTTTTTCCGCCTGGAGTTTATTATGGTTCAGAGCCGGGAGCAGGATAATCTGAAGTGCCATAATAGTGGCGGACAATAACGTAACTGAAATGGCTCTTCGCATTGCGGATAATATGTTTGATGGCATCCCGGAAAGTGTATACTATATTCCTGATCTAATGTAACAAAGCTTTTTTTTTACTGTGAAAAAATTACTTCTCGTTGGTGGCGGTCGGCCTGCCAATCTTTTGCTTGCCCCTTTATATGACGCATTGAAAAAAAATAAGGCATATCAGCTTGTTGTGCTTCTCGTGGCTCCCGAAGGGGTAGAGCCGATCAGCAGTGATATTGCCGCATGTTTCGGTCTTGACGAAGCCGGGAGTTTCATTGTCGTTCCTCTCCCGCAAGGTTCACCGGTTGAACAGCTTGCCTCGGTTATGACCGGGATTGAAAAAATTCTTGTCAGCGAAAAGCCTGATCTTGTTTTGGTTTGCGGCAGCGATAATGCCGCACTTGGAGCAGCCCTGACTGCGACCAGGCTCGGCATGACTGTTGCTGCGGTCGATGCAGGTCTGCGGAGCTATGAGCGTTTGGATGCCCAAGAGATTAACCGCATTGTCATAGATGCCATTGCAGAATATCATTTTGTCAGTGAACACAGCGGAGAGTACAATCTTATCAATGAAGGTGTAGCCGATGAAAAAGTTTTTTTTTCCGGCAGCCTTACAATTGACAGTCTTGTCAAATTGATGGAACAGGCAAACCAGCTTCCTGTATCCAGAGCTCACGGGTTTCGTCCAAAAACATACGTGCTTGTGCTCTTGAACCCTGAAGGTCATTTCTCAAAAAAAGAGCCGCTTGAAATGATGCTCAGGATGTTGCAGGAGATTGCCGGCAAGATGACTGTTCTTATACCAGGTATTAACGGGCTTGATTTCATGGTAAAACAGCATGGTCTGGAGACCGCATTCAGTACTATTGAGAACGTGAAGATAATCGAATCGCTATCGCATGCAGGCCTGCTGATGCTGCTCAGAGATTCAGCGATGCTCCTGACCGATATTGAAGAGTTGCAGCCGGAAGCTACGGTTATGAATGTGCCCTGTCTCACAATGATGGAATCAGCTTCGCGCCCTGTGACTATAGAAATTGGCACCAACGTGCTTGTGGGTCTCGATGAGGAAGACATCGTCAGTCGTATTCACGATATACTTCATTCCGGAAAGCATAAACACGAATCAACACGCTCAAAAATTCCCGAAAAATGGGATGGTGCTGCAGCCGCCAGGGTTGTTGCAGTGCTGGACCGGATATTGTAGAATGCAAGGGCGCCGAATGTTCGTCGCGCTCATATCAGTATGCCAGTGCAGTCCATAGCCGTTCTGATATTGCTAAAGAAATGAGCGTTATCAGAAAGTAAATCTCAAGCCAAGCAGGAAGTTATCGCTTGATAAATTCTTGTTGTCAAATGCCGGATCCAGAATGATTTTTGGTGTTGCAAAGTAGCGGTAGCGAGCATCGAGCTTTACGTTGTCGCCGATTGGAATGGTGATCCCTGCTCCAAGCTGGAATGCAAAAGTGGATTTAGACGTATTTAAGGATCCCTGCCAGTTGATTCCCATCGGATTGATGTTAGCTCCTCCTGCACCTGCGGTTATATAGGGTGAGGCAAAATCGTACACAGGTATATCGTAGTAAGCGTTGGCCAGGAGTGATATCACCGACATATTAGAGTCTAAATTTGAACCATACTCTCCATTATTGCCGACGGTCTGATAGGCAACCTCAGCTTCCAGTCGGCAGTCATTCTCAAACGCCAATCCGATTGCCCCAAGCATGGCGATGGCTGAACTGTTATGACCCCGCCCGACATGGTTCATATCTGCGTGGCCGGCAAAAGCGCTGACATAAGTCTCTTCTGCTGAAACAGGTGCCGCCCACATGCCGGCAACTAATAGCATTATCGGAATCCTGGTTTTCATTTTTCTCTTGTATTTGAATGTGAAGGGGAAACCTCTTTATGCCGAACAGGATAGTTCCTTGCGTTAATATAGCGAACCGGCATAAATTCGTGTTCCAGTGAAAGATTTGAAAGCAAAAAACACTCTCTTCAAGGTAAAAAGGGAAGATCGTAAACAACGTTATCGTTCTGATTGTATATCACTATTCGATCGCTTTGCAGTTCAACCGTACCGCAGGCGAAGCGGGGATGTTCGTGCCTGTTGACAAAAGCAGGAAGCACAATAAAGTGGATGTCATCTTTTAGGGCATAGCCTCCGTAATGATAATGGCCCGATAGGCAGGCCTTTACCGATTTACAGGACACAATGAGCTCGACTATTTCCTGATGGTTCCAGAGCAGGCCGTGTCTTGTGTCGGTAGTTTCGGGCAGCAGCGGGAAGTGGCAGACGACGATGACCTTTTCACCGGCTCGTTCTGATATGCCCAGCTCCTGTTTCAGCCATGCTTTTTGCAACAGACCCACTGCTCCGCAGTAATCGTGTTTTTCTGGTTGTGCAAGGAAGAATTCAAGGGCTTGACGATCTTCCTGAGTTGCAGGAATGTTATGTATTGATACATCCATACCGTCAAGCACAATAAAACGGAACCCTTTTTCTTTAAATGAATAGTAAGGTACAGGCAATCCAAGAGTGCCGGGGAACTCCTTTTTTGGCAGGGCCAGGCAGTGGTTGCCGATGACATGGTGGATGATACCGGAAAAATTTTTGAGAATGGAGACGACCTGTCGGAGTTCTTCCTGATGAAATTCACTGCTTCCTTTGATCAGGTCTCCAAGCTGCAGAAGAAAATCAACATGTTTTTTACTGCAGCATTTCAGCCATGTCCGAAGATCTGCGACAGTGTCAGTGGCTGCCGCAGGTTCGGTCGCTGTTGAGAAGTGAATGTCAGTGATGACGCCGAACCTGAGGGCGTTGGTGTTCTCGGTGTCGAACATCAGTCGCCGAATTCAGAGAGATATTTTTCCATAAATTCGTCAAGGTCTCCGTCAAGAACGTTTTCGACATCGAACCGTTCGTAATTGGTGCGGTGATCCTTGATTCGCCGGTCATCAAGCACATAGCTTCGAATCTGGCTTCCCCATTCGATTTTTTTCTTTTTGCCTTCGATCTCCCGTTTTTTTGCCTCCTCATCATCCCGTTGACGCTGGTAGAGCTGAGCCATGAGCATTTTCATGGCGCGTTCCCTGTTTTGGAACTGTGAACGCTCCTCCTGGCAGCCAACGACAATTCCCGTAGGGATGTGTTTTATGCGAACGGCGGTTTCAACTTTATTGACATTCTGCCCCCCTTTGCCTCCGCTGCGGAACGTCGAGAGTTCAAGATCCTCCTTGCGAACATCGATTTCAACGTCGGGAGGTGCTTCGGGGTAGGTGAAAACACTCGCAAACGAGGTGTGGCGCCTGGCGTTCGAGTCGAAGGGTGAAACTCGAACCAGCCGGTGAACGCCATTTTCAGCTTTTAGATACCCGTACGCATAAGGTCCTTCAATTTCAAGAGTTGCGGTTTTTATACCGGCACCTTCGCCCTCCTGGTAGTCGTCTGTATAGATTTTAAATCCTTTTCGTTCCGCCCACCGCATGTACATGCGATAGAGCATTTCTGCCCAGTCCTGTGCCTCGGTTCCGCCTGCTCCGGCATGAATGGTGATGAGGGCATTGCCGGCATCATCTTTGCCTGAGAGCATGTTTTTAAACTCAATTGCCGCGATGTCATGCTCGATTAAGGCGATGGCAGTTGTGAGTTCATCGGTGAAGGATTCGTCCTCAAGTTCTGTGGCAATGTCGAGTTCATCCTGACAGACGGTTGTTTTGGCGGTTATTTTTTCGTACGCGTCAGTCCATGATTTATGTTCGTTCAGCTCTTTTAAAACTTTGTAAGCCTCTTTCTGGTCGTTCCAGAAGGTTGGATCAGTTGAAATTTTTTCAAGGTCGTAAATCTTTTCTTTGCGTTCATCAACGTTAAAGATACCCCCGTAACTGTTCGAGGCGACGATGAATCTCCTGCAGTCTTTCTTTTTGTGGTTCAAACATGGTTTTCTCTATGGATTGTTGACAATCAAACGGTATAGCTTACTCAAAGAACAATTTTTTTCAAGAGAAATCAAAAGCGGCATTAACGGTTTGTGATTTAATAGGGTGAGCTTTAAAATTTAGAAGAGTATCAAAGCAAAAAAGTAAAGGAGTTTTCCTATTTTCCTTTCTGTAAAAAAAACAGAGGCCCCTACAGGAACTGTTTTTGCTTTTTTGTACTGGCAGAACAATGCCCGGGAGTCCCCCGGCACCAATCAGAGAGATCCTGAAGATGAATCATACATTCAGACGGGCGGTTCCCCATTATAGCGATCATACGTTTGATGGCCGTCAAAGAGTTATTATAGAACATGTTTCGCCTGAACTTGATGGAGGCAGGTACCCCGCAAAAGCCGTCGAAGGTGGGCGGGTCGTTGTTGAGGCAGATATTTTTGTTGACGGTGCCGATACAATTTCTGCAGAGCTCTGCTTCCGGCCTGCCGGTAGAGCTGAGTGGCAGCGTACTCTGATGGCGTCACAAGGCAATGACCGATGGGAAGGTTCTTTTACCGTCGGAGCTCCTGGTATATATGATTATACGATTGAGGCCTGGGTTGATCATTTCCAGACATGGAAAAAGGGATTGACCAAAAAGATCGAGGCCGGTCAGGATGTTTCTCTTGATTTGCAGATCGGGGCTGTTTTTGTTACTGAGGCAGTCACAAGAGCAGGAAAAGCAGAAGCTGCGAAGCTCAGTGCATTCGCATCCCTTCTTCGTGCAGAGGACAAGGACGAGGCGGCTGCCATAGCGCTTGATGGAAAGCTCGAACAGCTCATGGGTTGTCATCCCGATAAGGCACATGCAACCGTCTATGAAAAAGTGCTCAAATTGACGGTTGAGCAGAAAAAGGCCGGATGCAGTGCCTGGTATGAGCTTTTTCCCCGTTCATGGGGTGCCCTGCCCGGCAGGCATGGGACTTTCAAGGACTGTAAGCGAATGCTGCCTCTTATTGCCGGTATGGGGTTTGATGTCCTCTATTTGCCGCCGATTCATCCGATAGGCAGCACCAAGCGTAAGGGGAAGAACAATGCCCTTGTTGCCGCACCAGGCGATCCTGGAAGTTGCTGGGCGATTGGCAACAAGGAGGGAGGGCATAAGGCAGTTCACCCGGAACTTGGTACTCTAAAAGATTTTAAAGCATTTGTTGTTGAGGCGGAGAAGCATGGTATATCCGTGGCCCTTGATATTGCCTTTCAGTGTTCACCGGATCATCCCTATGTTGAGGAGCATCCCCAGTGGTTCAAGTGGCGTCCTGACGGTACGGTGCAGTTTGCCGAAAATCCTCCAAAACGATATGAGGATATTCTGCCCATTGACTTTGAAACTGCCGACTGGCAGAATCTCTGGATTGAGCTGCAAAGTATTTTTCTTTTCTGGATTGACAATGGCGTGAAAATTTTTCGCGTTGATAATCCCCATACCAAAGCATTTCCTTTCTGGGAGTGGGCTATTGCCTCAATCAGGGAGGAACATCCCGATACCGTTTTTCTTGCCGAGGCGTTTACCAGGCCTAAACTCATGGCCAGACTGGCCATGACAGGCTACAGTCAGTCGTACAGCTACTTTACCTGGCGCAATACCAAGCGTGAGCTTCAGGAGTATCTGAACGAACTGACCTCATCACCGCTTAAACATCTGATGCGGCCTAACTTTTGGCCGAACACCCCTGATATTCTTCATGAGGAATTCCAGACCGGCGACAGAAGCAGGTTTATTATTCGGTTAGTGCTTGCTGCTACTCTTTCATCGAACTACGGAATGTACGGGCCAGCTTACGAGCTATGCGAATATATCCCGGTTCCCGGAAGCAGGGAGGACTACCTTCATTCCGAAAAATATGAAATCAAGAAATGGGATCTTGATCGTCCAGGCAATATCCGTGCAGAAATTACGCGTATCAACAGAATCAGAAAAGAGAATGCTGCCCTGCAGCAGACGAATGACATCACCTTCGTTCGCATAGAAGCATCTCCGGGTCAGGAAAATGACCAATTGATGGGATATGTCAAGCGCTCCGGTGATGGTAGTAATATTATTCTTACTGTTGTCAGTCTTGATTCTGCGAATACCCAGGGGGGGTGGTTGCGATTTCCCCTCGAGCTGTTCAAACTCCCGCACACTTTTGCGTTCAAGGTTGAGGACCTGCTCAGTGGCATCCACTATGACTGGAATGGTGAATGGAACTATGTCGCAGTAAATTCCGGGATAATGCCTGCTCATATTTTCAGGGTAACCTTCCCATGATGGATTTTTTTTGAATCACAGTAATCAATTTTCACAGCATCCCTAACTGACTATCATATTATGTATCAACCCGAAAAGCTCTGGTACAAGGACGCAATTATTTACGAAGCACATGTCAAAACATTTTTTGACAGCAACAATGACGGCATTGGAGATTTTCAAGGATTGCGCCAAAAGCTCGGTTATCTGGAAAGTCTTGGTATTACTGCTATATGGCTGCTTCCCTTCTATCCTTCACCGCTTCGCGATGATGGATACGATATAGCCGACTATATGACCGTTAATCCCGATTACGGTACGCTGGAAGATTTTAAAGAGTTTCTTGATGAAGCTCACAGTCGTGGTCTGAAAGTTATTACCGAGCTGGTTGTGAACCATACCTCCGATCAGCACGAATGGTTCCAGCGCGCCAGAAAAGCCCCGGCCGGATCACCTGAGCGGAATTTCTATGTCTGGAATGACGATCCGAACAAGTACTCTGAAACCCGCATTATTTTTCAGGATTTTGAGGCATCTAACTGGACGTGGGATCCTGTTGCCGGCCAATATTTCTGGCACCGCTTTTTTCATCACCAGCCCGATCTTAATTTTGAAAACCCTGAAGTTCATCAGGCCCTTTTCGATGTGCTTGATTTCTGGCTTGGCATGGGCGTCGACGGACTCAGGCTTGATGCAGTTCCCTACCTCTATGAGGCTGAAGGCACCAATTGCGAAAACCTTCCCCAGACCTACGAGTATCTGAAGAAGCTGCGCTCTTACGTGGACGAGAACTACCCTAACCGCATGCTGCTTGCTGAGGCCAATCAGTGGCCAGAAGATTCTGCCGCCTATTTCGGCAAAGGCGACCAGTGTCACATGAATTTCCATTTTCCTCTGATGCCGAGGATGTATATGGCCCTTGCCACAGAGGATCGCTTCCCTATTATCGATATTCTCGATCAGACACCTGAAATACCTGAAGCCTGCCAGTGGGCATCGTTTCTTCGCAACCATGATGAGCTTACGCTCGAGATGGTAACCGATGAGGAACGCGACTACATGCGCAGGGTATATGCCAACGATCCCAAGGCCCGCATTAACCTCGGAATCAGACGCAGGCTCGCGCCGCTTATGACCAACGATCGTCGCAAGATCGAACTGATGAATATCATGCTGCTCTCATTGCCGGGTACCCCGGTACTCTATTATGGTGACGAGATCGGTATGGGCGACAACTACTACCTTGGTGACCGTGATGGCGTGCGCACTCCGATGCAGTGGAACTCTGACCGTAATGCCGGTTTTTCGCGTGCCAATCCGCAGCAGCTTCTCTTGCCGGTTATTATTGATCCTGAATACCATTATGAGGCTGTCAATGTTGAGGTCCAGGAAGCCAATGTCAACTCTCTTCTCTGGTGGACCCGCCATACTATTTCAACGGCTCGCCGATACAAATCCTTAAACCGGGGCTCCATCGAGTTCCTGCAGGTAAGCAATCCCAAGGTGCTGATTTTTATCCGCAGGTTTGAAGATGAAACCATGCTGACGGTGATCAATCTTTCCAGAAATGCTCAGGCGGTAATGATAGATCTCTCCCGCTTTGAAGGGTTTATTCCTGAAGAGGTGTTCAGCATGAACCGGTTCCCGAAAATCAGGAAATCTCCTTATATGGTTGCTCTCGGTTCTTTCGGTTATTTCTGGCTGAATCTGGTCAAGGATACTCAGAATGCTGAAGGCCGGTCCTATCTTGAGACGCCGTTTGCCAATGTCTATAGCTGGTCGAGTCTTTTTTCCAGCAAGAGCCGTGAGCTTCTTGAAACCGAGATTCTGCCCGACTATTATAAAACAAGTCGCTGGTTTGGTGGCAAGGCACGCAATATCATGCGTATTTCCATTATTGATACTGTTCCAGTTGCAGGGATGGAGTTGGGCAAACTGCTGATCACGGAGGTGAGATATTCAAGCGGTGAAAACGATCTTTATCAGTTGCCGGTTTCTTTTGTCTCGCTTGCAGCGCTTAACGAGTCCGACGATAATTTCTACAAAAAGGTTATCGCAAGAGTTATTGTTGGTGATCATGACGGGTACCTGTGCGATGCAACCTTTGACAATAGCTTCCTGAACCGGCTTTTTCACCTTGTCACAGGCAAAGAGGGGTGGAAGGGAACGTCCGGTCTTGTTTCAGGCTTGAAAGGCAATCAGCTTGATAAGTTCAGTAAAAACACCGGCCATGTTGAGCAGGAACCCGCGCTGATGGCTGTCGATCAGACGAATACATCAATCAGGTTTCATGACAATCTGTGCCTTAAGCTCTATCGTCGCATAGACAAAGGAGTTTCTCCCGAGGTTGAAATGTGCAGTGCGCTCAGTGAGCGGACAGCATTTAAAAACCTGCCGGCATATTTAGGCTCTCTGAATTATGAACAGAATCGAACGAGCCGTTATTCTCTGGGTATTTTACAGAATTATGTTCAGAATGAAGGGGATGCCTGGCAGCTCTCACTCGGTCAGGTACAGCGGTATTATGAGGAGGTTCTGGCAAAAATCAATACAGGAATTGCACAGCCTCCGCTTCCGGCACTGAGTGGCAATCCTGTGCAGATCCCTGACATCATGCACGAACTTCTTGGTGAAGCATATCTCGGCATGATTGAAAAGCTGGCTGAACGGACTGCTGAAATGCATCTCTCGCTTGCTTCGCTCGAGAGCGATCCAGCATTTGCGCCTGAACCTTTCACCACGCTTTACCAGCGCTCTATTTATCAGGCCATGTGCGAACAGGTTAAACGGGCAGTTATTCTTATCCGTGAAATCATGCATTCCCTGCCTGAAGAGCAACGGGAGCTTTGTTCCCTTCTTTTGCAGAAGCAGAAAACGATTCTCCAGCAGTTCGACCCTATCAGACTTGAAAAAATTGATACGCTGAAAATCAGGATACACGGCGATTATCATCTTGGTCAGGTGCTTTTTACCGGCAAGGACTTTGTGATCATCGACTTTGAAGGGGAACCGGCCCGGCCTGTTTCTGAACGCAAAATCAAACGCTCGGTTTTTCGCGATATTTCAGGTATGCTCCGTTCCTTCAACTACGCGGCTTTCAATGTGCTGCAACATAGCCAGTCGGTGTTCCGTACTGAAGATAAACTGGTTCTTGAACCATGGGGCGACCTCTGGAGCTTTTTTGTGGGTCAGCATTTTCTTGATACCTACTTCGAAAAAACCAAGGGTAGCGAAATTGTGCCTGAAGATCCGAAACAGCGCGAGCATTTGATGCGTGCTTATTTGATGAATAAGGCGGTTTATGAACTGAATTACGAGCTCAACAACCGGCCTGAATGGGCAGGAATTCCACTAAGAGGGATATTGAAACTTCTGGAATTGTAATCTGCGTTTGAAGGCAGTGCCTGCTGCTGCATCAGCAGGCACTGTGTTCAATACAAAAACTCGTCACCTGCCCCTCTCTTATGCAGGAATATACCATTCAGACTTCCGTAAGCGGGCGGTACCTGCTACAATTGCCGTCAGACTCGGCCCCGGCCCCTCTTTTCGTGGGTTTTCATGGTTACGGACAACGCGCCGAAGATGAGCTTGCAATACTTAAAGCTATTTCTGGTTCCAAGAGATGGCTCTGTTGTTCAATTGAGGCTCTGCATGCAGTATACACCTCGAGGGGAGAGCCCGGTTCAAGCTGGATGACCAGCCGACATCGGGAGCAGCGAATTGCAGAAAATGTACACTATGTCGATGCGGTTATCAAGCGTGTCCGTGACTTATGTTCAGTGACCGACACGCTCTTTTTCCATGGCTTTTCACAGGGGTGCTCAATGGCCGTTCGTGCAGCCCTGCTTGGCAGTTATCGGGCAAACGCTCTTATGCTTCTCGGTGGCGACATACCTCCCGGGCTTTCACTGGAAGGTTGTGTGGAAAGAGTGCACCTTGCCCGCGGCAATAGAGACAGGATCTATCCGCAGGAACAGTTTGAGCTTGATTGTGCACGTGTCAGGCAAACCGGTCTGCCTCTGGTAACGACTCTTTTCAGCGGTGACCATGGTGCAAATGGAGAATACTGTGATGCAGCAAGTGAGTTTCTAAAGGATTTATCATAAGTGCCGTCAACACGCTATATTTTTTTTGCAAGTTTCCACAGTCCGTCAAGTTCTTCCGGAGTGTACTCTTGCCAGTGACGGCCTGATGACTGTACTTTTGCTTCAATTTTTTCGAACCGGCTTATAAACTTATTGGTTGCTTTCCTGAGAGAATCTTCAGGGTTAGCCCCGAGAAATCGGCTGTAGTTGACGATGGTAAAGAGCAGGTCGCCGAATTCTTCTTCCTTTTCTTCTTTACTTCCCGCGTTTTTCAACTCTTGAATTTCTTCAGCAATTTTATCGAGGACGCCCTCATCGCTGGGCCAGTCGAAGCCGACACCGGCAACTTTTTTCTGAACGCGGTAAGCGCGGAGCAGTTCGGACATGGATTTCGGTACGCCGTCCAGGAGGCTCTGGCGTCCTTCTTTAAGCTTCAGGGTTTCCCAGTTATTAAGCACATCCTGTTCGGTTTCAGCAATGGTATCGCTGAACACATGCGGGTGACGGCTGATGAGCTTATGGCAGAGAGCTTCAAAAACATCAGCGAAGGAGAATGCCCCTCTTTCTTCACTGAGCAATACCTGAAAACAGATATGCAGAAAGAGATCGCCTATCTCTTTTTTCAGTTCTGTTTCGTCCATCTGGTCGATGGCTTGAACCAGTTCGTAGCTCTCTTCAAGAAGCAGGTGGGCCAGAGATTCAGGAGTTTGTTTTCTGTCCCATGGACACTCCTGCCGCAACACTTTTACAAGGCTCAGCACCCGTTCAAACTGCTCCTGAAGAGTTCTCTCCTTTTGGGCGGCTATTGTGGCTTTTAATTGCTCTATTGAGGTTATTTCAGGCATGACAAATGGTGATGACGTTCTCCTTTAAACTGTTTTTGAATTTACTATTTCTTGAAGCTATTCCTTATACTTGGTGAACGTATCATCAACCCTTAATAGCTTGACGCTGCAGAATCAGGTAACCAGATTATAATTATGACAACTTCATTCCCGCCGCCCGAACAGGGTTATCCTATTGCTGCGGTAGCAACACCGCTGGGTGTCGGAGCTCTGGCGGTTGTTCGAGTCAGCGGTAAAGGTGTGTTTGATCTCGTCCAACGGGTGTTTCGCAAAAAGAATAACCCGAAGTTTCTGTTCTCGCAATCGAAGGGCTTTCGAGCTCATTTCGGCAGCGTCTATGATAGCGAGGGGATGATTGATGAGGTTGTTGCCCTTGTATTCCGCTCGCCGAACTCGTTTACGATGGAGGACATGGTTGAACTCAGCTGCCATGGAGGGCCGGTTGTGGTCAAACATATACTGCAGCTCTTGCTTGACGAAGGATGTCGTCTGGCTGAACCCGGAGAGTTTACCCGGCGGGCGTTTCTCAACGGGCGTATTGATCTTCTTCAGGCAGAGGCAATCGGTGAAATGATTCATGCGCGAACCGAATCAGCGTTTCGAACGGCAGTAACTCAGATGCAGGGTACTCTTTCCCTGCGACTTGACACCATGAGAGAGCAACTCTTATGTTCATGTGCCCTTTTGGAGCTTGAGCTTGATTTCAGCGAAGAAGATGTTGAGTTTCAGAACCGAGGTCAGCTCAACAAAGAACTCGGGGTATTGCAGGAAGAACTTCGCCTTCTTGTGGACTCCTATCAGAAGGGTCGGCTCCTTAAGGAAGGAGTTGCCACGGTTATTGCCGGTAAGCCGAATGCCGGCAAGTCGACGCTGCTCAATGCACTGCTTGACGAAGAGCGGGCTATTGTAAGTCATATGCCGGGTACGACACGCGATTATATTGAAGAGTGTTTTCTCTACGACAAAACTATGTTTCGTCTGACTGATACGGCCGGACTGCGTGAAGGGAGCGAGGAGGTCGAGCACGAAGGTATTCGTCGCAGCTACAAAAAAATTTCTGAGGCAGATCTGATTCTCTATCTCCTCGACATAAGCAGTGAGGATTATCTGAATGAAGTCCCTCAGATTCTCGGGTTTCTCGAGCGATACAGCACTGCCCGCATGATTGTTGCAGCCAATAAAATTGATCTCGTTCGGGAAGCACAGAAAAGAGAGCAGAAACTTCGTGAAATGACGGGTTGTGATGTCTGCAGCATATCGGCGGCAAAAGGCCTCGGGATCAACACTCTGAAACTGCTGATGAGCAGTATGGTTGAGGGGCTTGACAAGCTGCATGAGGCAAGTGTGCTTGTAACAAGCCTGCGTCACTATGAGGCGTTGCGAAACGCCTCGGATGCCCTTGAAAATGCCCGGGAGCTCATTGAGAGCGGATCAGGTACCGAGCTTATAGCGTTTGAGCTTCGCTCAGCGCTTGAGTATGTCGGGGAAATTACCGGCAAGGTGGTTAATCAGGATATCTTGAATGTCGTTTTTGAAAAGTTCTGTATCGGAAAGTGAAGTTCAGATACTCATAAACCAAAATTGAGACGTTCTTTTTTTCTCAGCGCAGAAAGTGATCGACAATCAGAACGGTGATCGATGCTCCAATGCAGTAATACCCGAAGAAATGCCACCGTCCATGTTCAAGCCAGCGGGAAAGCCATCTGAGAGCCAACAGCCCGGCCACAAAGCTGAAAAGCATTCCTGCCAGACTAGGCCAGGCGATGCTGAAAAGGTTGTTTGCAGCCAAGAGAGAATGTTCCTGAGACTTGATCAGCCGATAGAGCTCTTTCAGGATGACGGCTGGTGTCAGCACAACAGCCAGGGCGAAACTGAACTCTTCTGCACGCATCTTGTCAAGTCCAAGAAGCAGGCCGGTTGAAATTGTAGATCCGGATCGTGAAAACCCCCTGAAAGGGAGGCAGATTCCCTGTATAACTCCAATCCACGCCGATTCTTTTATGCCGAGATCCTTTGAGGCTCCAATACTCTGCTGTTTTGCTGAAATGATAATCATAACCCCGACCGTTGCAAGTCCGGCGGCCATCACATAAGCATTTCCGAACAGCTGCTCAATTTCAGCATGAGCAGATCCATGAAACATTACCCGTTCAATGAGAGCCTTCAGTGTAAGACCTATGATTCCAGTAAATATGGTCGACACGCTCACAAGCTTGGCAAACTGCCAAAACATTTTTGAAGAGGCGAAATAACGCTCCTTCCACGATTTCCAAAAGTAGACAATGACGGCAAACATCGTCCCGGTATGGAGCATGACAAGAAAGAGAGTCATCTCGGGAGAGGTCGGATCGAGCCCCATAAGTTTTTCTGCGATAATAACATGTGCTGAACTCGAAATTGGAAGGAGTTCACAGACGCCCTGAACTATTGCGAGTAAGAGAATGTGAAAGAAGTTCATCAGGAATTTGTTTGGCAGGTTATATAATCAGGCAATAAAAGAGCGATATGCGGTCAGCAGGCTTGTTAACGCACAAGTATGGCGTTCGCCAAATCCTGATCAACTATGACAATGTCAGTTAATTTGGCGAAGTGAACAAATGATTATTTATACATCCGGACATCAGGAAACTTTCAGAATCATGATAAATCTGTGTATGCGTTATCGTTTGGAGAGAAGAGGGTATGAGTATTTCTGTTTTCTTTAGCTATAGATGCTCTTATTTGCATTGATATACTGTCCATCATGGCATAGCGTCTGTGATACATGGCCCGCTTGTTCGACTTCATTTCTTTGTCGGTTCTGCGCTCTGTCTCCAGTGGCAGTTCAAACCAGCCATCAGGTTCGGGAACGCCACCCAGTTCCATCCAAAGAGAATCATAATCGAAGGTCGTTTTGTGTACGAAAGGCAAGTGGATCAGATATTTTTTATGATGAGGGTGTATAGAATTGCCGATGCCGAGCAGCTGTTTCATATTTAAGGCTTTCATGATCTCCTGGACGATGAATATCATGACAACATGCGGTCTCAATCCATGCATGACCTTGGTAAGTGCTTTAAGTTCATCTTTATTGGATCGTCCCTGAAGGCAGCCGATATAACAGACACCGCTTTTTGTCGATTTCTGTTCAAGTGAAAATGCTATCTGAATAACCGGCTCATGCACAGATGGGCCTTTCAGTGACAACATCAATACTCCTTCTTTTCGAAGACTGTCGTCATAACCAAGGATGATTTTTATTTCGCCATATCCGTCAAGGTTAACGCTTGCAAGCATAGAGCCCTCAGCATTCAATATAGCTTCCAGCAGGGCGCCTTTGTATGTCCGGATAACTTGACAGGTATCCGCAATGACTTTTTTTCTTTGAACAATGTTCCATCTCGTAGACATAAAGACGCGGATTGGCTTAAATGTCAGATATGGTATGGACGTTGAAAACGAGCGCATATCGTTGATATGCATCCTGTTAAACCAGTCTAATGACTCGCTGGGTTTCATAGCGGCCATGACTGCCCAGCGAAATTTATTTTTATATCGTAAGGCGAGGCCCGATGAGGTGTAAATTGAATGTGATAAAATCCAGGCATTCAGCCCTGCCTTCATCGCGGTATTAAACATATGACGTTGTTCTGGTGAGGGGGAACAGACCGGTATACTCAATCTCTTACTCGGTTATCGATCAGTTTTTCTCATATTCTTGTTATTCAGCCGTAATGTACTAAAGTTTTATGCATGAAAAGCATTTCTTATGTCATCAATAGTGCTCTATGTTTTACGGCGTTCTGCATGGCCTCCTCAGAGAAGGCATGGTGCAAAGGGTTTTTAACTTTGTGTATAGGTGTGGACACTGTTTTGTGCTGATGGAAGGTAGTTCACTCCGAACCAGCAGACAAGAAGCACAAGAAACGCAAGAGCCAGATACCACTGCAGTTTACTCTGGTCGATTTTATAGCGGAATGCATGAAGGTATCCCAGATAGGCAAGCCATGAAAGAAATGCCCACGTTTCCTTTGGATCCCATGTCCAGTAATGCCCCCATGCCTCTTTTGCCCAAAGAGCACCGAATATCAGACCGAAAGTCAACAGTACAAAACCAAGCAGTGCAAGATAGTGTGAAACGGATTCGCCGGTTTGATTTCCTTTGGTCCTTAACTGGAGATAGACATTGTGCAAGGCGGTTACAGAAGATGCTGCCAGAAGAACATAGCCGACAAGATAGACAACGACATGCGGGACAAACCATGGACTTTGAAGTGCAGGCATCAGGGTTTTGTCAAAAACCTCGGGATGAAGCATGTTTATGCTTAGAAAAAAAGCTGCAAGCGCCATACAGTAATACTTGAGCCATCCGATTTTCCAGCGATACTCAACAAGAAATCCGACAAGTGGAATCAGCGCAGCATACCAGAGTCGTGTCTCGCCCAGTGTTCTCAGAGGAGGACGGTCGAGGGCCGACCAGTAAAAAGCAATAAAGCAGGCCATCACAACCGAACCTGCAACGGAGAGTACAAAAGAAGGCAGTTTAAGAGCCTTGGTTTTATTTGCCAAAAGACCAAGAAGCGAACCAATCACCCAGAGGATAATGGCCAGTTGAGCTGCGGTATTGAAATTAATCATCATGTTGTGACCTCTCTCGGTTTAATCCCATTCCAGAAAAACAGAATGTTCCCTGCCATAATCATAAAAAATCCAAGATACACCGCTGGAAGCCATGGGTCATGGATCACTTCGATCAGGCTTAATTTTGACCATCGCCCAAGTTTTTCATCGTAGCCCATCTGGTAGAGTTTCCAGCCCATAAAATTTACCGGATGGTTAACTTCAAGATTTGCCATGGTTTCATGGCCCTTTTCGTCCTGAACTGTTACGGCTGAACGGAATGATTTTGGTGAACCCGGCATCATGATCAGGTAGAGCCCGTCAAGTTGTGCGGCATCAGGTTTCAGTACGGGGCTGCCGGTACTTACCCAGGCTTCGCGCTGAGCAGAAGCGGTGTTGATTCTGACCTTTGCAAAAGGAATCCCTGTTTTGCGGTCTGCAGGTTGAGGGATACCATCTTTTCCTGGAAGAGCATATGGAAGGTAGTCGAGTACAACAACCTCAATTCCCTGCCATGTAGCCGTAGTTCCTTTATGTACCTCTAAGATAGCTTGTGACTTGTTCATAAGGAGCTTGTCGTTATGCGGGTCGTAAAGCAGTAACTGCGGAGGATACTCTTCAAGAGAAAAGTCATGCAGAAAAACGGAAAATGGCAGATGCTGCGGAGTGTCACTTTCCATCGTATAACCAAGGTTATTTGCCTTCCCTACATTGATCGGTACCACAAGTCGTTGTAGGTCAGAACTTCCGACAATGGCGCAAGAGAGGGCAATCCAGAATCCTGCGTGAAAAAGGATGAACTGAAGATTCCTCGGCTTAAAGGGGATAAGCTTCCACGAAAGCGAAATTCCAAGATTCACGAGAAACAGCAGAACTGTCAGGGCAAAAGGCCAGCTTGAAAAAATCCGGTTCATTCCAAGCAGTGACTGCAGTGAGCTGTCATTAGTCGACTGCTGAGGGATGACACCCCCTATAAGAGAGAGTGCCGCAATTGCAAAAATAAGGCATAGTCCAAGAGGTATCCCGCCTAACCATTTGACTGCAGGAGTGTTTTTGAAAGCCAGGCCGGCACTTAACGTCACAAAGGCCAGAAACAAGAGAGCTATAGCGTTAAAGGGAAGGTGAAGCATTGCAATGCCACTCCCTGAAACTGCAAGCTGAATCACAAAGCCTGTCGTAACGGCAAGAGCCGTAAAAAAAGCAGATTCCCTGAACTCCCAGGGAGTCTGAAACCAGCGACGCCGGACAACTGCCATAATGAAAACCCGAATTAAATTATAATACCCTGAAAATGGGGTTACGATGCTTGTAGGGTGATAACTGAAACCATAAATATAAAAACTTCATTTATTGACTCATAGAGAACCACTGTAAACAAATAGAGCGGGTTGACTTACCGGTTATCAGGTAACATGAACCTTGGGCTATTCGTTGATGCAGCCTCAAATATCTCGCAAAAGCATTTATTTGTGGGAGATAGCAATAAATTTCATTTTTTTGAAGCTTTCAAATATAATAGCGTAACAGTTGTTAACCAAACAACAGCTATTTCCTTTTTATAGGTTGAAAGAGACGCTGTTTCTGTTGCAAACAGATAATGTGCTTGTTTTGTTGTCTAAGCCGCAAGCTCCAGGCGTTATTTCACAGGTATTGAATTGGATGTGATTGTGTCCCGGTTGAACAGTAATCCAAGGGTTTAACCGTTCGTATTTGATTGCAGCTGTTTATTTTACGTAACATTGCCAGGTAGTCAATATTTTTTTTGGCGGAAATATTTTAACAATCAATTAACAATCGTTATACTGTCGTGAGATCAAGTGGTTTTATTCATGCTTGAGGCTTGTTATCCTTGTAGTGAAAGAGTAAGAAAGTCCTGATTTTGTCGAAAAGTATTTTTTTTAAAAAAATTTTATACCATATTAGTGGTAATATTGATCGATACATTTTGATTTGTTGTTGATGTTTTTGTTGTTTCGTTGATACAGTGTGCAATATTTCTACGTTGCAGTTTTTGATTTCCTGAGGCGAATATTTGTGGCTGAAAACTATTTGATGTCTTTCATCCTGCAATCCCTCGAATACTATCGTTTGGTCTTTCATACCTGCCGGTTTGGCTTTGTGTCATCTGGTCGTTGCTCAATCAAAGATATGATGCACTGATGACGGGTGCGGTATTTACGATTTGCCTCTATGCATTTCTTCGGAATTTTGTGTCTCTTGTAAAAACAAATCATTAACAAATCAAAAAAAGATCAATCCATGAAAAAATTGACCATTGCTAAGGTTGCCTCGCTTTGTATGGTGCCTGCGCTGTTTTGGAGTCAGGATGGTTCCGCTGTCCCGGCGTTTGCAAGAAAGTACCAGACTTCATGCTATACCTGTCACTCCGGTTTCCCTAACAGAAATGCTTTTGGTGAAGCATTCAAGAATAACGGTTATCGCTGGCCGGGTGGAGAGGAAGAGGATCATGCCAAGCAGGAGCAGACAAAAATGGGTGGTGACGGATGGAAACAGACATTCCCTGATTCGCCGTGGCCTTCTGATATTCCAGGCTTCGCTCCTTTCGCGCTCTACGTTACCGGGCCTATCGTAAACTATGCTGATAAGGTTACATCAAGCACCGGCAAGGTAACCTCCGAACAGACATTTTACCAGGGTGGCCCGATAGACGCCCGTATTCTGTTTGGCGGCACTGTTGGCGAGAATCTCGGCGTTGTTGGTGCTCTTGAGGGTTTTGCTGCAAACTCAGTGAGGACTAACCTTCGTGCAACGTGGTCGTTTGCCCCTGGAATCAATCTTGGTTTCGGTAATGGATTCAGTGCGTTTTCTGGTCTGGCGACCCCTATATCTGCTTATACAGCAGTATTCCCATCATCCGGAACAAGCACCGAAGTTAACTATGTAGCAGGTTGCAAGGAAGGCGGATTCAACCTTATTGCCGGTATAGCCAGTGCTACTACATCGACAGCTACCATTCCTACAGTCAGCTCCGACAGGTTTGATGATACCCGTTATGTGAGGATGAAGTACAAATTCTTTGGCGCAGGATTGCTGAGCGGTGCAGGCGGGACTTATGGCAATGAATTTGTCGGTCTGGATAACAGTCTTGATATCGGCGCTGGTCTTGTCAGCTTAAGGCAGAATTTGCTTTCAGGTGCAGTGGCCTCTAATTGGTACGATAGTAGTAATAAAGTAACTGAGACGTTGGTTTATGGCTTCGATATCGCAGGTAACTACGGCAATTTTACCGCAGGCGCAGCCTATAGCCGAGACAGTGATTTCGGTTTGAATAACTATGCTGTTGATGCAGGCTACTATATTTATCCATGGCTTTTGGCGAGGGTAAAGTACACTGATCTTGGTGTAATTGGTGGTCTGAACAATCCCTTCTGGACACCTTCCCTGACGGCATGGCTCAGGGCTAACGTGTCTCTCGCTGCTTCATATAAGGGATTTACAAAGAGCACTCTGCCTACATCGACAACGGGTGAAAACAATAAAAATACCTTCACTCTTACCGGCGCGTTTGCGTTTTAATGGTGAGTTGAGTTAGGTTGTTCGGTAGATGCAGGTTCACATGTTTCATCGGCGATGGAGTATTGGACCTGCATTTCACTGACACTCGGATTGATTCAGGGAGTTTTTTTTATGTGAATGAAGTGTGCTTACAACATGGGGAATATTTTTTCTCGTTTAATGGATTTTTCATGTTGTCAGCATGCATTTTTTACGCTCAGATAATCAGCTGCGTGTTTGATTAAAAGTAAAGGTTTCGGTTCAGAGAAGTTCTTATTGAAAGCAAAAAAAAAAGCTGCTATGCAGGATGAAAGAGAGCTCGTAACAGAGCACCAGAAAGAAATCATTGGTCAGGCAAATTCCGAAGGCGGGTCTGCCGAGTCCAGCAACCGGCGGAAATTTCTGACTCGTGTTGGTTGGGGAAGCGTTGTGGGTTTCCTTGCGATAAATTCAGCGGCCTTTTTGAGGTTCCTTTACCCGAGAGTGCTGTTTGAGCCAGCCTCACAGTTCAAGGGCGGGCTTCCGGCTGACTATCCTCTCGGGACGGTTAATTCACAGTTTCAGAGAGAGTACCGTACATGGATCATCAGGCTGCAGGATGGCGCATTTTTTGCCTTGGAGTCCAAGTGTACCCATCTGGGATGCACGCCGAACTGGATGGATGCCCAGAAAAAGTTTAAATGTCCCTGCCATGGCAGCGGGTATTATATAACCGGCCTTAACTTTGAAGGACCTGCTCCGCGTCCTATGGATCGGTTTAAGATCAGTATCGCCGAAGATGGTCAGATACTTGTCGACAAGACAATAAGGTATCCGGGAGTTCCGGGCAAGGAGTCAAACGAAGTGTACCCTGAGAGTTTATTAAGAGTTTGATTTGTCTTCGATAATTGAAATGTCATGAACATGGGTAGTGGTGAAAATATAGCGGCGGCACAGGAAGAGACTCCGCTTAAGGGAGTGTCGGCAGCCCGGAAACGCGCTGCGGCAAGAGTCATTTCTGAACTTTGTACCGGGTGCAGGATTTGTGTTCAGACCTGTCCATCGGACTGCATAACAATTGTTGAGTCTGACTTGAATTTTACTGGCATTGCTCAAGTCGATGAGAGTTGTACAGGCTGTAATATTTGTGCCATAGACTGTCCGTGGACCGGTGTCGAAATGCTTAATCCGGACGGTTCGCGCAAGGATGAAGTCGAATACGAGAGGCAGTTAAAGAGGCTGCGCGGGTATCAGTAAACTGTTTAGCAAATAAAACGTGACGTGACTATGAAAAGCCTACCAGAGATAACTGACAAGGTTAAAAAGAATCTGATATGGAAATCCATATTCAGACGGGATTACCGCAATACTGTGAGAGACCGGGCTCAGGCTGTTTTCGGCAACGTATTCCTTCACCTTCACCCTGTGCAGGTGCGCGAAAGTGCCGTAAAACTTCGCTTTACCTGGGGAATGGGGGGGATAACCTTTTTTGCCTTTATTATTTTGGTGATCACGGGGATTGTCTTGATGTTTTACTACCATCCGTCAATCGATCAGGCATACAATGATATTAAAGATTTGGAGTTTCAGGTACCCTTTGGTGTCATTCTCCGTAATCTCCATCGTTGGGGAGCGCACTTCATGGTTATTGTCGTGATGATCCATATGTTCCGGGTATTCATGACAGGATCCTATAAGGCCCCCCGTCAGTTCAACTGGGGGGTCGGTGTTATTCTCCTGGTTATGACTTTAATGCTGAGTTTTACCGGTTATCTCACTCCATGGGATCAGCTCGGGTTCTGGGCCATCACTGTTGGAACCAATATGGGAGCAGCGACACCCTTTCTGGGTTATCAGGGGCCATTCAGTGAGTTTCTTCATATAACCCCATTCAATGATGTGCGTTTTGCGCTTCTTGGTGGCGCATTGGTCGGTGGAAATGCACTGCTCAGATCCTACATCTGGCATTGCGTTGCTATTCCGCTGGTTGCGACCATTTTGATGATGGTTCACTTCTGGAGAGTCAGAAAAGATGGCGGAATTTCAAAACCTCAAAAATAACAGACCGGGCATAGTCGATTATGAACCCTTTTATTGAAATCATTACCCAGCCGGATAATATCGCCATCGTGATCATGATTGTCATGGTGTCGTTTTTCATGGTATGGGCTTTTCAGCAGGCCTTTCAAAATGACAGGCTTCTTGCTGCGGGACTACCCGTGGATGGTGAAAATGACAAATTTGTTGACACATTTAAGCCTCTTGTCCGCATAGAGCTTATCATTGCGCTCGTAACCATGGTAGGGCTTACGATATGGTCGATAGCTGTCGATGCTCCTCTCGAGGAGATTGCCAACCCGACACTGACACCAAACCCGGCCAAAGCCCCATGGTACTTCCTGGGACTTCAGGAGCTGCTGGTTTATTTTGACCCATGGCTTGCCGGTGTTGTACTGCCCTCTCTGATTGTTGTCGGTCTTCTTGCAATTCCCTACATCGATATCAATCCTAAAGGGAACGGTTACTACACCTTTGCAGAGAGAAAGTGGTCTATCATTATTTTCTCCTTTGGCTTTTTTGTCCTTTGGCTGCTTCTCATTGTTATTGGCGTTTTCTTCCGTGGACCCGGATGGTTGTGGTACTGGCCCTGGCAGGAGTGGGATCACGCAAGGGTTGTTTTTGAACCGTTCAGGGATTTGAGCTCAGTTGTCGGAGTTGACTCCCGCTCGCTGGCTGGATTTATTCTGGGAGCGGTTGTTACCGGAGTTTATATGGTTGGAGGCATGGTTGCCCCGTACTTTTACTGGAAGAAGAACCATCCTGAGTTTCTGACCAGGTTGGGTATGGTCAGGTACATCACAATCGTGTTCTTGTTTATAACCATGATGTCTATTCCAATCAAAATGGTTTTGAGGCTGGTATTTCTTATTAAGTATGTATGGATAACACCCTGGTTCAGTATTTGAGTTCTGCTCATTGAGCCCCAGTATTCGGTAAAAGGTCATTCTAAAAGCCCAAAAAAACTCTTGAACAATGGCGATTGAGCATAAAAACAATTCATCCCTTAGAGTCTATCTCTTTGCTTTTTTTAGTGTATTACTGTTAGCACTCTCCGTATGGGTTGTGTGGGACGACGAGTTTGGCCTGAGGCCATGGAAAAAATACCAGGAAGATTATAAGGCTCTCAAGCAGGATAAGCTTGAGAGCGAGTACAAAAAGGCTGTCGTCGACTTTGAGCGATCCGGCGGACATAAAAAACTCGAGGAGCTTGAAGCAAAACTTGCCAAGGCTGAAGCAGCTTTTCAAAGCAGGGAAATTCAGGAGCAGTATGCGAAGCTCAACAAGCAGCTTGATGCTGTTCATATTGTGTTGACCGCTGCCCAGAACGAGCTTCGGAATTTTAGGGGTCAGTTCCTTGAAACTGAGTACTATTTCACCAAGACCCAGAAGCCCGAATACAAAGCTAAAATGGATCTTCTTGAGCGTCAGATTGACGCTGTAGGCTTGCGCGTAGCGGCTCAGCAGAAGAGTGAGGACTCTGTCAAGGCATCCTTATCAGCTCTTACAGCCAAAAAAGCTGGTGTACAGGGTGAAATCGAGAGAATGAAAAAACCTCTCGAAGAGGCAAAGGAGAAAATCGCTATAAATAATAAGGTCTCCGTTGAGATCAAACAGGTACATATCTCTGACGTAGATAAAGCAGATCGCTGTCAGTCCTGCCATATCGGCATTGATGCTAAAAGCCCTGTTTCATCGGTACAGCCTTTTACAAAGCACCCCCTGAGCTTTATCTATATCGACCGTCATGATCCAGGCAAGTTCGGATGTACCTTCTGCCATCGCGGACAGGGTCGTGCCACAACCTCTACGCTCAAAGGGCATGGCTTTGAAAAACATTGGGACGAACCAATGCTTGTTGGTGATATGACACAGACAACCTGCCAGACCTGTCATGGTGATATAAAAACGCTTCGTGGTGCTGAAAAAATTGCCCAAAGCACGGAGCTGTTTAAAAAGTACGGATGCTATAGCTGCCATAAGATACCGGGTTACGAGACAGCAGGTGAAGTTGGTCCTGGTTTGACGCAGGTTGGTACCAAGGTCAATTATTCATGGGAAGTAAAATGGCTGATGGATCCAAAAGCATACTCTGCGACTGCCCGGATGCCTAAATTCTACTTTACCAAGGATCAGGCGGAATCTATTGCTGATTATCTGTTCAGCATGTCAGGAACAACACGGCATGATGTGGATAATACAAAGACAAAGCCGGATGCGAAGCTGGTTGAACAGGGAAAAGCGCTATGGGCTCAGTCACGTTGTAATCTCTGTCACATTACCGGTGGCAGGGGCGGAAACAATGCAAAGATCTACGCACCTGAACTGAGCAAGGTCGGAGGCAAGGTGAACAAGGAGTGGCTGTTCAAATGGATCAAAAATCCAAACGCCTATAACCCTAATACAAAGATGCCTCGCTTCCGCTTTAAAGATGAAGATATTAACTCTCTTGTAGCGTACATCACGAGCGAGTACCAGGATGAAGATATGGAATATCCCTATGTTCAGCCTGTAGAGATCAAGCCGGCCTCCATTGCGAAAGGTAAAGAACTGATCCAGAAATATGGATGCTATGGCTGTCACAAAATACAGGGAATGGAGGATATGGTTCAGGTGGCGCCAACGTTGCTGAAACAGGGTGTTACTTTCCTGAGAAATGCCGAGATGCGTGAAAAGATCGGAATGGAGCTCTCTTCCATTGGCAGCAAGCCTGTTGATATGCTTGATTTTGGAAAGCTGAAAAAATCGATGTCCAATGACAGGTTGTCCTATATCAAGCAGAAGCTGAGAGATCCAAGAGGCTACCGGCTTGGATTGCGGATGCCTAATTTCCGACTTGCCGAGTCTGAAATTAATGAATTGGCATCTGTTCTTTACGGCTTTACCGATTCAAGTGTGCCTGTGCGTTTTCTTGTCCCTTCACGCCAGCAGTTGGACAAGATGGCAGGTGTCCAGTCCTATAAGTTTACAGGCGACTTTGCCAAGGTTATTGCTGATGTCAAATGCACAAACTGTCACATGATTCGGGGTATCGGAGCAGACTATGCTCCGGATATTTCGATTGCCGGAAGCAAATTGCAGGAAGGCTGGATCCGCAACTTCCTTGCGAATCCAGATGTTATCCGGCCGCTCCTGCAGCAGATGCCGAAGTTTGGGCTGACCTCTGGAAAGCCACAGGCCAAGGTTACGATGCCAAAGTTTAATCTTGGTCAGCAGAAGGTTGAGGATACCAACAAAACGGATGTTGATGTTGTGATTAACTTCTTCCAGCAGGAGCTTCTCTCAAGCGATATTCCGAAGACAATACCAACGATTGCGTCAGTGCCATTAGCCGATCAGGTTGTCAAGGGCAAGCAGCTTTATGATCTCAAGGGTTGCAAGGCTTGTCATCAGATTGGCACAGAAGGGGGCGCTCTTGGACCTAACTTGACCAATGTCGGGAATCGTCTGACTCCGGGATTTATTTTCAAACATCTTGAAAATGCACGGAAATTCAAGGCTGATATTGTTGAACCAAACTACGGTTTCACAGAGACGGAAAGAATTTACTTAACAAACTTTTTGATGACCCTGAAACTGAATACCAAGTGATGCAAAAAAACTTAAATATCAGGAAATTCGCCGCTCTGGCAGTACTTTCGCTGCTTGTTATTGCCGGATGCGGCAAGAAGCCGGGCGCATCAGGAAAAGCAGACCTTAAGAAATCGATGACTGCTGCCGATTCAGCACTCACCGCCACAAAGGTACCCTATGCCCTGAAAGAAGGTAAGCGGTTGTTCTCTCACTACTGTGCGGTATGTCATGGTGAGACAGGTGATGGAAGCGGTCAGTATTATGGCTTGACTCCGACTCCTGCCAATTTCACCGATAAGGCCTTTATGAAGAGTATGACCAATGAGAAGCTTTTTAAGGCGATCATGGAGGGTTCAGCCTCTATGGGCAAGTCCAACATGTGTCCGCCCTGGGGCAAATCGTTTAATAGCGAGGAACTGGAGTTCATAGTTGCCTATATCAGGACGCTCTCTGGCAGCTGAATTTTACTTTGATTGATTTTGTGGTATTTTTGGATTTTACGAGTAATTATTTGCAACAATAAAAGAATGGAGAACCAAACAATGAAATCTACAAGCAAGTTTTTGAAAACCGCACTGTTAATGACCGGCTTCGGATTTATGGCATCGAATGCATTTTGCGGCGGCACAATTACCGGTACAGTTGATGCAAGCATTCCCAAGTACAAAGCTGATGCCGTTGTATACCTTTTAGGAGTAAAGGCTCCTGTTGTTCCTCAGCATGCCTCAGTCGATCAGAAAAGTCTTGTTTTTGTTCCACATGTTACAGCGGTAGCAGTGGGCTCAACCGTTGACTTTAAAAATAATGATAAAGTCAATCACAATATCTTTTCAGCATCTACAGCAAAGAAATTCAATCTTGGCACATACAATCCAGGTATGTCAAAGCCAGTTACCTTTGATAAGCCGGGTGCAGTCAATTTGCTCTGCAATGTTCACTCAGAAATGTCAGGCTGGGTCGTTGTAACTGAAAATCAGTATAATGCAGTTTCCGAGCACGACGGAAAGTTCACCATCAATAACGTCCCTGCCGGAACATACAAGATTACAGCCTGGAGCGAAAAACTCAAAGCTCAGGAAGGTACTGTGACTGTTGCTGATGGAAAAACTGCTACTGTTACCATTAAGCTGGCTAAATAAGTAGAACCTCTCAAGCAGTCTGATAAAAGGGGTACCTGTTATAATGCAGGTACCCCTTTTATTAAGAAAGTTGATTTACTCTATATTATTTGAAACCGATTAGAGTATAGAAGAGTTATCACGCTGCTGTTTACAGATTCAATACCGCTCTTCTCCCATCAAATAAAAAATTCTGTGTTTGCATATTTAACAGCAAACCAATTTATCCGGATACTTGCATCTCGTAAAATGAGACAGCTCATTTTGATACGGGCTATGACAGTAAGTTGGGTGGAAATTTATGTCTTTTTTAAGGATCTCTTAGTGTCGCATTAAGACTTTTTAGGTTACTTTTATAATTGAATTGTAAGTACTTCACTATTCAATTCGTTGCAATATCTCCCTGATAATTAAAGAAGGTGTCTGAGCTATTTTCTTAAGTATCTCTTGCCGTAATAGAGCAAATACTCTCGGTATAGAGAGACGCTTGAATCTGGCAAAATTATAAACCCGCAATAATATGTCAATGAAAATAATTCCACTTAAGAACATCAGGATTTTTCTTTCTGCTTTTTTCTTTTTCGTAAGTATCAGCGGGGTATCATCTGCAATTGATAGAGGGAGTAAAGCGCCCGATTTTGAATTGCCGGGAGAGAATGGTACGGTTATTCTGTCGAAAACAGCGGGTTCTGTTGTCTACGTTGATTTCTGGGCATCATGGTGTGGCCCGTGCAGGGAATCTTTTTCATGGATGAACGATACTCAGGAAAAATATCGTTCCCAGGGCTTTAAAATTATTGGAGTTAACCTTGATGCTAAACATGAAGATGCGAAAAAATTTTTAGCTCAGATACCTGCAAAATTCACTATTGCCTTTGATTCCAAAGGTGTTGTTCCTCGGAATTATGGTGTAAAGGGAATGCCGACAAGTTTTCTCATTGGTCGTGATGGCAAAATAATATTCCAGCATTTGGGATTTAAAGCAGCTGATCGCGAAAGTCTTGAAAAACAAATTAAGGCGGCATTGGAGGCGAATAAATGAAAAGTGATGCTATACAAAAAATGTTTCATGTTCTGCTATTGATGACCATACTTGCTTTGTCAGGCTGTGCTCTTGGAACAGCGGTTCAGCCATGGGAAAAAGAGACCCTTGCCAGATCTGAAATGACTTTCGATGGCGACAAGCTTGATACAGCCTACACGGAGCATATATACAGCAGCAAAGAAGCTGCTTCCGGGGGTGCGGGTGTCGGGGGTGGCGGATGTGGATGTAATTGACATAATTTTAATTTCTCGATACTCCCATGAAATCAGTAACGACAAAAACGACAAATACTATCGGGGCAGCGCTTTTTGCAGCAGCCATGACCCTGCCGTCCTCTCACTCCGCGTTTGGTGAGGCTGCGCCGGATCGTGGTTTGGTCAGCTTCAAATACCTTAATTACGAGGACAGTCAGCCGGGTCAGGAGAGAATTGGCGTAAATGCTTTTTCAATAATGGGTATGGCACCGATAGCCGGAAAGTGGTCCATCAGTACGACCTATACCAATGATTCTGTCTCCGGTGCCTCCCCCGATGCTCATACCACCATTTCCGGTGCCTCTAAAATTAAAGAAAACAGGCAGGCTGTAGATCTGGGTCTTACCCGCTACTTTTCTATGGGATCGGTTACCCTTGGAAACAGCTATTCACAGGAAAACGATTACATTTCACGCGGTTATTCTGCGCAGGCAAGCATCTCGACGGAGGATAAGAATACTACATGCACCTTTGGCGGCAGCTATACTACCGATACTATCAACCCGACTATTGATAAAACATCCTTTTACGATAAAAGGGTTCTCTCCTGTATGATTGGTGTTACACAGATCTTGACCAGGCAGGACATCGTGCAGCTCAACGTTGGGTATTCAAACGGCAACGGCTATTACAGTGATCCTTACAAGTTATTTGATCTAAGGCCGGATAAGCGGCAAATCAAGACGGTTCTGACCAGATGGAACCATCATTTTGACCGTAAAGACGGTACATCGAGGTTATCTTACCGCTACTACACAGATTCATTTGGTGTCAATGCGCACACCTTTGGTCTGGAATATGTCCAGCCCTTACCTCACGAATGGACTGTAACGCCTTTGTTCAGGTTCTACTCTCAAACCGCAGCGAGCTTTTATATTCCGACATCTGATCCTTTAACAGATCTTCCCGCATATTACTCCATGGATCAGCGTCTTTCAGCGTTTGGTGCGATAACGATCGGTCTCAAAGTTGAAAAACAAATTGCCAGGGATTGGCTGGTTGATGCAAAATTCGAGAGTTATCAGCAGCGTGCTGAATGGTGCTTATCCGGAGGTGGAGACCCCGGGCTGTTGCCGTTCAATGCTCGAAGTGTTCAGCTGGGCCTGTCGCGGACCTTTTAGCTTGATGGGTGTGAAAATTTGATCTTTCGTCATCATCTGCCGCTTCAAATCCTAACCAATATCAATGTGGATTATGACGTCACGTCTCATGGCGTCAGGATGGGCATTGTATAATGGTAAACTGTCATCTTCAGCCGTCATGAAAAAACATAGCTCAGGGCTGCCAGATGTAACGAAAATATAACCTATTAAAATACCGGAGGATAATATGGCAACAATTAACTATACGGGGACTACCGGGAATGACTCCCTTAGATTAGCCTCTTATGGCCAGCCTGGTTCAGCAAATACTTATACATTCAATGGTCTGGCCGGCACTGATACATTTGATTTTGTTACTGGAAATTCCTATGCATCAAGATTTATCAGCACAAATTTTACAATAGGCGCTGCTGATGCTAATGGAATGATTGTCGTCTCCGGTGCAAGTTCCGGGGGGAAAGACCAGTTTACATTGAACCTGACAAGTGTTGAATCCATAAAATTTTCAGACAAAACCGTTTCTTTATCTTATCCTGCACCTGTCACTCCAACTCCAACGGATACCACCCCCCCGACGGTTTCTGCATACAGCCCGGCAGGCGGTGCTCTCGGAGTCGCTCCTGCAAGCGATATCGTATTGACCTTCAGTGAGGCGATCCAGAAGGGCAGTGGCTTGATTGAAATCCATAGTGGTTCGGCAGCGGGGGCTCTTGTAGCGAGTTACGATGCTGCAACAAGTGCAAACCTTTCGGTCTCCGGCACTACCCTTACCATCAACCCGACAAATGATTTAGCCAATGGTACACATTATTTTGTAACGCTTGCCGCAGGATCCGTCAAGGACTTGGCGGGTAACAGCTATGCGGGTACAACGGCTTATGATTTTTCAACGGCAGCACTTCCGGTCGATACTACTCCGCCGACAGTTTCAAGCTTCAGCCCGGCTGGTGGTGCTCTGGGAGTGGCAGTTGCAAGCGATATCGTATTGACCTTCAGTGAGGCGATCCAGAAGGGCAGTGGCTTGATTGAAATTCATAGTGGTTCAGCTGCGGGGACTCTTGTTGCGAGTTATGATGCTGCAACGAGCACCAACCTCACGGTTTCCGGCAATATACTTGATATCAATCCAACAGCTGATTTGGCAAATGGCACGCATTATTTTGTAACGCTTGCCGCAGGATCCGTCAAGGACCTGGCGGGTAACAGCTATGCGGGTACAACGGCTTATGATTTTTCAACGGCAGCGGCTTCCGGAACACCTGATACGACACCGCCGACGGTTTCAAGCTTCAGCCCGGCTGGCGGTGCTCAGGGAGTAGCAGTAGCAAGCGATATCGTGTTGACATTCAGTGAACCCGTCACGAGAGGGACAGGCTTTATTGAAATCCACAGTGGTTCTGCCACTGGTACTCTTGTTGCAAGTTATAATGCCGCAACAAGCTCCAATCTTACTGTTGCCGGCAGTACACTTACCATCAACCCGACGGCGGATTTAGCAACTGGTACACATTACTTTGTCACCCTTGCCGGAGGCTCCATCAAGGATTCGGCAGGGAACAGCTATGCTGGCACAGCTGCGTATGACTTTACAACGGCAGCAGCAGCAGTTACGACTGACACCACCCCGCCTGTCGTAGTTACATTCAGTCCGGCTGAAGCGGCAACAGGTGTAAGCATAAGTACTGACATTGTTCTTACGTTTAACGAAGCGATCCAGAAGGGCACAGGTACGATTGCAATTCACAGTGCTTCTCCAACAGGCTTGATTGTGGCAAGCTCTGATGACCCAATGACCGAAAGTATATCAATCTCGGGCACAACACTCACGATTCATCCTGTCAATAACCTGTCACCAAATACACATTACTATGTAACGTTCGGACAGGCATCAATCAATGATCTTGCTGGGAATCATTTTGATAGCGCCACTCCTTTTGACTTTACAACAGTTCCGTTAGCAAATATAGACACAGTTACGGCCAGTAACTATACAGCACCAGTTATTGCTGGTGTCGGGGTATTGGGTGTTCTCGCATGGATACTTATTTAGTCGGCGATCTCCCCGCCGATGAATCTGATCAAGAATAATTCAAAAGAGTATGGGTTTCGATCCGTTTATCTTTGCAGGTAAATGCTGATGAAATTATTATGGCGTTTTAGCGGGTATTTGTTAATTTATTTAAGAATTATTTTGTGTCCCCCGCTTGTCCATAATTTTTTTTATTGCAGGACATTATGCGCCCATTTCTGCGCTATAAAGGGTATTTATTTTTAAAAAGATTATTCCTGTCGAAACTTCTTTGTCAGGCAGGAAATAAGAGAGTTCTCGGTTTGTAACCTTTATAATTAAAGATTCGGATTATGATAACAATTCAGCGTGGAACATTAAAAGGATTTATTCTCTCGTTATTGATATGTATCAGCTTTAGCGCGGATATATATGCTTTGGAGCCTGGCAGCAAAGCGCCTGATTTTGAACTCCCTGGAGCAAAGGGAACTGTGAAGTTTTCGAACCCGGCAGGTTCAGTTGTCTATGTTGATTTTTGGGCTTCGTGGTGCGGTCCATGCAGACAGTCATTTTCCTGGATGAATGCCATGCAGGAAAAATACCGTTCGCAGGGTCTGCAGATTATCGGCGTTAATCTTGATGCTAAAAATGAGGATGCACAAAAGTTTCTGCTTCAGATCCCTGCAACATTTACTGTTGCATTTGATTCGAAAGGTATCGTCCCAAGGCTTTATGGTGTAAAGGGCATGCCGACCAGTTTTCTTGTCGGCAGGGACGGTAAAATTGTTTTTCAGCATTTAGGATTTAAAGAGGCTGATCGTCAACATCTTGAACAACAAATTAAGGCTGCGTTGGAGGCAAAGAGATGAAAAAAAAGGTACTGCAAAAAACACTGTATGCACTGTTGTTGATGATCATGCTGGGACTGTCGGGCTGTGCGCTTGGCACCGCAGTTCAGCCCTGGGAGAAAGAGACGTTGGCAAGGCCTGAAATGACCTTTGATGGTGACAAACTTGATACTGCCTATACTGAGCATATCTACAGCAGCAAAGAAGCTGCTTCCGGTGGAGCGGGGGTTGGCGGCGGCGGATGCGGATGTAATTGATAGAATCTTCATAATCAGAATAACTATGGTATCGGTTTCGACAACGAAGTCAAGGGTTCTTGGTGCTGCTCTTGTTACGGCGGCAATGGCATTGCCATCATTGCAGTTCGCCTGTGCTGAAGCTCCGCCGGAGAGGGGTATTGTGAGCTTTAAATATCTTAATTATCAGGACAGCCAGGGAGTTGTCACGCAGTCCGGGAGTACTGCCAACGGAGTAAATACAATATCCGGAGCATCTGGCATTGTCACACCCGGCTCGTCAGGAGGTTCCCAGGACAGGATAGGCGTTAATGCATACTCAGTTATGGCACTGGTTCCGGTTGCAGGTGAATGGTCCATAGGGGCAACGTACACTTCTGATTCGGTATCCGGTGCATCCCCAACCTATCACTCTTCCGGTATGGCAAAGATGACTGATTTGCGGCGAGCCATTGATGTCGGGCTTACAAAGTATTTTTCAAGGGGAAGCGTCAGTTTTGGTACCAGTTATTCCTCGGAGTCCGATTATATCTCCCGTGGTTTGAATGTTCAGGGAAGCTTGTCGACAGAAGACAAAAACACCACACTTACTCTCGGTGGCAGCTATAATGACGATTCCATTCATCCTCTTATTCAACCGACCTTTGACGAGAAAAAACAGGTTGCATCAGGCCTTATTGGAGTGACGAGAGTGTTGACCCCGCAGGATATTGTGCAGCTTGATTTTACTTACTCAAACGGGAACGGCTATTACTCGGATCCTTACAAAATCAATGATAACAGGCCGCGATACCGTAATAGTGTGACGGCGTTAGCTCGATGGAACCACCATTTTGATGATAATGGTACAGACGGTACCGTTCACCTCTCCTATCGCTATTACTCCGATACCTTTGGTATACGGGCGCATACGTTTGATGCTGAATATGTTCAGCCATTGTATAAAGGGTGGACGGTTACTCCGCTGCTCCGGCTCTACGCACAAAATGAGGCTGATTTTTATGTTTCTGTAGGTGCGGCAGAGATTAAAGATCCAACCCAGGCAACACCCCCGCCGGCTGGTGCTGTCTATTATTCTGAAGATCAGCGTATGTCAGCATTTGGCGCAATGACGTTTGGTTTGAAGGTCAGCAAACAAATAAATAAGGACTGGCTTGTTGATGTCAAATATGAGCAGTATGAGCAGCGTGCACAATGGAGCTTGTCGGGTGGCGGCGATCCGGGACTGACCCCGTTTAAGGCCAGGAGCATTCAGGTTGGCGTATCCATGCAAATTTAACGTAATGATCAGGGATAGCGCAAAGATGTTTTCTGTTTCGATCTCAAAGTCGGCACGTTGTGGCGCGGCTCTTGCAACTGCCGCGATGGCACTGCCTTCACTGCAGTTTGCCTATGCGGAAGCTGCTCCTGATCAGGGAGTGGTAAGCTTTAAATATCTGCATTACCAGGACAGTCAGATCGGTAATGGTGTCAATGTTATAACCGGTGCCTCTTCGGCTGGTTCGTCAAGCCGGATGGGAGTCAATGCTTATTCATTGAATGCGTTGGTGCCTGTTGCTGGTGAGTGGTCAGTAGGAGCAACCTACACTTCTGATTCAGTTTCAGGTGCATCTCCCATGTATCATACCTCGGGTTTGACAAAGATGACTGATTTACGACGGGCTGTCGATGTTGAGCTTACACGATACTTTTCAAGCGGAACCCTGAGTTTCGGAACTGGCTATTCAAAGGAGTCCGATTATCTTTCCCGAAGCTGCTCGCTTCAGGGAAGTCTCTCAACGGAAGATAAAAATACTACGTTTACTCTTGGTGGCAGCATGAACAATGATGACATCAACCCGGTTATTCCGCCCTACGGTGCATTCAAAAAGAAGGTTTATTCAGGTATTATTGGCATTACAAGGGTCTTAACGAAGAATGATATTGTTCAGCTGAATCTGGGTTACTCTAACGGGAATGGTGATTTTTCCGATCCTTATAAGGTAAATGATAACCGGCCAACCGAGAGAAACAATACTACAATTTTAATCCGGGGGAACCATCATTTTGAATGGTCAGATGGCACGGCAAAACTTTCATATCGATATTATTCAGATACTTTCGGCATTCGGGCACATACCCTTGAGGGTGAATATGTTCAGCCGTTAAGCCATGGTTGGACAGTGACTCCTCTGCTTCGACTTTATAGTCAAAGCGAAGCTGACTTTTATGTCGCTGTCGGAGCTGTTGAAAAAGCAGACCCTACGCAACCGACGCCCCCCCCCGCCGGCGCAGTCTATTATTCCGAAGACCAGCGCATGTCGGCTTTCGGGGCAATCACCCTCGGTTTGAAGGTTAGCAAACAGTTGACTCGTGATTGGCTTGTTGATTTAAAATACGAGGAATATGAACAAAGAAGTAACTGGAGTCTGAATGGCAACGGTGATCCGGGATTGGCGCCTTTTGGAGCAAGAAGCATTCAGGCTGGTCTTTCGATGAAATTCTAAGTGGTTGATGATGTATAATAAAGAGTGGTATGGATAGCTTTCATTTTCGATTTGAAGCCATGGGAAGCGGCTGCGAAGTAGTTATTGCAGCTGACAGTAAAAAGGAGGCTCAGCGCATTGCCGGGTTTGCCATTGAAGAAGTTTCGAGAATAGAGCGCAAGTACTCCCGGTACCGCACAGACAGCATTGTTTCGCGAATCAATGCCGCAGCAGGTCATGAGTGTGTGGAGTGTGATGACGAGACACTTTCCTTGTTTCAGTATGCTGATACGTTGTACGAAAGCAGCGGTGGACTGTTTGATATTACTGCCGGTGTATTGCGTAATGCATGGAATTTTAATAGTGCGGCTGTTCCTGATAAGGGTGTATTGTCCCGCCAATGTGGATTGATTAACTGGGAGAGTGTTGAACGACAGGGGAATTCCGTTCGTTTGCCGGCTGCCGGCATGGAGATCGATTTTGGCGGCTTTGGAAAAGAGTATGCCGCTGATCGGGCTGCAGCCCTCGTTTATGGAAAAGGTGTCCGCAATGGCTATGTAAACCTTGCCGGTGATATACGGGTTTTGGGTCCGAGGCTTGACGGGACTCCCTGGATGATAGGAATTCAGGATCCACGTCATAAAAACCGGACGATTGCCTCAATTCCCCTTTACACCGGTGCGTTAGCGACAAGCGGAGACTATGAGCGTTATTTTGAGCTGAACGGCCATCGCTATTGCCATATTATTCACCCCCGATCAGGATATCCCGTTACATACTGGCGTTCAGTAACTGTAGTAGCCCCTTTAGCCATTACGGCAGGCAGCTGCTCGACCATAGCGATGCTTAAAGAGGCGGATGGTCTGGCCTTTCTGGAACACTCAGGGATGGGATATCTTGCAGTAGACCAGCTTGGAGAGATGTATCACAAGAATACATAATGCACAATGGAGTATTCTGTAACATATTTAAAGCAATAAAAGAGAATGAATCATTTTTTTTTCAGGCGTTTCGCTGCATTTCTTTTTGTAATCATTGCCCTTATTCTTAGGGTGAATGCTTGTTTTGCAACTGATTTTCTTGATCCGGAAGAGGCTTTCAAAATTCAGGCCAAACTGACCGATAGCCACTCTGTTGTACTGCATTGGGATATTGCCAAAGGGTATAAACTGTATAAAGAGAGGGTTAAGGTTGGCGTTGCAAGCGGTAAAGCGCGGTTGCAGACCCCGGTTTTACCGAAAGGCATCAGGGTTACAGATCCTGCTGCCGGCGAGATGGTTGAGATTTACCATGATGCATTGACGGTTGAGGTGCCTCTTGTCAAGGCTGATGCTATGTTTACGTTGAGCGTTGAGTTCCAGGGGTGTGCTGAGGATGGGCTTTGTTATCCCCCGATGACTCGTCTTTTCAAGGTTGATCCGGGCAAGCCGGGTGTCATGCCGGTTGCTGGTGACCAGCCCGGAAAAGACGCTATTGCCGCTGATAAGCCGGTCTCACCAGTGCAGCCGAAGAATACTCAGACTAAAGAGGGTTCGGCAGGCAATGATCTTTCCCTCGCCAAAGCCACTCTTGCCGGAGGGAGTTTATGGAAAATCGCTCTTGCTTTTCTTGCGTTCGGGTTGCTGTTATCCTTTACGCCTTGTGTTCTTCCGATGATACCGATTCTTTCTTCGATAATTGTGGGAGAAGGTGATGTCAACCGGCGTCGCAGCTTTTTAATGGCGGTCGCATATTGTTTCGGGATGGCACTGGTTTATACCAGCCTCGGTGTTGCGGCTGGATTGGCTGGAGAAGGACTTGCCGGTGCTCTCCAAAAGCCATGGGTACTCTCAGTGTTTGCGCTTCTGCTCGTGCTTCTCTCCCTTTCCATGTTCGATGTTTATCAGTTGCAGATGCCGGTTTCAATACAAAACAGACTTAACAGCACATCACGAAATTTAAAGGGTGGCCGGTTTGCCGGTGTCTTTATAATGGGTGCATTATCGGCGCTTATTGTAGGCCCCTGTGTAGCGGCACCCCTTGCCGGTACATTGGTCTATATAAGTCAGACGCGTGACGTGTTTCTTGGTGGCCTTGCACTTTTTTCGATGGCTGTGGGAATGAGTGTTCCCCTTCTTCTTGTTGGTTTGTCTGCAGGCAGTCTATTGCCGAAGGCCGGGGCATGGATGATCGGAGTCAAATATGTGTTCGGGCTTTTGCTTATTGCAGTTGCTGTCTGGATGGTTTCGCCGGTTCTGGCGGTTCAGGCTGTCATGCTCGCCTGGAGCTTTTTTGCCATTCTGTGTGCCGTATTTCTCGGCGTTTTCAACGCTGCACCTGAAAAGATATCTATAGCCCATCGTTTTGGAAAAACCGCAGGTATTGTCTTGTTTATTATTGGGGTGCTTGAACTTGTCGGTGCAGCTTCAGGTGCTACAAATGTTCTTGAACCACTGTCGCAATTCCGTAAAGCGTCTCTATCTGCTTCCGGTTCAGGTGAGGAGAGAATGTTACATTTTACCCGTATCCGATCGCAGGAGGAGCTTGACCGTATCCTTCAATCCGCAAAAAAACCTGTTATGCTTGATTTCTATGCAGACTGGTGCGTAGCATGCAAGGAGATGGATCGCTTTACCTTTCATGACCCTAAGGTTATTGAGCACCTCAATGGCTTGACGTTGCTTCAGGTGGATGTCACAGCCAACACCGAAGATGATCGCGCGTTAATGAAGCGGTTTGGACTATTCGGGCCTCCAGGAATAATTTTCTTTGATAAAGCCGGCAGGGAGATTCCTGAAAGTCGAATTGTCGGTACTCTTGATGCAAATATATTTATTGATCATATTGACAAGTATTTGAAGGCTCAATAAATATCTGGGTCAAGACGTAACAGATACCTATGTCTTTTTATTCGGACTTCGCACCATATTACGAAAAGGTATTTCCGTTCAGGGAGCAGGTCTATTCTTTTCTCAGAGAGCATGCCGGCAGGCTCGGTGGAGCTGTGCTTGATGCAGGATGCGGGCCGGGTCACTATTGCGGTATGTTTTTGCGCGACGGCTTTCGGGTTACCGGGATTGATCTTGATCAGATGATGATTGATGCGGCTTCGGCAGCCTACCCGCAGGGGATATTCAACTGCATGGATATTGCAGAGATTGGTTCCCTTGAAAACTCTTTTCAGTTGGCTTATTCGATAGGGAATGTATTGGCCCATTTACCCTTTGAACGGTTAGGCACTTTCATTGAGGATAGTTATGCGATTCTTCAAACCAGGGGGTACTGGATTGTTCAACTGGTGAACTGGGACTATCTCCTGACGCAGAAGGATTATACTTTTCCTGTCAAAACCATTTTTGATGGATCGGTGACGTTCCATCGTCGTTACTCTCGGATATCGCCCGAAGGGGTGGTTTTTGAGGCGAAGCTTATCATAGAAGGAGCAACAGTGTTCAACGAGCAGACAAAGCTCTATCCCCTTGCCTCGGATCTCTTTTTCAGGTTGCATCAGGCGGCAGGATTCTTACTGGAAGGTGTTTATGCTGACTTTGATAAATCGAAGTTCCGGAAGGAGTGCCAGTCCGGACTGATCATGGTTTTTAGAAAGCGATAAAGTTGTTTAGTCGTATGCCTCAATTCGAACGTTTGCCGTCCCATTGCCAAAAAGTCCAATCTCTTTGGCCGCAGCAGGTGAAACGTCAATAATTCTTCCTTTCATGTGAGGACCGCGGTCATTGATGCGGACAACGACATTCTTTCCGTTTTCAAGATTGATAACCCTGACACTGGTACCGAATGGAAGTGAACGGTGGGCGGCTGTAAACTTGCGAAGGTTTAATGATTCGCCGCTTGCTGTTGTTTTTCCACGAAAATTGTTTGCATAGTATGACGCTTTTCCTAAAGTAACAATATGTCTTTTTCTTGTGAGCTTCGTTCTTCCCATCCCATGAAGGGGGCATGTCATCAGTACAGTACAACATGTTACTGGAAGGAGTACGGAGAAAAAAGTTCTATGGCTGAGTCGTTGTATTTTCCTCATAAGACGCAAGAGTTATGAGCGTTTTTTACGGTTGCCATAGCGGCACGTTTCGTGTAGCTCTTTGTTGCTGTGTTTATTGTTGCTGTATCGATGCCCTCACGCACTCCTTTTTAGAGTGGCTGTTCGGTATTTCCGGGCAGCTTATACAGAGGGTTCCGATCTGAGTGCTTCAAGTTTTACACGCACGGTTCCCGATTGCATGATTCCTATTTCTTTGGCGGCATCAATAGAGAGATCGATGATTCTTCCTTTGGCAAACGGTCCGCGGTCATTAATTCGTACAACGACATCTTTGCCATTTCTCATGTTGGTTACTCTTACCCATGTTCCGAACGGCAGCGAGGGATGGGCTGCAGTCAGTTTATGCATATTGAAGGTTTCGCCGTTTGCTGTCCTCCGGCCGTGAAACTCATCGGCGTAATAGGATGCTTTGCCTTCACCGACAAGAAAGAGCTTTTTGTCGTTTTTTGAAGATGTTGTTGTTTCGTTCTCGCTTACTTGCTGAGACGCTTCTGCGGAATTATAGAATGGGTTGATAGACTCGGTTAAGCCTGAAAGATGTATGCCATTCTGGCTTAATGAGAAGCAGATTGCGATGATGAATGCAAAAAATGATAAAGAAGAAATTTGTTTTTCATACTTCATAGGCTCACAGGGTTAACACTGCTGTTAATGAAACAGTACACATGAAAAAACCGATAAAATGAATAAAAATTAATAGTCTATTCACTTCAGTCTATAAATCTAATATAACAAAAATTAAATAAAGCAAGCAATATCTATTGAAAACACTGTTTTTAAAGGGTTTATGGTTTAATTTCGAGCAGAAACGCTATAATCTTGGTCGATATTTGTAAGGTGGCCTTAATTCCGCCTGCTTGGTTTTTAGTGTTTGATGGGCTGATTCCCATTCATTATTATGAATAATATGCATTGTTGATAGGGTATTTCTCTGTTCTTGTTTCGGTCGCCTTTTTTACTGTATTATTATAAGATTCAAAGCTCTGCGGTGGGGCGAAGGGTGTGAAAAAAAACAGGTGTTTCTAAGCAGGTATGCAAGGTGAATTATGTCGGTCGATATCTTGGATTTTTTTATTTAACTATTAGCTATATTATCACAGTGCTTTTCTATTGTCGACAATACCATTTCATCATATGTACAAACGGGGTTATTACCGTTTAGAAGTATTTTGATCTATCACGCGGATAAGCCTGATCACTTTTTTTAGGAAATGTTGAATTGATCTCTTGGAGCAATGGTCGCTTTATTCTCTTCCATTTATTTCCTTGATCAGCCATGTCAATACATTCAGAAGAGACCGAATTTACAATCCATTCAGAGGGATCGGGTCTTAAACGATTTGCAGGCATCTCTCTTGCCGCTCTTGGTGTAGTATTTGGCGATATTGGCACCAGCCCGCTTTACGCTCTTCGAGAGTGTTTTCATGGTGATTATGGCATTCCAGTTTCTCAGGCCAATGTTCTGGGAGTTCTTTCACTTCTTGTATGGTCTCTTATTCTGATTGTCAGCCTGAAATATCTCACATTTATTATGAAAGCTGATAATGATGGAGAGGGGGGGATTTTGGCTCTTGCTGCATTGATTATCTCATATAGCAAAAAAAATGGGTTTGAACGGTGGTTTCTGGTAGCTATCGGTTTGTTTGGTGCGGCATTGCTCTATGGTGATGGTATGATTACTCCGGCAATTTCAGTACTTAGTGCTGTGGAAGGTGTACAGATTATTGCCCCGGCCTTTAAGGATCTTGTTATGCCGGTAACGATTTTGGTTCTTGCCGCTCTTTTTTTGTTTCAGCATAATGGCACTGCAAAAGTAGGAGCTCTTTTCGGACCGATAATTTTTCTTTGGTTTGCTGTTATAGGTATTCTTGGTATCGTTGAAATTCAACGCTACCCGCAGGTATTGCAGGCGATACTGCCCTGGTATGGTATATCGTTTTTGCTGAGCAACCATATTCAGGGATTTATGGTTCTCGGGGCAGTTTTTCTTTCTGTTACAGGAGCTGAGGCGCTCTATGCCGATATGGGGCATTTCGGGAAAAGTCCTATTCGGCTGACTTGGGTACTGCTTGTGCTTCCGGCATTGCTGTTGAACTATTTTGGACAGGGCGCGCTGCTGCTGAATTTTCCTCAAGAGTCCCATAATCCTTTTTATGGTCTCGTGCCCGCATGGGGCATGATTCCAATGGTGCTTCTTGCTACATCTGCAACCATTATTGCCTCTCAGGCGCTGATAACCGGCGTTTTTTCATTGACTCAGCAGGCTATCCAGCTTGGGTATCTTCCCCGCCTGACGGTGACGCATACTTCGGCCAAACACATGGGGCAGATTTATGTTCCGGCGGCCAACTGGTCGTTAATGATTGCAACAATCGGATTGGTTGCCGGCTTTGGTTCGTCCAGCCAGCTTGCTGCAGCTTATGGCGTTGCGGTAACAGCGACTATGTTGATTTCTACAGTGTTATTTTATTACGTCGCACGTGACATCTGGAAATGGAACAAGGTGGCTCTCAATGCAATGATAAGCTTTTTTGCGATTATTGATCTTTCATTTTTTGCAGCAAGTATGACAAAACTGTTTCATGGTGCATGGTTTCCCTTGCTGATAGGCTTTGCGGTTTTTATACTCATGCTTACGTGGAATGAAGGAAGAATTCTTCTGCTCCAACAGTTGAGGGAACGGACATTGTCAGTCGAAGAGTTTTTGCAGAGCATCTTGTTGCAGCAGCCTCAGAGAGTGACTGGTCAGGCGATTTATCTGACAGCAAATCCCGATATGATACCTATGGCTATGCTTCATAACATTCGTCATAATAAGGTTTTGCATTCAGAAGTTGCGCTTTTTCATTTTAATGTAGAACGGGTGCCGAGAGTTCTCGGAAGTAATAAAGTTGAGGTAACAAAATTAAGTGACGGCTTTTTCAAAGTTGTTGCGCGGTTCGGATTTCTTGAATACCCTGATATCGGCAAGGTGATTGAACTGGCAAATAGTAAGGGCCTTCATTTTAAGCCGGAGGTGATAAGCTTTTTCCTGAGTAGGGAAAAAGTTGTAACAGGGGTCAAGTCTAATATGGCTATGTGGCGCAAAAAACTTTTTGCATTAATGGCTCGTAACGCTCTTAGCGCAACGGCATACTATAATCTTCCTGCGGGTCAAGTGATAGAGATAGGCCTTTTGGTTCAGATATGAACGTTTGTGTCGTATAACTTATTACTCATAATACTATAAATTGACAAAGCAGTACTGCAAACAAGATATATAGGATAAAACTGCATAGAAAAGTTAATCAATTAGCTTTATATTTAACGTACATATAATATATCAATCAGGCTTTTTTGACTACAATGGTATTGATGAACGAATCACCGGTTACTGCTGCTGCAAATAAGGGATTTAGTCAGCGGCTCAGGGAATACATTTTGAAAAAACATGGTTCCGTCAACTCGTTTTGCAGGACGACCGGGATAAAATATCCGGCCCAGATGACCCCGTATCTTAAAGCGAAATGTCAGCCTGGGAAAAAAATGCTTGAGCGTCTGGAAAAAGATGGTGCCGATATACAATGGTTACTGAGTGGTTATTCAAAAGGAGACGCGCTGGTGCCTCTCAGTAATGCCATGGCGTTGTCGCGGTATCGTGTTGAAATCGATAATTTTGTCAGGCAGGTCACTCTGCACTCCGGCAGGGGCATTGATATGTACAAGCCTGAAATTGAAGCTTATGCGGTCATTGATTACGCAGAACGTATTGTTGATTTGACTGGGTCTATTGAGGAATTTTTAGGGTATGAAAAAAATGCGTTAACAGGTGTTGGATTGGGCAGTTTAATCCATCCGGACGATTATGTTGCTGTGCGGAGTGCATTGGAGCAGAAAAGACCGGATGATGATATACTGTCATTTCATTCCCGTTTCAAAACCGGTACAGGGTCATATATCAATGTTGATTGGTGCGTGTATATAAAGAGTAAAAGCATGTCGGAGTTAAAGGAGTATTCTGTAATTTTGAGGCGTTCGGAAAATTAGTGATTGTCGTTTAAGGAAATCCCTCCTTATAGCAGTGAAACAGGCGGTTTTGAAACCCTTGAAAATCTCAGGGGGTTGCTTTTGGGGATGAAGATCCCCTTTCAGGTTTGCATGCAATCAGGCTTTCTTCAAGGCCAATCTGCCGGGTTTATTTGGAGTTCTGTATTCTTCGATTCCAAAAGATCAGATCGATCTCAGTAAAAGTGGAGACGGGATTGATAATGCTTGTCTCATTATCAGCTTTGATGAAATAACGGCTTGCGGAGTCTGAACTTGTTTTTTATATAAAAAGTATTTTTATTGTATACTAATTGTATATTGATAAGTCATATAAATAATAATAAAATTCGGTTCTTAAACCGGAAAGGAGGTCGAGATGGTACAGTTCAGGGTCGGCGATAAGATAGTTTACCATAAGCCTAAAAGCTCTTTTTGTCCAGGTCCAAGGGCAAAGCAGGTATATCCTCTTGAACATGGCGAGGAATATCATTATGTGGTAGACAAGTTTTGGAAGGTTTCCAAGGTTAACGAAGATGGAACACTTGATGTGGTTACCCGGACAGGCAAAAAACACAGACTTAAAACCAGCGATCCCAATATCACTAAAGTCCATTTTCTTCAGCACATCCTTTATCGCAAGCGCTTTCTCAGGCTGAACGAAGTGACCTGACAGCCTGGTCAGTTGCCTGGCGGTACTGCGTTAACGTGTAGAGAGGAGCTTACTGCTGAGTTTTGTTTATAAATCTGGCTTCTTTTAATGTCGCCCAGCCCGAAGTGGCCTTTTTCCCTGAAGGAAGAGTGGTAAGTGGAGACAGGGTGGCATTCTTGAAATTTGTATCTGTAATGTTAGCTCCATTCAGGTTGGCCCCTTCAAGATTAGCCCCTTCAAGATCAGCATCAAATAAAGTTGCCCCTTCAAGATTGGCTTCACTCAGGTTTGCGCCGGCGAGTATGGCCCCATAAAGTACAGCATTGGAGAGATCAGTTTTACTGAGATTTGCTCCTTTGAGAAAGGCACGATCAAGATTGGCTCCCTTTAGGTTAGCCCCCTGCAGTTGGGCCGACTTCATGTCGGCTTTATGGAAATTAGCCTTGCTGAGATCTGCTCCCGCCATGTTTGCATTATCAAGAGAAGCGCCTTCAAAACTTGAACCGGCAAGGACACTCCGTTCAAGATTGATTCCTTTCAGATGGGCGTTTTCCAGTTTTTCTTCTTTCAGAGTTACAGTTGCTTCAGGGGTTTTGCTTCGCATCTTATTCCATGACTCAACATCTTCTGTAATCAATGCCTCCTGTTTTCTGCTTTCGCTCAGAGGTGTGGCCGTTTTTTGGGCTGGCGGGGTAACCGGGTTATTCTCATTTTCTGTAAGCTCAACAGTTGGAGGTGTGTCGCAGGCGATGTGGCTCGTTTCAGGTTCAATGATAAATTTTGCATTGTGTCGGGCACTCCATGACATGGAGGCCCTTTCTCCTGTTGGCAGGATGGTATTATTGGAGAGTGAGGCTCCTGCAAGATTAGCCTGTTCGAGGGATATGGCTCCCTGGAGGTTTGCTCCTTTAAGGTTCGCATTTTCCAGATTAGCTTCAAAAAGAATGGTATTAGCCATGTTGGCTTTGCTGAAATCTGCGTTTTCAAGTATGGTCCATCTCAGGTTTGCACTCTGAAGGTTTGCTTCAATAAATTTTGCCCCTTTCATAAACGACCTCTTGAAATTTGCCTTGACAAGGTATGCTCCTGACAGGTCTGTACTTTTCAGATTCGCTTTTTTAATAAAAGCCATCATGAGGTTTGACGCCTTCATGTCGGCCATGTTGAGAGTTGATCCGCTGAGTTCAGCTCTTACAAGGACAGCTCTGCTGAGATTTGCGCCAGACAGATTGGTATGTTCAAGATTTGCCTTGTAAAGGTCTATGCATTGTTCCGGTTTTTCAAGACGCATGGCATTCCATTCCGGAACGCTTTTTTTAAGCGTACTGAAAGTTTCAGGGTCATATGCTGATGCAGGTTTTGTCATACCAAGCGTCATAGCGGAAACGAGAATTGCAATGACATGCTGTTGATGTTTCATAAGTGTTTTTTTATGATTGACGCATGAAAAAGCCTTATATGAGTTCTCTTGAGAGAGCTGAAACTTATTAATTATAAAAAATAATCAAATAACTGCGGTGTTGAGAAACTTTATTGCCGCAACAGTTGGTTTATCTGATTAATACATTTATAGATAATAAGTTGTATGCAATCTATTCAGCGACTGGAACCAATATGAATGATAAAGCAGCATATAAAGGCAAAGTTCTTGTTGCAGGGGCAACCGGAAAAACCGGCCAATGGGTAGTGAGAAGACTACTGCATTACAGGATACCGGTAAGAGTGTTTTCGAGGCAGATGGATAAGGCCGTGAGTATGTTTGGCGAAAGTGTTGAAATTGTAACAGGCAAGATTCAGAATGCTGCTGATATTACAGCTGCTGTAACGGGTTGTGATGCTGTTATTTCTGCGCTTGGTTCAAGTTCTGTTGCCGGCGAATCATCTCCTGGTGAAGTGGATCGGGATGGAGTGATAAGGCTTGTTGATGCAGCGGCTGATAAAGGGGTTAAACATTTTGCACTTGTCAGCTCTATGGCCGTTACCAGATGGTATCATCCGCTTAATCTTTTTGCTGGAGTTCTCCTGAAAAAATGGGAAGCTGAAGAGCATCTGAGGAAAGTATTCTCAAGGGATGGCAGGTCATATACCATTGTAAGGCCTGGCGGATTGAAGGATGGAGACCCGCTGCAACACAAGCTTCATGTCGATATCGGCGACAGGTTGTGGAGCGGGTGGATTAACCGTTCTGATGTCGCAGAGCTTCTTGTTGTGTCATTATGGGTTGAAAAGGCTAAAAATAAAACATTTGAAGTCATCAATGAAGGCGATGAGGAACAGTCTGGTCTTGAGCAATACTATGACAATCTTCCTCAATAGAGGAATGCAAAGCCATCATGATGATATGTATCCTGCCTGACGTAAGGATATCTGAGTGATAAGGTTACAGATTTTTGATGGCACGTAACAGTTCCTGACTGCTAAACGGTTTTTTAAGAGTGGTATTTGCTCCGAGAGCATCGGCCAGTACAAGAAAGTTTTCCGGGCCGACTTGTCCACCACCTGAAATGGCAATGATTTTAATTGCAGGATATTGTTTTTTGACCTCAATAATTGTTTCAATACCCTCCTTTTCGGGCATGATGAGGTCGGTGATTATCACAGCAATATCCTTTTGCTCCTTCAGGAGCATTAGGCCGTTTATGCCATTGTCAGCTTCGTACACCGTATAATTTTCTCTTTTCAGCAGGGTGCAGATAAATTTTCTGACAGCCGCGTCATCTTCTATGACAAGAATTTTCATGGTAGACAGGTTATTTGGGTTGTTGCTTTCTGCTCGTGCATTGATGGACGGGACACATGAATAATCCCGGGTTACATTGCCGGCAAATGTTTTATTGAATAATTTTAAAGATACGTGTTTTCAGAATAAAAAGTTTACCGGGAATTCAGAACCCGTTTTTTAAAAAAGGTTATATCTATACCCAAAGTTGTCAGGATATTTACTGAAACCGATACGGTAATATACCATGTCCATGCCAGTCCCAGAAATTTCAAGAGAAAGACGATGCCCATGCTGGCAACCAACCCGATGCCAAGACTCGCAGGATGAAAAGTTCTTCTGCTTTTTGATAGCAGAAAAAGTCCCAGAAGTCCCCCGTAAGTGAAAGATGCGATTTCAAGGCCGACCATGACAATTGCCTTGTTGCCTGCGTCAAACAGAAGTGCAATGATAATAAGCAGAATCGCCCACCCGAAACTGATGACCCTGGAAAAGCCGAGCGAAGCCCTCCCTCCGAGGATATCGTTCACTGTTGATGAGGCAAGGGCATTGATTGCCGAACTGTGGGTGGACATGGCGGCCGACAGCACACCGGCAATCAGTAATCCCTTTAATCCTGCAGGAAGATAGTGAACAATAAAAAAGGCAAATTCACGATCTTTTTCCATAGAGACCCCATGCATGAAGACTGAGATCAGAGAGCCTGCAAAAAGGAAAACTGAGAACTGGAAAAAAACAAAAAATCCACTGCCTATCATGGCCTTTCTTGCCGCTCCAAGATTTTTACAGCCTAGCACACGTTGTACCATCATGTAGTCAACTCCGTGCGAAGAAAGGGAGAGCAGGATGCCTCCGATGAAAGCGCTGAAAAATGCGAGGGGGTTGGTGAAAATATGCGTATCTGTGTTTACAATGGTAAGTTTTCCTGAACTGCTGAGTGATGCCAGTATGTCAGGAAGAGTTTTGTCAATGGTATGAAAAAGGAATACGATGGAAATAATGCCGCCGAGGAGATAAAGAGCAAACTGAAAACTTTCAAGCCAGATAACGGTCTTAATACCTCCCGAAAGAGTGTAGACAAGGGTGACAATACCAATAATCATGATTGAGAGTGGCAGGGACCAACCGGTTACAACCTGTACAACCACACCGGCAGCAAGAAACCTGATGGCGTCGCCGAGAGTTCTTGTGACAAGAAAGACAATAGCTGCCAGTTTCTGCATGCCATGCCCGAACCGTATGCCGATGACTTCATAAATAGAGCTGACACCATGTTTGAAATACATTGGCAAAAGCACAAAACTGACAAGGATCCTGCCGATGATGTAACCCATTGCCAGTTGAAGGAACGTCCAGTCGCCCCGATAGGCAAGGCCGGGAACGCTGACGAAAGTCAGTACCGAGGTTTCGGAGGCGACAATGGATAGCATTGAGACAATCCAGGGCAGATTATGACCACCGTGAAAGTAGTCTTTTGAATTTTTATTGCTTTTGCCATGCCATAGACCGAAGAGCGTATTGCCAGTGAGAAACAGAATAATGATGGCAAGATCGATGGTCTGCATTGTCTGTTATATTCATGAGATGTTAATAAAAAAAGTGTCGATGCAGCTTCTCTACTCTGACGGTTAATCGTAGAGATGAAAGCCTTGTTTGATTGCTGAAAATGCAGCTTCGTCATTTTTCCATGATGCAATAATGCTGTCAGTATTACAGCCATCAAGTATCAAGGTGCGGATATAACTGTTTCCGGCAAGGAGATCGAAAGCTGGAATGGTATCGTTGAATTCATACACACTGTTGAGAAAGTGCATATGTTCCGGGTAAAGCTTCTGCATCGCAGCAGTCATTGCCACTCCTGTCGCGAATGAGGTGAACTTCAAGTGATCGGTAACATGCAGCCAGATACCGCCGATAACTTCCCCGCAAAATTTGTGAAATGTAGGCTTGAACCATACCGGGCGAAAAAGAACCCCTTCGAGCCCGTATCCGGCACAATATTCGGCAAGTTCACCGGGGTTGATGAATGGTGCTCCCGAAAGTTGAAACGGGGTTGTTGTACCCCTTCCTTCAGAAACGTTCAATCCTTCGAACAGGCACATTCCCGGATAAACCTCGGCAGTAGAAAATGTCGGCATATTCGGGGAGGGAGGAATCCAGGGCAGGCCGGTTTCAGGGAAGAGCATAGAGCGATTCCAGCCTTCCATTGCGATAACGTTCAGATTGATATCGAGTTTCTTGACGTCATGGTAGAGATGAGCCAGCTCCCCTGCTGTCATGCCGTGTCGGACGGGTACAGGAAAGATCCCTACAAAAGAACGGAATGCAGGATCAAGCAGCGGGCCTTCGATAATGGTGCCCCCCAATGGATTTGGACGGTCAAGCACCATGATCTCTATATCACTGCCGGAAACTGCTTCCATAAACAGTGCAAGGGTGTTGACATAGGTGTAATAACGTGATCCAACATCCTGAATGTCAAAGAGTATAAGGTCGATGTTGTCAAGCAGTGCTTTATCAGGAATGAGTGATTCTGCACTGGCGCCGTACAGGCTGACCACGTCGCAGTCCGGTCCGGGCTGGTAAGTGACGGAAATCTGATCCTGTTCGGTAGCAAAAAGGCCATGTTCAGGAGAAAAAATCCTTTTGATATTAAATCCACTTGCTTTCAGAACGTTCCATGAGTATTTCAATTCAGGAGTCACAGATGTCTGGTTGACGATGAGTCCTATGTTCCTGTTTCGAAAGTTATTGGCGTTTCTAAGCAGGATGTCCAGTCCTGTTGCTACCATGAGTTGTTCCTGTTTTATTTCTTAGGCGTCATTACTGTTGTACTGTATGGATCGACAACTGCATTGATGATGTCAGTTCCCGGTTTGACTGTTACTCCTGGCAGAAGCACTGAATTCGTGATTGTACAGTCTGCTCCAATGTGACATCCTTTCCCGATGACTGAGCCGGATACTGCAGCATCTCTACTGATGAAAGCCTCCTGAGAGATTGAATGTGGACGCATGCCGATCGCAAGGTTCATGTTGTCCGACATGTTTCTGATGACTGAGTCGGCATCGAGATTTGCCTGCCAGTAGTTCTGCATCGAACCGATATCTTTCCATACTCCCTCATGCCGGTAATAGCTGAGCCCGCCGTGATCAATAAGTCCGGTAAATCCTGTATCAACAATTCCCGAAAACTCTTCTTTCAGAAACCCGAAGATCTTCGGGCTCAGAACCGCAGTGCCTGTGTATATATACGAAGAAACAAGTCCGGTATTGCGGCTGTTTCGAAAGTCTTTAACAAGACCACGTTCAACACCGATATATCCAATGGCTGCAGCTTCTGCTGTTTCATACAACGTAAGAGTTCCCGGTCGCCCTGAGAGCTGATGGCTGCGTATCAGTGCCTTAAAATCAATATCGGTAATAATGTCGCTGTTGACCAGGAGAAAATCATCAGTTCCAAGAAGGGTTTCGCATTTTTTCAGACCGCCCCCCGTGCCGAGAATTATTGCTTCTTCTGAAAACGTGATGGTAAGGCCTTGGAGTCCGCTTGACTCTATAAAGCGTCTGATCGCACTGGCCTGATAATGGATGTTGCAGATAATTTCAGTGATTCCAGCCTGCTTTAACAGAAAAAAGGTATAGAAAAGGCTTGGGATATTAAGAATAGGGATCAGGGGTTTCGGTATATGATCAGTTAATGGGCGCAATCGGGTGCCGAAGCCGGCGGCAAGGATAAATGCTTTCATCTTGTAGTACCGTCAAGAAGAGTCTGAAGGATTGTTCCGGCTTTTTTCAGTTCTTTTCTTGCGTTGATATAATCGGGCAGATAGGCCAGTGTAGGTGCAATCGAGTGTTCGAAGCTGCTGTTTTTTTTAACGCTGGTCTGGTAACAGAAGGTACCTATTGCCTTGATATTTCGTTGAAAGGCCATGATGTCAAAATAAAATAGGTATTCGTCTAAACTTATGGTGGTCAGTCCATGAAGTCGGAGAGCACTGTAGTGATACTTTTTCAGCTCTTCGGTCAGTGATGGGTTGAGTTTGACATAGGAGTCCCTTATCAGGGAAACGGCATCATATTGCGGCAGACCCATGCGTGCATCCTGAAAGTCAATAATTACAGGCTTATCCTGGTGAACAAGAATATTGCGGCTGTGAAAATCCCTGTGGTTCAGAACAAAGTCTCGGGGCTTGACAAGGATCGTTGCAATGGTTTCAAATTCCTGCCGCAGCCTGCCGATCGATTGGCGATTGATCGCTGGATAAAAATACTCCAGCAGGCCATGCTGGATAAAAAAATCGAACTCAAACATGAGTTTTTCATGATCAAAACTTATGCTGAACGGAATTTGGTTTTTGTGGCCGGTTATTGTCTGCAGCTGTATGAGGATATCAATGATTTTCCTGTACAGGTCTGGGATAGTATTCTCTGATGATGAACCGGATATGTTCTGCAGGAGGAGATCGCCGCAGTCTTCTAAAAGCAGAAGTCCGTTCCCTGGATCAAGGGCTATAAGCGCCGGAACAGGAATGGCATGACTGGATAACAAGTTGTGCAGGAGCAGAAAAGGGTAAGTGTCGGGTGCTGATGCTTCAAATGATGGATCGTAACAGGCAATGGAAGATCCGTTCGTGCCAGTTACTCTGAAATATTGACGACTTGATGCATCGCCCTGTATTTTTATGATTGAAAGGGTTTTACTGCAATGAGCACTGAACAGGGTGGTGATGTTTTTCTGGATGGTCATACAGGTAACCTTCTCTATAGGTCTCTTTTCAATTGGGGTCAGCTCACCCTATATCATGCATAAATCCTTTACGGCAAGCAAAAAAAAAAGCACCCTATACTCTTGTATAAGGTGCTTTTTCAAAATAAGCAGCTCTTACTTCTTAATGAGAGCTGAAGATAGTGACTGCAAAGCCTGAGTTAGTGCATTTACCAGATTACCGGCAAGATCGGTAGCTGTTTTTCCAAGAGGCTCAATAAGCGATGTTGCTGTTTTGATTCCGCTGGTCAGTAATTCAACCTGCTGCTGGGCAAGCTTTCCTACGGTTTCAATAAGATTGCTGATGGCGCCTGATACATCATTTGTTCCGTTTGACATGGCTTTTAATGTTTAGAGTTGTAGAAAGATATTTATGTGAAATTTGTTTACGGTAATTATTACCATTTTTTTTTCAATTTAAAACATTTTCAACTCCAGAGCAAATGGAAAAATATGATATAAAGGCTTCAAGCAGCCCTCGTATTCTTTTTCAGGATAATCCCTTAGACGCAAGCAAATGCCGAAAAATCATCTGGCATCCGTATTATATATGGGCATCATTTTTTGTGGTGGTTATCGGTGCGTTGACATGCTTTTTTTATAAGGTAAAGCTCATCCTATTGGGATGCGAGCTGTTTTATATAATATATTGTTCAATATTCAGGTCAGTTTAACTTGATGGCAAGTATGCTGCATGAAACGAAACCTTTACCTGTTAAGCAATGAAAGCTGTTATTTTATATGATAGCAGAACTGAAAGCGGTTCTACGGAAGCTCTAATTGATACGATTGGTTTGAAACTGGCGAAAAGAGGGGTTTATGTCGAAAAGGCAAAATGTAAAGCACTTGCAGATTACAGCTTTATAAGGGATTTTGATCTTGTCATCCTTGGCGCGCCGGTCTACTATTTTGTAGTTGCCTCTCAGCTTTTGGGGGCCTTGAATTATGGTAACCTCAAAATAAATCTGAAGCGGAAGAAAATAGCGATGTTTCTGACATGCGGAAGCCCTGAATCCATGGCTGCGGTTCTTTATCTGCCGCAGTTGAAAATTCATTTAGTCCGTAATAAAATTCTGGCTGAAAAAATATTCCCTCCGGACGTTCTTTCACGGAGCAGTGTTATCGAGTCGTTTGTTCATGATGTTCTTCATGCGTACAATAAAACTTCGAGTTCCGGAGGTCTGTCAGCGAAATGGAGTGATGAATCTCTCGAATGGCTTCAGACTATCCCTTCTTTTTTGCAGAGGAAGTTCAAGACTATGGCTGAAGAGTATGCCGACAACATGGGCTACAAGGAAATTACGCTTGAGATGCTTGAGTTGGCCAGAGATGAAATGGGCGGTACATAATTTTAAAAAAATAAAAATCCTTAAAGTATGGGTAATGACGAAAAAAAAGGTGGATTTTTTGCCAGATTCAGGAAAAGTACGGTGTCTGGTAATGAAAGTCCAGGCTCAAAGAATCCGGTTCCTTCAGCAGTTCAGGGTCAGAGCCGCAATAATGCACCGGCAGAGAGCCCCTCTTTGGTAAGTGCTGAGCCGTCTAAACCTGTCGGTGTTCCAAAGCCTGCATCTGCACCGGTAAATGCAGAGCCGGTTATTGATACGGTTGAAGCGTTTAATTCTTTGTGCAGCTCTCTGGCTGATATAGGTGCGTCGCAATTAAAGGTTGTTGATATGACGCTGACTATGCTCTCCAGTTCACTCAATAAAATCGTTGATGGATTGAAGACGAAAGGATAAATGAAATTATAATTTTCCGCCTGTTACCTGCTTCATGGTTTGCAGCCGGAACTCTCTGCCAATCGCAAACGTTAAAAAAACCACAGTTCAACAGTGGTCTATAATTATTTTGTACATCATGGAAGTTGTTGGTAAAAGCAATGCGCACATCGTTCTGGACTCTTGCCTGCATGAGTCCAGCATATATTTTTCAAATCATGAAAAACTGATCAAGTGTAATCCATATTGCACTAATGTCAAGTATTTTATGGAGTTGGATATATTTCAATGGGTTTTTCAGGTTACTGATCCCCGAAGCCATCCAATTACTGCGGTTTTTTTTGTCCGTCAGCAGGAAGCGAGTTTTTCTCTTGATGACCCTGATGATCATTATGGCCAGAAATTTGTCGCCAAGTTGAAAAATGGAACTCACTTCCATGAAAAAGCAAAGCGGATTCAGTGGAGTCCCGTGCATGAATATCCTGAATTTGAATCAGCCAATCCCAATACCTTTATCGGGAAGGCAAGTTCCGAGATATGTCTTCTTCATCAAAAGGATAATCGAACGTCAGTTTATTTTGATACGGATATCTCTCTGGATTTTACTCTCACTTTTCCCTTGAACCTTATGCCGGAGGGCATCCTCAAATTTATGAGCGATACGATCATGTCGCAGATCATGCAGCAGGCAACAGAAAGCATGCTCTGTCAAGTGAAATCGGATATCTGCTGTTCTACTGCTGAAGTGGCTATTGCGAGCCAAACGAAATAAACATTCCTGTCTGCTGTCATGTTTCAGACAGAATAAAACCGTTTGTTGATTATCTTTTTTTTTAATATTATTATACCCATACGGGGTATAGGTATAATAAATAATTCATTAACACTATGGTTGCAGCCGGGAGTTCTATGAAAGATGTGATTCTTAGACTGAAAAGGGTCGGCGGTCAGGTTGAGGGGTTGATCAGAATGATTGAAAAAGAAGAGGAGTGCGCCCAGATTATTACCCAGTTTCAGGCCGCAAAAGCTGCTCTTGATAATACCTTTTCGCTTGTGCTCCAGCGTAATCTCAAGGAGTGTGTGAATCATAACGACTCGAAAAGTGTAGAAAAGATTTTAAAACTCATTACAAAACAGTAGCACACTATGAAGGTCTATAAAGCATTGGTCGTTTTTTGTGTTGCCGGAGCGATGACGTCACCGCTTCAGGCTAAAGGCGATGAAACAACCATGAAACTTTCCCTTTCCGACGCCATTACAATGGCACGTCAAAACAATAATTCCATTAAAGCGGCTCGCAGCCGCATCGATCAGGCTGAGGCAAGGGTGGTTCAGACCCGTCAGTCATCGTTGCCGAAAGTTATCTTGTCGGAGACGCTTATGGTGACGAACGACCCTGGAGCTGTACTTGTCTTTAAGCTGCAGCAGAGCAGTATTCAGGCCAGCGATTTTTTACCTGAAAAGCTGAATAATCCCAACGTCATCAACGATTTTAATACCTCTCTTCAGGTGATGCAGCCGGTTTACAATGCCGATGCTGCAATAGGCAGAACAATCGCGGTCACTGCAAAAAAAGCCGAGGAGCATATGGCCGTCAGGACAGAAGAAACTATCGGTTTTCAGGTCAGCAAAGTCTACTACGGACTGATTCTCGCCCGAAAAAATATTGAAGCTGTAGAGCAGTCTATAAAAACAATGCAGGGGCACAGCAACGAGGCAGCAAAAGCCTTTAGTGCTGGATTGATGACAAAATCAGACAAGCTTTCAACAGAGGTAAGGCTTTCAGAGCTTCAGGAACAGAAGCTTATGCTGCACGATGCGGTAAAAAATGCGACAGATGCCCTAAAAGTTATGTTGCATCTTGATTCCGGGGTGGCAATTGTTCCAACCGGAGATCTTGTCGTTGACGGTGCTGTGGCGGGTGGAGATGATAACACCTTACCTGAAAACAGAGCAGATCTCAAGGCGCTCGAAACTGGCAGGCAGATTGCCGGTTATCAGGCTGATATGGCCCGAGCTTCAAGGCTTCCCCGTGTGAATGCATTCCTGCAGACCAACCTGCATAGTGACAATATTTTCAGTGGTGGCTCAAGTTGGGGGCTTGGTGTGAATGTGCAGTGGAATATTTTCGATGGTCAGGCTTCGGCCGGTCGCATTCAGGAGGCTAAAGCCCAGGAGCGTGAGGCAATGTACAACTATGAAAATGCCATAAGCAACAGCATTGCTGACGTGGACAAATCGGTACGGTCAATGAGAACTGCGAAAGCAAGAATCGCTGTTGCCCAGAAATCATTGGAAGAAAGTAAAGTCAGTCTTGACTATATCGGGTCGCAGTACAGGACAGGAATGGCGATGACATTTGAACTGTTGATGAGGGAGCAGGCCCATACCTATGCTAAAATGAGATTGAATCAGGCGAAGTATGATTACTGCATTGCAAAAAGTGAGCTTGCATACTACCGGGGAAACTAAAAGGATTTAATAACTGAAGTTAACACAGTCCATGGGTATACATTTCAAAAAGCAATTACTTGTTCTGAGTGCAGCCGGGTTTCTGTTTCTTGCCGGTTGCGGGAGTAACGAGTTACAGCCGTTAAAGAGCGGGACGGCCGAAGTTCCTGTGGTGGTCGATAACATTGTGAAAGTTCGCACTGCCGGTGCAGCAGGGGAAACAGAGGTTTTGCTGGTACCGAGGTCGGCAATTGTGCGTCAAGGCGAACTTACCGGTATTTTTGTTGTCGGAGATGATGACCGCCTGTCATTGAGATGGATAAGGACAGGAAGGTTGATACATGGTGATATTGTTGTTCTTGGGGGGTTGGATAAAGGAGAGTTTGTTGTGGGAATATATAATCCTGCACTTAATGAAGGAGTAACCGTTAAAAAAAGTCCGCGTGTGACTGAGGAGGTTCAGAGCAAATGAATGAAGGTATTGCCGGTAAACTTGCAAAACAGTTTATCAATTCGAAGATTACGCCGCTTTTGATGGTGGCCTCTCTTCTTGTGGGTATTATGGCGACATTTATGACACCAAGGGAGGAAGAACCTCAGATTGTCGTGCCCATGGTTGATCTTTTTATCCCCTTCCCTGGTGCTGCACCAGCGGAGATTGAAGCACGAGTTGCCAAGCCGGTTGAGAGGACATTGACCGAAATTCCGGGAGTTGATTATGTCTATTCTACCTCAATGCCTGATGTCGCCCTGGTGACGGTCCGCTATAAAGTAGGAGAGGATGCCGAGAAAAGCATGGTCAAGCTCTGGTCGACCCTCATGAAAAACATGGACAAGATGCCCCAGGGTGTCCAGTTTCCGTTGATGAAAAAGGTATCAATTGACGATGTACCTGTGCTTAATCTCACGTTCTGGAGCAAGAGCAAAGATCCTTACCAGATAAGGAAAACAGCTGTGGATGTTGCCGATGAACTGAAAAAAATAAAAAATATCGGCGATGTTGAAATAAAGGGAGGCTTAAAACGCCAGATAAAGATTGTTCTTGACAAAGAAAAACTCTTGAAGTACAACGTGAGTCCGTTGCAGATCACCCGACAGGTGCAGATGGCCAACAGCCAGATGACATCCGGTGATTTTAAGCAGATTAACCAGGAGATTATTGTTAGAACAGGAAAATTCCTTGAAAGCGCCAGCGATGTTGGAAATATTGTAGTCGGTATTTACGGTGCATCACCGGTTTATCTCCATGATGTCGCCAGTGTGGTAGACGGGCCTGAAGAGGTCAATAACTACAACTTTTTCGGATGGGCGGCAGCGGCTCCCAAAGGTTCTGTTTCCGGTGAGTACCCGGCTGTGACGCTGACGGTTGCCAAGCGGAAAGGTGGCGATGCCTCTCTGCTTGCCGACAAGGTTATGGCAAGGGTCGCCGGAATGCGCCAGACGGTTATTCCAGCAGACGTGACGGTGACCGAGACAAGGAACTACGGAGCGACAGCATCTGAGAAGGTCATGACCCTTCTTGAGCACCTGCTTATGGCCGTTGTGGCTGTTACTATTGTCGTCGGATTTTTCCTTGGCTGGAGAGGGTCACTTGTGGTATTGGCATCGGTGCCGATAACCTTTGCCCTTACCCTGCTGATCTATTATCTGCTCGATTATTCACTCAACAGGGTGACGCTTTTTGCGCTGATATTTGTTACCGGTATTGTGGTTGATGATTCAATTATCATTGCCGAAAACATCCATCGTCACTTTGCCATGAAGCGACAGCCAAAACTGCAGGCAGCCATTACAGCGATTAATGAGGTCGGAAATCCAACCATTCTGGCAACGTTCACGGTCATTGCCGCAGTGCTCCCAATGGTCTTTGTTTCCGGTTTGATGGGTCCTTATATGAGTCCAATGCCGATTGGCGCTTCACTTGCCATGATATTTTCTCTTCTGGTTGCCCTGATTGCAACGCCTTGGCTTTCATTCCGCCTTTTGAAAGCAGAAAGCGGCCATCACGAAGAGTATGATGTTACGAAAACCGGGTATTACAAGGTATTTAACACGATACTCTCTCCGTTTATTGAAAGCAGTATTAAAAGGTGGCTTGCTTTTAGTGTTGTTGGTTTAATGCTTCTTGGCGCGATTGCACTGGTTCCGCTCAAGGCCGTGCAGATGAAGATGCTGCCGTTTGACAACAAGAACGAGTTTCAGGTTATTCTGGACATGCCGGAAGGAACCTCGCTTGAGCAGACAGCCAGAGTCACCAAGGAGATCTCCGCTTATCTGAAAACCATTCCGGAAGTCAGTAGTTACCAGTACTATGTTGGCACCAATGCACCTATAAATTTCAATGGTCTTGTGCGCCATTACTATCTTCGTCAGAAGGCGAATATGGCCGATATACAGGTTAATCTTGTTCATAAAGGCGAACGTAAGGCACAGAGTCACGACATTGCCAAACGTGTCAGGCCGGGAGTTCAGCAGATTGCTCAGCGTTATAACGGCAATGCAAAAATTGTCGAGATTCCGCCAGGCCCCCCTGTTATGTCAACGCTTGTTGCTGAAATTTACGGACCGTCACAGAACGAACAGATCGCCCTGGCAAACCAGGTGAAAAAAGTTTTTAAAGAGACTCCCGGCGTTGTCGATGTTGACTGGCTGGTTGAAGCCGACCAGAAGGTTTACAATCTGGTGGTCAACAAAGAGCGGGCAGCGTTCCGGGGTGTCAGTACTGAGCAGATAGCCCAGACGTTGCGCATGTCGCTTGCCGGCATGGATGTAGGGCTGATTCATACGGCAAAGGAGCTTGACCCTGTAACGATTCAGGTTCGGTTGCCGCAGTCTGACAGAACATCGCTGCATGATCTTACAGGTATTTTCGTGCAGTCACAGGGTATGGGTACACTGACAACACGTCTGCGTGCCGGAGAAATGATTCCCTTGTCGGAACTTGTGAAGGTTGAGGAAAAAATTCAGGATAAAAGCATTTACCGCAAAGATCTTCGCAGGGTGGTTTATGTGACTGCGGATGTTGCCGGTGCAACGGAAAGCCCTGTCTACGCCATGCTCGACATGGATAAAAAAATCCAGAACATCAAGCTTCCCGCCGGATATTCCATTAATCCGCTTTACACGGCAAGCCCAACAACCGAAGACAGGCTTTCAATGAAGTGGGATGGTGAGTGGCAGATCACTTTTGAGGTATTCCGCGATCTTGGAACTGCGTTTGCTGTTGTACTTGTTATTATTTACCTGCTGATTATCGGGTGGTTCCAGTCCTTCAAGACACCGCTGATCATGATGATAGCTATCCCCCTGAGCCTTGTGGGCATTATTCCCGGGCACATGCTGCACGGAGCTTTCTTTACTGCCACAAGTATGATCGGTATGATTGCTCTTGCCGGCATTATGGTAAGGAATTCGGTACTGCTTATTGATTTTATCCAGATACGCAGGGCGGAAGGAATTGAGCTTAAGCAGGCTGTCATTGAATCAGCGGCGGTCCGCACACGCCCGATTATATTGACATCAGGTGCTGTTGTTATTGGTTCAATTGTCATGCTGTTTGATCCTATTTTTCAGGGTCTTGCCATATCGTTGATATGGGGTGGCATTCTTTCAACCGTTTTAACACTCGTTGTTGTGCCTGTCGTTTATTATATGGCTGAGAAGAAGTCAAAATAAACGTATACGTAAAAAATGGTCAGTACGACAAAAACCAAAATCTGAAAAGAAGAATCCTGAGTCGGAAGTATGTCCGTCAAAGTCCACGAGGCGGAATGTCTCGTGGAACCCGGGCAGTCGTATCAGTTTTTGCACCGGATAACTGCCTTTGCTGATATGATCGTACGTGAGATTCGATTTATTTCCTGTTCACCCTGTCACAAAACAACGACTGACAGCATTGAGCGCTGCCGGACAGAGTTGCCTGAGTATTATATGCTGTTCGTATATAATATACACCCCGAAAAGCGGAGACCGCGGTACATAAAGATCTGATGTTTAGGTATCGGAAGAGACAGGGCATTGCAAAGCAGCTCTAAGGATTCCTGCGTTGATTAATGCAAAAAGGCGATGAAGAGGGATTTTAGCCGGGGATTTTGCATCTTTGAGGTAAAATATTTTGCTTATGCAGGAGTGGTTTGCTCATATGCCCGGCATTGAACTTGCAGAGCCTTGGTGGCTGCTCCTGTTGCCGTTGTTTTTTTTTGTAGCGTGGTATAGGGAGATGCGTGATCGACTGGGGAAGCGTCCCGCTATACTTTTCCCCGGTCTTGAGCAGTTGCGCAGTTCTGGCTTTGCAGCCGGCCGTTTGTTGCGCCTGCTGCCTCAATGGCTGCGGTGGTGCACTCTTTTTCTTTCGGTTGTAGCGCTTACCGGACCTCACCTCCTTTACCGTCAGACTGAAGCTGAAGCGATGGGCATCGATGTTATGCTGGTGCTTGATATTTCCGAATCAATGCTGCAGAAGGATTTTGCGGGCGAAAGTCGTCTTGATGCAGCAAAGGATGTTGCCCGCAATTTTGTGCTGCATCGCCCGAACGATAGAATCGGGCTGGTCGTGTTTCGCGGAAAGGGATATACGCAGTGTCCTCTGACGCTTGATCATGAAGTGCTTGCCATGCTGATTGACCGACTTTCTCCAAGGGTGATACAGGACGAAGGGACTGCCATTGGTACTGCTGTTCTCATCGCGATCAACAGACTTAAGGCATCGGAGTCATTGCACAAGGCTGTAATTCTTATTACCGATGGTGAGAATAATACGGGCGAGGTCGGGCCGGCAACGGCCGCAGGGTTTGCAGTAGAGAGCGGGATCAGGATATATCCGATTAACGCCGGTGTTATAAGTTCGGCTGATCGTCTTGATCTGTCAGGTGAAAAAGGCAGTCATACGGTGATGGATGAAGAGTCGCTTCGTGGTGTTGCCCGAATCACCGGTGGCAGGTATTTCGCTGTCAATGATCCGGCAGCATTTGATGAAACGATGAGAGCCATCGACCGGCTGGAAAAAAAACGGATTTCAGGTTCGATTATGGAACGCCGTTCAGGGCTGTTTACGCGGTTGTTGTTGACGGTGCTCGCGTTACTTTTCCTTGAAATTCTATTATCAAATACCCGATTGCTCCGGATACCGTAGTGGATAGAAATTTTTTTGTTTTTTTCAAACAGGTGTAACTGAAATGCCAACAGGACTGGATTACAGGTATGAGCTTTGCATGGCCTGAAAATTTTGGCTACTTGCTGCTTCTGATTCCTCTGGCCGTTCTTCTCGGCTATGGTGTTATAAGGCAGCTTCAGGCTCGTGAGGCAGTTGCCGATCCGCTTATGGCCGATACCATGATGCCCGGGTCACGGTTGTGGGTTCTCATTTTGAAAAAAGTGATGTTGTTCTGCGGCATTGCTTTGTTGATGTTCTCTTTAACTGGTCCCAGGCTTTGCAGTGGAGGGCGACCGGTATTGCGCAAAGGCGCCGATATGGTTTTTGTGCTCGATGTTTCCCGAAGTATGAGGGCAAGGGATGTACATCCAGATCGTCTTGGCCAGGCCAAACAGGAGGTTTTTGGCATCAGTAGGGCAGTTAAGGGTGGCAGAAGGGCTATTCTTCTTTTTGCGGCGGCACCTCTTGTGCAATGCCCTCTTACCACTGATCGTGAAGCTTTTGAGGCCCTCCTTGGTATGGCCTCACCCGATCTTATCGAGGAACAGGGAACAGTTTTTCGCTCTGCACTTGAGCTTTCAGGAAAATTGCTGAAAGCAGATACGGAAAACCTTCCTCAATCCGGTATAAAAGGAGAGAAGATTGTGGTACTGTTGAGTGATGGCGAAGATCATGCCGGTGATTTCCTGGCGGAGGCCATAAGGATGAAAAAAGATGGGATTCATCTGTTTGTGGTTGGTGTTGGCATGAGTTCGCCTGTTGTTATTCCTCTGGAAGGGTCAGCAATCAAGATGGATGAACACGGCAAAGCTGTGACGACGAGTTTCAAGGGCGAAATACTGCAGAAGATGGCTCATGAAGCGGGTGGATTGTATTTCCGCAGCAAAGGTGATCATACAGTGAACCATGAAATATCCGAAATGATTAACCGCATTGCAGCATCATCGCGCTGGATGATGGAGCCGGTTGAGCGTGTTTCTCTGGCCCGGTATTTTCTTGCAGCAGGTCTTTTTTTTCTGTTTGCTGAAACCCTGACAGGAAGAGGTGTAAGGAAACGACGCTGAAAGGGTTTCCCTTACAGGTTCTATAGAACCGGACTTGCTGATAGTTGTTGAAAAACAATGTTATATTTATGTTATTATAAGCTGGTGATAGTATTTTTATAGATGAAAAACAGAAATGTTATGGAGCAGCAGAACACTGGTCTTAAAGCACTTGACTCTCTTGAGAGAGCAAAGCTTGGTTTCAGGGTTTTTAACATGTCTTTTGCAGAAGCTGAAGAGGTTATTGATGCCTATGTCAGCCAGGGGAATTATGATCCGGCGAGTGTTGAGCTTTTCAAGGAACAGCTTGATACGCAGCGCCACATTCAGGAGAAAGGTGCTGAACTGCTTTCTACCAGTGCGCAGATTCTTCGCCATGTTGTCAGTTCTGTCATAAAGAATTGGCCGACACCTCCAGAAGATAATCCCTCTCATTCCGGATAAAGGATGGGGCAGGCCGAGGGAGGAAATAACCCCGTTTTAAGAGATTTTTTAAAGGTTACGGCAGTGTCTCATGTCGCAGCCTTTTTTTCTTTTCTGTATGGCGAGCAGTCGGGTTGCAAGCGTTAACTTTTTTCGCATTTACATTGTTATACAGAAAGTAGTTTCTATGCCTTCCGGTATGTTCCCCGACGGAATGTACCTCCAGGGTAAGGACCGAAAACCAAAACGATGAAAACCATGCAGTTTGACCCGAACAAATTTACTCTAAAAGCCCAGGAGGCATTGCAGGCGGCATCCACCCTTGCGAGCAGCCGGCAGCATCAGCAGATAGAACCGGAACATCTGCTTTTTTCAATGCTTGAAGATAAAAGCAGTATTGCTGTGCAGATAGCGCAGAAGCTTGAAGCGCCGGCGGAAACCCTGCTTGCGGCGCTTGATCGTGAAATAGAGAGAATCCCCAGGGTGACGGGAGCTTCGGCCACAGGGCAGTATCTTTCACAGAACCTCGGCAAGGTATTCGATCTTGCATTGAAAGAGGCTGAAAAGCTTAAAGACGATTATATCAGCTCAGAGCATCTGCTTATAGCGCTGAGTGAAGCCGGGCTCAATGTATCGCGTATGCTGAAGGATTCTGGCATTAATCGCGACGCTATTCTCAAGGTGCTTGCTACCATCAGGGGAACGCAGCGCGTAACCAGCCAGAGTGCAGAGGAAACATACAACTCGCTGAAAAAATATTCGCGCAACCTGAATGACCAGGCACGCAAAGGTAAACTTGATCCGGTTATCGGTCGTGATGAGGAAATTCGAAGAGTGTTGCAGATACTTAGCCGGCGCACCAAGAATAACCCTGTGTTGATTGGTGAGCCGGGTGTCGGCAAGACCGCTCTTGTCGAGGGGATCGCACAGCGTATTGTGGCCGGCGACGTGCCTGAAAACCTGAAGAGCAAGCAGATTGCTGCGCTTGATATCGCTCTCCTTGTCGCTGGAGCGAAATTTCGCGGTGAGTTTGAGGAGCGCCTGAAGGCTGTTGTGCGTGAGGTACAGGCTTCTGATGGCGAGATTATTCTTTTTATTGATGAAATCCACCTGCTGGTTGGAGCTGGCTCTGCCGAAGGCTCTATGGATGCGGCTAATATTCTCAAGCCTGCTCTGGCCCGTGGTGAGCTGCGCTGTATAGGCGCGACAACACTTGACGAGTATCGCAAGCATATTGAAAAGGATGCTGCTCTTGAGCGCCGGTTTCAGACCGTGGTGGTCGATCAGCCAAGCGTTGATGACACTGTTTCCATATTGCGGGGACTCAAGGAAAAATACGAGATTCATCATGGCGTTCGGATCAAGGACGCGGCTATTGTTGCAGCTGCCGAGTTGTCGAACCGCTATATTTCAGACCGTTTTCTTCCCGACAAGGCTATCGATCTGATTGATGAGGCATCTTCTCGTTTAAGGCTGGAAATAGACAGCAGCCCGGAGGAACTGGACAGGATCAACCGCGAGATTCGTCGACTTGAAATTGAGCGCGAGGCGCTGAAGAGGGAGCTTGAGGCCGGGGGATAGTAAGGTGAAGATTTATCAATGTTTGTGCTGAATGATAGAGTAGTCGTGCATTATTTTAATTAACCATTAAAGTAATTGGCAATGATAAAGACGATAAGAATTGGTGTCCTCGCATTTATGCTTACGGGACTGTTTTTTTCTGCGCTTCATGCCGGGTGGGACCCTGCTGAGCAGGAACGTGCGAGGGGGGCGGTTGAGTATGTCAGGAAGAATGCTCCTGCTCTGAATCGTTTTTTTAAGAACTCCTACGGTTATGTTGTTTTTCCTGATGTGTTCAAGGCTGGATTTATGATTGTCGGAGGGGGACGTGGTAAGGGGTATGTCTATGAGAAAAATAATCTTGTGGGGAATTCATCCATTACTCAGGTTAATGTAGGCCCTCAGCTTGGTGGTCATACTTTTTCGGAAATCATATTTTTTAAAGACAAGAAAGAGTTTGATAATTTCAAAAAAGGGAATTATGAGCTGAATGCCCAGATGGTGGGCACCGTTGTTAAAAAAGGGATGGCCACTAATATTGACTATTCTTATGGTGTAGCTGTTTTTGTGCTTCCTAAGGGAGGGGTAAGGGTTGAAGCGACGGTGGGTGGACAGAAGTTTTCCTATCGGGCGTACTGAGAGGTTTTTTTTAGCAGGCAAGGCTGCGGTATAAGAATCTGTAATGGGTCGGTAGAGATTTCTCACACTGTTTCGGAATGACAAAGGATAGAGGATGACTGGAGATTGGCGGGGTAGGATTTATTGTGGTGAAAATTGTACATTAACGGTTGCATATCATTGTATGTTTTCTATGCTGTGATTTTATTAACCATAAAAATATGTGTCAATGATGAAAATGATGAGAATTGGTGTCCTCGCGTTTATGCTTGCCGGACTGTTTTTTTCTAAGGCTCAGGCGGGGTGGGATCCTGCTGAACAGGAGCACGCCGGTATGTCGGTAGAATATTTCAGGAAAAATGCTGCGTTGAATCGTTTTTTTGAGAAAGCCTATGGTTATGTTGTTTTTCCAGATGTGTTCAAGGGTGGATATCTGATAGTCGGAGGAGGGCATGGTAATGGTTATGTCTATGAGAAAAATAATCTTGTGGGGAATTCATCCATTACTCAGTTTAATGTTGGTCCTCAGCTTGGTGGACAGGCTTTTTCAGAAATCATATTCTTTAAGGACAAGGAAGAACTTGATAATTTTAAAAAAGGGAATTACGAGCTGAATGCCCAGGTGGCTGGAGTGGTTGTTAACGCGGGAATGGCTACCAATACAGATTTTTCTCATGGTGTAGCTGTTTTTGTGCTTCCCAAAGCTGGGGTTATGGCTGAGGCAACAGTCGGCGGGCAGAAGTTTTCCTTTAACCCGTTCTGAGAAGTTTTTTATAAGCGGGGAGAGGCTCCAGCGTACGCTTTGTGGTGTTTATCAATAACGTTAATTTTTGCAATGAAGTATGAATTAGTAGTGGGCCTTGAGGTTCATTGTCAGCTGAATACAGCAAGCAAGGCGTTCTGTAGCTGTTCTGCGCAGTTTGGAAAACCTGCCAATAGTAATGTTTGTCCGGTCTGCCTTGCTCTTCCAGGAGCCCTGCCAGTACTTAACCGTCGTGTGGTGGAGGATGCGGTTAAACTTGGGCTTGCAATGGGTTGCACGATTGCGTCCAGTTCCGTTCTGGCCCGAAAAAATTATTTTTATCCCGATCTTCCAAAGGGGTACCAGATTTCGCAGTTTGAAGAGCCTATCTGTAGTGAAGGGGTTCTTACCATTGATGCCGGTGAAGGTGAAAAGGTTATCAGGCTGATCAGAATTCATATTGAGGAGGACGCCGGCAAGTCGATCCATGATATTGGTGAGGAAACCTATATTGATCTTAACAGGAGTGGTGTTCCATTACTTGAAATCGTGAGTTATCCTGATATGCGGACTCCGAAGGAGGCTTCCGCCTACCTTCAGAAAGTCAGGCAGATAGTTAAATATCTTGGTATTTCGGACGGGAACATGGAGGAGGGAAGCTTGCGCTGCGATGCCAACGTTTCTCTGCGTCCTGTCGGGGCTACTGAGTATGGTACCCGAACAGAGATCAAGAATATGAACTCGTTCAAGAATGTTGAAAAAGCCATTGAATATGAGGCCTGGCGCCATCAGGAAATTCTGGAAAGCGGTGGAGTCATTGTGCAGGAGACCCGGCTTTGGGATGCTGACAAGGGGGAAACCCGTTCAATGAGAGGAAAGGAGTTTGCCCACGATTACCGGTACTTCCCTGATCCCGATCTGATTCCGGTCCTTGTTGATCAGGAGATGCTTGATCGGATGCTGAGTGAACTTCCGGAGTTTCCGGAAGTTCGTGCAAGTCGTTTTGTCGCTGAGTATGCCATTCCGGCCTATGATGCGGCAGTTCTTACCGTTGAGCGGGAGATTGCAGATTATTTTGAGGAGACTGTCATTGTTTCTGGAGATACCAAGACCTCCTCGAACTGGGTGATGGGGGAGGTGATGCGTACGCTTAAAGAAAAGTATCTTGATATTGCTGATTTTTCGATTGAGCCAGTCAGACTTGGGGGCCTTGTGCGTCTGATAGGTGATGGAATGATCAGTAATACCATTGCCAAACAGGTGTTTGAACTGATGCAGGAGAATGGAGATACTGCATTGGAGATTGTTGAGCGGGAAGGGCTTGCTCAGGTTTCAGACAGTGGAGTGATTGAGAGTGTTGTCGATGAAATTCTTGAGGCTAATCCTGGTCAGCTTGTCGCTTATCGCAGCGGAAAGACTCAGCTGCTTGGCTTTTTTGTAGGACAGTGCATGAGCCGAATGAAAGGAAAAGCTAATCCAAAGATGGTCAATGAGGTTCTTCTGAAGCGGCTTGAGGTGTGATCGATTTCAGACTTCGTTGTCGAACAGGTCTTTGGTGTGTGGAGTATCGGGCCAGGTTTTTGCCAGTTCCGGATTGATGACTTCTATTTTTTTTCTGGCTTCGAGCAGTCGTTTTTTACAGTTGTCGGCAATGGTAAGTCCCTCTTCGTAGAGCGAAATAGATTTTTCGAGGCCGGTTTCTGGATTTTCAATATTCCGGGTTATTTCCTCAAGTCTCGATATCAGCTCCTCTATAGCTGGTTTTCCGGAATGTGTTGATGTCATTGGTGTAAGAGTTTAGACGTTGAGTATGAAAATAGTTAAAGAGAAAGATTATTCAAAAGGCAGGTGTGTGAGTGAAGTTTGTTGATAGTGCGTCCATTTTTGTTCAGGCTGGAGACGGCGGAAAGGGTTGTGTGAGTTTTCGTAGGGAAAAGTTTGTTCCAAAGGGGGGCCCTGATGGTGGCGATGGCGGTCGTGGAGGCCATGTATGGCTGCGAACTAACAGGCAGTTGACCACTCTTTTGGATTTCAAGTATAAAAAGAAGTATCTGGCAGTTCGTGGCGTTCATGGACAGGGAGCGAGAAAAACAGGAAAAGATGGCGCTGATATTGTTATAGATGTCCCGTGTGGTACTATTGTCCGAAATGCGGAAACCCATGAGATTATTGCTGATTTGACGGGTGATGATCAGGAGGTTTTAATTGCCAGGGGTGGAAAAGGGGGTCGTGGAAACCAGCATTTCGCAACTCCCACGCGTCAGGCTCCCCGATATGCTGAGCCAGGCCAGAAGGGTGAAGAGCTGACGCTCGAAATGGAGCTGAAGCTTATGGCCGATGTCGGTCTTGTTGGTTTTCCGAACGCGGGAAAGTCGACGCTTATTTCTGTGATAAGTGCGGCGAAACCAAAAATTGCCGACTATCCGTTTACCACTCTGGTTCCTAATCTCGGTATTGTACGTTACGAGGAGTATAAATCGTTTGTGATGGCCGATATTCCTGGAATAATAGAGGGTGCAGCAGAAGGAAAGGGACTTGGGCTGCAGTTTCTCCGTCATATCGAGCGTACGAAAATACTTGCAGTTCTTGTTTCGGCTGATGCACCTGATATTGCCGAAGAATACCGGACGCTTCTCGGAGAGCTTGAGAAATTTAACAAGGGACTTCTTGACAAACCTCGGATAGTGGTTGTAACTAAAATGGACATTGCAGCTGGGGATTTTGATATTCCTTCTTTTGAAGAAGGAGTTAAGGTACTTCCGATTTCAAGTGTTTCCGGACAGGGACTGAAGGAACTAAAGGATGAACTCTGGAAAGAGGTATCAGCCCGCATCCGGGTTGACGAACCGTTGGAAGCGGGTCTCGAGTAAATGATGCAGCACAGTGAACTCTATGTCAGATCCGCTCGTCTTGCTGATGCTGCGGCAATTTCCGCCATTACTGCGGAGTATGCCCGTCAAGGTATCATGCTGGAGCGTTCCGGTGAAAATATTGTTGAAAATATTCGTAATTTTTTTGTTGCTGAATATGACGGCGAGGTGATAGGGTGCTGCGCTATTGCATTCTATACGTTAAAGTTTGCTGAAATACGCTCTCTGGCTGTCTTTAATCGTCATAAAATGAAAGGAATCGGACGCCTGCTTGTGGAAAAGGCAGAGTCTGTTCTCCGGGAGGAAGGGGTAAGTGAGGTTTTTGTTCTGACGCTCAACAGTGATTTTTTTAGGCATCTCGGATACTGTGACATTCAGAAAGAGTATTTTCCTCAGAAAATATGGAGGGATTGCACTCATTGTCCCAAGCTTATGGCGTGCGATGAGATAGCCATGGTGAAAAAGCTGTAAAAAGTCGAAATATACCATTCCGGGCATTGGGTTAATCAACCAAACAGGTCGTGCACATTTGTGATCGTAAAAGAAGTTATTATTAAAAATAAGGCCGGTCTGCATACCAGACCCGCAGCGTCAGTTGTCAAACTCGCATCTCGATTTAAATCTGATTTTTATATCGAAATGCAGGGTGTTGAAATTAATGCCAAGTCAATTATCGGTGTTATGAGTCTTGCTGCACCCAAAGGAACCCGGTTGATTCTCAAGCTTGACGGAGAGGATGCTGTTGAGGCCGCACGTCAGTTGGTTGAGTTTTTTGAACAGGGGTTTGGCGAACAATAGCTTGAAAACCGCTCCAGGAGCGTTATTGAAACCGTTGCGGATTGCATTTATCACTCCATTTTTTCCTCTGAAAGGCGGTATCGCCCGATTCAGCGGGCATTTGAGGGATGCCCTTCGTGACAGGGGATATGATGTTATTCCTGTTGCCTTCAAGGCTCTCTATCCTGATTTTTTAACGAAGGGCGCCGTTGATGCAGCTTATAGTGCTGATGCCACGTTCCCCGCAGATGTTCATCTCGTTCTCTATAACCCCTTTTCCTGGTTAAGGACCATCCGGTCTGTGAGACTTTTGAAACCGGATATTCTGCTCGCAGCATACTGGACAGGACTGTTAGCTCCATTCTATTATCTGCTTCGCCGTTTGACCGGCATCAAGATTGTGGTTTTGCTCCATAATCTTTCTTCACATGAATCCTTTTTTTTCGATCCGTTTATGCGTCGCCTGCTGGCGGCTTTTGCGGATGGGTTTGTGACACTCTCGAATGCAGTTTTTCAGGATGTACGCTCAGCCATGCCGCAAATGCCAGTGCTGCCGCTTTTCCATCCGCCCTACGAACCGGAAGTGGAAATTCCTTCATTACCCTATGCACGTAAGGCTCTTCATCTTGATGAAGCCTCTCCTGTTCTGCTTTTTTTTGGTTACGTGCGTCGTTATAAAGGCCTTGATATCATGCTCCGTGCCATGCCGGCGATTCTAAGAAAGGATCCTTCACTCAGGCTTGTTGTCGCTGGACAGTTTCTTGAATCTCCCGATATTTACAGACGACTGGTTGAGGAGCTCGGGATTAGTGCCAGCATTGATCTTTATCCTGGTTATGTTTCAAGAGAACGCACTGCACTTCTATTTGCAGCGGCTGATGCAGTCGCGCTTCCCTATCGCAGTGCAACGCAGTCTGGAGTAGTGCAGCTTGCATATGGTTATGGAGTTCCTGTTATTGCTACTCCGGTCGGGTCACTTTCTGAGGTGGTGCGTCATGGCGAAACGGGTTGGGTTGCCGGTGATTGTTCGTCTGAAGGAGTTGCTGAAGCGGTTGGAGAATTTCTTGCGTGCAGAAAGAATCTGATGCCTGTACGTTCAGCAATCGAAAAGTTCCGTCAGGAGTATTCCTGGGAGGCTTTTGCAGATGCTGCCGGACATTTTCTTGAAGCCGAAGTTTACAGGAGGTGACTCCATGCAGCCATTGACCTGGATTGTTGTATTGAACTGGAACGGTGCAGACGATACGCTTGCCTGTCTCACATCTCTTGCAGGGGTCATCTCTCCTTCATGCAGGGTGATTGTTGTCGATAATGGATCGACTGATGGTTCTGCAGAGCGTATTCATGATGCTTTTGCGGATATCGAGCAGCTTGTTTTGCCTGACAATCAAGGTTATGCTGCGGGAAATAATGCCGGTTTCAGGCGGGTTATGGAGTTTCATGCTGAGTATGTGATATTTCTGAACAATGACACCATTGTTGATCAGGGTTTTTATGGCCCGCTTATCGAAACTCTGCAGAGAAACTCCTCAGCAGGGATTGCTGTACCGAAAATATTCTATTGGGATCAACCGGATACTCTTTGGTATGGAGGTGGAATTGTCAGGCTTTCGACCGGTCTCATCAGTCATGTCGGTATCAGGAAAAAAGACTCTCCTGAATTTGATCGTCCCGGCACAACAGGCTATGCAACAGGGTGCTGCCTTGCCATGAGATGCAAGGATTTTCAAGCAGTTGGAGGTTTTGACGAAACCTTCAGGATGTATGCCGAAGATGTTGATCTCTCTTTGCGGATTTGCTCTTTGGGGAAGAGTATTGAATATGTTCCCTCTTCAAGGGTATGGCATAAGGTGTCGGCATCGCTTCATGGCAGTATGTTCCAGAAGCTGCTAAAAAAAAGTTCAGGGGTGCTTCATCTATTAAGAAAGCACCGGGCATGGAACGGAATGGCATGTTATCTTATTCTGCTTCCTCTGCGTCTTGCAGGTAGTTTCAAAGAGTTGATAAGAGTAAAGGATTCAGGGATGCACAAAACAGGGAGGGTGCAGAATGCAGAGAACGTTCAGAAACGTCATTGACGGGCACTATCTTAATGATCCTGCCCATACTATCCGCTGGCGGAACACCGTCAGCTTCATCCAGCATTCTTCTTCTGCAGGTACTTTGTTTTCAAAAGGGCTTGATCTTGGTGACCGCACGCCGTTTACCGCTTCGCTTGAACAGCTTTTCAGTTGTCCGTTCGAGAATACAACTGTTGATCTTGACCTTGAACCGCTTAAAGGATCTTATTGCGTTATTACTGCTTTCGAGGTGCTTGAGCATCTTTTTAATCCGCTCCATGCGTTGCTTGAAATCAAGCGCCACCTGAAGGGTGATGGTGCCCTGCTTTTTGTGTCAATGCCACTCAGGAAACCGCTTTTTCTCGCAAGTCCCGATCATTTTCATGAGATGAGTCGTCAATCGGCCCTGTCGCTTTTTTCCCGTGCGGGATTCAGGGTTGTCAGAAGCGATGAGTTTCGTATCCGTTCCATGTTGTTTTATCTTACGGGACTGAAGCCGCTTTTGCGGGCAATGTTTGAAAAAGTGCAGATTTATGAACTTACCGCTCAATAAGACAATGCCATGTACTCCTTTCAGACTTGTCTGGTTTTCTGAGATACAGTGGGATTTTCTTTCAACCCGTAAACAGCGTCTTCTTGCGCGGTTTCCTGAAAACTGGAGGATTCTCTTTATTGAACCCTATGCTCTTGGGCGTCGCCATCACTGGCTTCCAGTCAAAAGGGGGCGGGTGTGGGTTGTCAGTGTGCCGTTTTTAAAGAGTGTCCCCTTCAGGATTGGGCAGCTGCTTGATATTCCGCTGTTGCGTTTGCTGGTTTCGCTTCCAGGAATTGTGATGATGCAGTTCTGGGTTACTGTTCTCGGCTTTGCTTCCAGGGAAAGAATTATTGGGTTGAGCAATCTCTATTGGAGCAGGGTTGCCGCTTGTTTGCCTTGCCGTCTCCGCTTTTATGATGCCAATGATGATCATCTCGCTTTTCCTGGAAGTCCGCCATGGCTGAAGAGGTATCTTGACACCTATCTGTCAAGTGTGCAGCTGCTTTTCAGTGTGAGCCCGGAGCTGACGGCCCGTATTCGGGTGCCTGTCGGTGTTCGCTGTATTGAACTTGGTAACGGGGTTGAGTTCACTCATTTTGCCACCCCGATTCATCAAATCCCGGAAGCGCTTTCCGGCTTGAAAAGGCCGATTCTTGGTTATGTAGGGGCTATGGACTGGATTGATACAGCGCTTGTTGCCGCTGTTGCAAAGGCATGGCCTGACTATTCGATTGTTCTTATTGGTCCGGCTTATGAACGGGAGTGGTGGAAAAAACACGTGGCTCTTAATGCAATGCCAAATGTGCACTATGTTGGTAAAATAGACTATGCTGAACTGCCGGCCTTGGTTCAGCACTTCGATCTAGCACTGATGCCGCTGCTCAGTAATGAACTGAAAGGGGTTTCTCATCCGAATAAACTTTATGAATATAGTGCGTCGGGTGTGCCGGTGCTTTCAATGAACTACTGCAGTGCGGTTGAAAGAGCCAGAGAGGTTGTGCATGTTGCTCTTTCGCCTGAGGCATTTGTGCGCATGGTACCGGAAGCTCTTGCCGATAAGCGCAGGGAGGCAAGGCAGGCATTTGCCCGACAACATAGCTGGGATACTCTGGCATCTGTCATGGTGGAGGAATTGCAGAACGCTTATCAGGAGCAGCCTCGTTGAGCCGTAATAGTGTCATAGCTGGTCAGGCAGGTTTTTCCTTTGCCGGATTTCTTTTCGGACAGGCCTCCCGGTTTGGTTTCAACCTGCTTGTCGCCAGAGTGCTTGACGCCGATGCACTTGGCACGTATGCGCTTGCCGTTGCGGTTATACAGATTTCGGAGGTGCTTGCTATTGCCGGGCTTGATTCGGCTTTATTGCGCTTTGTGAGCAGTAACAGCAGCGATCCTCATCGTCAAAAGGCAGTTATTGGATCAGCACTTAAAACGAGTCTGTTTTTTTCACTCCTTGTGGCGATGTTTCTGCTTCTCCTTTCAGGGTATATAACTTCGATGCTTCACGGAAGTCATCTTCTGCAGCTTACTCTCTGCTGTTATGCAGCGGCTGTTCCCTTTAATGTCGCAACAATGCTTTATGGACATGCTATTCAGGGCTTCAAGAAGCTTCAGCCGAAAATTATTGCAACCCAGGTAGTGAGTCCATTGCTGCTGCTTCTTTTAACACTTCTCTTTCGCTATACCGCCGGGCAGAACGCCGCTCTTTTTTTCCCTTTTGCCCTCTCGGCGGCGATGGCATTTTTCTGGATTCGTCCCTATTTGTCAAAAATAACCGGTGTTCTTCCACTGGACATTGTTCATGCCGCTCCCGACAGGGTCATGATGCTTTATGCCTTGCCTTTTATGGTGGTTTCGCTGTTGAGTATGATGACACACTGGCTTGATGTTGTGATGCTCGGTATGCTTACTGATACGGCAACAGTTGGGCTTTATCATCCTGCTGCCAGAACCGCAGGGCTTATCCGTGCAGTGCTTCTTGCTTTTGCCGGTATTGCTGCGCCGATGATTGCTGCACTGCATACAGGGAGCGATAATGTTGAGATAGGAAGAATCTATAAAATGGTGACTCGCTGGATTCTTGGACTTGTTGTTCCTCCGGTTATTCTTTTCCTGCTCCTTCCTGAACCGGTGCTTGGGGTATTTGGCACAAGGTTTACCGCAGGGAGTAACGCCCTGCTTCTCTTGACAGCAGCTTCTTTCATGCAGGTCTGTTTTGGTCTCTCTTCGACAGTATTGGCTATGACGGGTTATGCACGGCTCAGTTTATACAATGCTCTCGGTGCTCTTGGTTTGCAGGTTATCCTTAACCTTCTTCTGATTCCCCGGATGGGAATAAACGGCGCAGCTCTTGCGACATTGCTTGTATTTTTTCTTCTTTCAGTCGTCAGGCTGTCTGAGATATTCCTTCTATTAACGATTCATCCATTTGGTAAAGCGTTATGGAAGCCGCTTGCAGCAGGTTTTTTTGCGGGTGCGCTTCTCGCAGGTGCACGTCCATGGCTGCTTGGCCTTCCGGTATTTGCCGGATTTATAGTTGGGGCTCTGCTTGCGGCCTGCAGTTATACAGCATTGATGCTTCTCCTGAAATTGGAACAGGAGGAGCGGGAGATTATTGTTAAATTCATACCCTTTATTAACAAGGAAACAAAGTGATAACGTTGTGAAGAAAACCATTCTGCTGTTTCTTGCTGTTTTTGCCGGCTATACAGTTCTGGCTGTGTTACTCTATTACCCGCTTGTTTTTCAGTCAAAAATTCTGATTGCACCCGACACTCTTGTTCCGCTGGCTTCAACGATGGCTCTTGACCGGGTTCATGATGCAACAGGAAGCTATCCTCTCTGGCAGCCCTGGATTTTTTCAGGGATGCCGACCGTGGAGGCATTCAGTTATCTCAGTGGGCTCTATTTCCCAAACATCTTATTTAACGTGTTCCATCCCGATGGTATTTTTCTGCAGCTGCTTCATCTGGCATTTGCAGGTTTTGGAGTATTTCTCTTTCTCAGGGCGTACAGGTTGACACCGCTTGCTGCGGTTTTCGGCGGCGCGGTTTTCATGCTTAATCCCTATATGACGGCCATGCTGGTCCATGGTCATGGCAGTCAGCTCATGACGGCGGCATATATGCCATGGATGCTCTGGGCGGCAATGCGTCTTGTTGAGCGTGGAGGACTGGCTGACGCAGGCATTCTTGCTCTTCTTGCCGGGTTTCAGCTGCAGCGGGCACATGTTCAGATTGCATACTATTCCTGGATGCTTACACTGCTTTTTCTCCTGTTTCTTGTCATTTCACGGAGAGAATCTCTTCATAAAAATGTTCGGCTTTTTTCACTTCTTCTGCTGGCACTTGCCTGTGGTGTTGGCATGTCAGCTTCGATTTATCTTCCTGCCTCCCAGTATGCGGCCTACTCGGTGAGAGGAGCGGCTGCCGGGGGAGCAGGTGCTTTATGGGAGTATGCCACAATGTGGTCCATGCACCCAATCGAACTTCTGACCTTTCTTGTTCCTGGGTGTTATGGGTTTGGCGGGGTTACCTACTGGGGTTTTATGCCGTTTACTGACTTTCCGCACTATGCAGGTATTATTGTTCTTTTGCTTGCTATTGGCGGTGCCGGATTTCGCCGGAACGAGCCTGTGACCTGGTTTTTTGCCGCGGGATTGCTGCTGTTCCTGTGTTTATCATTCGGGAGTTTTTTCAGCCCTGTGTTTAACCTGTTCTATTATGCAGCGCCGTTGTTCAGCAGGTTCAGGGTTCCTTCAATGGCGCTTATTGTGGTTTATCTGCTTCTGGCCTTTTTTGCCGCCACAGGAATTGACGGGTTGTTTCAAAGCCAGCCGGGGAAGCTGAAGAAGCCTCTTTATTGGGGTGGGCTTCTTCTTGCAGGAATTATGCTTCTTTTTCTTCTTTTTGAGCAGAGTATTGAGAGCTTTTTCCGTTCTCTTTATCCTGATCCTTCTGTTGGGAGTTTTAATCTGGCCTTTATGGTCAATAAAGTGCGTTGGGAGAACCTGAAGGAAAGCTTTCTCGTCGTTATGCTGCTTGTCTCTCTTTCTGTCGGAGTACTCTGGCTCTTTATCAAAAATACGCTCTCTCGAAAGTTGTGCGCTACGGTGCTGGTTCTGATAGCTCTTGGCGATATTATATGGCTTGATATGCAGATAGTTAATCCATCTGCAGCTTCCCTGCGCTCCCCGGTTTTTATCGATCGAAGTATAGTGGATCGTGCTTTCATGCATGATGACATTACCCGCTATCTATCATCAGGGAAAGGGTTGTTCAGGATTTATCCCGCAGGTTCGCTTTTTGCCGAAAACAAGTTTGCTTTATTCGGTATAGAGTCAGTCGGCGGCTATCATCCGGCAAAACTGAAGTTATATGAAGAGTTTCTTGCAAAAACAGGAAATCTTGCCAGCCTGAATATTCTTAGAATGCTTAATGTCGGCTATGTCATTACACCGGAACCAATGGTACACCCTGCTTTTGGGCTGGTGAAGAGTGGTATGCTTCAGCTTGCAAGCGGTCCGGTCATGGTCTATGTCTATACTCTTCAGGGGGCAAATCCGAGGGCATGGTTTGCAGGACGTGTTACTGCACTCAAGAGCAATGAGGCGTTGTTGACGAAGATGCTTGATGATCATGCTGTTTCCGGCGAGGCTTATGTCGATGGATCTCTCTGGACGGGAAGCCGAACATTTGCAGCTGCGAGAGTTACTTCGGTTACCGTAAAGCCTGAGCTGATGGAACTGCAGGTTTCAGTTCCGGGTGAGGCATTTCTTGTTGTCAGTGAAATCTATTATCCCCTTCGATGGAAGGTACTGGTTGATGGTCGGGATGCGGCAATGGTAAAGGTGAACGGATTACTTAGGGGTGTCGTAGTTCCTGCAGGAAGCAGGGAGGTGCGTTTCTATTACGATCGAAGCGGGTTTGAAAAAGGGCGTAGAATATCTCTCGGATCATTCGCCGTAGCATTGGTTCTCATCGCGATTGCAGTGGCTGAAGCTCTTTTTCGTAAAAAACCTTTTTCAAAATAGAAGAAGACAGTCAATTCCATAATGAGTTTACTGCAGTCTGATGAGCTGTCAAGTCCGCTATGGAACAGGGCGAAAGGTGGAATACAGCATTTTTTCTCAAGAGAACAAAAATGATGATTTAGGTTTTGCTTTTTTAATAAATTCGCTTACATTGGTTGTCCTTATGGATTTTTAGGATTGCGTCTTTTGTAATCAGAGGTTTTTAAATAGAAAGAGAGTTTCAGTATGCCGACGATTCAGCAGCTCATCAGGCTCGGAAGAAGTGTAAAAGTATCAAAAACAGCGTCACCGGCGCTTGATAAATGTCCGCAGAAGCGCGGGGTTTGCACTCGTGTTTACACGACTACACCAAAAAAACCTAACTCGGCGTTGCGGAAAGTTGCGCGTGTAAGGTTGTCTAACAAGATTGAAGTTACGGCATATATCCCGGGAGAGGGTCATAACCTGCAGGAGCACTCTATTGTTTTGATCAGGGGCGGCAGGGTGAAGGATCTTCCTGGTGTGCGTTATCATATCGTGCGTGGTTCGCTGGATACATCCGGTGTCGCCGATCGTAAGCAGAGTCGTTCGAAGTATGGGGCCAAGCAGCCGAAAGCCGGTGCAGCTGCTCCTGTCAAGGGTAAAGGCAGATAGGTCCAATCATAAATTTATAGAAGAATATGCCGAAAAAAGGTGGCTATAAAAGAATAGGTGTTGATTTTCGTTACGGGGATGAAAGTGTTGCCCGTTTTATCAATGCTGTAATGCTTGATGGTAAGAAAGCGGTTGCGACAAAGATAGTTTATGATGCTTTTGCTATTATTGGCGAAAAGATGACTGGTGAGGATCCTCTGGAGGTTTATCGTAAGGCTATGTCGCATATTGCGCCGGTCTTGGAAGTTCGCAGTAAAAGGGTGGGCGGTGCAACCTATCAGATTCCTATGGAAGTTAAAGCTTCAAGAAGGGGTGCTCTTGCATTCCGTTGGTTGAAGATGTATGCTGCTAAGCGTGGTGGTAAATCCATGGCGGAAAAACTTGCTGCTGAGTTGATGGATGCTGCTAACGAACAGGGTGCGTCGGTGAAAAAGCGCGATGAGGTGCACAGGATGGCTGATGCAAATAAGGCGTTTGCGCATTTCAGGTTTTAAGTGATTGTTTAAAGGGTTGATAAAAGGTCAAAATAATTGTTATGGCAAGGCTGGTTGATTTAAATAAGGTCCGCAACATTGGCATCATGGCTCACATTGATGCTGGAAAGACGACGACGACAGAGAGGATATTGTATTACACTGGTCGCTTGCACCGGATGGGTGAGGTGCATGAAGGCGGTGCTACGATGGACTGGATGGATCAGGAGAAAGAGCGCGGGATTACAATCACATCTGCTGCTACAACTTGTTTTTGGACTCCGAAGTTTGGGAACTATACTGGTGTTAATCACAGAATAAATATTATTGACACACCTGGCCATGTAGATTTTACGGTTGAGGTTGAGCGTTCACTTCGTGTGCTTGATGGTGCAGTTGCGCTTTTTTGTGCTGTTGGCGGTGTGGAGCCTCAGTCAGAGACGGTCTGGCGTCAGGCGAATAAGTATGGTGTGCCCCGGATTGCCTATGTCAATAAGATGGACAGGACCGGTGCAAACTTTTTTTATACGGTAAAGGCTATAAAGGAGAGGCTCGGTGCGAATCCGGTGCCCCTGCAGATTCCGATTGGCGAGGGTGAGATATTTGCCGGTTTCGTCGATCTTATCAGGATGAAAGGTATTATTTATGATAAGGAGGATGGTAGCACCTATGAAGAGGTGGAGATTCCTCATGATCTGCAGAACGAGGCGCGCACATGGCGGATCAATATGCTTGAAGCTGTCTCCGAGCATGATGACACTCTTCTTGAGAAATATTTGAATGGTGAGGATATTACTGAGGAGGAAGTAAGGAATGTATTGCGTCAGGCAACGCTTAAGGTTACGATTATACCGGTGCTTTGCGGTTCATCCTTTAAAAATAAGGGCGTTCAGTTTATGCTGGATGCTGTTGTCGAGTATCTTGCTTCACCGGTTGATGTCGGCGCTGTCGAAGGTCACCATCCTCGTACCGAAGAGCCGATATCGCGTGAACCGAAGGATGAAGAGCCGTTTGCTGCTCTTGCCTTTAAAATTGCGACTGATCCCTTTGTTGGAAAGCTTACGTTTTTCAGGGTGTATTCCGGTATACTCAAAGCCGGCAGTTATGTATTGAATACAATGACTGGCAAGAAGGAGCGTATTGGTCGGATCCTTCAAATGCATTCCAACAAGAGAGAGGATATAGATTGTGTTTATTGTGGTGATATAGCGGCGGCAGTAGGTTTGAAGGATGTTAGAACCGGTGACACGCTCTGTGAAGAAAATAATCCGGTAGTTCTCGAAAAAATGATTTTTCCTGAACCGGTTATTGAGATTGCTATTGAGCCGAAAACGAAGGCCGATTCTGACAAGCTCGGTATGTCGCTTGCGAAGCTTGCTGAAGAGGACCCCACTTTTAAAGTAAAGACAGACGATGAAACCGGCCAGACTCTGATTGCGGGTATGGGCGAGCTTCATCTTGAAATTCTTGTCGACCGGCTTAAACGTGAGTTCAAGGTTGAGGCAAATGTTGGCCAGCCGCAGGTTGCTTACAGAGAAACTATCAGAAAAAAGGTTGACTTTGAAGGCAAGTTTGTTCGTCAGTCAGGCGGAAAAGGACAGTTTGGACTGGTTAATATTACTGTTGAGCCGCTTGAGGAGGGAAAAGGATATGAATTTGTTGATGCTGTTAAAGGTGGAGTAATCCCGAGAGAGTATATACCGGCAGTTAATGCTGGTGTGCAGCAGGCCATGAAGAGTGGTGTTGTTGCCGGCTTTCCGATGCAGGATATCAAGGTAACGCTCTATGATGGTAAGTACCATGAGGTTGACTCTTCCGAAATGGCGTTCAAGATTGCCGGTTCCATAGGTTTCAAGGGTGCTGCTAAAAAGGCTGACCCTGTGCTCCTTGAGCCGATCATGAAAGTTGAGGTTGTCACACCTGACGAATATCTTGGTGATGTTATGGGTGATCTCTCAAGCCGCCGCGGTCACATTGAAGGTATGGGGCAGAGAGCTGGAGCTCAGTTTGTTAATGCCAAGGTTCCTCTTTCAGCGATGTTCGGATATTCAACAGATCTTCGTTCAATGAGTCAGGGTCGGGCAAATTATTCTATGGAGTTTGACTGTTATCGCGAAGTTCCTCGCAATATTGCGGAAGCTTTGCAGGAGAAGAGAGTAAGCAAGGATTCGGAATAAGCGGGAAACAGAGACTATCAGTTTTAAATACTTACAATCAATAAAAGATAACCGTACGGAGATAAGTTATGGCAAAAGAGTCCTACAAAAGGGATAAACCCCATGTCAATATAGGAACCATTGGTCACGTTGATCATGGTAAGACAACCTTGACTGCTGCAATTACTTCGGTTCTTGCAAAGCAGGGTCTTGCACTGCAGCGCGATTTCGGCAGTATCGATAAAGCTCCTGAAGAGAGAGAACGCGGTATTACCATTTCAACTGCTCACGTTGAGTACCAGACCAAAAAACGTCATTACGCACACATTGACTGTCCAGGTCACGCAGACTACATTAAAAACATGATTACCGGTGCTGCCCAGATGGATGGCGCTATTCTTGTTGTTGCAGGTACTGATGGACCTATGCCTCAGACTCGCGAGCACATTCTGCTTGCCCGTCAGGTCAACGTCCCGGCTCTTGTTGTTTTTCTTAATAAAGTTGATATTGCTGATCCGGAACTCATTGAGCTCGTTGAGCTTGAGCTGAGGGAACTTTTAAGCCAGTACGATTTCCCGGGTGATGACATTCCGATCATTAAAGGTTCAGCACTTAAGGCACTCGAAGGCGATCCAGAGGGCGAAAAAGCTATTATGGAGCTTATGGATGCTGTTGATGATTTTATTCCAGAGCCTGTTCGCGACGTTGACAAGCCTTTCTTGATGCCGGTTGAAGATGTATTCTCTATTTCAGGTCGTGGTACCGTTGGTACCGGAAGAATAGAGAGAGGTGTTATAAAGATTAATGAAGAGGTCGAGATTGTTGGTATCAGGCCGACTCGTAAATCTGTTGTTACCGGCATTGAAATGTTCCAGAAGCTTCTTGATATGGGACAGGCAGGCGATAACGCCGGACTCCTTCTTAGGGGTGTTGACAAGACTGAGCTTGAGCGTGGTATGGTTATTGCAAAACCCGGTACCATCAAGCCTCACACCAAGTTTACGGCTGAGGTTTATATTCTTAAAAAGGAAGAAGGTGGTCGTCATACACCGTTCTTTAACGGATACCGTCCACAGTTCTACTTCCGTACAACAGATGTTACTGGCTCTGTAACATTGCCGGAAGGTGTTGAGATGGTTATGCCTGGTGATAACCTTTCAGTCAATGTTGAGTTGCTTGCTCCTATCGCGATGGATGAGAGCCTGCGTTTCGCTATCCGTGAGGGCGGTCGTACCGTCGGTGCGGGTTCCGTAACCAAAATTATTGAATAATAGATTGTATGGCGTCGCGGGACGGGGCCGAAAATCCCGTCCTTTTTTTATTGATAACACGAAACAGGGTTGACAAGTGGCTGTACAGCAAAAGATCAGGATAAAGCTAAAGTCTTACGACCATAGTCTGGTTGATAAGTGGGCGTTAAGGATTATTGATGTAGTCAAGCAGACAGATGCGATCATCTTTGGTCCAATACCGCTGCCTACAAAATCTCATGTGTATACCGTAAACCGGTCACCGCATGTTGATAAGAAGTCTCGTGAGCAGTTTTCTTTCTCCTCTCACAAGAGGTTGATAGAAATAATAAACCCGACATCCAGAACCATTGATATGCTGATGAAGCTTGAGCTTCCGAGTGGTGTTGATGTTGAAATTAAGTCTTAAAGAAATAGAATAGTTAATTCAATATGGGTGCGATTCTTGGAAAGAAAATCGGCATGACCCGTTTATTCAATGATAAACGCGAAGCAGTATCCTGCACGATTATCCAGGCAGGTCCATGCTTTGTGACACAGGTTAAACGTGTTGAGACAGACGGATACGATGCTTATCAGGTTGGTATCGGTGAAAGGGACGAGAAAAAAGTAAGCAAGCCGCTGCAGGGTCATTATAAAAAAGCTGGTGTAACTCCAGGTTTCAAATTGGCTGAGTTTGACTTTTCAGAGCTTAACCAGGACCTTCAGCTCGGCAGTTCAGTGAGCGTTGAATCGTTCAAAGAAGGCGAGAAAATTAATGTTCTCGGTGTTTCGAAAGGCAAGGGGTTTGCTGGTGTTATGAAACGCCATAATTTTAGCGGCAGCCAGAGAACGCATGGTCAGTCTGACAGGCAGAGAGCACCTGGCTCTGTAGGTGGTTCATCTGATCCGTCAAGGGTTTTTAAGGGTACCAGAATGGCCGGACGCATGGGTTCAGACAATATTACGGTCAGGAATCTTGAGATATTCAAGATCATCCCTGAATCCAATCTTATTGTTATAAAGGGATCTGTTCCGGGGCCTAAGAATTCCTATGTCAAGATTGTTTCTACAAAAAAGTAAAAGCTGAATGCACGAAGCTATGGAACTTAAAGTCTTAAATACCGGCGGCACTGAAACCGGGGAAGTGGTAACGCTCCGTGATGATATATTCGGCGCTGAAATATCGGAACATGCGATGTATCTCGACGTTAAGTCGATTCTCGCACACAAGAGGCAGGGGACGCACAAGTCCAAAACACGAGGTGAAGTAAGGGGTGGAGGCAGAAAGCCTTTACGTCAGAAAGGAACCGGTAATGCACGTCAGGGTTCGTCCCGTTCGCCCCTGAACGTCGGTGGCGGTACAATATTTGGACCTACTCCTCATGCATACGACCAGAAAGTTAACAGGAAGGTTAAACTACTGGCAAGACGATCGGCGTTGAGCTCTAAGGCTAAAGCCGGACAGATTCTTGTGGTGGAGGATTTCAGATTTGAGCAGATCAAAACAAAGCCTTTTGCAGATATTCTCAAAAATCTTGGTCTTTCTGCGAAAAAAACCTTGATGCTTACACCTGAATATGATATGATCATCGCAAGATCGGGCAGGAATATTGAGATTCTTAATATCATGACCGCAGATAAAGCATCAACGTACGATATTCTCCATAGCCATACGGTACTTGTTCAGAAGACCGCGTTGAAAACAATTGAAGATACATTAGGGTAATTGCAGTTTTCCAGAAAAAGGAGTTAAAGAGATGAAAAACCCGTTGTTGCGTCCTTGGTTGACTGAAAAAAGTACAGGGCTGACAGAGAAGAAAGGGCAGTATGTTTTTATCGTTAAACCCGATGCAGACAAGACTGATATTAAGATAGCAGTAGAGAAAAAATTTGGTGTAGAGGTAAAATCGGTTCGCACGGTTAACTGTCTCGGGAAATCCCGAAGCCAGAATACCAGAAAAGGGTTGATTACCGGAAAAAAGAGTGACTGGAAAAAAGCTATTATCACTCTGGAAAAGGACCAGTCAATAGACTACTATTCAGGTTCAGCCCAGAAGAGCGAAGGATAGAAATAATAAAACGGATAGATCATACATTCAAATGGCTATAAGGAAATTAAGGCCGGTAACGCCAGGGTCAAGGTTCATGTCCTACCCTGCTTTCGATGAAATTACAAAAAGCACTCCTGAAAAAGGTTTGCTTGTTTCACTCAAGAAATCGGGTGGCCGTAACAGTGCAGGAAGGAAAACTTCAAGGCATAGAGGCGGTGGACATAAAAGGCATTACAGGATTATCGATTTTAAGCGCAACAAGGATGGAGTTCCTGCTTTGGTTGCCGCTATTGAGTATGATCCGAATCGTTCATCAAGAATTGCATTATTGCATTATAATGATGGAGAAAAACGTTATATTCTCGCCCCGAAAGGTTTAAATGTGGGTGACAAGGTGGAAAGCGGTGATAAAGTCGAAATAAAGGCAGGGAACACCATGCCGCTGAAAAATATACCTCTCGGTACTGATATTCACAATATTGAGATGAAAGCCGGAAAGGGTGGGCAAATTGTCAGATCTGCCGGTGGATTCGCTGTTTTAGCTGCACGTGAGGGTGACTATGTTACTCTTAAACTGCCGTCTGGTGAAATCCGGAAACTCAGGGTTGAGTGTCGCGCGACAATAGGTGTCGTAGGCAACAGTGATCATGAGAATGTTGTTTTAGGAAAAGCCGGCAGGAGTCGTTGGCTTGGTATCCGTCCACAGACAAGAGGTATGGCGATGAATCCGGTCGATCACCCGATGGGTGGTGGTGAAGGTAAGTCGAAATCCGGTGGCGGTAGAAAACATCCTATGTCACCATGGGGTCAGCTTGCAAAGGGTCTGAAGACCAGAAACAAGAAGAAGGCTTCACAGAAATTGATTGTACGCGGCAGAAACGCCAAATAACTATAGCGGATAACAACAACAAGCAGAGAAACTATGCCAAGATCACTTAAAAAGGGACCGTTCATTGATATAAGACTGGAAAAACGGATCCTTGATATGAATGCCAAGGGTGAAAAAAAGGTTATAAAGACCTGGTCCAGAAGTTCAATGATTTCGCCTGATTTTGTCGGTCATACAGTTGCTGTACATAATGGTAAAAGTCATGTTCCTGTCTATGTAGGTGATAATATGGTAGGTCACAAGCTTGGAGAGTTTGCCCCGACGAGATCGTTTCGCGGCCATGCTGGTGGTGGAAAGGCCGAAAAAGGCGGCGCAGCACCAAGGAAAAAATAAATTGAAAAACGCGAAAGGGTAAAGATATCATGCAAGCTAAAGCAATATTGAGGGATACGCCGACATCGCCAAGAAAAATGCGTCTTGTGGCTGGCCTCGTTCGTGGGAAACAGGTCGATCTGGCAAAGGCTATTCTGCTAAATTCAACCAAAGCAGCTTCACGTAATGTTATGCAGACACTTAAGTCCGCAGTAGCTAACTACGCGCAGCTGAATCCGGATGAAAGGGTCAGCGATCAGGAGCTTTTTGTCAAGACTATTTTTGTTGATGAAGGTTCGACATTGAAAAGAACACTTCCTGCACCTATGGGTCGGGCATTCAGGATTCGCAAAAGATCTAATCATCTGACAATAGTCATTGATAAGGTTAAAAATCCAGTAACAAAATAAAACAAGGAGAGCGCATTGGGTCAGAAAGTTAATCCTACTGGATTCAGGCTCGGAATTATCAGGGACTGGTCTTCACGTTGGTATGATGATAGTCCGGTTATATCTGAAAAAATTAAGCAGGACCACGTTATACGCACTTATGTTCTTGCTCGGTTGAAGAAAGAAAGAGCAGGAATCGCACGTATAATTATTGAAAGAACGACAAAGCATGTCAAAATCAATATTTATGCCGCACGTCCTGGTGCCGTAGTCGGAAGAAAGGGAGAGGAAATAAATAATCTTTCTCAAGAGCTGAGCCGTATTACCGGTAAAGAGGTTAAAATAGATGTTGTTGAGGTTGTAAAGCCGGAAATTGAGGCACAGCTGATCGGTGACAATATTGCCTACCAGCTTGAGAACCGTGTTTCATTCAGACGAGCTATGAAGCAGGCTATCCAGCAGGCAATGCGTTCAGGAGCTGAAGGTGTCAGGATCAAGTGTGGAGGTCGTCTTGGAGGAGCTGAAATAGCACGTTCCGAACAGTACAAGGAAGGCAAGATTCCGCTTCATACAATTCGGGCAAATGTTGATTATGCAAGCTGCACAGCACATACAATTGCAGGCACAATCGGAATAAAAGTTTGGGTTTACAAAGGTGAGGTTCTCGTTCAGCGAATTGATGCGATTGAGGAAGATGAATTGAAGAGAATTAAGGAAAGACGCACTGACTCAGGTCCAAGAGGTCGCGATAATCGCGATGGCCGTTCAAAGCGCCGCCAACGCACAAAGCGATCTTAATATCAAGTACCATACAATAAGAAAACGAATGGAGTTGCCTGTATGTTAATGCCAAAGAGAGTTAAATATAGAAAGACACAAAGAGGCCGCATGAAGGGCAATGCTGGGCGTGGTACAGATGTTTCCTTCGGTTCTTTCGGTTTGAAAGCAATTGAGGGGGCATGGATCACTGCCCGTCAGATAGAGGCAGCCCGTGTTGCAATGACCAGATTTATGAAAAGAGATGGTAAAATCTGGATCAGGATATTTCCAGATAAACCGGTAACAAAAAAGCCAGCAGAAACCCGAATGGGTTCTGGAAAAGGATCACCTGAGTTTTGGGTAGCGGTTGTTAAGCCTGGAAGAGTTATGTTTGAGGCAGACGGTGTGCCGAAAGATGTTGCTACTGAGGCCTTCCGCCTTGCAGCACAGAAGCTGCCTATCAAGACAAAGTTCATTGTCCGTCCTGATTACGAAGGTTAAAAGAGCAAATAATTCGACAAGAGGGTTACTTATTATGAAAAAGTATGAAATTGCGGCATTGAGCAAACAGGAACTGATCGACAGGCTCAAGGAGCTTGAAGACAGACTTGCCGATATCAATTTTTTTAAAGTTATTGAGCAGCCGCAGAATCCTATGGTTATTCGCAATTCGAAACGGGATATTGCGCGCATGAAAAACCGGCTCCATCAAATTGCCTCTGCTGAGGCGTGTCAGGCTTGAGAGCCCTGGTAAACTAACAAACCGTTTATTGACAAATGGAAGAACAGAAAAAGGGCAGTGTATCGAAGGAACAGAGTGTTCCTGTAAGAGGAAGAAAAAAAAGCTGGTTAGGTAAGGTTGTCAGTGATAAGATGGATAAGGCTTGTATTGTTGCCGTAGAGCGCAGTGTACAGCACCCGGTTTATAAGAAGTATTTCAAGAAAACGACCAGGCTTATGGCTCATGATGAAAAGAATGAGGCCGGCATTGGTGATCTTGTCAAGGTAGTGGAGTGTCGCCCGCTGAGCAAGAGAATGAGCTGTCGTTTGGTTGAGATTATCGAAAAAGCCAGGTAAGAGAGGAATTTTTTACATTTAATAAAGTTTGAAACAGGATGATCCAGAAAGAAACAAATCTGGTTGTTGCCGATAACAGTGGAGCAAAGAAAGTTCGTTGTATCCATGTTTTTGGTGGGACCGGGAGGCGTTATGCCTCATTGGGTGATCAGATTATTGTATCAGTAAAAGCAGCTGTTCCGGGTGGAATTGTTAAAAAGAAGGATGTCTGCAGAGCTGTTGTTGTACGCTGTGTCAAGGAATCGCGGAGAAAAGACGGTTCATATATTCGTTTCGACGAAAATGCCGTAGTTCTGCTTAATGCGCAGGGTGAGCCGAGAGGAACGCGTATCTTCGGGCCTGTAGCAAGAGAGCTTCGTGACAGAAAATTTATGAAGATCGTTTCATTAGCGCCGGAAGTATTGTAAGGTGCTTCAGGCGGGAGTAACTCAGTTGGTAGAGTCACAGCCTTCCAAGCTGTTGGTCGCGAGTTCGAGTCTCGTCTCCCGCTCAGGATTTTATGAATAATATCATAGTAGAGAAAAATGAAAACAGGAATTAAGAAGATTAAGCTGCACGTCAAGAAGAATGACTCAGTCGTCGTTATAAGCGGCAATGATAAGGGAAAGGCGGGCAAGATACTTAAAGTATTTCCTTTAAAAAGCAGGGTGATAGTCGAAGGTGTTAATATTAGAAAACGCCATATGCGTCCTACACAGGGGCAGCCCCAGGGCTCGATTATTGAAAGGGAGTTTCCTATTCATGCTTCAAATGTGAAGAAGAGTTAATTGTTTCCACTAAATGTCGGGATGACAAAGACCATCCTGATTAACTGATAAAGAATAAGATGGCCAAGAACAAAGACCAGAATAGCGGAGTAACCTCCGAAAATCCTTCAGTTGCAAGACTCCAGACCTTTTACAAGGAAAAGGCAACGCCAAATCTTATCGAGCGCTTTCAGTACAAAAATGTAATGAAAGTCCCCAGGCTGAAGAAAATATCCATTAACATTGGTGTCGGTGCAGCTGCTTCAGAACCGAAGCTACTGGAAATTGCATCGCAGGAGCTTGCCCAGATTACTGGTCAGAAGCCACAGATAAGAAAATCAAAAAAGGCGATATCAAACTTCAAGCTGCGCGAAGGGCAGGCTGTAGGTTGCCGTGTAACTCTTCGTCGCAAGGCCATGTATGAGTTTTTTGACCGTTTTGTCAGTCTTGCAGTTCCAAGAATACGTGATTTCCGGGGCCTCAACGATACCAGTTTTGATGGTCGCGGCAACTACACTGTCGGTGTTAAGGAGCAGATAATATTTCCGGAAATCGATATTGATAAAGTACCGAGAATATCCGGAATGGATATCAGTTTTGTAACTTCAGCTTCTACAGACGAAGAGGCCTATGTGCTCCTTTCGGAACTTGGAATGCCATTCAAAAAGAAGAACTAACTAAATAATTCAGAAAACAGATGGCAAAGAAAAGCGTTATAGCAAGAAACGAGAAAAGGATAAAACTTGTTGAAAAATATGCAGTTATCCGTGCCGAGCTCCTGAAGGCAGGCGACTTTGAAGCCCTCCGTAAACTTCCGAGAGACAGTTCGGCAACAAGGGTTCGAAATCGTTGTGTACTGACTGGAAGAGGTAGAGGCATTTATGCTAAATTTGGATTGTGCAGGCATATGTTCCGCAAGTTTGCCCTTGAAGGGAAATTGCCTGGTGTAAGAAAAGCAAGCTGGTAAAACGGTTTGCAAGTGTTAAAAAGAGATATTTGTATCATTTTCGAAAGTAACCAACGTTTGCTATGCCTGTAACGGATTCAATTGCAGATTATATCACCCGTATCAGAAATGCGGGAAGAGCAAAAAACAAAACAACCGACATCCCGTATTCGAAGCTCAGGGAGAATCTCTCGCAATTGCTCGTGGATAAAGGGTACATTAAAAGCTTTACGGTCATTACAGCCGAAAAATTTCCCTTTATACGGGTTGATCTTAAGTATACCGCTCATGGCGACCCGGCAATAAGGGAGATTACGAGGGTAAGCAAGCCAGGTCGGCGTGTTTATGACGGAAAGGATATTAAAAAGTATCTTGGAGGCCTCGGGCTGTACATCCTTTCTTCATCGAAAGGTGTTATAACTGATAAAGAGGCAAGGGCGCAGGGAGTTGGCGGTGAAATCCTGTTCCGTATCTATTAATCCATAAGCCACAGAGCATTAGAATACCATGTCAAGAATAGGAAAAATGCCCATACCCCTGAGTAATCAGGCGAAGATAGAGATAAAAGACTTGAACATCAGGGTATCAGGTCCTAAAGGCACTCTTGAACAGAGTCTTACGGATCAGGTGAATGTTACAGAGGAAGCTGGTGTCATTACTGTTAATAGAATCGATGACAGCAAGAAGGCAAAAGCACAGCATGGTCTCTACCGTATGCTTATCAGCAATATGGTTGAGGGAGTGACAAAGGGTTTTACGACTAAACTTGAGATTGCTGGTGTTGGATATCGTGCAGAACTGAAAAACGATTTGCTCGCCTTGACACTTGGTTATTCACATATGATTTATTTTAAGGCTCCTGATGAGATTAAAATTGAGGTTCCTGATCAGGTTACCGTTCTTATAAGCGGTATTGACAAGGCTCTTGTTGGCCAGGTTGCTGCCAAGATCCGCTCATTCAGGAAACCTGAACCTTACCGTGGAAAGGGTATCAAGTATGCAGGTGAAGTTATCCGTCGTAAGGAAGGAAAGGCTGCAGGCAAGTAAGTAAGGAGTGAATGAATGCAGAACTCAAGTAGTCAGGCAATAACATTATACAACGGTTCAAGAGAATGAGTCAAATCGATAAAGCCTCCAGGAGGCAGAAAATCAAGGACAGAAGCAGAGGCAATGTCCAGGGCACAGAAACAAAGCCAAGGCTTTGTGTATACAGGAGTCTTACGCAGATATACGCGCAGCTTATTGACGATGTGAACAGCAAAACTATTATCGCTGCATCAACGATGTCAAAGGATAATAAGGCTCTTAAAGGCACAAAATCAGAGGTTTGTCGTATTGTCGGCAAACAGATCGGTGAAAAAGCCCTTGCCGAAGGTATAACAAATGTAGTATTTGACAGGAATGGTTTTCGTTATCACGGTAGAGTCAAGGCATTGGCTGATGGTGCGAGAGAAGCAGGACTGATCTTTTAACAACTTTTCAAAGAGAAAGTAAATGGCGAAAACATCTGCTAAGATTATCAGGCCCGGAGAATTAAATCTGAAAGAGAAGCTGGTTCATATCAACAGGACTGCAAAGGTTGTAAAAGGCGGTAAGCGTTTTGGATTTAACGCTATTGTTGTAGTTGGCGATAAAGAAGGTCATGTCGGTTACGGCCTTGGCAAAGCAAACGAAGTTCAGGATGCTATTGCAAAGGGTATAGAAGACGGCAAGAAAAACGTTATCAAGGTGCCGATTGTCAAAGGGACAATCCCACACCAGATTATTGCAAGGTATGGTGCTGCCAAGGTCATGATGAAACCGGCAACACCTGGTACCGGTCTTATTGCCGGAGGAGCTGTAAGGGCTGTACTGGAAATGGCCGGTATACACGATATTCTGACCAAATCGCTTGGATCATCCAATCCGCATAATGTGGTCAAGGCTGCTATAAAGGGCTTGCAGAGTATATCTGATGCCTACGACGTCGGAGAAAGACGGTCTAAGAGCCTGCAAGAGGTTTTTGAAAGCTAAAATAAGAGAATGCGATCATGAGTGATAAAACACTGAAAATTACGCAGGTGCGAAGCATCATTGGTGGTACAAAAAAGCAGAAAGCCACTATCAAGGCGCTTGGACTTGGCAGGCCTAACTACCAGGTTGACAGACAGGATAATCCTTGCACAAGAGGGCAGATCAGGGTTGTACAACACCTTGTAAAGGTTGAAGAAGTCTAAGTTTTTTTACTAATAGAAAGTCGGGAATTGAAACCATGGATTTAAGTTCACTTCGTCCAGCTAAAGGCGCAGTAAAAGATAAAAAGCGGGTTGGCCGCGGTCAAGGTTCCGGTAATGGAACAACAGCCGGAAAGGGCAACAAAGGTCAGCAGGCGCGCAGCGGTTACAAGAGACCTATCAATGAAGGTGGACAGATTCCGGTTTACCGGAGGTTGCCTAAATTTGGTTTTACTCCGCTTGACAGCAGACCGGTCAATACGGTCAATCTTTCGCAGATTGACAAATGGTTACAGGATGGACTTCTTGAGAATGAGATTTCTGTTCTCGACCTTAAGGCGCTCCTTCATGCAAGTAATGCAGACTATTTCAAGATTCTTGGTAATGGCGAACTTACGAGTGCGATTACTATCACTGCTCATGCATTCAGCAAGAGTGCAGAAGAAAAAATTACCGCTGCAGGCGGCAAAGTAATTAAGGCATTCCGTACGCTTGAAGAAGCTTCAAAAGTCAGGGATCTATCATTTGAAGATGCGCTCTTGAAACCAAAGGCAGCTTTGGTAAAAAGAGTGAAAAAATCTCCTAAGCCCTGAATCCGTTAAAAGGACGCTATGAAGCTTAATGAAAGTATAAGGAATATTAATAAAATCCCTGAACTCCGCCAGCGGATCCTTTATACGCTTCTTCTGTTATTTGTCTACAGACTTGGTTCTCACATTACCATCCCGGGTGTCGATGCGGCTGCAGTGTCAGGCGCATCACAGTCACATTCTAACGATCTCTTCGGACTTTTTGACCTTTTTGTCGGAGGAGCTTTTGCCAGAGCCTCGATATTTTCCCTCGGCATTATGCCCTACATCTCTGCTTCTATTATCATTCAGTTGCTTGGTGCGGTTACCCCGTATTTCCAGAAACTGCAGAAAGAGGGTGAAGATGGTCGGCAGAAAATCAGCCAGATGACCCGATACGGTACGGTTGTAATAGCTGCGCTTCAGGCGTGGGGTGTCAGTGTAAGTCTCTCAAGTCCCACTTCTTTTGGTAAAGTCGTTGTACCTGATCCCGGCCTATTTTTCTCTGTAACAGTTGTTATTCTTTTAACAGCTGCAACAGTATTTGTAATGTGGCTTGGTGAGAAGATCACAGAGCGCGGTATCGGAAACGGTATATCGCTCATTATCATGATCGGTATTCTGGCGCGTTTCCCTCAGGCTCTTGTCGCTGAGTTCCGTTCAGTCTCTCTTGGAAGCAAGAACTGGATTATCGAGATCATTATTCTCGCCGTCATGGCTGCAATTGTAGCTTTTGTTGTGGTATTGACCGTTGGTACCCGGCGCATACCTGTACAGCATGCCAAAAGAGTTGTCGGACGCAAGGTTTATGGTGGAAGCACACAGTACATTCCGATGAGGATAAATACAGCTGGTGTTATGCCGATTATTTTTGCGCAGTCAATTATGTTTCTTCCAGGCACTTTCCTCTCTTTTTTCCCTGAGAATGAGGTGATGCAGAGCATTGCGGCTGTTCTATCTTATGATTCATGGTGGTATGCCCTTATGTTCGGTACCATGATTGTTTTCTTTACATATTTTTATACAGCGATAGCATTTAATCCTAAAGAAGTTGCCGATACCATGCGTCGTCAGGGAGGTTTTATTCCTGGTGTGCGTCCTGGCAAAAGTACAGCTGACTTTATTGACAACATATTGACACGTATTACGCTCCCAGGGGCAATATCGCTTGCAATAATCGCGATACTTCCAACATTTCTTACAAAGTTTGTAAATGTTACACAGGGGTTTGCTCAGTTTTTCGGTGGGACAAGTCTTCTGATTATTGTCGGTGTAGGCCTTGATACGCTACAGCAAGTTGAAAGTCATCTGATGATGCGTCATTATGATGGCTTCATGAAGTCAGGAAAGACACACGGGCGCCAGTCCAGGTAATTAAACCGAAATGATTACTATAAAAAGCGAACGGGAGATAGAGCTGATGAGAGTGGCCGGTGCCCTTGTGGCACGAGCGCTTGATCTGCTTGAGAAGGAAATCAGACCGGGCATGACGACCAAAGATCTCGACACAATGGCTGAAGAGTTTATAAGAGATAATCATGCTGTGCCAAGTTTTCTGAACTACGTTCCGAAAAGTGATCCCGGTGTTACTCCATACCCGGCTACACTCTGTGTTTCCATTAACGAAGAGGTCGTTCATGGGGTGCCGAATAATAAGAGAGTTGTAAAGGAAGGCGATATTGTTTCAGTTGACTGCGGTGTTTACAAGGGCGGATATCATGGCGATGCAGCCAGGACTTTTGTTCTTGGTATTATTGATGATAAGGTGCAGCAGCTTGTTGATGTGACAAGAGAAAGTCTTGAGAGGGGAATTGCCATGGCAGTTGAAGGAAATAGACTCCATGATATTTCTTCAGCCATTGAAGATTATGCTCGCTCTTTCCGCTTGAGTGTTATTGAAAACATGGTCGGACATGGTATAGGCAGTGAATTGCATGAAGATCCGGCAGTGCCGAATTATGGCAGGAAACATACTGGAGTTAAGCTGGTTGAAGGCATGACGCTGGCCATTGAGCCGATGATCGCTCTTGGAAGATCCCGCAGGGCGGTCAGCAGGCGAAACGAATGGGTCGCGGTAACGGAGGACGGAAAGCCCTCTGCACATTTTGAACATACGATAGTTGTAAGGCCAGGGAAAGCAGAAGTACTGACCCGGACTTTTCTTGAGTGATCAACACTCTTGGAGTTTTACAAAATATCGAATAAAGGAGCAAATAACTTGGCTAAAGAAGAATCAATTGAGATTGAAGGCGTGATTCTGGAAGCACTTCCAAATGCGCAGTTCAAGGTGAAACTGGAAAACAGCCTTGAGGTGCTTGCCCATGTTTCTGGCAAAATCAGGATGCACTATATAAGGATTCTGCCCGGTGACAAGGTTAAAGTTCAGATTTCACCGTACGATATTTCAAAAGGCCGGATTACCTACCGGTATAAATAAGTGATGAAATAACCATACAGAGATTTGATTTATTGATCTATATTTATTACATTACAAACCTTTTCAGATTTCGGATTTAGTTGGATTAATTATTGCATGTGGGGTTATTATGAAAATATATTCTTCGATAAAAAAGCGTTGTGAGCACTGCCGAATTGTGAAGCGTAAAGGCAAAAGATTTGTGATTTGTAAAGTAAATCCAAGCCATAAGCAACGCCAGGGTTGATCTTCAGAAAAAACAATAGAACTTTAAAGAGCATATGAGGATAGCTGGGGTAAATTTGCCGTTAAACAAACATGCAGTTATTGCTTTGACGCATGTTTATGGTATTGGGAGAGCATCAGCAGAAAGCATTCTGCAGAGAGCAGGTATTGCGCAAAACAGAAAGATTTCTGAGTTGAACGATGCGGAAGCGCATGCAATCAGAGAGATTATTGCCGAAGAATACAAGGTTGAGGGGCAGGCTCGTGGTGAACAGCAGACTGCTATCAAGCGTTTAATGGATATTGGTTGTTTCAGAGGACTTCGTCATCGTCGCTCACTCCCAGTTCGCGGACAGAGAACCCGGACTAATGCAAGGACCAGAAAAGGTAAACGTAAGACTGTTGCTGGTAAGAAGAAGGCGGCTAAGAAGTAGAAGTGTATAGGCAATAAAATCTTCGATACTAAAGAGTGTAAGTTCATGGCTACAATAAGCAAGAAAAAAAAGAAAATAAAGGTTACCCCTGAAGGTGCTGTACACATCAAGGCATCTTTCAATAATATCATGGTAACCATTACCGATGTGCAGGGTAATACGGTTTCTTGGTCAAGCGCTGGCAAAAACGGGTTCAAAGGTTCTAAAAAGAATACTCCTTATGCTTCACAGGTGACCTCTGAAGCTGCTGCAAAAGAAGCCTACGATCTAGGGATGAGGTATGTCGATGTCTTTATTAAGGGTCCTGGTGCAGGACGTGATGCTGCCATCAGGGCTTTGCAGGGTGCTGGTCTTGATGTGCGGACTATAAAGGATATCACTCCTCTTCCGCATAATGGCTGCAGGCCTCCTAAGCGCAGAAGGGTCTGATTTTATATATTCATAGAATTTCAATGAAGCAATTGACATGGCAAGATTTAGAGGCTCAATAACAAAGGTATCCCGCAGGTTAGGTATTGCGCTTGCACCTAAAGCAGAAAAATATCTCGAAAGACGTCCTTTCCCTCCAGGTCAGCACGGTCAGGGCAGGAAGGGTAAGGTTTCAGAATATGCTCTGCAGCTTAGGGAGAAGCAGAAGATGAAATATCTGTATGGCATTCTTGAAAAGCAATTCAGAAACTACTTCAAAAAAGCGGCTTCACAAAGAGGTGTTACCGGTGATAACCTTGTCAGGCTTCTTGAACGACGTTTTGATAATGTCGTTTTCCGTGCGGGTTTTGCACCTTCAAGGTCGGCAGCCCGTCAGCTTGTAACTCACGGTCATCTCCTTATTAATGGTAAGAAGGTCGATATTCCTTCGTATCTCGTTACCCCTTCTGAACTGATTGAGTTCCGTCAGAGAAGCAAAAATATGGGAGCTGTTACAGACTCTCTTAATAAAACAACTGAATCACGCATACCTGCATGGATTCAAGTCGATAAGGCTAACCAGAAAGCTGTGTTTCTAGCTGTTCCCGAAAGAGCAGATATACAGGAGCCTTTCAATGAACAGTTGGTTGTTGAGTTATATTCTAAGTGATCTTAATGAAATCTAAGGTATCAATACTATGATATACCAGATGCAGATGCCTGCAAAAATAGAAGTTGACGAAACTACGCATACAGATCGTTTCGGCAGGTTCATTTCGCAGCCGCTTGAGCGTGGTTACGGTGTGACCCTTGGAAATGTTATGAGAAGGGTATTGCTTGCCTCACTTCCAGGTACTGCAATTACGGGAATAAAGATTGACGGAGTTTTCCATGAGTTTGCTGCAATAGATGGCGTCCGCGAGGATGTTCCACAAATCGTGCTCAATCTCAAAAAAGTCCGTTTCAAGTCGACATGCAAAAGAAATTGCAAGACATCTCTTACTCTTGTGGGTCCAATGGAGTTTACTTCTGGAGATATCGTCGCACAGGAAGGCGAGTTTGAGGTGTTGAACAGTGATATGCATATTGCTACAATAAATGCCGATACGACAGTTAAAATTGATCTGTTTATCGGGAGAGGTCGTGGTTATATTCCTGCTGAAGAAAATAGACCCGAAGGCATGCCGATCGGTTATATAGCCATCGATGCTATTTATACACCTATCAGGAACGTAAAGTTTACGGTCGAAAATACCCGTGTCGGTCAGAGAACTGATTACGAGAAGATGATTCTTGATGTCGAAACCGATGGTTCAGTGACTCCCGATGATTCTATCAGTCTTGCCGGCAAGATTATCACTGAGCATGTTACGTTTTTTGCCAATTTCTCGCCGACAGAGGAAGAGTTCACAGAAGAGGAGTTCAAGCAGCAGGATGATGAGTTCGAAACAATGCGCCGTCTGTTGCATACCAAAATTGAAGATCTTGATCTTTCAGTCCGTTCGCATAACTGCCTGAGGCTTGCCGAAATCGATACTATCGGTGATCTTGTTTCGCGCAAAGAGGACGAACTGCTGAACTACAAGAATTTTGGCAAGAAATCGTTGACTGAGCTTAAGGAACAGCTTGAAAAGTTTGAACTGAAGTTTGGTATGGATATTACCAAGTATCAGGGTAAATAAAAAAGAGTAACCGTTTTTTTGAATTATTGAGATTAGGATACAGTCATGCGTAAAGTTAAGCCGGTAAGAAAACTTGGAAGAACCGCAGCCCATAGAAAGGCGACCCTCAGCAATTTGTCAACTCAGCTCCTTGTTTACAAGCGCGTTGAAACAACGGAGGCAAAAGCTAAGGAAACCCGCAGGGTTGTTGAGAAGATTATTACGAAAGCACGCAAAGGAACAGTACATGCCCAGCGTGAAATCTTCAAGGATATCAGAGATAAGCAGGCTATCAGGATGCTTTTTGAAGAAATCGTTGCCAAGGTGGGTACACGTAACGGCGGGTATACCAGAGTTATAAAGCTTGCTCCGCGTTTCGGTGATGCTGCAAAAATGGCTGTTATTGAACTGGTTGATTATACAGAAGCACCGGCAGCAAATCAGAAAACCGCCAGGCAGGATCGCGCCAAACGAGTCAAGGGTTCCAGGAAAACCAGCGAAGCTCCAGCAACAGTATCAACGGCTTCTGCTGAGTAAAACTTTTGGTTTCTCGTCTCCCCCTTCATCATTATTGTTAGTCATTGCCGGCAGGATAGTTTTTATCCGCGGGCGATGACTATTTGTTTTTCAGAGAAAAACGGACTCATACTGCTGATTGAATGCAGTTCTACTTTTGAGGGAAAACAGTGATGATCCTCGCGTGATTCTATGGCTTTTGTTATTTCATTTTCCAGATTTCCCCCTTTCAGGCAAATCAGTATGCCTCCCTGTTTCAATAGGCCACCAGCGTAGGCGCAGAGTTGGTCGAGAGGCGCAACCTGTCTTGAGAGTACCGTATCAAATACCACGTCCTTCAGCTCTTCTACACGCGTATGCATTGCAATGGCATTCTTTATTCCGAGTGTTTTTATCATTGCCTGGCAGGCAGCAATTTTTTTCCCGGTTGCATCGACAAGAAGAAATTGAGTGTCTGGAAAGCAGATCGACAGCGGGATGCCGGGCAGCCCCCCTCCCGTGCCAAGATCAAGTACCCTTTCACCTTTACAGAAGGAGTGGTAAAGAGAGATGAGAAGAGAATGAAAGATATGTTTGACGATGACAGGAGCGTCCTCTTTACGGCTTATAAGGTTTATTTTGCGGTTCCACTCTTCAAGTAAGCATCCATATCGAACCAATTTATTTAGCGTTAGGGGATCGAGATCTATAGCCTGCTCGGCACATAAACTCCGCAATGTCTCGAAATCATTTTTCAGTCTTTCCATTCGTTCAATCCTTCTGTTCAGTTGTTTACTGAAAAAACGACATTTTAAGATGAATGACAAATTGGCTTTTATATTTAAGTAAATTAAACCTGTATTGCATGGCTGGTGTTATAATGGCGGACAAAATCCGGAAGATATACCGTTATGGTTAATGGTGTGAGAAAAAATGTTTATGCGCTTATCATGGCAGGTGGTATCGGCAAGGAGCTATGGCCGGTTTCCAGAAAAAAATTGCCTAAGCAGTTTGCTGATCTGTTTGATGATGGTACCATGATTACCAGAACGGTACAACGCATGAGAGGTACAGTGATTGATGACAATGTTTTTATTATCACCAGCGAACTTGGACGCAGGCAAATATCGACATCGCTTCATAATTTCAGGGTTGACAATATAATTGTTGAGCCATCCAGCCGAAATACAGCCCTCTGTATAGCCCTTGCAACCGCTCACATAAAGAAAAGGGACCCTGATGCCGTGACCATAGTTCTTCCTGCCGACCATCTGGTGCTTGATGATAAGGTATTTAATAACATTATCGAGGCAGGTATTGAAATAGCATCGGGCAAAAAAGGCCTGATCACTATTGGAGTCAAGCCTGACAGACCGGAAACTGACTATGGCTATATTCAGGTTGATGAACAGCTTTCAATTCCTTTGGCATTTGCAGCAGGCTGTGATTATATGCTCTTCAGAGTCAAGGCGTTTGCTGAAAAGCCTGACCTTGCCACAGCTGCTGAATTTCTTGAAAGTAAGGACTTTTACTGGAACAGCGGGATATTTATCTGGCATATTGATGCGATATGCAGAGAGTTTGAACGATCAATGCCTGATTTATACAAGGATCTGCTCAATATTTACGAAAGTTTGGGCACAGAAAATGAACAAAAAGTCATCGAAGATGTTTATTCCTGGATTCATCCGATTTCTATCGATTACGGCATTATTGAAAAGGCGGACCCTGTTTTTGTACTGACAGGAGAATTCGGCTGGACTGATCTTGGATCATGGGATGAAGTATTGAAAGTTGTCGGAAGACGCACTCTCACGACAGAGGAACGGCCCGAAGATCGGCTGGTGCAGATTGATTGTGAAAATCTTTTTGTCAAGAAGCCCTCGGGTAAAGTTGTTTGCACAATAGGGGTATATGACTTGATCATTATCGATACCGATGATGCACTTCTGATATGCCAGAAAGGGGAGTCTCACAGGGTGGGTGAAATTGTTGATACCCTGCGGCGTGACGGGCTTGAGGAATATCTTTAAGCTCGTTTACTTGGCGGACCAGCTTACACCTTCTTTTGTATCCTTGATTTCAATTCCGACAGCAAGAAGCCTGTCCCGGATTTTGTCACTGAGTGAAAAATCCTTTTTATTTCTGGCTTCAGCCCGCAGTTCGAGCAGAATATCCATAAGTCCGTCAAGCTTTTTCACGCTCTGCACATTATTTCCTCCGACACATTCTTCATTGCTGCTCAAAATTCCAAGAATCTCCGTTCCAGCTGTATAAAGAAAAGCTTCACTTTTTTGACAGGACTCTTCAGAGATGCCTTCACGTCGATCAAGAGCGGAATTTATGGCTTTTGACAGGTCAAAAAGAACAGCTATAGCTACGGGTGTATTGAAGTCATCATCCATTGCATCGGTAAAGCGCTTGCGGAAAGGTGCTATGTCAAATGCTGCAGTTCCTGTTTTTTGTTCCCGGAGGCGCCGACGGGTTTCACGGAGTTTTTCAAGTCCTGTTGTTGATGCATTTATGGCAGATTCGGAATAATCCAGTTGCGAGCGGTAGTGTGATTGAAGAATAAAGAATCGGATAACCAGCGGATCGGTAACTTTAAATATATCCTTCAGATTGACCGAATTTTTCAGGGACTTACCCATTTTTACCCCATTGACCGTCACCATATTGTTGTGCATCCAGAATCTGACGTATGGTTTTCCTGTTACGGCTTCGGACTGGGCGATTTCACAGTCATGGTGAGGAAACTTGTTTTCCATGCCTCCGCCGTGAATATCGATGGTCTCTCCAAGGTATTTCATCGACATCGCCGAACATTCCAGATGCCATCCGGGATAGCCGACACTCCATGGTGAATTCCATTTCATCAGATGCCCTTCCTCTGCCTTTTTCCATAGTGCGAAATCGGATGGGTGGCGTTTTTCAGAGCGCATTTCCACTCTGATGCCTGATTGTAAAGCATCCTGCTCTGTTCGTCCGGAAAGTTTTCCGTATCCAGGAAATGATTCAACAGAGAAATAGACATTGCCGTTGACCTCATAGGCGTGGCCGGTATTAATCAACCGTTCTACAAGCGCAATCTGTTCGGGAATGTGGGCTGTGGCAGCAGGGGCGATATTGGGTCGGAGAACATCGAGCCGGTCCATATCTTCATAGAAACTTCGGGTATAAAACTGTGAAATTTCCATCGGATCTGTTCTTTCAAGGTGCGCCTGTTTAGAGATCTTGTCTTCACCTTCATCGCCGTCATCGGTCAGGTGACCGACATCGGTAATATTCTGAACATACTTTACACGGTATCCCTTATGACGCAGCCAGCGAACTGCCACATCAAACGATACATAGCTTTTTGCATGGCCGAGATGGGCATGACCGTAAACAGTAGGACCACACACATAGATGCTGACAATACCCGGAATCAAAGGTTCAAACTTTTCTTTGGCTCTGCCGAGGGAATTGTATATGAAAAGTGACATGTTCTGCTGTTCTTCCTTTTTATAGAGGTCTGATGCGTAAAAAGCCTGATCAAAGTTAAACATTTGGGTTTTTAACGCAAGGTTTTTAGCTTCCTTTTTGTTGCTCTTTTTTGTCCGACCGGTTTTTACTTTATATGAAGATTATTTCTGCCGCCTTTCATATCAGTGCGTCTGCTCTTTCCGGTCTTCCGGAAGGCTCGTCTTCTGAAATCGTTTTTTCAGGAAGATCCAATGTCGGCAAATCAACGTTGCTTAATTCACTTACTGAGCATAAAGGTCTTGCCAAAACAAGTTCAACTCCCGGAAAAACCAGACTGATCAACTATTTTTTAATTAACAACCAGTTTTATTTTGTCGATCTTCCCGGTTACGGATACGCCGCTGTCGGGCATGAACAGAAGGCAGCATGGGGCAATCTTCTAACTTCGTATATTGAGCACCGCCATAATATTTCGCTTATTGTGCTCCTTCTTGATTCCCGTCATCCGGCAATGCAGTCCGACAGGGCAATGATTGAGTTTCTGGAGTTTCATGACAAGCCGTATGGTATTGTGCTGACCAAGTATGACAAGCTTACGCAAAAGGATAAAGTCCAAGCCCGGCGTATAATGGAAAGTTGCGCGGCGAAAGCCAAATTTATTGTAAATTATTCATCTTTTTCCGGCAAGGGAAAGAGTGAGCTTCTGGCTCATTTTGATCATTATATCTGTTAAAAAAAACAATCGTCGTGGAATCAAAAAAATTCAGGATACCCTCGCAGTCTGCAACTGTTATTGTTGGTACTCAGTTCGGTGATGAAGGCAAAGGAAAACTCGTTGATTACCTTTCGGACAAATACGATATCGTTGTCCGTTACCAGGGCGGGGCGAATGCCGGTCATACTATCTGTTTTGATAATAAAACCGTTGTTCTGCACCTTATTCCTTCCGGAATCTTTCATAATGGATGCGTTTGTGTGATCGGTAACGGCGTTGTCATTGATCCTGCCGCATTGCTCGAGGAAATTAAAAAGGTAGAGGAACTTGGTTTTGAGGTGACTGGCAGGCTTTTTATCAGCCATAATGCACATCTCATCATGCCATACCATAAGCGGCTTGATTCATTGCATGAGACCGCTCAGGGCGACCAGAAAATCGGTACGACCGGTCGGGGTATCGGACCAAGCTATGAGGACAAGTTTGCCCGCAAGGGTATAAGGGTTGTTGACCTTCTCAATCCTGAAGTGCTGCAGGAAAAACTCAGAGAGAACCTTGCAGCAAAGAACAAACTGTTTAAAAATATTTATGACAAGGAAGAGATTGATGTTGAGAACCTGGTACGCGAGTATGAAGAGTTCGACAAGATTATCGATCCCTATGTGACCAATACCCAGTTATATCTCAACAAACAGCTTCAGGAAGGAAAGACGGTACTCCTCGAAGGCGCACAGGGCTGTCTGCTTGATGTCGATCACGGGACCTATCCCTATGTGACCTCCTCAAATCCGACTTCAGGAGGAGCATGCACCGGATCCGGTATTGCTCCGAACTATATCGGTAAGGTTATCGGTGTCTGTAAAGCCTATATGACAAGAGTCGGCAACGGGGCGTTTCCCTCTGAACTGCTGGATGAGACCGGGGAACTTCTCGGTCAGATCGGGCACGAGTTCGGGGCTACGACCGGAAGAAAGCGCAGATGCGGCTGGATTGACCTTGTCGCTCTCCGTTATTCGCTTACAGTCAACGGCGTTACGGAAATTGCGCTTACCAAGCTTGATGTGCTCGATACATTTGAAGAGATCAAGGTGTGTACCTCATATATGCTTGATGGTAAAGAGATTTATGATTTCCCAACCGATCATCAGACGCTTTCACGTGTGACGCCGGTATATACCACGTTGAAAGGGTGGAAAGCTTCGAATGCCCAATCGCGGACCTTCCCGGATATGCAGCCTGAAGCGCAAAACTATGTGACCTTTCTTGAAGATGAACTGCAGGTTCCGGTTACCTTTATTTCAGTTGGCCCTGGACGGGAAGAGACTGTTTTTAAATAACATTCGAGTTTTATTCCATGGCTTTGATGGATATCGCTGTTATTCCTCTCGATAGTAAAGAGGGGAGCCTGAGTGGTTTTGTGGCCGGATTGCAGGAGCTTCTGGCCGCAAGTGGCTGCAGTTACAGGCTTCATGATATGGGTACGACGGTTGAAGGACCTGCGCATCTGCTTTTTGAGCTTGCACAGAAACTTCATGAGTACTCGTTCAGTAAAGGCGGCAAGCGTGTCTATACGGTTATGAAAATTGATGATCGACGGGATCGAACTGTTAGGCTTGGAGAAAAGACAGCTTCGGTCAAAGCGAAAATAGCCCCTGCGGCGGAGTAGGGGGATTGGCGAAAATATTTTATCTTCACATTCTTTAAGTTTGGCCGTTGTAACGCTTTTGCACCCCATCGCCGATGGAGTTGATGCAGGCAGTAACTATCAGGAGAAACACTTCATGATGCAGGTTTCCGGAGATGTCCAGATAATCAAAGAAGATAACGTTACGCACAGTTTTTGTGGTCTTGCCTGTGTCGGCTGGATGTATCAGAAGATCAAAGACAGTTTTTTTCTTATTCTCGGAACGCATACATGCGCTCATTTTCTGCAGAATGCACTTGGCATGATGATTTTTGCCAAACCTCGTTTCGGCATTGCTCTCATGGAGGAAGGTGATCTTTCCAAGAATGAGCCCACTCTTGAGGAGATTATACGTGAAATCAAGGCCGACCATAATCCGTCGGTGATTTTTCTTCTCTCTTCATGTACTCCTGAAGTCATGAAGGTTGATTTCAAGGGTCTTGCCCATCATCTCAGTACACCTGATGTCCCTGTGCTTTTTGTTCCGGCCAGTGGTCTGGTCTATAATTTTACTCAGGCTGAAGACTCTGTGCTGCACGCTCTTGTGCCGTTCTGTCCCGAAGCTCCCGCCGGTCAGAAAAGTGTGGTATTTCTTGGTTCAGTGAATGATGCCACAGCTGATGACCTCAGAGCGGAAGCCGAAGAGCTTGGTATTCATGTCGCTGGATTTCTGCCTGAATCCCGTTTTGATAAAATGCCCGCTATCGGTCCCGATACCGTGCTTGCTCCGATCCAACCTTATCTTTCGAGGGTTGCCGTCAAGCTGGAGCGTGAGCGTGGAGCGCGTGTTCTCCACTCTCTTTTTCCTTTCGGTCCTGACGGATCGAGGGCTTTCTGGGAGGATCTTGCCCGTGAATTTGGTATCACCGTTGATCTTCGCGACCGCGAAAAAGCTGCATGGGAGAAGATCCGCAATCAGACAGAACTCCTTAAGGACAAAAAGGTTTTTCTGACTGCTGATACCATGATGGAGCTGCCTCTTGCACGTTTTCTCAAAAGTGCCGGCGCCGATGTTGTTGAATGCAGCAGCGCCTATATCAATAAAAAATTTCACGCTCGTGAACTTGATGCTCTTGCCGGTGTCCGTGTTGTCGAGCAGCCTAACTTTCACCGTCAGCTTGAGGATGTTAAACAGATCCGGCCAGACCTGATTGTTACGTCGCTGATGACAGCCAACCCTTTTGCAGGACATGGCTTTGTTGTCAAGTGGAGCATGGAGTTTATGCTTATGCCTATTCATAGCTGGTCGGGGGTTATTCCACTGGCTAATTTGTTTGTTTCACCGCTTCTTCGCCGCAGTAAGCTGCCGGTGTTTGATAAGGAGGTATGGCTTGAAGGTGTCATGCCGAGCGCTGAATAATTCACGGAAGGAAATCGTAATAACAAACGTTACAGAGTATGCGCTTAGCTTTCTGGCTCTATGAGGGAACAGCCCTCCATGGTATCAGCCGAGTCACCAACAGTATGAAAGGTGTCCACACCGTCTATCATGCGCCCCAGGGCGACGACTACATCACGGCCACTTACAGTATGCTTGAACGAACCCCTGATTTTCCTGGATTGTCGATCAGCGTGGTTCGGGGAAGAGACCTTGCCCAGGGAGTTTCAAGACTTCCAGGAACACTGCAGCAGGTTGATCAGCACTATCATCCCGACCTTACGGTCATCGCTCCGAGTTGCAGTACAGCTCTCCTTCAGGAAGATCTTCACCAGCTTGCAGCCCATTCCGGACTTCCACCGGAAAAAATTCTGGTTTATGCACTCAATCCCTTCAGGGTATCGGAAAACGAGGCAGCTGATGGTCTTTTTACTGAACTGGTAAAACGATACGCAGCACCTCAGGAAAAAACAGCTGTGCCCTCGGTAAACCTGCTTGGTTTTACCTCGCTTGGTTTTCATTTGCGTGCTAACCTGACCAGTCTGCGGCGCATGCTGCAGACACTCGGCATTTCTGTCAACGTTGTTGCACCATGGGGAGCGGGTATAGACGATCTCAAAAAACTGCCTGCAGCCTGGCTCAATATTGCTCCTTACCGCGAAATCGGATTAACGGCGGCTGAATATCTTGCTGAAACGTTTGATATGCCGGAAATTACTGAGGCCCCGATAGGGGTTGAACCCACTCTTGCATGGCTTCGATCAGTTATTGGCCAGCTTAATCGGATAGGCGCGGAAAGAGGAGTTCCTGCAATTGCCCTGCCGAAGCTTAGCGCCTTTTCGCTTGATGGCCTGAGTGCTCCGAGCGGTGTCCCATGGTTTGCAAGGACTGCTGATATGGAAAGCTTCAGCAACAAGAGGGCTTTTGTGTTTGGCGATGCTACGCACACTGTTGCAATTGTGAAGTTTTTGCGCGACGAACTCGGTATGAAGATAATTGGTGCAGGCACCTACATGGAGCGTCATGCCGATTGGGTACGTAAAGAGTTGGAAGGCTACCTTCCAGGTGCACTTGTGGTTACTGACCGGTTTCAGGATGTTGCAAAAATTATTGACGATGAGATGCCTGATCTGGTCTGTGGTACCCAGATGGAACGTCACAGCTGTCGAAAGCTTGATGTTCCCTGTATGGTTATCTGTCCTCCGACACATATAGAGAATCATCTGCTCGGTTACTATCCGTTTTTCGGTTTTGATGGATCTGATGTTATTGCAGACAGAGTTTATCTTTCATGCAAACTTGGTCTTGAAAAACACTTGATCGACTTTTTCGGCGATGCCGGTTTGGAATATGAGGAGAATGGAGCCGCCGCATCACCTGAGCTTGAGCCATCAACAGGGAACGGGCATATCTCCCCGACGGACGACATTAAGAAAGAGGCTGCTGCTGAAGATGGAGAGATGAAGTGGTCCGATGATGCTGAAACAATGCTTAAGAAAGTGCCTTTTTTTGTTCGCAAAAAAGTCAGGAAGAATACTGAAACCTTTGCCCGTGGCATCGGCGAATCCAGCGTTACTGTAGAGGTATTCCGAAAGGCAAAAGAATCTCTCGGCGGGTAAGGTTTTTCTATTAATCATATTCTCTGTAATCATTATGAGTTTAGTATTAGCCGTATATGGTAAGGGCGGCATAGGAAAAAGCACTACAAGCGCAAATATTTCAGCAGCCCTTGCCCTTAAAGGCGCCAAGGTTCTGCAGATTGGATGCGATCCAAAGCATGACAGCACATTTCCTATCACCGGCAAGCTGCAGAAAACAGTTATTGAGGCTCTTGAAGAGGTGGATTTTCATCATGAAGAGCTGTCAGCCGAGGATATTATCGAAACCGGATTCGCAGGCATTGACTGCCTTGAAGCAGGCGGTCCTCCCGCAGGAAGCGGATGTGGAGGTTATGTTGTCGGAGAATCGGTCACTCTGCTCCAGGAACTCGGCCTATACGATAAATATGACGTCATCCTTTTCGACGTGCTTGGTGACGTGGTATGCGGCGGGTTCAGTGCTCCGCTGAACTATGCCGATTATGCCATCATCATCGCCACCAACGACTTCGACAGCATCTTTGCGGCCAACAGGCTCTGCATGGCTATCCAGCAGAAAAGCGTTCGCTACAAGGTCAAACTCGCCGGTATCGTTGCCAACCGTGTTGACTACACCACCGGTGGAGGCACAAACATGCTCGACCAGTTTGCCGAAAAAGTAGGAACACGACTCCTTGCCAAAGTGCCCTATCACGAACTGATCCGCAAGAGTCGCTTTGCAGGCAAAACCATGTTTGCCATGGAGGATACTCCCGACAAGGAAGAGTGCCTTCTCCCCTATAACGACATAGCCGATTTCCTTATCCAGGAAAATCCGGTAGCCGCAGTTCCGGTTCCAATCGGCGACCGCGAAATCTTCGCCATGGTCGGCGGCTGGCAGTAAAACCAGGATATCGCATAGAGCATAAAAAAAGCGGATCATTTGATCCGCTTTTTTTATGGCCATTCTGCACGAAATTCTTCTTTTCTGAAATAAGTCCTATAAGTCCTATAAGTCCTATAGGACCAATAAGACCTATAAAAAATCCAGTCAAAAGCTTATTTCAACTTTTATTTGTAATATTTCTTATAAATACATTTATTATTCTTTAATTTTACAATTAAAATACGTTATTTTATTTGGTGCATAAGTTGTGTTTGGGTCGAACATATTGGCTCACAAATCAGAACATACAGCAATGATTGAATCAATTAGAATAGCAGGTGTCGCAAGTTACAGCAACAGTCCGGAGTTTTTGACTGGGTTATCCAAATTCAATTTTCTCTATGGAGCTAATGGATCAGGTAAAACAACAATTTCCCGAGTGATTGCGGACGACGGAGGTTTTCCGAGCTGCAGCATAAGTTGGAACGGTTCGAAGTTGCAGACGATGGTCTATAATCGGGATTTTGTCACAAAGAACTTCAGCCAATCTGCTGAACTCAAGGGTATTTTTACATTAGGTGAAAAAAATATTGACATTCTGAAAGAAATTGCTGTCGCAAAGACTGACCTTGATTCCATCACAAAGAGAATCGAGAACATGCATTTTGTCTTGCATGGTGCCGATGGTACTGGTGGCAGGTTTGGTGAGTTGGCGGCCCTGGATGAAAAATTCAGAGAAAAGTGCTGGTCTTCTTATACAAATCACAAAGTAAAGCTTTTCCATGCATTTGATGGGTTCAAAAAAAGCAAAGAGAAGTTCAAAGATAAAATTCTAAAGGAGCGGGCTTTCAACTCTGCAGCAATAAAATCGTTAGCTTGGACTTTGAAAAAGACAGGCCTCGAATCAAAGATACAGAAGCTCAGTTTAAACTATGCGTGATTTATATAAGTCCAATAGGATCCCTAAGCCCTATGAAAAAGCCAGCCCACAGCTTTATTCCGCCTCATGGCAACTATCGTGAGCTGCTTTCATATCAGAAGGCTGTGGCAGTCTATGACCTGACTTTTCGCTTTTGTCAGCGTTTTCTCTCACGGGGAGATCGCACCGTTGACCAGATGGTTCAGGCTGCACGTTCAGGGAAACAAAACATTATCGAAGGAAGCAAAGCCTCAGGTACCTCAAGGGAGACAGAAATCAAGCTGACCAACGTGGCACGTGCCAGTCTCGAAGAACTTCTCGAAGATTACATCGATTTTCTAAGGGTGCGAAATTGTACGATCTGGGAAAAGAATTCCAGAGAAGCACGTTATGTCAGAAAACTTGGAAGTAAAGCCAAGGTGACATATGAGAGTTACCGGGAGTTTGTTGAAACCCGTACTGCCGAAGTTGTGGCAAATATTGCAATCTGCCTGATTCACCAAACAAACTATCTGCTCGATCATCAAATCCATCGCATGGAAGCGGATTTTCTAAAAGAGGGCGGCATTCGGGAACGAATGACCCGCGCGCGTCTGCAATCAAGGGAACAACAAGGGAAAAGGCTGGCCTAATCCTGTTGCATACCTGCTCTATTTTTTATAGGACCTATAAGTCCTATACGACCTATAGGTCCTATAAAAACTCACCCGACAGCGATATTTTATCACCGGTAACTATCAAATTTCGCAACGGTATCGGCACCGAATGGTTTTGTTCTCCTGCCGGATGTCCGCCTTGATTTTTGTCTTCGGGTTTACAAGTTCCTGCAGAAGAGCTGTGAAAGTGCCAAGGTAGAAGTTTCCAACAACCGGATGCGTTGGGTAGGTTACTTTAACTGTTATTTCGGGCGGGCGGCTCATAGTGTAACTGAATTCGCCACTGCCAGCAAAAGTCCATGCGTTTTTGCTGATGGCAAAGAGAAAAAGTTTAAACGCCGGTCTTGTGGGCAGAAGTTTCACCAATTTCTGGAATATGCCGGGTATTCGGACTTTAAGAAGGTAGCGGGCCGTGCGTATTCCTGATTCTTTCAGTATGCTTGCAGTTGCTGCATCACCAATCTCTTTTTGCAGTGAGGTGACCATCGAATGAAATTTTGATTCTTCAATCATCTCTGTCGGCAGGTTTCCGATAAAATGTCCCTGGCCAATTTTTTTCAGTATGGTGTCAGCTTCTGTTTTACCGAATTTGGCTTCAAGAGCTGCGACGGTCTGGATAATGGAATTAGGTCCTATTTTTGATGGTGCGTTCATCGTGTGAAAAAATCTGTTTTATTATCGGGACGTTATGATCTGAATATCGATGTGCTCTGTTGTCCATCCTGCCCGAACTTTTACTGATTCAGCATAGAAACCGAATGGTTCGGCTGGTCTATATGGTTCGATTGATCCTGGATTCCATTGCTGGTAAGAGGCTGGAGGGTTATTGCCTGAAGGAATAAACGCACTGACAGTATAGCTGCCGGGCGGGAGTTCCGGGAAAGTGTAGCGAAATGTTCCGTTCCGGTCACAGAGTGCTATTGTGCGGTATGTTGCTGATGAACCTGATACTTTTGCCTCTATTACCGCATACTTTCCTGAAGCATATCCTTTTCCGGAAATGCTTCCGGTATCTTTTTTCTCAGCTGTCCTGAATTGCGATACTACTGGTTTTGACTTATCAGTGTTGTCTCTTGCTCCCTTACTTGTCAAAGGATTAATGCTGATGCTGTATGCCCGGCCCGGTTGAAATCCACTGGCGGGTTTCAGGGCAAACGTGCGTGGATCAATTGTTATCAAAGAAAAATGAATGGGTTCGTTATTGTCTGTACCTGTTTCTGAAAGGGTTATTGCCTGATTGAGTGCTGATACAGGGAGCGGAGCAGATAACTTTATCAGGACAGCCTTGCCAAGTGAAGGCCATTCCATATCAAGGTATGCCGGATTACTGTTGTTTTCGGGAACGATGGTTATAGAAACTGTGCGGTTTCCTGTAGGTCGGTTAGAACCGTAAAATGAAACTGTTCTGATTGCTTTTTGTCCCTCAAGAGCATTATAACTGATGATGTAGGGCTGGTTTGGCTGCAGCTTATCAGTTATAATAAGAAATTCTTTTTCATGCAATGAGCGGCTTTTACTGAACCAGGTAACAACGGGAATCAGTGCATGAGACATCGCGTGCCGGATCTCAAGCTTTTCGGGGCTGAATGATGTGATGTTCAGAGGTCGGCCGAATTTGATTTCGAGAAGCTGTTGTTCCAGAGGCGTGCACGATACAAGACTCTCTGTATCGCTGTGTACGCCGTCAAGCCGTAACATCAGATTGGAAGAATTTTCGTGAACAATAGAGGCGTTGCTTAAGCCAAACTCTTCTGTCTTGTAGTTATAGCGCAGGTCATTGTTCCGGTTGTTAACAGCAAAAATTTTATAAGCTCCGGCGACAATGTTATTGAAAGAGAAAGCACCGGAAGCGTTTGCCTGTATCAGGTAATCAGGATCTCTTGTCAGCAGGGTTTCTTTCGAAAAGGGTTCCGGATGTTCGGCAAAAGCCAGCAGCAAGGCATTGGTGGCTGGTGAAAAGTCTGCGTTAATGACCTTGCCGCTGATAATTCCGGTATCGATTACCGGTCCAGTGGAAAAAGCAAAGGTATAGGGACCTGCAAAGGTGCGTCCTCTGTAGTCTTTAAGATTTTTATCGAGGGTGACAACATAGGTGCGATTTTTTGCAAGAGGTTTGAACGCTTTTATATCCACCTCTTTTCCTTTAACCGCAATGTCGTAGCTGCCGATTGAGGGTGCAAAGAAAAGTGCATTGAGCAATTGCTTTCCTGAAATGTAATGGCTGAAGGTCAGGTGAATTCTGTCTGAGGATACATTGACGGAAGATGGCGCAGGATTGGAAGATGCCACATGTAGTGGCGTGTTATCAGCAGGCCCTCCTGTAGGTGGACGGTCAGAAGCGCAGCCACCTGGGAGCCATAACAGGAGAATGAAGAACATCTTCATGATACGCATTAAACTCTGCATGAAAATCCTTCGGTTCTCCGGTAAAAGAGGCTTGATTGTATGTGTCTGTGAAAATTCGTAAATTAAAAACTAAAGTAGTTCTATGAAAGTTTTTCGTGAAAAATTATAGATTGATTGTGATATAGATGGCCAGACGAAATATTAAAGTTCTTTATGTCTCCGGTGAAGTTTCTCCTTTTGTAAGAATCAGCGCACTTGCTGATTTTATGGCATCATTCCCCCAAGCTATTGAGGAAGAAGGGTTCGAGGCACGCATCATGATGCCAAAATACGGCACGATCAATGACCGGAAGTTCCGGTTGCATGATGTTTTGCGTTTGTCAGATATAGAGGTTCATCTGAAGGAGAAAATAGACTTGCTGAATGTAAAGGTAACGGCTTTGCCTTCGAGCAAGATTCAGACATATTTCTTGTATAACGAAAAATATTTCAAACGTAATGGTCTATTTACTGATCTTTACAGCGGAAATGATGTGAAGGGAAGTGCCGACAAGGTTGTTTTTTTCAATGTAGGTGTTCTTGAAACCTTGCAGCGGCTTGGATGGAAACCCGATATTATTCACTGTCATGACTGGTATGCCTGTCTTATTCCTCTTCTGTTGAAAACAGTTTATGCTTCGAATGAGTTTTTCAAGGACATAAAAACAGCACTTACCATTCATAATATTTACCGCCAGGGTCTTGTTCCCTTCAAGTCTTTTCAGAAGCTGCTTCCCGATGAAGTATGTTCCGGACTTTATTGCAACAATGACGAGGTGAATATGCTCTATACCGGTGTAGAACATGTCGACCTGTTTACGACGACATCGAAACGGTATGCAGAGGAAATTGTGCAGGATGGGCCGCTTACATTCGGGCTCGGTCCGGTTCTTGAGGAGCATCAGGAAAAATTTTACGGCATTCTTAACGGCATTGATAGCCGGCAGTGGAACCCTTCTGCTGACAAGCTCATAAAAAAGCGATACGGTCTTGATAATATGGATGGCAAGCTTGACAATAAAAAAGCTCTTCTTGAGGAAGCAGGCCTTCCTTACCGTGAAGGTGTTCCTCTTGTGGGGGTTATTGCCAATTTTGATGAATTTCAGGGGGCGGAGCTGCTTCTGCAAAGTCTTGAACGGCTTGCATCTCTTGATATTCAGCTCGTGATCAGTGGTTCAGGGGATAAAAAATATGAAAAGGAGTTTCAGAATTTTGCTGCTGCGCATCCAGAGCAGGTGAGTTTGCATGCCGAATTTTCCGATACTTTTTTTCACCTTGCCATAGCGGGGCTGGACATTCTGCTTATGCCCGGTATGATTGAATCGTGCGGGATGATCCAGATGTTTGCCATGAATTACGGAACCATACCTGTGGCTTATGCCGGAGGCGGGATTGTTGAAACCATAGACGATTTTGCCGATGAACAAGGGTCGGGATTTATTTTTCATAACTATACCGCCGATTCCCTTCTTGGCAAGCTCAATGAGGCTATTGAATGCTATCATGATGAAGAGAGCTGGGAGCAGATTGTCACTGCAGCCATGAACAGGGATTTTAACTGGAAAAACTCCGCTGAAGAGTATGATCAGCTCTATCGTCAACTTCTTGACAAATAGGGAATGACGATGCAGACAATAAAGGTTCTTTTTCTTGACAGGGATGGCACGATCAATCTGGATACAGGAAGTTACATTTACTCCAAAGAACAGCTCCTTCTGATTGATCGGGCTGACGAGGCTATTGCACTTGCAAAGAGTGCAGGGTTTCGGATTGTCATTGTGACCAATCAGGCCGGTATTGCAAGGGGGATAGCTACGGTGGAGCAGGTTGAAGAGGTGAACCACTATCTGAACGAACTGCTTTTGGCCAATAATGCCGGCTTTGATCGTTGCTATTACTGTCCGTACCATCCTGAATATCCCCATCCGGATTACGATCGTTTTATGGAATTCCGGAAACCGGCTACAGGTATGGTTGAGCTTGCCATTGGTGAATTTCGTGCCGAAGGGCTTATTGTTGATAGAAGCGCATCTTTTTTTATCGGAGATAAAACGCTTGATGTTGAATGCGGTATTCGTGCAGGTCTAAGGACGGTGCTGGTAAGAACAGGGCATAATGAGGAGAAGCTCTGTCTGCAGCGCAACATCATTCCCGAATTTGTAGCTGATGATCTCTATAAAGCTGTTACGGAGTATATTCTTGCCCTTGCCTGATTATAAGCGCCTCTCCTGCGCGAGTTTCTTTACAGTATGCTGAGTCTTTATGTGCATATTCCCTTCTGCAAAACCCGTTGCAGCTACTGTGATTTTTATCTCGTTACGCGAACGGACCATATCGGAGCTTTTTTCAAGGCTCTTTCTCTTGAAACAGCATATCGCTCGTCTGAATTGAAAGGACGGACGATAAGCGCCATTCATTTTGGAGGAGGAACTCCCTCGATTGTGCCTGTGCGCTATTTGGCCGAATGGCTCGACAATGTTGCCGCTTTGTGCAGCTTTGCGCCCGATATTGAGATAGCGCTTGAGGCTAATCCGGAAGACCTTGGGGGGGATGCCATGGATGAACTCCGGGTTGCCGGCATAACAAGGCTGAGTCTTGGTGTTCAGTCTTTTACAGCAGAAAAGTTGAAATCGCTCGGCCGGGCGCATACTGCGCTTGAGTCGAAAGAGACAACTGCAAGGGCGCTTCAGAAGTTTGAGTCTGTAAGCGTTGACCTTATCTGCGGTGTTCCCGGAGAGACACTTCCGTTATGGGAGACCGATTTGCATGAGGCCCTCACGATTCGACCCCAGCATATTTCGGTTTATATGCTTTCATTAGAGCCCAAGACCAGGCTTTGCCGGGATGTTTTACGGGGCAAGATAAGCGTTCCAGATGATGAGCTGCAGGCGTCCCTGTATGAACATGCGCTCAGTGAACTGGTGAAGCAGGGATACTCTCATTACGAGGTATCTAACTTTTGTCTGCCGGGCTGTCATTCTCGCTATAATCTCTCCAGCTGGAAGCGGGAGCAATACCTTGGATTTGGCCCATCTGCACACAGTTTTTTTGTTGCTGATGAGCAAGAGACCCGTATCGCAAATGTTTCGAGCCTGACCCGCTATATGGCGACTCCAGCAAGCGCTGTGGCCTTTAGGGAAGAGCTTTCGGCAGAGGAGCGGTTTACCGAACAGGTATTTCTTTCACTTCGAATAAACAACGGTCTTGATGTTGAGTTTTTGCGAAAAGAAAATAAATTAGGACTTCGTCTTGCACAGACTATTGCCCGATTTGAACAGAAAGGATGGATAGAAGAGCAGGAAGGGCGTCTTTACCTGACACAAAAAGGTTTTTTGTTTGCCGATCTTATTGCCGGGGATTTTATTTTCGGGTAACAGGGCTATTGAAATGATATTTTTTTTATGACACACCGGACGATTAACCGCACTCTTGCAGCTGTTCTCTTTTTTGCCGCAGTGATTTTATATCTCCGTACCATGGCTCCCACATTTTCTTTCTGGGATTGCGGGGAATCTATAGCTACGGCCTATACTCTCGGTATCCCTCATCCTCCAGGTGCACCGCTTTTTCTTTTGATCGCCCACCTGTTTTCAATGATTCCTTTTTTCAGTGATATCGGTGCGCGGGTTAATCTGATCAGTACTCTGGTAAGTTCAGCAACAGTTATGCTGACCTACCTTATTACCATTCGCTTTATCATTCTTTATCGTAAAACCGATCCTGACAGCTGGAGTCCGGCTGAAAAAGTATCAGCTTATGGCGGAGCCATAGTCGGTGCCCTTGCGCTTGCAGTGTCCGACAGTTTCTGGTTTAATGCCGTTGAAGCGGGGGTCTGGGCCTCGTCATCGTTTTTTACGGCCATGGTAGTCTGGCTGATTCTTCGCTGGTATGAAGAGGATCCAAAACCTGGTCACGAAAGATGGTTATTGCTTGTCATGTATATGATCGGGCTTTCTATTGGGGTACATCTTCTTAGTCTGCTTGCGATTTTTGCCGTAGCAGTTGTGTACTATGTTAAAAAATACGAGGTAACGGTCAAATCCTTTTCGCTCTTTATTCTATCGGCCGTAGGAGTGTTTTTTCTGATCTATATCGGAGTCATTAAAGGGCTTCCGGTGTTGCTGCATCTGACCTCATGGTGGGGTTTTTTTCTGCTTGTCGGGGTGCTGGGTTATGGTGCGTGGTACTCTCACAACCATCGGTTAGCACTCCTGAATACCGTCTTCATGTCGCTGTTTCTTATTATTATCGGCTATACATCCTATAGCCTTATCTACGTTCGTGCACAGGCAGGGCCACCCCTTAACGAAAATAATCCTTCCACACCCGAAGCTTTTTTTTCGTACGTAAACCGTGAGCAGTATGGGGAGATGCCGCTCTGGCCGAGACGCTGGTCCCCCGAACCGGTACATCAGTATTATTACCAGCAGTACTCGAGTGATCTCGATTATTTTCTCACCTATCAGATGCAGAAAATGTATTTCCGGTATTTCGGCTGGCAGTTTATCGGTCGTGAACATGATATGGAAGGCGCCGGAGTCGACTGGTCGGTGCTCTGGGGAATTCCTTTTCTGGTGGGCCTTGCCGGAGCTATTTCACATTTCAGGCGCCAATGGAAGATGGGGCTTGTTGTTTCTGCACTGTTTGTTCTCACCGGTGCTGCACTTGTAATCTATCTTAACCAGACTGAACCTCAGCCGAGAGAGCGTGATTACAGTTATGTCGGCAGTTTTTTTGCTTTTGCCCTGTGGATTGGGATAGGAATCGAAAGTATCTGGTATTGGCTTCATGAGCGTTTTAAGGTTACCGGTAAAAGGAATCAGCTTCTGCTTGCCGTGCTGACGGTTACCGCCGGCTTTCTGTTGATCAATGCGAGGATGCTTGAGGTAAACTACAGGGTGCACGACAGGTCGGGCAACTATGTGCCCTGGGACTGGGCCTGGAATATGCTGCAGAGCTGTGAAAAAGATGCTATTCTGTTTACCAACGGTGACAACGATACTTTTCCGTTGTGGTATCTTCAGGAGGTTGCAGGTATAAGAACCGATGTGCGGGTGGTCAACCTCAGTCTGGCAAATACCGGCTGGTATCTCGAACAGCTTAAAAATACCAGGCCAAGAGGAGCTAAACCAGTTATGTTCAGCATGAGCGATGGAGAAATTGCTGGTATTACCTATATGCCGATTGATTCGGTTGATGCGGTGCTTCCTGCATTTTCCGCCCGTCAGAAACTTGTTCGAGAGTCTCGTCTTCATGGGTACTCTTTACCCACAGCACCATCTGATACGATGACCTGGCTATTAAAGCCCGGAATGACCTATAATGGTCAGGGATATTTCAGGCCACAGGATATAGCCGTTTATGAGATTCTTATGAACAACTTTTCCCAACGTCCGGTTTATTTTGCCCTGACAGTAGATCCCGAAAGCATGATCGGGCTTGAGGGTTATCTTCGTCTGGACGGGCTTGTTTATAAAGTGGTGCCGATTAAAAGCGTTGACCCTATGAGCTATGTAGATCCGGTGCTGCTTTACAAAAACCTTATGGAGGTTTACCGGTTTAGAAATATTAATAATCAGCAGGTATTTCTTGAAGAAACGTCCAGGAGACTATGCGGCAACTACTCACCTCTCTTTGTAAGGCTGGCTCTTGAGCTGGCAAATGATCCTGAGGGGATGCTTAAAATACCGGATTCCTCAGGTTCCTTCAGGGAAGTATCGCGGGGAATGCTTGCGTTGCAGGTGCTTGACACCTCGGGGAAACTTCTTCCACCTGCCCTGTATCCCTTAAATCCTGAACTTGCCGGTTCAGTCGTAGCCCTTTATGTTCGGCTTGGTGAAAAGCAGAAAGCTTCTCAATATATTGTCTACCTTGAAAAATTGACAAACCACTCTTCACCAGGATCTGACCCAAGACTTTTTTATGTTCTGGCAAGAGCGTATCGCAATGTCGGCAGGAATGAGGATGCCAGGCGCATTATTCACTTTCTTGCCAAGGAGTTGAAGCAACCCGGCCTGGTGGAAAAGTTTGAAACAATGAAAGAATAAATTATATGCAAAGCAGCATTCATGCAACTGCAGTGATCGGCAAGAGTGCCGTTCTTGGAGAGGGTGTAACCGTTGGCCCTTACTCGATTATTGAGGACGATGTCGAAATCGGAAACGGTACGTTGATATTTCCCCACGTTCATATAGCGTCGGGTACAAGGATTGGAAATGACTGCAGGATCCATTCCGGAGCTGTACTTGCCACAGAACCGCAGGATCTAAAATTCGCCGGCGAAAAAACCTATCTCTATGTTGGCGACAGGACGGTTATCCGGGAGTGTGTTACACTTAATCGGGGGACGATGGCCAGTGGTAAAACAGTGATTGGTTCTGATAACCTTATTATGGCCTATGTTCATGCAGGCCATGATTGTATTATTGGTAATCACGTTGTTATTGCTAATTCCGTCCAGTTTGGCGGGCATTGCGAGGTTGGTGATTATGCTGTGATAGGTGGTCTTACCGGTGTGCATCAGTTTGTGCGAATCGGCCGGTTTTCGATGGTCGGCGGCATTGCAAGAGCGTCGCTTGATGTACCTCCCTTTGTCATGGCCGGCGGGCACGACTCTTTCCGTTACGAGGGTCTTAACGCCATTGGGTTGAAACGGCGGGGGTTCAGTTCTGAAAAGATAACCCTCATTAAAAGTGCCTACAGGATTCTTTTTCAGTCAGGCCTTCTGCTTAATAATGCTCTTGAAAAGGTTAAGTCGGAACTGCCTCAGGAGCCGGAAATTATCGAGATACTCGACTTTTTTGCAACAGGATCTTACGGCCGGAAATTTTTGAGGCCATTTAATAGCTAAGCATTCAATAACGCAGTGTAAAGAGACCGAAACAATGTCCCGATGGGCAATTGGTATAGACCTTGGAGGTACGGCAATCAAAGCTGCAATAGTCGGCGAGAAGATTGGAATAATAACTGACAGGACGATTCCGACTGATACGGCATCAGGACCGGGGGGTATTGTCGTACAGCTTGCTGGAATTATTGCTGATCTTTATCATGTTGCTTCCCTGACCTTGAATCCGGACGATTGTGCAGGAATCGGGCTTGGGGCTCCAGGTGCTGTCAATGCCGATACGGGCACACTGAGTTATCCACCGAACCTTCCAGGATGGGCAGTTGTTCCTTTGCGCGACAATCTTCAGCAATCACTGACGCAGCGCGAAAAGCTGTCGATTCCGGTTTTTATCGACAATGATGCTAATGCTGCGGCATTTGGTGAAGCGCTTTATGGCGCAGGACGCGATTTTCGGGATTTTCTCATGGTGACTCTTGGTACCGGTGTGGGCGGAGGAATTATTTTGAACAAAAAACTTTATCGCGGTTCTAACGGTACAGCTGGCGAGGTTGGATTCATGATTATTGATTTTGAAGGACACGGAATGCATGCAGGCATAAAGGGCACTCTTGAGAGTCTTATCGGCAAAAAGCGTATTGTGGAACTTGCACGCCGGATGATTGAAACCACTCCTTCCGGTTCATCTGTTGGCAAGTTCTGTGATGATGACTTTACAAAGCTTTCACCGCGTCATCTCGAGCATGCTGCCAAGGAGGGCGACCTGGTTTCTCTTGCTGTATGGAACAGGATAGGCTCCATTCTCGGTGTAGGGCTCGCAAACGTTGTGTCGCTTATGGATATCAGAAAATTTGTGATAGGTGGAGGCATTTCAGCAGCTGGAAACCTTATTTTCGATCCGGCGCTCGATCAGCTCCGCCGATCTACGCTTCCTTCCATGCATGACGGACTTGAACTGGTGCCTGCCCTTCTTGGAAACAAAGCCGGGATGTATGGCGCAGCCGCCTTGTGCTTTAGTTAAACCTGAACAAGAGGTTATCGTGCTTGAAGAACTGCTTCACCTGCTTTTCCCCAATGTCTGCGTTCTCTGCAGGAAACTTCTTCTTCCTTCAGAAGAGGGTTGTTGCAGCTCGTGCATGACTGATTTCGATCCGTTTAATAACTCTTTGGAGGCTGAACAGGTATTGCGAAATGTTATTACTTCAAGATTTGGCGCAGCATTTCAATTTGAGAGAGGATGGTGTCGATACCAGTTTCATAAAAAAAGCCCGCTGCAGAAGGCTTTATATGCCATGAAGTATGAAGGCTTGTTTACTCTTGGTACCATGTTTGGACGTCAATTAGGTGAATGGATACTTGCTGATGGTGATATCGGGGATATAGAGTGCATTGTTCCGGTTCCACTGCACCATCTAAAAAAAATTGAGCGATCCTATAACCAGTCAGAGAAAATAGCTGAGGGCGTTGGTAAATCGCTGCATAAACCTGTCATGAGTCAACTTCTTGTAAGAAAACGGTACACTGTTTCGCAGACCGGACTTTCAGCTGCGGAGCGGAAAAAAAATCCTGAAGGAGCCTTTCAGTTAGCAAAAGGTTTTACGCCGCATCATGTGCTTCTTGTTGATGATATTGTGACAACCGGATCGACCCTGGCAGCCGCTGCCTCGGCCTTGCTTCAGGCAGGGGTTGAAAGAGTCTCTTTTGCTGCAGTGGCTTTAGCCGTGAAGGAGTAAGAACGGATGGAACTATTTTATACCTCTAAAGAGAACATCACACTCGATTCCGGTCGGCTTGCTATTGATGGTGATGAATTTCATCATCTTGTTCGGGTACTGAGAAAAAAAACTGGTGAAACAATTCTTGTTACCGATGGTAACGGCTTGCGTTGTAATGTCAGGATTTTGGATGTTGGCAAAAAATCACTTGAAGGTGAAATTCTCGATTATTCAGTGGTTGAACGGCCTAAAACCCGGGTTACCGTTGCACTCTCCCTGCTGAAGGCTCCTCAGCGCTTTGAGCTTTTTCTGGAAAAAGCTGCCGAGCTCGGGGTCTCAACTATTATTCCCATGATTACGGCACGTACCGTCAGTCAGCCAACGAGTGAAAGAGTTCAGGGCAGGCTGAACAGATGGAGAACCATTCTGCTTTCAGCCTCAAGGCAGTCAAAACGTTACTACCTGCCCGAGCTCAGTGAGCCACTCTCTTTCAGGGAGGTTATCTCTCTTTCGGGTTACGACCTGAAATTGATTCCATACGAGGTTTCGGAGGAAGCGCCTGGAGTGCATTGCGCTGGAAAAAACATTCTCTTTCTAATCGGAGGTGAAGGTGGGTTCACAATAAGTGAGGTGCAGGATGCTCGAAAAGAGGGTTTTTCCGAAATATCTTTTGGAAAAACAATTCTCCGGGCTGAAACAGCAGGAATTTTTGCCGTTACCATTGTTCGTACACAACTTCTCAGTGAGGAGTCACAGGAGTGGTTTTAAATGTGGCAATGGTTATAAAAAGAAAAACACAACATAAAAGACTATGAACAGCATAAAAGCAAACAAGGTGATCCTTCTTCTGATTGTCCTGTTCATCTCCGCCATTTTTTTTGCCATGATCCGTTATTTTCTCATGGTTATTGTTCTTGCGGCTATTTTTTCAGCTCTCGCTATGCCGGTGTTCAATCGCTTTGATCTCTGGTTCAAAGGACGCAAAAGCCTGAGCGCGGCAATGACAATGTTTACGTTGTTTCTCATTGTAATAATTCCATTGGCTGTTCTCCTGGGTATTGTTGTTGGCCAGGCGAGCAGTATCGGCAGTGTTGCAGTGCCATGGATCCAGCAGCAGTTTAAGGAGCCCGCAGCGTTCAACGAACATTTGCGTTCTCTGCCGTTTTATGATAAACTTGAGCTTTATCGTGATAATATTCTTCAAAAAGCCACTGAGCTAATCAGTAAAGCGGGTTCTCTGCTTTTCGACACCGTATCAACGGTTACATACTCGGCTCTTAATGATCTATTTCTGCTCTTTGTCTTTCTTTACACCATGTTCTTTTTTTTACGGGATGGAGGGCAGATTCTCGAAAAAGTACTCTCATATCTTCCTCTTACAGAGAGTGATCAGCATCGACTGCTTGACAAGTTTCTCTCGGTGACCAGAGCGACCATAAAGGGGAGTATGGTGATAGGTATCCTGCAGGGCACTCTTGCAGGGGTTGCCATGCATTTAGCCGGTATTGAAAGTGCAATATTCTGGGGCGCTATTATGTCGATGATTTCCGTGTTGCCTATTATCGGTTCCGGGCTTGTCTGGTTTCCGGCGGGCATCTATCTTCTTGCGACAGGTCATTATCCTCAAGCGTTAGGCCTCCTCCTGTTCTGCATTCTTGTTGTCGGTCAGATCGACAACATTCTCCGACCCATCCTGGTCGGGCGCGATACCCAGATGCACGCACTCCTAATATTTTTTGGAACCCTCGGAGGAATAGGCCTGTTCGGAATCTTCGGTTTTATTATCGGCCCTATTATTGCTGCACTCTTTATGACAGTATGGGAGATGTACGGCGAAACCTTCAGCTCCTTTCTTTCCGAAATCAAGAAGGAACCCGCAGAGTAGAACGTGCGGCTGAGTTTTGTCGTGCTGTCCAGCAAATTCTCTGATTTTAGGTTGGGGTGATTCCTGAACCCCAACAAACCGAAAGCTGTCTTGAGCTTGTAGCTTTTTGTGCCGAAAAAATCAAGTGAAAGTGTATATTTCCGAAATACGATAGAGAGCAATATGTGATCGAAAAATTTATGTTTTCTTGGAAATCAGCAGTGATGTCAAGGTGTCAGGGCAAAATAAAGTTGGTTTATAAATCTGATAAAAAGCGATACTATGGGACAGGAATCAATCAAGCTTGAATTGATTCAATGGTTGGCTAATCTTGAAGACGATGAAACCATTGATTATCTCAAAGTGGTAAAAGATTCAAATGAAACACAAAAAGATTGGTGGCATGATTTGACGGATGAACAAAAATCAGGTATAGCCCGTGGCCTTAAGGATGTTGATGAAGGAAGAGTTCATTCACATAATGATATAGTCACTAAGTATGGACTCTGATTGTAAGGTTGTTTGGACAGATGAAGCAATTGATAATCTGGAATCGATGTTGGATTACCTTGATCATATATGGACACATCGCGAGATCGACAATTTCAAAAAAAGTTGGTTAAGAAAATTGAGTTGATAGAGCAAAATCCGAAAATATTTTCAGTTTCAACATATAACCCAGGACTACGAAAAGCTGTGTTAAGCAGGCAGACTACCATTTTTTATGAGATAGCAGATCAGGTGATTAATTTGGTTTATCTCTTTAATACCAAGCAAGATATTGAGAGTATAGCACAATAAAAAAAGCGGCCTTTCGGTCGCTTTTTTTATTGTGCTATACTCTATCAGGAATCAGTTGCTTCTGACAACCTCTTCAGCTGAAAAGAAAAATCCTGCCTCAATGGCTGCGTTCTCTTCAGAGTCGGACCCGTGGACAATGTTCTCGCCCTTACTGTCAGCATAAAGCTTGCGAACAGTACCTTCATCAGCCTGCGCTGGATCGGTTGCACCGATAAGCGTGCGGAAGTCAGCAACGGCATTTGCTTTTTCAAGGATGATCGGTACACAAGGTCCTGAAGACATAAAGTCAACAAGTTCGCCATAAAAAGGGCGCTCACGATGTACCGCATAAAATTCACCGGCAGTTTCCTTTGTCAGCTTGATTTTTTTCATGGCGACAACACGGAACCCTGCACGTTCAATTTTGTCGATGACTGCACCGATAAGCTGCTTGCGGACGCAATCGGGTTTCAGAATAGTAAGCGTTCTTTCCATTGTGGTGTGTGCATTTTCGTTTCTTAAGAAAAAAGTTCGAGCGAAGATACATAAACTCGCAAGATTATTGAAACGTCTGTACCGTCCATTTTATCTCTCATTATTGTTTCACTCGCCGAAGTTCTTTTCCTGATAAAGGATAACATTTTATCCGGCTTTTATTTGCGGTGCTTTGTATACGTTAAGTAAAGGCAATCCAGATCGCCCTGTTCCAAAAGAAAAGAGATATTTTATAGGGGATGTAAGGGATCATAAGTCGGTGTTTCCTCTTGCGGAAGGATTAACAGAAGATGGTGTATGGAGGAAAGAATATTCCTTCGTATTTGAAGGTTTGCCTGAAAACATCGCCGATATGTGTCACTGCGGTTTTACCGAAATGGTAAATAACGTCAACCCGTAAACATGGAACCGAATGTAGAGAAAATGGTTAAGTGGACTATTTCATCAAGGTGAGAGAAAAAAAATGCCATTGTTATACGAAAATTTTTCTTTCCCTGTGTCCCCTTTTATATTAATTGCATATCGCCTACACTATAATATTTACACTTAATTATAAACGGACCGACTCATGAAACTTTATGCAAAAAAATATGCTAACCGGCTCTGTACAATCATCCTGCTTGCCGGCCTGAGTATGGTGACTCTTTTTTCACTTTCCTCTGCGGCAACACCAAAAATTGGTGAGAGCTATAATGGCGGGGTTGTCTTTTATGTTGATGCTACCGGTCAGCATGGTCTTATTGCAGCCAAAGCAGATATGACGGGTTCTTCTGGCAAGGTGGAAGGGTTTTTTAACTGGTATGGAGCAAAGGTTGCGGCTAATACTTTTGTTGACGGATATTGTGACTGGTTTTTACCAAACAAGGAACAGTTGAATCAGATCTATATCCATCGCAGTGCTCTCGGTGGCATTATGAATACCTATTACTGGAGCTCCTCTGAGAGCGATGCCGGTAAAGCGTGGGCCCAGGACTTCAGCAATGGTCAACAGCTTGATGGAAATAAGACAAACACCAGCCATGTCAGGCCTATACGGTCGTTTTAACCGGGATATAAGCTTTCACCACCAGAGTAACAAGCACGACTGCTGATACAATTTCAAACATGTTCCCCTCATTTCGGGAAGGATTGGCGATCCACTTGGTGATATTAAGACCAAGAGAAGTGTACAGCGCATTGACTGCAATACCGGATAAAAATGTCGTGCCGGCAATGACTGACAGATAGATCAGGGAGGCTTTTTTACCGAGCATTTTAAAGATCACGGTAAGTGAAGCTGCGTTGGTTGCCGGTCCTGCAAGAAGAAATACAAGGGCAGCTCCGGGTGAAAATCCTTTAAAGGCAAGTGCTGCCGCAATTGGGGTTGATGCGGTGGAGCAGACGTTAAGAGGCACAGACATTGCCAGCATCAGGGCCATTGAGAGGTATTCGTTGGAAAAGTATCGGCTGATCATTTCAGGGGATATGAAAACTGAAATCAGGCCTGACAACAGGATGCCGGCAAAAAACCATGGCCCGATATCTTTCAGGAGGTCACCAAATGCAAAGCTCATGCCGTTCATAAATTTTTCGGCAATAGTTTGTTTTGCATGATATTTTTTTGAACTGCAGCATGAAGAGTCGCAGCTTGAAACCTGAACTGATACAGATTCATACTCCTCTGGAATGCCGTCAATGTTTCGACTCTCTGAAAGAGAGACAGCAATGCCAGCCGCTACAGCGGTAATAAAGGCAACCACTGGTCTGAGAACTGTCATAAGGGGATCAAGAAGAGCAAAGGATACAGCTATGGAGTCCACCCCGGTTTCTGGTGTAGATATTAAAAAGGCCGCCACAGCACCTTTTCCTGCACCCTGTTTTTTTAAGCCTGCCGCAGTAGGCAGAACGCCGCAACTGCATAAAGGAATTGGGATGCCGAATGCTGCAGCTTTTAAAATGTTTTTTATTCCATTTTTACCGAGATGAGTTGCAATAAAATTTTCAGGAAGAAATGCTTTTAGCAGGGCTGCAACAAAAAAACCGATCAGTATCAATGGGGCTGATTCGAGGAGCACAAGCCATGCCTCATAGAGCACACTATGCGTAATAGAAAGGATTTCTGTCATAGAAGGTTACGGAAAAATCTGGAACATATTAAGGCTGAACAATATAATGTGGAGTAATATCCTCCTGCTGTTATAAGGTATTGATAGTGAGTTCAATAAAGAAGAGATCTTTTTCTGATATTTCTATGTCGCCCGGGATATCTCTTCTTTTAATACTAATAAGTATTATTTTTGCATTATTGAATTGCGTTGCATATAAAATACCTATTGATTTGCGGATTAATTATAGGTATAATACAATGATAGGTCAATATCTTCCGGGAGCTGGAGGCTCTGTGTTATGAATATTTTTTTCCGGCGGTTTACGTCAGGAATAGTACTTCTAGGCTTTTATTTCCTTTTTTCAGGATGCAGTGCTGATCATACTCCACTTGAATCTCCCGAGTCATTGTACAAACAGGCAATTTCCTTCAGCAGTCGCGGGGACTATCGGAAGGCACTTGATTATTACAATAAAGCGATAGCCCTTGATACTCTGAAAGCAACCTTGCCAAGGGTTGTCCAGGCATTGAATGAGAAGAGGGTCATTGAAGGCCTGAGCGGGGAGTATTACGATGCGCTCAAAACCACGGCACGCCTTGAAAAACTCCCGATGGGGATACTTCCCGATTCAATGCGTACGGTATTGTTTACCGATAAGGCAGCATGGCTTCGCGAATTGGGGAGCTTTGGCGAGGCTGCGGCTTCTCTTGAGCACATAGTTGCTCCATCTCCTTCTCTTCTAAGTGAGCTGGCATCTCTGTATCAAAAGTCTGGGGATTTTCAAAAGGCCGCACGTATATATCGCCATTTATCGGGTTTGGTGCATGATCCGGCTACCAGGATGACGGCATATGCCGGCCTTCTGCAATGCAAGATGGTGCGGCCGGAACTTGTTTCTGAAAAAGCTGATGCTATTGCAGCAAAGATTGCGGCTGAGTCGGGAAGGGTTTTAGCGATGGAGGGTGATTTAGAGCAAAGGATTCAGGCGCTCAGAGCGGCATCAAAAAGTGTTCAGCTTCTTGACAAGCATCGCAGAAATGCCAGCTTTTATTTGTTCAAGGCACTCATTCTTGCTGAGGAGTCCCGCAACCCTTTGCTTTTACAGATACTCCGTCTCGAATCGAATGCTGTCATTGTGCGTAAACCTGATCCTTTCCGCGAGGCTGCCGAATATTTCCGCATAAAAAATATGCAGTATGCCCAGGCCTCTTCCCTTTTGATGCTTGGTGGAAGCAAATCGCTTAAAGATGAGGAGCGGATTAGTGCTTTGCAGCAGGGCTTTTCGGTCAACAGATATTTCGCACCACCTTATCCGACAAATGAGCTTCTACAGCTTGAAAAAAAATCAGCGCGGCGTCTGACAAGCTTATTACTCGAAAAATCAAGAATTTTTGAGCTGTTTGAGGCGGGAGAACAGGCTGGTAATCTGGACCTGCAGCGTTCATTGCAGATTTATAGAAAGAGCTACAGCCTTGGTAAAGGTCATGAGGCTCTCGAAGCTGAAATCTCTCAATTGCAGCACGAGATTTCAGGACTGCTTCAGCGAAAAGCCGATATTTTTATCCGCGCAGAAGGATATGAAAAAAACAAAAGTGCCGATCAGGCTCTTAACATCAAAAGAGGCCGATTAATCGAGCTGCTTCCCCAGGTGAGGGTAATAAATCCTGTAGCAGCTGAAGCCATTCAACTCATCCCGGTCACGCTTCGTACTGTTCAGTCGGGTCTGAAGGAGGATCAGGCAATCATAAAACCGCTTATATCAGACAGTCTTTGCGGTACCATGCTCATCGGAAGAAGGCAAGTACAGATAGCTCGAAGCGAAGTTTGTTTCGATTCCCTTAATACGCCGGGTTCAAGAATAGAAGCGTTCAGGCGTGAGCTTGCTTCGAGTCCTCCCGGCAGTCAGCAGAGTTATGCTGAACAGGAGTGGTTTAGAAAAGCATTCTATGAACCAATTTCCGGTTCACTTGCGAGTTACAAACATCTTATTGTTATTACCGATGATCTTATTCCTTATTATACTTTAAGTATTAATAATCGTTTCGCAGCGGAAAAAAGGTATTCATATCTGCAATCGATTAAAGAGTTTTCATTGTTATCTGAGCACCCAGAATTACTCCAGACTCTTTCGAGAATTTCATTCTATCGTGTCGACAATGTGACGGGAGCAAGGTTGCAAAAACTGTTTTTCCCTCGCGACAGGGTTTTTCTGCTATGGAAAAACTATAGTGGTGTTGAGCTTGAACGGCTTCGTCAACAGATTGGCCAGGAGATGCAGGGGACGGTTTCCGGGTCGGCAGCATTGTCTGCTCTTGGTGAAAGCTCTAATGTCAGTCGTGAAATATGGATGAATATTTCCTCTTACGGAATTGATTAAGGAGTGATAAAGAAACTGTTTTCGAATGAATTCTTCGTTTTTTTGTTGAAATGATCATAACGAAGAACGTAAAATCATGGCTTTTGTTGATAAGCATTATGGCTTTTTTGTAAATTAACAAGACTGAAAGTTTTTGAATTTCCTTCATTTATTGTAAGTAAGCAGGATTATTTTATATGACGGAAAAGACATCAACCAGCATGGCATTGGAGCTTCTTTCAAGGGAGCTGAAAAATGCAAGAATGGAAAGAAACCTTTCCATTGAAGATGTCAGTCGGTTAACAACGATTCAGAAGAATTATCTTGAAAAAATTGAGGAAGGAGAGTTCAGCTTTCTCCCCAAGGCTTATATTTTCTCCTTTATCAAGGAATATGCGCTCCTGATGGAGGTTGGAAACGATGAAACTTTTGAACAATGCAAGAAGGAACTGCAGTTTACAAGTGTACTCAAGCTTGACCTATCAATCGATAAAGATTTCAAAAAGAAAGAAACAAGGCCGATCCCGGATACGAACTATCGTACTCTACGGTCGACCGGATCTTTGATATTGTTGATTATTGGCATATTATTTGTCCTCGTAGCTGGACTTGCCTTCTTTTCTTTAAACGGTAAGAGCCACTTTTCAGCTCACCACTCTTCCGTTGCTGTAAGTCTGCCTGCAGCAACAGGAGAAGATACGGTGGCTGTTGCCGAACAGATTGTTGATTCTCTGGTGATTTCCAGAGAGAATAAGCCTGCCCAAAATGTTGTGCCGTTACCTGCTGATCAGCCCACGCCCTCCAAGGTTCATTCTGTCGCAAAGGCGGCTTCTGCTCCTGTTGTTTCCGCTGCATCAGTGCCTAAAAAAGCAGCATCTGCAGTTTCCGTTCCTGTCTCAAATTCCAGAAAGTGGGCAAAAAACGTTTCTTTTCATCCATCGTCACCTTACCGAAAGGTCCTTGTTGTTCGTTTAATGGAAGAATCTTCATGGGTTAAGGTTATCGCAGATGACAGCTCCAGGGCATACCCTGGTGGAACGTTTAAAAAAGGTCAGGTGCTTCGATACGAGGCTCGCAAAAATTTTTGGGTTAACATTGGTCGACCAAAATATGTCGAGTTGTACCTCAACGGAAAAAAACTCCCTCCGATTACTGACCGTATACTTAAAATGCATTGACTATTTTTGTGAGGATAACTTTTTTTTAAAGATAGATTGGTTTTTTTGCTAAAAACTGGATAAATTAAGTCCTCTTAGATGCTGGTTGTGATGGTTAAACATTTTTTGATGCATAGTTCATCGGTATGCTTATAATTTCACTTTACGGCCAAATTTTGCTATTTCAAGAATTGAAGAGGAGTGAGTTTTTTTTGCCGATTTATTTGAAGTGATTTAGTAGCTCATAAATTATGGACTCTTGAACAGGTTGTTTTTTGTGATAACGTGTGTTTATTGGCTATTATTTTATTGCGTATTGAACGGAAAGATTACTGTTGTGCATGCCCGATAACAGTCGTAGATATATGTTGAAAAGGATTTTTGAATAATAGTAAACGCTATGAATAAAGTATACTTGAGTAATGGCATACCGCTAACCCCAGAATATTGAGAGTATTATGGAAGAAATGAAGGTTTATTTTGATAACAATGCCACGACTCCGCTGCATCCTGAAGTAAAAAAGGAGATGATTGCCGCCATGGAGATGTTTGGCAACCCTTCCAGCATGCATTCGTACGGGCGTGAAGCAAGGGCAAATGTTGAGAATGCCCGCCGGATGGTAGCTGATTTTATTGGGGCCACCGAAAAGGAAATTGTTTTTGTGGGTAGTGGATCGGAAGCAAACAATACAGTGCTTTCACTTTTCATCTGTGGAGCCAGCCAGTGTATTCCCGGTTCGAAGATGAGAAGTTCAATTATTACCACTAAAATTGAACATCCCTGTGTTCTTGAGACATCTGAATGTCTTGCTCACCGGGGTGTGCGGGTAAAGTATCTTGATGTTGATCAATATGGCAAAGTAGATCTCGATCAGCTCTCAGGGATGCTTGGAGATGATGTCGGTCTGGTTTCGATCATGATGGCTAACAATGAGATCGGAACGCTGCAGGATATTGAAACTATAGCAAAAATGGTGCATGAAAGCGGCGCATTGATGCATACCGATGCCGTTCAGGCAGTAGGAAAAGTTCCTGTTGATGTTAGAAAGCTTGGTGTGGATTTTCTTACAATATCGGCTCATAAAATTTATGGTCCGAAAGGTATTGGCGCCTTGTTTGTAAAAAAAGGTGTGCCCTACTGCCCATTGATACGGGGTGGTCATCAGGAGCTTGGTCGGCGTGCAGGTACCGAAAATACCCTCGGTATTCTCGGCCTAGGAAAAGCGGTTGAAATGAGAGCCCTTGAAATGCCGGGGGAGGAGGAACGATTGCTTGAGCTGAAGCACATCCTTAGAAACGGGATTGCGGCAAGTATTGATGATATCCATTTTAACGGCCATCCTACGGATTCTCTTGCCAGTACGCTTAATGTATCATTTACAGGAGTGGAAGGAGAGGCTATTCTGCTCTATCTCGATATTGAAGGTATTGCAGTCTCAACTGGATCGGCATGTGCATCCGGATCTCTGGACCCTTCGCATGTACTTCTTGCGACTGGAGTGGATGCTGAACTTGCACATGGCTCTATACGATTCAGTATGGGTCGTGAAAGTTCAAGGCAGGAAGTGCATTACCTCCTCAATGTGTTACCAGGAATTATTGAAAGAATCAGAAACATGTCAACGGCTTATATAAAAGGAGGATTGCATGCTGCAAGCAGGTGAATGGGCATATAGTGAGACACTGAAGGAACATTTTATGAACCCGAAGAATATTCTTCAGGGAGAGAATACTGATGAATTCGATGGTGTTGGTATGGAAGGAAACCTGCAGTGCGGGGATCAGATGATGGTTGTGATAAAGGTAGACAAGGAAAAAGAGGTGATAACTGACTGTCAGTGGAAAACCTATGGATGTGCCAGCGCTATAGCCAGCACTTCCATCCTTTCCGAAATGGTCAAGGGCAGGACGCTCGATCAGGCATTTCATATTTCACCCAAAGAGGTAGCTCAGGCACTTGGAGGTCTGCCGGATCACAAAATTCATTGTTCAGTGCTTGGTGATAAGGCTTTGCGGGCTGCAATCAATAATTACTATACCCGCAACGGTCGGGAGGACAAGGTTAAGCAGGAAGAGGCCAAAGTGATCTGTCAATGCATGAGCATTACCGATCATGATATTGAGGATGCAGTACTTGAGGGGGCACGTACCTATTTTGAACTGCAGGAGCGCACCAAACTTGGTACGGTTTGTGGTCAATGCAAGGACGAAGCTGAAGTGCTGCTTGAAAAATTCAAACATATTCATTTCGGTGTCTGAAGGAATATGTCAAAAGCCTGTCTGGAGAGTCCCTTATGGATACTTCGGGATTGTGGTAAAGTAAAAAGATGGGGGGCTATTATGTCCCCCATCGTTCTTTTACATGATTCTCGATACCTTTGTACTGCATTATGGAGACAGCCTCGAAAAAACCGGTGATTTTTTTTATCGCGCTTGCAATAACAGCTTTTTTGACCAATTTCTGTTGGGAGTCCCTGAATGGACTGCTTTATAAGGCACATCCTGAAATGAGGGCATCGGACTACGTGCCAATGATGCTCTTGATGGCCGCTATGGATACCCTGTGTATAATGGGGCTTTACTGCATAACGGCTCTCTTGGCTCGCAGATGGTTTTGGCCGCTTGGTTTGTATAATAGTCTGTGTTTTTTTCTTTCCGGAGTTGTTTCTGCTTATGCGGTTGAGTATGTGAGTATCTTTATCTTGCATCTATGGCAGTATGGGCCGTCAATGCCGATCTTGTTTGGAGCAGGGCTTTTTCCTCTTTTACAATTCTCGGTTACCGGTCTTTTATCGGTTTTTGTAGCCCGGCAAGTTGCCGAAGAGGAGGGATGATTTCTGGAAGAGAAGTTCCTTTTTTGTAAGGTGTTACTATTTTAACAATATGGTACAGGAACAAACGGTTTCATGATAAGCTCAGGTTGGGATAACACTTTTTATCTTTATACGTTCGGATGCCAGATGAATCAGGCTGACACCGGAATCATAACAGCCTTATTGCAGCAGCAAGGATATTCCCTCGCAGATATGGAGGCTGATGCTGGTATTATTCTGCTTAATACCTGTGCTGTCAGGGAAAATGCAGTCGATCGTATTGAACATTATCTGCAGCATCTTCAGGGGTTGAAAAAAAGGCAAAAAGGTTTGATTGTTGGTGTAGTCGGCTGTATACCTCAATACCAAAGGCAGGAGATGTTTTCTGTCTCTCCGGCAATTGATTTCCTTGCTGGCCCGGATTCCTACCGTTCTCTTCCATTGCTTATTGAGCAGGTTCGCGCCGGACAGAGACCTGCCTCTTTAGAGTTTAATGCAGCTGAAACCTATGAAGGTATTGATCCTGTCAGACAGGGGTCAATAAGTGCTTCTGTACCGGTCATGCGGGGGTGCAACAATATGTGTGCATTTTGCGTTGTCCCGTTTACTCGAGGAAGAGAACGCAGTCATCCCTTCAATGCAGTTATTGCCGAAGTACGGCAGCTAGTTACGGACGGCTACAGGGAGATTACCCTGCTGGGGCAAAATGTTAATTCATACTGCGATCCGGAAATTGGTCGTGACTTTGCTGCTCTTCTGGACGCGGTCAGTCGCGAAGCGCCCCTGGCAAGAATCAGGTTTATGACCTCCCATCCGAAAGATATCTCAGAGTCACTTGTGCGTATTATTGCCGATCGACCAAATATCTGCAATCATATTCACTTGCCGGTACAGTCAGGTTCTTCAAGAATGCTTGATCTTATGAACCGCGGGCATACCATTGAAGAGTACAGGCAAAAAATAGCGTTGATTCGTGAGGCTATTCCCGGAGTGGTACTGACAACCGATATTATCGCCGGATTTTGCGGTGAACAGGAAGAAGATCATCAGGCTACGCTTCAACTTCTTTCACAGGTCAGATTTGATTTGGCATTCATGTTTTTTTACTCAGAAAGGCCTGGAACTCTTGCAGCGCGAACACTTGAGGATGATGTTCCTGAGGCGGTGAAAAAACGCAGGCTGCAGGACATTATTGATCTGCAGAACAGCATTTCTGATGAACTGTATCAGGAAGCAGTCGGAACGGTGGTGGAGGTTCTTGCTGAATCAGAAAGCAAGCGATCTTCTCAGCAGCTGAGGGGACGCACTGACACCGGTCGGGTTGTTGTTTTTGATCGTGAACATTATCAGGCAGGCGATCGGTTGAACGTGCTCATAACGTCCTCTACTTCAGCCACATTGATCGGCCGGCCAGCACTCTCTGTAGGTCATGTTTCTTGAAACGGCAAGGATAAATCTTCTCACTATTAAGAGTTTTTTATCTTGCGCTGGATTTGTAAATTGTCGTTTTAAAACCATTATACAAAAAGGCTCGTATCCGGGCTTCGGAGATAAGAAAAAGCATGTCAGTTCCCCTAAAACTTGGGTTGATCGATAAAGTAAGAGCACATCTTGAACTGCTTGATCCTGTTAC